>JBKECY010000061.1:0-34795 GCA_047975025.1 Lachnospiraceae bacterium
ACTACATTTAGTGTAGTGTCTGGAAATACCATTTTTAAGTTATGCCGTAGGGGATTGGTCAAATGGCATGACAGAAGTCTCCAAAACTTTTAGTGGGAGTTCGATTCTCTCATCCCCTGTACTATAAACCTTGAATATTCAAGGTTTTTTTTATTTGAATTGTATTATAAGTTGCATATTTTCAAAATGCACAAGCCAATATAAAAGCGGTATACCGTTTAAAGTATACCGCCTTGAATAGAAAAAATCCCTTTTCCATTCCTTCACTTCTAACATCTTCTTATGTAATGTCATCCTGATCAGTTCTGACTAACTTGATTACCTGAACATACTCTTCGGTTCTACAAAATACGCGTTTGTAGCTGACAACATGCTCAGTATCAAGTATCTGATCACAACAACTACAAAAAAGATCACTGTTCTTTACTTCTTTATTACATTTCTTACAATATAGTATATTATTCATATCGCATCACCATGTACCCTTTCAATTATATTTGAAAACGGCACATTATATTTAGTAATCCGCAACATGATGTCATAGTATCATGAATTATATACTCGCATTTATTGTGTATATACATATTATAGCATATTTGTTAAGTATTTCCATGTCATTTGTATTGCTTTTTGTATATTTTTTGATTAATAAAATATATCTTGCAACCTCACACATCTTATTTCCAACGATTTGAGGAGAAACAGTGCATGAGGGCGAAAAAAAGCTAAAATGAAAACACCTCCTAAGTTTATTGCGTGACAAGCTATGAGGTGGCAGAAACAATTGTATTACCCCTCAGTTCTTTACGATTGATGCCTGTTTGGAAAATACCATCCCAGGTATTTCTTATTAATGGTCAATGTCCACACAAGAAAGATACTGATCGAAACAAAATATACCAGAAAAAAGAGTTGTGTATGATACAAGCACAGATAACTAAGTAATAATGTAAACAGACCAAGTACAGCATATGGCAGAGCGATTGCCTTCTGATAAGCGATCCTTTCATTTTGGCTATTCAAAAATTGGCGAATGCGCTTAGAAACAAGGATTGAAAGATTCAAATGCAAAAAATTAAGTATAGCCAGGATAAGACAAAAAGAAGCAAGACATACAAGAATAATTTGATAATATTTCATAAGTACTCCTTTAAACTATAAATATAGCAGTTATTAGAATCGTTCCAGTAGTTCCTCTGCATAGGCATCAATGTCAGTCGGCATTCCCTGTTTCATTTCGCCGCACTTAGAACAAAATGGCCAGGCAATCCGTTCTCCGCCTAGAAACTTGCATTGAAACTGCCATAACCGTATACTGTTCCAAATCTTAGCTGGTGTGACATGGGCACCTAATTCTCTTCCTAGAATCAATTTCCGTTTCCAGTCAAAGCGGCACATACTGTAGGTTCCATCCGAATTAATTACCTGTTCATAAAAAATATAAGGACAGACTTTGACCTCAGATGCTTCATAGCCCATCAGGCCGATTGAATCATCAATAGGTATTTCTTCCTGAGCGAACGTTGGCCAATAATCGATGGGATATTCGATACATACTCCATCTGCATAGTCTCCGAAAGTGTCGTAGAATTGTTGCTTTTGCTCTTCGTCGAGCACCGCACCGCTTATTTTAATATTAATTTCACATTGCTGCTTATTTGTATAGAGAAACTTAATATTGTCTACAAATTTTTGAAAATCCAGCTTATATCTTGAAAAATCTTTGTATTGTTCCGCATTCATTCCTTCTACGGAAATATTAATACGATCAATGCCTGCCTCAATCAGGCGCAGGCTTAGTTCCGGAGTCAGCAGTGAGCCGTTCGTGGTCGTGTCTACTTTTTCACAGTGACCGGACTCTTTGGCATAGCGAATCATTTCTGGCAGTTTTGGATTGAGCAGTGGTTCACCATCTTTATACAGGCGGATTACCTTTACTTTTTCTTCATAATCGGATAACGAATCAATAATATTTGTATACATTGTATAATCCATGATTCCATGCCATCTGCCTGCCGTAGATTTCATCAGGGCATGATCTCCGGTCGGACAGAATTTGCATTGAAAATTGCACATATCACATGGATCAATATAGATGACATGCGGTGTTCTGAGCGGAATCATGGCTCGAAGTGTTTCCCGGTCGTATACGTCAATACGTGGTTTGATTACAGCTTTCATATGGTCCCTCCTAAGGTCGGTTTGCGTATGCTATTACTTTACCAATAATATTAAAATATTACAATAGTGATAAATGGCATACGTATATACGTCTTAAGCTTAGAAGTGATAACGAACAAGTTTTTCGTTATAATATAATCTGCTGGGATGCTTTGGTTTGGCACCGGAAGTACATTCAATACAGTATATTTTATCTTTGTGTTTTTTCAGAATTTCCAAAGCTTCTTTTTTTTCTTCAAGATACTTGTGTTCCATACCCCAGGCAATCAAAATTGCATCCGCAGCTTCAAATTGTGTCATGTAGCTTTGAAAATTTGTTTTTCTGATTTGAGTTGTATTATATGGATATGATACGTAATGTTCAAATAAATTGAGCATGAAATATTCGCAGAAGCCATAGGCTTCTAAAAAGCGCCCTAATCTGGATATGGTATTATCGCTTTTGCACTGATTAGTTCTGCTAGGATGAATGCCGATTGCAATTGCTTTTTTATGCCCATCAGCCTGCCAATATGCGGTTAGATGTTTCCGACCATTTTCATCTGCTGTCTGCAACGGATTCCGCAGTTCGATACTTAAAGTACGTTTGATTTCCCATAGTTTTTCCATTCCTCACCCCCATACAAATCTTGTAGTATTTTTTGTATGATTTTATCTTAGCACTGGAAAAGTACGTTCGCAATAACCAAAATTGTATGATTTGATGTCATTTATGTTGTTGACCGTTGCTGGCCTCCAAAATCAACAAAATTTTTTTTCATGCAAAGAATGCAAGAATCCCGAACCTACAAGGAAATGTGCAAAGAGCGTATTCTATACAGAAAAGGTTGAAGTGGAGAGGGGGTAAATTTAGGTGTATAATTCTTTCAGAGGGATTATGTAAGGCGCTTGTGACACCCGATTTGTACTATATCTGTACTATCACAAATCGGGTGTTATCAGCGTCGCATTGCGGTAAAGAAAGGAATTGAACGCTATGAAGACAGGCAAGTACAAATGACCTAACAAGAACGTGCGACTGCTTTTAATACAACAAAGGTATATTTTAAAGTATTGTGTAATCTACTGAGGATGTGGCAAAGAATACGAAATGTATGGGGAAATCCTGTCCAGTCATATAGGTGGAATATATTCCTTGATATATATGCAATATGGAGGTTGATATTATGATGAGATGTCGTAAAATATTGCAGACAGACAGACAGACAGACAGACAGACAGACAGACAGACAGACAGACAGACAGACAGACAGACAGACAGACAGACAGACAGACAGACAGACAGACGCTAAACCTGTCGATTTTTTCGTACGCATATATACAAATCTATAGACGCTTACTCATGCTATGTTATATGAGCGCGTCTGTTTGCGTTTATTTATATATTTTTTTAAACATGAGTGAATAGAGGGTCAAAATGAAAAAACAAGTTCAAAATAAGTTAAAGAAGATGATAAGCGTACTGCTTGTAACCGTAGTTATCTTCACAAGTGCAGGCTTACCATCCCAAGTAATATGTGCAGAAGATTCAGTCGTTCTGGATTCTTTTCTTAACGAAACAGAAGTAACCACAACAATTACAGTTGAAGAAGAAACACCTCAGAACGAAATTCCTTTTCTCAACTCCGGACAGTTTCATGTTGAGGGCACACCGACTGAGGACGTAGTCGACCTTACCCTGACATACCAGTGTGATACCTATGACCCTTCTACAGTGGGTACATATACGTTTCATATCGTCTTACCGGATGGGTACATAAATAAAGGGGATGGTACGAATATTTATGGTAGTGTGGACGTTGTGGTGCAAGCAGCACCACAAGCAGACCCTGTACAGCATACCGATATTGAAACGTTGGTAGATATAGAGCAAAACACTACAGAGCAAAGCGCTACAGAGGAAAGCACTACAGAGCAAACTACTACAGAGCAAAGCAGCACAGCCCGGAGATCTTCCAGGGCAGCAGTTTCACCGATGGATACGCTCGCCTGGCTGCAGTTCTCTGCCGACCAGACGACAATCACAGGTTTCAACTACGTGGCAGGTGTCTCGCCCTCCGAGATCACGATCCCCAAGTACGGCCCCGACGGGGTGACGCTCATCACGGCCATCGGCAACAGCGCGTTTTCGGGATGCGCCTTGACCACGGTACAGTTCGAGACGGGCAGCGCCATCACGTCCCTCGGCTCGACTGCCTTCCAGAATAATCTTTTCACCGCGATAAGCCTGCCGGGTACGGTGCAGACGATCGGGAACAGTGCGTTCCAGGGCTGCTCTCAGCTGGCGTCGATAGATTTGTCTAATCTCAGCCTGGCGAGGATTAACAATGGCGTCTTGCGGGACTGCGCTCTCACCTCCCTAACGCTTCCGGATGGGTTGCTGTCTATTGGCGATGACGCCTTCCGTGGATGCGGCAGATTGTCCTACATAAAGATACCGGCATCGGTGACTACAATTACAGGAAGCTTTACCTTCAATGGTATGGCCAGCAACTCCGTCATCGACCTGACCGACCACGAACCCGGCAGCATCGCCAACGGTGCATGGGGAGCCTCCGATAGCATCGTGCGCTGGGCATCCAGCGGCAACGCCAACTCGTCGATCTTCGTGTTCAACCAAGCCACCGGCAAGATTTGCGGCATCAAGGAGAGCGTGGGCAATGCCCAGGCGACCGGCTCTATGAACATTACCATTCCGGCGACCATCGACGGTGTGACGGTTACCGGTCTGGCCGACGGTGCCTTCGGCTCCCGCCCAGCCAACCAAAAGCTCAAGACGGTGACCTTCGCGTCGGGCGTTTCGATGACGTCCATCCCGATGGAGACTTTCCGGGACTGTAACTATCTGACCTCCGTCACCAACATCCCGGAGGGGGTGACCATGGTGGGTACGGAAGCTTTCTACTTTTCTAGGGCTCTGACCAGTATCACCTTGCCCGCCTCCTTGATTACGGTGCAAGCCAGCGCTTTCCGTGGCACGAATGCCCTCCGAAGTGTGACCTTTCTGGGGGATCAGGTAACGTTCATCCATTCAGGTGCGTTCTCCAACACAGGAACGGTTTTGACCGATATCTATCTCACGGAGATGGACCAGGGCTCGGTCGCAGGCGCTCCTTGGAGTGCGGGTTATGCCACCGTCCACTGGAAAGACGCCGACGTGCCGCCCGAGATCGTGACCGACGACACGGGGCTGTGGCGGTTCAATACGGTCACGCACGCCATTTCCGCCTATCTCGGTTCCACGGGAACGAACGTGAACCTGGTCGTACCCGCCACACTTGCCTACCGTGGCACGGACTACGCCATCACAACCGTCGGCGTCAACGGCCAGGGAGTCATCTCCCAAAGCCCCAAGACGCTGAAGAGCCTGACCATCTCCGACGGCATCACGGTCATCGAAGCGAGTAGTTTTCTGGGCGTATCCATCGGCACCTTGGACCTGGGCAATACCGTTCAAAGAATATCCATTAATGCCTTCCAAAGCTGCGGCCTGAAAACCCTGACCCTGCCGGACTCGCTTTTGATCCTTAGAGGTGAAGCATTCAGAAGCAACAACCTCTCAGGTGAGATTACCATCCCCGGTAACGTGACTTCTATAGAACAAGCCGCTTTCTCCGACAACCCCAACATCAAGCGGTTCACTATCAAGCAGTACCGCATCCACGCATCGGATCCGGGTGCCTACGACGACGCGGCAGGACTGTACAAGAAGGCCCCCCGCCGGTGTCCAGGACAGCGCCCCGTTCGGCGCCACTCAGGCAGCCAGAGCGGTCTACTACATGGACGACCCCCATCCGATATGGACGCCCATCGTCGAGGTGGATACCGCCAATAACCGTGTCATCATCCGCATGGCAGTCAAGATGAGCGACAACACGGTGTTGGCGAGCCTTGCCAACGATGCCGGTAGCCCCGCGTTAAGCGACGTGTCGATAGCCGCCCTCGGTCAGAACGTCTCGGTCGCCGACATGGTTATCACCGGCACCGTCGGTAACGGCTCCTATACCTTCATGGTCCACTCTGACCTCTACGGCCTGGACTACTACCGCACCGTCGACATCGATAGCTTCCATACCGTGACTTACGACGGTAACGGCTACACGGGCGGTGCCGTCCCGGCAGACACCATGAGCTACGTAGAGGGCTATGCGCTCACCTTGCCGGTGGAAAGGCATATCATCGGCGGTACCTTCACGCTCACAAAGACCGATGCGGTATGGATTGGCTGGTCACCGACGCAAAGTGCGGTCCTGACCAGCCAAGCAGACGAGGACAATCTCGGGCTCTCAGATACCTACACCATCCCCGACCAAAATTCGCGGCTCTTCGCTGTGTGGGCGGAGGATCTCAACCACAACGACATACCCGACTATAAGGAGGGCAGGTTCACCGTCGTCTACGACCGCAACGGCGCGACGGGCGGGAGGAGCCCGGCCTCGCTCGTCGACATCTTGGAAGGTGATCCCACCGCCCTTTCCGTGACCGGGGGTACGCTCAGTATGCCGGGCTATCACTTCGCGGGGTGGAGTGCCACCGCCGCCCCCAATAAGCTTGCAGCCGACGACCCCGCACGTCTCATCACGAGCGTGACGGCCGACGCAAGCGACTTCGGCCCCACCGATAGCTGGGTCTACCGCGTCTATGCCGTGTGGGTGGCCAACACCTATACCGTGACCTATGATCCTGGTGCGGGCATGGGCACGATGACCGACCAGAGTGCCACCTACGACCAGAGCCTCACCTTGTTTGCCAATACCTTCACGCGCACCGGCTATCACTTCGTAGGCTGGGACACCGACGGCGACACCGACACCGTCGAGTATGCCGATGCTATGGCATTTACCTACCAGTACGTAGGCAATCTCGACCTCGTGGCCACCTGGGTGGCCGACACCTATACGATAAGCTATGCGGGTCTTGGGGCATCAAGCTTCGATCCTACCAACCCTAACCCGACCGCCTACACGGTCGAGGACACCTTCCCGATAGCGATTGACAATGAGCCAACAAAAGCAGGTTATACGTTTGAAGGCTGGGTTGCGGAGTATGCAGATGGAACAGTGACGGATGTCACCAAACCATATGGCATACCGGCAGGAACGACAGGAGATATTGCATTAACAGCTGTATGGTCACTGAATGATTACAATATTACGTATGAGTATGATGGAGGAACAGCTCCGGCAACCGCCAATCCAACGGACTACAATGTAGAAGACACCTTCCCGATAGCGATTGATAATGAGCCGACGAAAGCAGGTTATGCGTTTGAAGGCTGGACAGTAGACTATGCAGATGCAGCCTTAACGGATATTACCACAGCAACGAAGCCATATAGTATATCGGCAGGAACAACAGGAGATATTGCCTTAACAGCGGTATGGTCACCGGTGGTCTACACGGTCAGCTACGCAGGTCTCACTGGTGTGATGACGCAACCCACTCCGAAACCCACGAACTACACGGTCGAGGACACCTTCCCGATAGCCATCGGTAACCCGACCAAGACCGGCTACACCTTCACGGGCTGGACGGTGGACTACGCTAACCCGGCTCTGACCGACGTCACGACCCCGACCACGGTCTACAGCGTGCCTGCGTCCACCACCGGAGACATAGCCCTTACCGCCAACTGGTCACCGGTGGCCTACACGGTCAGCTACGCAGGTCTCACCGGTGTGACGACGCAACCCACTCCGAAACCCACGAGCTACACGGTCGAGGACACCTTCCCGATAGCCGTCGGTAACCCGACCAAGATCGGCTACACCTTCACGGGCTGGACGGTGGACTACGCTAACCCCTCCCTGACCGACGTCACGACCCCGCTCCTGACCTACAGCATCCCGGCGAATACCACCGGCGATGTCGCCCTGACGGCGAACTGGAGCCTCGATGACTACAATATTACTTATGATTATGATAGAGGAACAGCTCCGGCAACCGCCAATCCAACGGGCTACAATGTAGAAGACACCTTCCCGATAGCGATTGACAATTAGACGACAAAAGCTGGTTATGCATTTGAAGGCTGGGTTGTGGAGTATGCAGATGGAACAGTGACGGATGTCACAAAACCATATAGTATACCGGCAGGAACAACAGGAGATATTACCTTAACAGCGGTATGGTCTTTGAATGATTACAATATTACGTATGAGTATGATGGAGGAACAGCTCCGGCAACCGCCAATCCAACGGACTACAATGTAGAAGGCACCTTCCCGATAGCGATTGACAATGAGCCAACTAAAGCAGGTTATACGTTTGAAGGCTGGGTTGCGGAGTATGCAGATGGAACAGTGACGGATGTCACCAAACCATATAGCATACCGGCAGGAACAACAGGAGATATTGTATTAACATCTGTATGGTCTTTGAATGATTACAATATTACTTATGCGTATGATGGAGGAACAGCTCCGGCAACCTCAAATCCAACGGACTACAATGTAGAGGACACCTTCCCGATAGCGATTGACAATGAGCCGACGAAAGCAGGTTATACGTTTGAAGGCTGGGTTGCGGGGTATGCAGATGGAACAGTGACGGATGTCACCAAACCATATAGCATACCGGCAGGAACAACAGGAGATATTGCCTTAACAGCGGTATGGTCACTGAATGAGTACAATATTACGTATGAGTATGATGGAGGAACAGCTCCGGCAACCGCCAATCCAACGGACTACAATGTAGAAGACAGCTTCCCGATAGTGATTGACAATGAGCCGACAAAAGCAGGTTATACGTTTGAAGGCTGGGTTGCAGAGTATGCAGATGGAACAGTGACGGATGTCACCAAACCATATAGCATACCGGCAGGAACAACAGGAGATATCACATTAACTGCTATCTGGCAACTCATTGATGACGGAACAACAAATCCACCAGATGTCAGTAATGAAAATAACGATGACGGAACAACAAATCCACCAGATGTTGGTAATGAAAATAACGATGACGGAACAACAAATCCACCAAATGTCGGTAATGAAAATAACGATGACAAAATGACAAATCCACCGGCTTCTGGAAAGGATACACAGTTACCAAAAACAGGAGACACTACCGATGTTGCTTTGTGGATGGTTCTTATGGTTGGAGCAGGAATCTTAGTTCTTGGAATGCGTAAAAGAAAAAAAGAAGTCAAAGAGTAAGTATAGTATTGAGACAATTACCTTATCAGAAATACTGATTTATTTGTAAGATGAAGGCATGCACCCTGGCGTGCCTTTGGACTATAGTATGAGAGTGTACCACCAAATCTCCGCTCTCTCGCCTGTACACAAGAATGCGTCGGGAATCTACGAGGTAGGCTTGCACCGCATAAAAGCTTGCCCGCAGGCGTGCCAGCCTCGAAGAGCCGTTGACGTACCCCCCGGAAATAGGATATAGTAGGGTAAGACAGATTTGTGCAACTTATATCAGGTAATGCTCTGCAGGAATGCTATACTAGTGAGAGGAGAAAAGCAAATGTCCGTACAAACAATAGAAACTATGGCGAGATGGGTCGAAGCCAATGTAACGGAGAGTCCCACACTGCAGGATATGTCATCCTATGTGGGGTATTCACCCTATTACTGTTCCGCTAAATTTCGTGAGCACATGGGTATGACCTACAAGCAATTCCTCTCGCAGTGCAGAATTAGAGCGGCCGCCAGTGATCTTAGCACGACGAATGACAAAATCATCGAGATCGCCTTTCGCTATGGGTATTCTTCCTCGGAGGCATTTGCCAGAGCTTTTTCGCAGACCTTTCATTGTCCGCCGCGCAGATACCGGGAGAGTTGTACAGTACACAGTGGGCAGCCCAGATAAAGATAAGCGAGGTATTGCTTTCTCCAAAGCAGAACAGATAAGGAGAAAGCATGTCGAATACGGTTGGAAGAAATGAAGTCTGCTGGTGTGGCAGTGGACGCAAGTACAAGAAGTGTCATGGACCTGCGGACGAGCAGGTGGCAGTGTATCGGGCAAAAGGTTGTGAAGTGCCTGCGCGCAAGCTGCTCAAGACCAGAGCACAGATCGAAGGAATGCGGGAGAGCGGGAAGCGCAATACAGCGCTGCTTGATTTTATTGGGGACTATGTGACCGCGGGGGTAAGTACAGAAGAGCTGGATCATCGTATTTATGAGAAGACCAGAGAACTAGGCGGTACGCCGGCTGATCTTCATTACGAAGGGTATCCCAAGAGTTCGTGCATCTCTATCAATGAGGTTGTGTGTCATGGGATACCCTCGCCGCAAGTGCTATTGCGGGACGGCGATATCGTCAATATTGATCTCTCGACAATCTACAAGGGGTATTTCTCAGATGCTTCGCGCATGTTCTGTGTGGGGCAGGTCACCGATGAGAAGCAGAGGCTGGTCGACGTCGCGCGGGAGTGCATGGAACTTGGCATTGAGCAAGTGAAGCCATGGGGATTCCTCGGAGATGTGGGACAGGCGGTCAACGACCATGCGAAAAAGCATGGCTACTCCGTTGTACGTGAAATCGGCGGTCATGGCATTGGGCTGGAATTTCATGAAGAACCATGGGTAGGCTACGTGACGAAACGCGGCACAGGGATGCTTCTGGTACCAGGACTTGCTTTTACGGTAGAACCTATGATTAATATGGGAAAAGCCAACATCCTGACCGATACGGGCGATGACTGGGCGATTTATACAGCCGACGGACAACCGTCTGCCCAGTGGGAGCAGACAGTGCTGGTGACTGATACAGGCTATGAAATTCTGGCGTATTAGCGACACTTTGGGAAGTCGGCAGTTAGATCTGCAATATATATTTGATGTTCTGTCCGGAAATGTGTATAATACAGAGGATATAGATAGTATCCTACATTATACCAAAGGAAGAAATTCATGAGAAAATTAGCGTTACCCGATTCCATACTGATGCAGGTGGATAAGTCCGCCCGCTACATCGGTAGTGAAGTAAATGCCGTATATAAGGACCTCTCAGACGTAGAGGTCCGTTTTGCGTTATGTTTTCCGGATGTTTACGAGATAGGCATGTCGCATCTGGGATTGCAGATTTTGTATCACATGTTCAATGAACGTCCGGATACATGGTGTGAGAGAGTCTTCTCCCCTTGGACCGATCTGGACAAGCTGATGCGTCAGCACAAGCTGGAGCTTGCCGCACTGGAGTCGCAGGACCCGGTCAGACAATTCGATTTCCTGGGATTTACGATTCAATATGAGATGTGCTATACCAATATTTTGCAGGTGCTGGATTTAGCAGGAATCCCACTGCTTGCAACAGAGCGTACGCAGGCAGACCCGCTGGTCATTGGAGGCGGTCCTTGTACCTATAACCCGGAGCCGCTGGCAGATTTTTTTGATTTGTTCTACATCGGAGAGGGCGAAACAGTCTACCATACACTGCTGGATACCTACAAGAAACACAAGCGCAACGGAGGTACCCGTCAGGCATTTCTGGAACTTGCCGCACAGATACCAGGTATCTACGTGCCGAGCTTATATACGCCGGAGTATAACGCCGACGGAACCCTGGCATCGTTTACTGCCTGTAAGCCGGGGGTGCCGCCGACGGTGCGCCGTCAGGTAATGACAGAGCTTGACGCTACCTGTTATCCGAAAAAGCCTGTGGTACCGTTTATCAAAGCAACGCAGGATCGTGTGACACTTGAAATTCAGCGCGGATGTATCCGGGGCTGCCGGTTCTGTCAGGCAGGCATGGTCTACCGTCCGACGAGGGAAAGACCTTTGGAAGATCTGATTGAGATGGCAGAGCAGATGCTGCGTGCAACCGGTCATGAGGAAATTTCGCTAAGCTCTCTTAGCTCCAGTGACTACTCGCAATTGGAAGAACTGATTACCTATCTGATGGACAAATGCAGCAGGGAAGGCATTAATATTTCGCTGCCGTCACTGCGTATCGATGCCTTTTCGCTGGATGTCATGAAGAAGGTACAGGATGTCAGAAAGAGCAGTCTGACCTTCGCACCCGAAGCAGGCTCGCAGAGACTGCGGGATGTGATTAATAAGGGGCTGACCAGAGAGGATATCTTAGGCGGAGCCAAGAAAGCATTCGCAGGCGGCTGGAGCCGCGTTAAGCTGTATTTCATGCTGGGATTGCCTACGGAGACGGTGGAGGACATGGAAGGCATTGCGGCTCTGGCGGAAGAGATTGCGAAAGAATATTACGAAATCCCCAAAGAAGAGCGACAGGGAAAGGTACAGATCGTAGCCAGTGCTTCGTTCTTCGTGCCTAAGCCGTTTACACCATTTCAGTGGGCACCGATGCATACGAAAGAAGAATATCTGGAGAAGGCATATATCGTAAAAGATGCGATTCGTGCCCAGCTGAACCAGAGAAGTATTAAATTCAATTATCACGAAGCGGACGTGACCGTACTCGAGGGAGTGTTCGCCAGAGGAGACCGGCGTGTAGGACGGGCTATTGCAAAAGCCTACGAGCTGGGAGCACTGTATGATGCGTGGTCCGAAGAATTTTCACAGGAGATCTGGGATGAGGCTTTTTCATTAACAGGTGTTGATCCGCAATTCTATACACTCAGAAATCGTCAGATGGATGAAATACTTCCCTGGGATTTTATTGATGTCGGTGTCACGAAATCATTCCTGGTCAGGGAATGGGAACGGGCGCAGAAGGCTGAAATAACGCCGAATTGCCGCATCTCATGCACCGGATGTGGAGCTGCATCGTATAAAGGAGGTATCTGCGTTGAAAGCAAGAGTTAAATTTTCCAAACGAGGTCCTGTGAAGTATGTGGGCCATCTGGATATGATGCGCTATTTCCAAAAAACGATCCGCAGAGCGCAGATTCCCATTGCCTATTCCGAAGGCTACAATCCGCATATGATCATGTCGTTCGCAGCGCCGCTGGGGGTGGGAACCCAAAGTGACGGAGAGTACTTCGATATGATTCTTCAGGAACCTATGGCATCGCGCGAAATGTGCGAACGTCTGAACGCCACGATGGCAGAGGGCATCCAAGTGGTCAATATTGTTGAAGTAGAGGATACCAAGGCAACGAATGCCATGTCGCTGGTAGCGGCTGCTGATTATGAGATTGTGTATGAGGCGATGGCAGAGGCTGTGGCAGTCCGATGGGCAGCTGCACTGCGGGAATTTGCCGCACAGGAGACCATTGAGGTGTTAAAAAAGACCAAGCGCAGTGAAAGTCTGGTGGATATCCGGCCTTTCATCTATGAGATCTCCATGCTGGGCAACGTGATGCATATGAAGCTGGCCGCAGGAAGTGTCAATCATACGAAGCCGGAACTGGTACTGGCTGCTTTTATGGAATATACAGGGGAGTCTGCTGCACCACAGGCGTTCCAGCTGATACGAAATGAAATTTACGCAGCGACAGGAGAGCCGGAGAATCCGCAGTTCGTCAGTCTTGATGCTTTAGGCAGTGAAATTATAGTATAATTGTAGTATAAATGGAGATATTTGTTGTATTTCGGATAGGCTTATGTTAGAATAGTAGAAGTTATCGTAGGAGGTGTAGTCGTGGAGATATTGAGAATTATCCTGACAGTACTGTTTATCATTGATTGTGTGATTTTAACTATTATCGTACTGATGCAGGAAGGCAAGCAGCAGGGATTAGGAACAATAGCAGGCGCAGCAGATACCTATTGGGGACAGAATAAGAGCCGTTCTATGGAAGGTACGATTGTAAAAAGTACTAAATTCATGGGCATCCTGTTTGTTGTCCTGGCATTGGTATTGAATTTGGCGTTTTAATGCATACGGAAGTGCTCCCCTGCTTTCGTTTGTGCGAAGGTTAGCGCAGGTGGGGAGTTACAGATGTATAAACACTCTTGCATGGGCAGGGGTGTTTTTTACTTTAACATAGAATACATAAACACAGAATATATAGAAGAAGTACAGGTGAGATTGTGAAGAAAAATAAAGAATTACAGGAAGAGAAGCAGTTCTTCCTTGAATTTATGGCGAACAGAAAATATAAGCCAATGAAATTAAAAGAAATGCTCGTCTTTTTAGAGATTCCTAAGAAGAAGAAGGAAAGGGCGGCGCGTGCTGTCGAGGAGCTGCGTCTGGAAGGTAAGATCAGCCGCAATTCCCAGGGGCGCTACCGGCTTGTCAAAGAGCATAAGAAAACAGAAGATAAGGACAGTACAAAGCCCATTTTGGAAGGCTGCTTTATCGGCCATAGCAAGGGCTTTGGATTCGTAGCACTTGATGACCCGGAGCAGGAGGATATCTTCATACCGGAGGCAGCGACCGGCGGTGCCATGAATGGCGATCGAGTGCAGTTTGTTTTGCAGGAAGCGTCCAATGGCAGGCGCCAGGAGGGCCGCATCCGCAATATTACCGAGCATGCGGTTACGGAGCTGGTAGGAACCTATCAGCAGAATCGTAATTTCGGATTTGTGATACCGGACAATACCAGAATTCCCTATGACATTTATATCGCCAAAGAACATTCCAAGGGTGTTGCTTCCGGAGAAAAAGTAGTGGTTTCCCTGCTTTCCTATGCGACGGCCACAAGGCAGCCGGAAGGCAAGGTGGTGGAGGTGTTAGGAGATATGAAGGCACCGGGTGTGGATATACTTTCCATTGCAAAAAGTCATGGGATACCGATGGCTTTTCCGGAGAAGGTATTAAGTCAGGCGGAGAAAGTCAAGGAGCAGATTATCCCGGCGGATGTAAGCGGCCGGCTTGATTTGCGGGAACTTCAGACGGTGACCATTGATGGAGAAGATGCCAAAGACTTAGATGATGCCATATCCCTGACCTATACGGCAGATACGTATGAATTAGGGGTGCATATTGCAGATGTGAGTAATTATGTGCAGTACAACAGTGCCTTGGATCATGAAGCACTCAAACGAGGAACCAGTGTCTACCTGGTAGACCGAGTCATTCCCATGCTTCCAAGCCGCCTGTCGAATGGAATCTGTTCTCTTAACGAAGGGGAAGACCGACTGGCACTTAGCTGTATTATTACCTTGAGTAAGACCGGAAAAATTCTGGACTATAAATTAGCCGAAACGGTCATTCGCGTGAATAAAAGAATGACGTATACAATGGTCAACCAGGTAGTCACAGGACAGACGGATCTGGATCTGACGGACTACGAACCCTATCGGGAGCAACTGATGAACATGCAGAAGCTCTCCCGGATTCTGCGTGCCAAGCGCAGGAAACGCGGTGCATTAGACTTTGATTTTCCGGAAAGCAAGGTACTTCTGGATGATGCGGGCAAGGCAGTCGATATTTATTCCTATGAGCATAATACAGCGACCGGAATCATAGAGGATTTTATGCTGCTTGCGAATGAAACTGTTGCAAAAGAATTCAAGCAGAAAAAACTGCCGTTCGTATACAGAACCCATGAGGAGCCGGATGCCCAAAAAGTGGAACAGTTACTTCATTTCCTGCATAATCAGGGGATTGAGGCGGTTAAGGCAAAGGAAAAAATACAGCCGAAAGAAATACAGAAGATTCTGCGGGATGTAGCGGGCAAACCGAACGAAGCGCTGATCAGCCGCCTTGCACTGCGTACGATGAAGCAGGCGAGGTACACATCGGATTCCTCGCGCCATTTTGGTCTGGCAGCAGTGTATTACTGTCATTTTACATCGCCGATTCGCCGGTATCCGGATTTACAGATTCACCGGATTATCAAGGACAGTCTGCGCGGACGTTTGACCAAGGAGAAGATCGAAAGCTATCGTCTGCTGCTTGATGCAGTCGCCCAGCAGTCCAGTGCCATGGAGCGCAGAGCCGAAGAGACAGAACGTGAGACCATCAAACTGAAAAAAGCGGAATACATGTCACAGCATATAGGAGAAACCTTCGAGGGGGTGATTTCTGGTATCACCGGCTGGGGACTTTATGTAGAACTTCCCAATACGGTAGAGGGTCTGGTTCATGTGAATACGCTCAGGGATGATTTCTATAACTTTGACGATGAAAAGTATGAAATGGTAGGTGAAGTCACGAAGAAGACCTTCACGTTAGGGCAAAAACTTCGTGTGCGTGTCGCCGATACAGATCTGACACAAAAAACGATAGACTTTATACTGGTAGAGGAGTCAGGAAATGAGTAAAGCAAAAGAGGGCGGTATACGTCTGGTAGCCAATAACAAAAAAGCATACCATGACTATTTCATCCTGGATACCTATGAAGCGGGTATTGCGCTTGCCGGTACAGAGGTGAAATCACTGCGTACCGGTAAATGCAGTATAAAAGAAGCGTTTATCCGCATAGAATTTGGAGAAGTGTTCATCTATGGTATGCACATCAGTCCATACGAAAAAGGGAATATATTTAATAAAGATCCGCTGCGTCCCAGAAAACTGCTGCTTCATAAATATGAAATCAACAAAATGCAGGGTTCCATCAAAGAAAAAGGATTTACACTGATGCCGCTGCGTGTGTATTTCAAAGGCAGTATAGCCAAGGTGGAACTTGGAATTGCGAAGGGCAAGAAACTGTACGATAAGCGACAGGATATCGCGAAGAAAGATCAAAAGAGAGAAGCGCAGAGAGAATTTAAGGTTAAGAATTTATAAGTATCATTTAGCAGAATTCAATTAAACTGCCAAGCGCATCGACTCGTATGCTTGTCCAGCTTGCTTGTCTGAGATAATTTATATCATCCAAATCTGCAATTTCATTTTCTAGCAGAAGCTCATAAAGAACTTCAAAATTGCTTCCTTTCGGATGCTGAAGGTTTCCAAACAGCAAGATTTCATCCATTATTTCCGGGTCGTTGATTGTGCGGCTAAAAAGTGCCATAAAAGCCTCCTGTTAAGTAAAGAATAAAACAGCCATCTGATTTTCAAAATGGCTGTTTTGTTTTGCCCGCTGTTGTAATAACAGCCGCAAATTACCAGTATAATAACGCGCAGTGCTAAGCATGCGGCGTTTTTCATAGTGGACCTGAGGGGAATTGAACCCCTGTCCGAAAGCCTATTCAATATGGCATCTCCCATCACAGTCATTAGTTTGGCATTCCCTCTATGAACCGCCTAATGACAGGCTGATCACTTTAGTAGCTTCATAAGATCTTTTATCCTGGCAAAGCTTACAGGACAAAGGGCCTCGCTAGTTTGATGCCGTTCTCTAGGGCGCGAGTTACCTAAAGTCGACAGCTGCCACTAGGCAGCGTAAGCTAAATTATCTTCAGCGTTTAAATTTTTTTCCAGAGTGATGACGCAGTTCCGGAGTCTGCGGATGGCTTCCATACCTTCAAAACCCCCGTCGAAACCAGTACAAGCCCTTGTACATAGTTTATAACTTCCTACATAGTATAAGAACAAATTAGAAATATGTCAATATGAAATGACAAGTTTACATAATTTTCATAGCTCTTTTTGATGTAGATACTTGAATAATGGCGCCGCATAAGCTATAATTTACGCTAGTGTAAACAGACAGAGACTTCGGCGCAGATGCAGCGCTGACAATGCATCAGCCGGCAGGAGAGGAGAATCATGCCAGAGAATACGAATGTAGAATCTGTATTTGACACCATCGTAGAACGTACGAATACAGATAGTATTAAATATGACTTTTTTAATGAATATAACAAACCGCAGGATGCCATTCCCATGTGGATTGCAGACATGGATTTTCAGGTTCCTTCTGCCGTTACCAGTGCTTTAGAAGCAACGGTATCCCATGCAGTCTACGGCTATTCACAGACGACACAGGCCTATGATACGGTACTGTGTGACTGGTACGAGCGTCGCTTTCAATGGAAGACACAGGCACAATGGAATGTACAGGTACCAGGGGTGATGTTCGCAGTAGCCATGGCATTACAGGTGTTGAGCCAGCCGGGAGAGTCAGTCATGATCTGCCAGCCCGTCTACTATCCTTTTGAGAAGATTGTCAAGGCGAACGGACGGCATCTGGTCATTCATGAGCTTATACATGCAGCAGAGGGGTATGTCATGAACTGGGAGCAGTTTGAAGTGCAGATTGTTTCTGAACAGGTGAAGGTATTTCTGCTGTGTTCTCCGCATAATCCGGTGGGCAGGGTCTGGACGAAGGAGGAACTTCTGCGCATGGCTGAGATATGCCTGCGGCATAATGTCTATATAGTTTCGGATGAGATTCACAGTGATTTTGTCTATGCACCATACAAGCATATACCGCTGGCATCGCTTGGAGATGAAATTGCCGGACATACAATTACGTGTACAGCCCCTACGAAGACTTTCAATCTGGCAGGTCTGCAGATTGCCAATATCTTTATCTCAGATGCCTCTTTAAGAAAGAGATTCACGCTGGCATGTGCCGCTACGGGCTATCCGGGGAGCAACACAATGGGAATTGTTGCTGCGAAAGCAGCGTATACATATGGGAATGAATGGGTAGATGCCTTGCTGCTTTACTTACAGGAGAATATCCGGTATGTGCAGGAACGCATCCGGAGACTGCCCGCTGGAATCGAGCTTGTACAGCCGCAAGGTACATACCTTTTGTGGCTGGATTGCCGCAAGCTGGGTATGCCTGATCACAAGCTGGAGGCATTTTTCCTACAGGAAGCAGGGCTGTGGCTTCATAATGGCTGGACGTTTGGAAAGAGCGGCAGCGGGTATATGCGTATGAATATTGCCTGCCCGAAAGCAACCGTGCGGGAAGCCATGGACAGGCTGGAAAGAGCAGTAATGCACAGAGAGGGTACAAAATAAATGTTAAATCAATTTTCTAGGACCGAACTGCTGTTGGGCAGCAGTGCAATGGAGCGGTTGAAGCAAGCCCGGGTTGCTGTAGTCGGGATTGGCGGTGTCGGTGGTTATGCAGTTGAAGCCTTGGTCAGAAGCGGCGTGGGAACGCTGGATCTGATCGATGATGATAAGATCTGCCTTACGAACCTTAACCGACAGCTTCATGCGACCAGACTGACCATCGGACAATATAAGGTAGATGTGGCGCGGGAACGTTGTCTGCAGATCAATCCGGATGTTCAGGTTCATACATATAAGATGTTTTATATGCCGGATACAGCCGACAGCCTGCCGTTATCTGAGTATGACTACATTATTGATGCAATCGATACTGTGACCGGCAAGCTCGAACTTATCGTCAGAGCCAACGAACTGGGAATCCCGATTATCAGTTCTATGGGCGCGGGGAATAAGCTGGATGCTTCCCGCTTTGAAATTCAGGATATTTATAAGACCTCAGTGTGTCCACTGGCCAAAGTCATGCGCCGTGAGCTCAAGAAGAGGCATATTAAGAAATTAAAGGTGCTGTATTCACGTGAAAAAATAATACAGCCTCTGGAAGATATGTCCATCAGCTGCCGAGAGAACTGTGTCTGTCCTCCGGGCACGCAGCGCAAATGTACGCAGAGACGCCAGATTCCGGGGAGTACTGCGTTTGTGCCGTCCGCGGCAGGTCTGATTATCGCAGGAGAAGTGATTCAGGATTTAGTCCATGCACAGATGCCGTCACTGGCGCAATGAATAGGATAGAGACAGGAGATATACATGATTTATCTGGATTATGCATCCAATACACCGACCGACGAAGATGTTCTGCAGACCTTTGTCGAGGTGAACCAACGTATGTTTGGAAATCCGAACTCCCTGCATCAGGCAGGCAGAGAAGCACAGGAAACCATAGAGGAGGCGCTGCAAAGCATAGCTGCAGACCTTCACTGTAACAAAAGTGAGTTGATTATCACATCAGGAGCCAGCGAATCGAATAATACGGCAATCAAAGGATATGCACGTGTACAGCGCCATACCGGACGCCATATCCTCAGCACGTGTCTGGAGCATTCTTCGGTAAGCGCATCACTTACGGCACTGCAGACGCAGGGCTATGAGATTGAATTGCTGGATCTTACGCCGGAGGGAAGAGTGGATCTAAACTCTTTAAAAGAACTGATTCGCAAGGACACAATTCTGCTTGCAATAACTGCGGTAGACAGTGAGCTTGGGGTAGTACAGCCATTAGCAGAAATCCAGGAGGTACTAAGAGAGTACCCGGATTGTATTCTGCACGTGGATGCCACACAGGCGATTGGAAAAATTCCGTTTTGTTTAAATGGCTTGCAGAGCGTGAGCTTTTCGCCGCATAAATTCTATGGAATTAACGGAGTCGGAATTTTGTACAAGCGAGAGGATATGGTCGTTGAACCTCTGATTCATGGAGGGAGCAGTACGACAGTATACCGCAGTGGTACGCCTATGACGGCACTGACAGCAAGTGCTGCCGCAGCAGTCCATAAGGCAGTTCTTACCTTGCCGGAAACGACGGCTGCTGTTGAAAGAATCAGGAACCGGATAGGGGAGTTTCTAGAATCCCAGCCGGGTGTGTACTGCAACAATACCGATTATTCCATTCCGCACATCTTAAATATCAGTGTGCCGGGATATAAGGCGCTCAGATTGCAGGAACTGCTCGATGCGCAAGGCATCTGTGTATCTACGAAATCCGCCTGTGCAGTTCCCAATACACCTTCGAGAGCTGTATTTGCGGTAACAAAGGATAAGAAAAGGGCTGTGTCATCCATTCGAATCAGTATAAGCCATCTGACAACATCGGCTGAAGCAGATACGTTTTGTCAAGCATTTGCCCGCTGTCTGGAGGAGTTGAAAACATGAAACGCGAACTAGAAACCTATCAGTTGATTGAGAGAAGTCTCATTAAAAAATTCAGAAAAGAGATCTGGACACCCTTCGTCAAGGGAATCAAGCGCTACGAATTGATTCAGGAAGGCGATAAAATTGCTGTCTGCATATCTGGCGGTAAGGATTCCATGCTATTGGCTAAGCTGATGCAGGAACTGCAGCGTCATGGGCCGGTGTCGTTCGAGACCATATTCCTGGTCATGGATCCGGGATATAATCCAATCAACCGCCAAAAAATCGAGAGTAATGCCAAATTATTACATGTGCCGATTGAGGTATTTGAGACGAATATATTTGATGTTGTGGCGGATATTGAACAGTCCCCCTGCTATCTGTGTGCCCGCATGCGCAGAGGCTATCTCTATGACCATGCCAAGCGCTTGGGGTGCAATAAAATTGCTCTTGGCCATCATTTCAGTGATGTTGTGGAGACGACATTGATGGCAATGCTGTATGGTGCGCAGATTCAGGGGATGCTTCCTAAGCTTAGAAGCCAGAACTTCGAAGGTATAGAACTGATTCGTCCGATGTATTGTGTTCATGAGGACGATATCATTGCATGGAAGAACTACAATGATCTGGAATTTATTCAATGTGCCTGTCGCTTCACAGAGAATTGCACGATCTGTGATAATGGCGGCGGCGGATCTAAGAGACAGGAAACCAAGGCATTAATTAAAAAACTAAAAAAAGAGAATCCCATGATTGAAATGAATATTTATAATAGTATTCATGATGTAAATGTCAATACGCTGCTGGGATATAAGCTAAAGGATGCGCAGTATTCATTTCTGGAGCAGTATGAGCAGTAGGAAGCCAGAGGGAGTAAACTCTGTGAATTTGTGAATTGACAATAATTTGTAAATCGGGTATTCTATACCTTAACAGGAAATTGAGGGGAGAAACTATGGCAGCCAAACACAGAAATGATTCCCGTAAAGTTTTTGCTCAAGGGTATAATTTTTACAAAGTGTTCTGGATATTTTTATTAGGGTCACTGATCGGCGATGGAGTAGAAACGTTATGGGGGTGGGGAACCACAGGGCAACTAATGAGCCGCAGCAGTCTTTTGTACGGACCGTTTAGTGTTGTATGGGGGATTGGTGCAGTAGTACTGACAATCACATTGCATGGACTGGCGAAGAAACGAGACTTGTATATATTTGTGGTTGGTACGCTTCTCGGCGGAGCCTATGAATATGTCTGCTCCCTCGTAACAGAATACTTCTTTGGTGTTGTGTTCTGGGATTACAGTGACCGGATGTTCAATATTGACGGTCGAGTGAATCTGCTGTTTTGTATTTTCTGGGGGCTTCTGTCACTGATCTGGGTCAAGGACATATATCCGCGTCTCTCGAACCTGATTGAGAAGATACCGATACGTCTGGGACAGACAGGAACCATTCTTCTGGTTATCTTTATGGTCGCCAATATGGCACTTACTTCTGCAGCTTTGTATCGCGCAGATCAAAGAGCGTCAGGGAACAAGGCGGATACGGCAATCGAGCGTTTTCTGGATCGACAGTATCCTGATACATATCTGGCTAAGCGTTACCAGAATATGAAGAAGAATGACTGATGTAATAAAAAATGAATAGGTACTGACTATTTTTTCAATGGTGAAAAGACTCCATTGTGGAAATATGGCATATGGGGATCCCCATCGAAGAAAGCAGACTTCGATGGGGATTTGTGCATATGCACAACGATTATTCGAAAATTGCATAAAACCATGTTGGACAGCTGCGGGTATGGCATAAGAAAGGAGCAGATATGAGAGAAGAATTCGTTGCGGAATGGGAAAAGAGAACAAAAGAATATATGATATTGGTGGACGACCTGAATCACATTGAATATATAAATCCTTATCTGAAAGAACTGATTTTTGTCGAAGAATACGATAAATTCCTGCATACGGTTCTAAGAAGTGCCCGAGGCAGTGTATTTCATTTTGGCAAGAGATGGTTTCGTCTGAGCCGTTTTACCTGCTCTGTAGGAAGTGTGCTGTTCTTAACGGATATTACGGCGGAGAAGAAGCTGACGGATGAGCTGGAGAGTTTAAAAAAGGTGTCTGAAGATTTCCAGATGCTGTTCGACCGGTTCGGTGACAGCAGCATTTATATCGCCGATGCGAACGGTGTGACGACCTGGGTGGGAAGTTCGGTCGCGG
The DNA here is from genome assembly GCA_047975025.1 of Lachnospiraceae bacterium. Lineage (GTDB taxonomy): Bacteria > Bacillota > Clostridia > Lachnospirales > Lachnospiraceae > JBKECY01. Next base: position 22,976 of record JBKECY010000061.1, read on the forward strand.
AGGAATTCGGTGTATCTGTGGAGTATTTGCTGGGGAAAAACGTATACGATCTGGAGAAGGAAGGGATTTTCTATCCTTCGGTTACGCGTCGTGTTATGGAAACTCTGCAAAGCGAGATGGTAACCCTTAAAACAGCGACCGGAAAACGCACAATAGCGATGGGATTCCCCTTGTTCGACAAGAATAACAAGCTCGTAAAAATCATTTCCTTTAGCAAGCAGTACCGGTATAAAGGCGGCAATTCAATTGATGGAATGTTAAAGAGCATAGACTATGAGGCCGATATTTTTTATCCGGAGCTTATTGCGCAGTCGTCAGCCATGGCGGAAGTAAAAAATCTCATTGAACTTTGCAGCAAAGTAGATTCTTCCTTTATTATTTACGGGGAAAAGGGGAGCGGCAAGGAGAGTATCTCCCGCGTGGTCCACAGGCTTAGTAAGCGCAATAATGCTGTATTTAAGGCAGTTTCACTCGATGAAATCCCGGAATCCATGATCGAAGAAACGCTGTTTGGCAGTGCAAGTGATCCTGCCGGTAAGCCGGGACTTATACGTGAGGCAGAACATGGAACGCTGTATATCAGTGAGGCGGGACTGCTGCCTTACAACTGCCAGCTTAAAATATTAGACAGCATCAATACGTCACAGGGTATACGAAGTGCTGGTGAGCAAAGCAGCTATAATGTGCGGTTCATCTTTGGGAGTACGCATCGGCTGGAAGAGGAAATTGAGCATAAACGAATGTCGAGAGAACTGCTGTATAGAATCAATGTTGTGGAAATCGAATGCCTGCCTCTGCGGAAGCGCAGAGAAGATATCCTGCTGCTGACCAAGTACTTTTTGCAGACCAACAGCAGCTTCTACGATGTGCCGAAATCCTTTACCCCTGAGGCACTGAAATACTTATATGCGTATGACTGGCCGGGGAATATTACAGAGTTAAAAGAGTTCGTGGAGAGCGTGTTTCTGGATCTGCATATGGAATTGGTCGATAAAAGTGCCCTTCCTGCCTATATCGTAGAGAATACAGGGGAACAGAAGTCAGACCGCTCTTTGGTCATCCAGAAGATTATGCCGTTAGAGCATGCAGTCGAGCTGGTGGAGAGACAAATGATTACGTTGGCCTTAAAGGAAAGTAAAAATGCCAGTAAAGCAGCCAAAAAATTAGGGTTGAATCAGTCAACCATGTCTCGTAAAATGCAAAAATACAATATTTCGGTACGGGACTTTAAAACAGGTGACTAAATAATTGCATTATTGCATATAATGTGCATAAGCACAAAAAAAGCATGAAAACAAATTGACATGCGCAGTCTGCAGGTCTATACTTCATTATTAATACAAGGAACAAACAATAGAGAATTCAGACGGAAAGGGTGGTTTAGTATGACAGGAGCCGAGATCAGCAGCACACAGAAAAAGTACAATCTCCAATCATGGAGTAAACAAGGAGGAATTCAGCCAATTCCGATTGAAAAAGCGGATGGCATCTATTTCTGGGATTTTGACGGAAACAGATATTCCGATATGTCTTCACAGCTGGTAAATATGAATGTGGGATTTGGAAATAAAGAAATAGCAGAGGCAATCAAAAAGCAGGTGGATGAATACTGTTTTGTCGGTCCGTCATACGGCTCGGAACCCAGAGCCCGGCTGGCAGAGAAAATCATCAGCTTAATGCCTGACAATATGGGTAAAGTGTTTTTTACAAACGCAGGTGCGGAATCAAATGAAAATGCAGTCAAGATGGCCAGAATGTTCACAGGAAGAAATAAGGTGTTCAGCCGTTACAGAAGCTATCATGGTTCCTCCTTTGGCTCAGGAAATCTGACCGGTGAGCCCAGACGCTATGCACTGGAACCGGGAGTACCGGGATTTGTAAAATTCTTCGATCCGTATATTTATAGGGAAGCGATTGAGTTCGCAAGCGAAGAAGAAGCCACAAACTATTACCTGGCGAAATTAAGAGAGCAGATCGTATACGAGAATCCAGAAGCGGTTGCGGCCATTGTCCTTGAGACGGTCACCGGTTCGAATGGTGTCATCATTCCTCCGAAGGGGTATTTGCCGGGTGTTCGTAAAATCTGTGATGAATTCGGAATCATTATGATCTGTGATGAAGTTATGACAGGCTGGGGGCGTACTGGAAAAATGTTCGGTTTTGAGAACTTTGATGTTAAGCCGGATATAGTCACATTTGCCAAAGGTGTTACCTGTGGTTATGTGCCATTAGGCGGGTGCGTAGTCAGCAAGGAAATTGCGGCGTACTTTGATGACCATCTGTTATCCTGCGGACTTACGTACAGCGGTCATCCACTTGCCTGTGCAGCAGGCCTTGCCTGCATCGAATTCTATCATACAAGCAATATTTTAGAGAAGGTAGCCGAGACTGGGGCACTGCTTGGAGAACTGCTTGAGGCGTTAAAGGAAAAGCATGCCTGTGTGGGCGATGTCAGATACATCGGACTGTTCTCGGCAATTGAGCTGGTGAAGGATAAAGATACCAAAGAAGCCCTGGTGCCATATGGCAGGGACACAGAAGAGGTCATGGGCAAGATTATCGGTTTGCTCAAAGAGCGTAAATTCATGACCTATTCACCTGAGAACATGATCTTGATTGCACCGCCGCTTATTATTACAAAAGAGCAAATGAGCGAAGAAATGCAAAAAGTGGATGAAGTGCTGACAATCGTTGACAGAGATTTCCTGTAAAAGTGCAGGCAGAAAGGGAAGTACATGACGTTTGAATTTAACATGCCTTCCAAGGTAGTGGTAGGAAAGGATGCATTTTCTACGCTGGAAGCACATATCAAAAAGCAAGGGAAGCATGCGTTTATAGTAACCGGCAAGCATGTTACCAAAAGCGGGCTCGTACAAAGAATCACTGACGAACTTAGCCTGTGGGGTGTTGGATACACAGTATTTAATGATATTACAGGAGAGCCGACCGACCAGATGATTCAGGAAGGTATTGCGGCTTTCGAGGCATCCGGCAGCGATTTTTGCATTGCGCTGGGCGGGGGAAGCCCTCTGGATTCAGCCAAAGCAATCGTATCAATGAGTGTACTAAAGGGCGACATCGCCGCGTATGCAGGTAAAGAAATCGAGGGAGAGTTTCCGCCTCTGATTGCGATACCTACGACGGCAGGTACTGGTTCGGAAGCCACCAAATTTACGATTATTACGGATACACAAAGAAATATCAAGATGCTGCTAAAGGGAAATGCACTGCTGCCACAGACAGCGGTACTCGACTATTCGCTTACCATTTCAGCACCAAAAGCGATTACGGCAGCCACAGGTATGGATGCGCTGACGCATGCGGTGGAGTCCTATACATCGAAGAAGGCGAACCCCATGACAGACCTGTATGCATTGTCAGCAGTCAGGAGGATCTTCGAATATTTACCAAGAGCCTACAAGGATGGGGCGGATGAAACTGCCCGCGAGGAGATGCTTACGGCGGCATTTGAGGCAGGTGTATGCATTAATAATGCTTCGGTAACACTTGTGCATGGTATGAGCCGCCCCATCGGTGCGCTGTTTCATGTACCGCATGGAATTTCCAATGCGATGCTGATTTCCAAATGTCTGGGATTTGCTCTCGATGGAGCTTATGAGAGATTTGCACAGCTGGCATATGCTATCGAAGCCGCCGACACATCGGTGCCGGAGCAAGAAGCCGCCGGCAGTTTCCTGGCAGCACTGGATCGCCTGTGTGCGGTCTGTGAGATTCCTACATTGGCAGAATACGGTATTGCTGCTGATGAATTTATGGGGAATATTTCCAAAATGGCGCAGGATGCGCTGGACAGCGGCAGTCCGGGCAATACGAGAAAAGAGGTACACAAAGAAGATATAGTGGAACTATACCAAAGCCTTTGGTAGTCTATATTCCGGAACAAAAGCGCATTTCACATATTCGTGAGATGTGCTTTTTACGTTACATTGTGTTTAATGAGAAAAATAGTCATGTATAAAATAACAGCATCCAATACGGTTCTGTCAGTCAACAGAAATAGTGAATTTGCCAATATATTCAATTATTTTCAAGAGAAGCAGCCGGAAAAAGAAGTGGATTTTCATAAACCGTACCAATATAGTACACTTGACACCACACCCCGATTTCCCGTATACTCATTGGGTTAGCAAAGGGTAACTTGCAAGGAGGGAAAACTTGAAAGAGTTCATAGGGAAAAGAAAAAAAGTTGTATTACTAGGATGTGTGGTACTTATAATACTAGGTGCTGTCATCGCTTGGCAGATGTCTGCTGCTTCAGAGAGACAAAAAAGTGAACAGGCGCAGTCTGTAAAGGCAGAGAGCGCTGATACGAATGAGGAAATAATGGAACGTGTGGAGAAAGCAGATGAAGAGCCATCTCCCGAGCCGTCTCCCGAGGCATCTTTAGAGGCATCTGCGGAAGCTTCGGCTAAAGACGCTGAAGAGAGTTCGCAGTCACGTACGACAGGAAGCACCAGTCGTACACAGCAGTCTTTAAGGCAGAGTGTACGCACAAATACCAGCAACGTAACGATTGCGGCGGTGACGGAAGTTCCGACACAGGTGCCGGCCGTTGCTGCACCGGCAGCAGCACCAACAACTGCAGTGACGGAGCAGCCGGTCAATCCCAATACACCAACGGCCGCGCCAACGATGAGTCCAACGGCCACTCCGGGGAAAGTAAGACCTACTGCTACGCCTGTCAAACCAAAACCTACTGCTACGCCTGTCAAACCGAAACCTACTGCCACAGAGTATGTGACGCCGACACCCACACCGACGCAGGTACCTACTGTAACACCGGAGGTGACTCCGGAAGCGGGTCTGATTCTTCTGAATAGGGACAGCAGTGGAATTGTCACAGTAGCAGGAGTATCGTATGCAGTACTTTCATTTTCCGAGACACAGCCGGAACAATTGAAAAATCTGACGTATCATATCTCAACAGTGGAAGCGACAGACTATGTAACCCCTGTCAATGGGACGGGAAGTATAGTGAAGATAGAACTTCCGGATGCATCTCCAAGAACGGTTAAAGTTGCAGGGGAAGGATTGCAGCCGGTAATTATCAGCCTGGGGACGCTGGGCAACAGCGTATATGTGGACAACGAAGTCAAAGAAGACATTGATTTCACATCCAAAGCACCGGAGCTGATCTTAACAAGAGAAACGCTTAGCTTGGAACAATATGTGAAATTCGTATATGCTGGTGATAGTCTGTTTATAAAACCGGCAACTACAACGGTAAGCACCGTTACACCTGCACTTAAGGCCGCATCGTATGATGTGCTTTCATCCGCAACCAAGCAGCCGCCGGCAAGTATAGAAGGCAAGACCATGGAAACCAGCGTGGCTGTAGTATTTGATATGGTAGCGAACAACGTGATTTCCACGCAGTTGGGTGTCGGATCGGCCTCAGTGAATGCGTTTATGACGAAATGGAATGCAGCGGTAAAAGAATATGGAGTATCGGCTGATAAGACGGTTTATCTATCCTATGCCGACATGGAAGCCGGGAATTTCAACTGGTCAGATGCAGCTGGAATTCTGCCGAAATATGTAAAATATCAAACACAAACAGCGGAATATTACGGTACAAAAGTCAATTTTCTCACAAATACACCGGATAATACACAGGCACCTGAAATCCTCAGCGTGACTTCAGTTCGGCAAAATGACATGACGGTACAACTCAGTGAAGAGAATGAATCCTGGTATTTGTCAATCACCAGTATAGAGATTCCGGATGGCGCAGGGAAGACCTATTCCTATCAAAACAGCAATACACTTTCAGAGGATGGAACAGTACTGACGCTGCGGCGTGAGGAGCTGGGAGCCCCAATGAACGTGACAGGGCGCTATTCCCTTCTTATAAAATCTTATGAATTTACTGATACATATACTTCATTTGACACCAAAGAAACCGCGCCGGTAGTGACGGCTGCGTGGGATCATGAAAATGCAAGGCTCATCTTGAAGTGCGAGGAAAGTTATACGTATCTGAATAACGATTTGAAACAGATCGAAGTCAATGGAGTGATTCTGAAAAAAGACGAATACGTAATCGAGGGAACCAAGACATTATATATCTCCTATAAGCAGATACAAAGTGGAGATAATACAATTATACTTCGTGCTGACAGCTATATGGATGTTGTATTGGAGCTTTCAACTCCTGAGGATTTTGTACAATTACTGATTCCGCCGCAACTCTCTCAAAATCAGGTACTGACCAGTACAAAAGAAGCGGCCATACTAAGTTATACAGCTACACCGGAAGAGGGCAGCCAGGAAGCACAGTGGGCGGACGAGATAAGACCGGAGCATGTAACGGTGACACAAAAGCTTTCTTCGACAGCTTCTGTGACAAATGGAACCGCAACCGTTTCGCAGACAGGAGTGGAATTTGTGCCAAATTCAAGTTGGTCCAGTCTGTATACATATACAATTAAAATTGCCGTACCGGGCTTCTACCCGGAAGAATACACGTTCACTCCGGTGAAGTCTGTTCCGGTGGAAATAGCGCAGAGATGGGAAAGCGCGCCATCCTATGCACTGGAACTTGAGTCTTCTTTTTCATCGTATTATAGCAGTATCACACAAATCACGGTGAACCAGACAGTGCTGGTAAAAGAGCAGGATTATACTAGCGATTACTATGGAATTACGCTGTATGCCCATAATTTTGCCGCCGGAGAGGCATACACGATCGAACTATTGGCAACAGGTTATAAGAATCTTACTTTAAGCGGAACGGCACCGGGAGACATACTGCTTCCGAAAGCTGCCCCGGCATTAAGTGCCAGCACGATTGCGGTCGGTGAAAAAAGTGTGATTGCAGTCACAGGGGAAGGACGAGAGGAATGGATTTCCAGTATCAAGACAGTGACATTGGTGTCATCGTCAGGAAGCCGTATAGTTGTAGCAGCCGGAGAGTATGAGGTGACAGACGGCAGCCTCCTAATCGCAGCGGGAAAATTCTCTTATGGAAACTATACGGTTGTGGTAGAAGCGAACGGGTATAAAAATGCAGTGACTGCCATTCAAGTTTTACGAAAACTGACGATTCAATCGAATGTCTGGGATTACGAGCAGGCTGCCAGGGTGATTGAGACAAATGTGTATCTAAGCTACAATGAACCGATTCTGCTGTTAAATGGCAAGCTACTGGAAAAAAATATCCATTACACGCTGTCATCCTATAAAATTGTTTTGCAGGCAACGCAGCTCGTTTTGGATGAAAATATTTTGGAAATCCAAATGAGTGAATATGCCACGGAGCAGATTAGTATTCCTAAGTATATTGCGCCGAAAGACGCCCCGCTTCTTACAATCGGAGAGGTTATGGATGCTTCAAAAGATATCACTGTGCATGTGGAGCATGCGGACGCAGGCTGGTGGTCTGCCTTGGAAGCAAGCAGCGTCAGTGTTAAGTATTCATCATCAAGTGCACTAATTACCTCTGTGCAAATCGACAGTGTGAATCAAACCATTTCGATTGGAGTCAATAGTGCGCTGCAAACTTACTATACATATACAGTAGAGTTCGCACTGGAAGGATATTATACTGGAAAAGTGTCATTTCAACCGAAAAAATCTCCGCCTGTTATTACGCACTCTTGGATGGAACATGGTGACCTCCAGTTGGTGACGGTAACTTACGGATACTTTTCAGACAGCCGCCGAGAAGTCTATCTCAACGGGGTACCATTGACGCGCGGCACATCTTTTACCACAGGCGGAACGTATGGCGCCTACACATTAACACTTCCTTCAGCTTTATTTGCTGAGGGGGCAGAATATATACTTGAGATAAGGGATACCACAACCTCTTCGGCATTTGCAACGTTCCGGCTAAGTGTGACTAAGCCGGCAGCCGCGGCTGATACGCCCACACCGGAGGTACCCACACCAACGAGCACGCCTACACCTACAAGTACACCCACACCGGAAGCCACAAATACACCGATAGCGGAAACACCTGAAACTACACCGACACCTACCGAAGTGCCAACCGTTACCCCGGAGGTAACGGAGGTGCCGGACGTCACTGGTACACCTACACAGGAAGAAACTCCGGTGTCTGTGACAGAGAATCATTATTCTTTTGCAGCAGCATTTGTGGGTGATAATTTACAACTGACACAGCCGGTACTGGATACAAGAGATTCGTATTTTACGCAGTATCTGGCAACAAAACCAGGAAGTGTCACCGTCAATGGCACCGTAGTACTTGCGGGGGGAAGCGGATACAAGACAAAATATACAACGCCTTCCATCAGCAGCGCGAGTCAGATCAATATTCCGTCTGTGTATTTCAATAGCGGAACGAATGTCGTGGTGATTGACAACAAAGAAGTGGCACCTGTAGTATTTCTAATAATCAAATCATAAGTCACGCAGAGGTTATGTAATTGGTTCTGAAACCCCTCGGTGATCCACAATGGTTGAAAACACAATCTGGGTACTCGTCTTGCCGAAATGCTGTATTTCACCGATGAACTGATCTAATTCCATCGTGCTTTTAAATGCAACCTTGAGAAGCAATGAATAATTGCCGGTGACACAGTCACATTCCAGTACACTGGGATGGGAACGCAGGAACGGGTACACCTCGGGCTTTTGAGAAGGAATGATCTCCAGATTTACATACGCCTTGATATGATAGCCCATATGATAGGGACTGACAGTGGCCTGATAGCCGGTGAGAATGCCGTCAGACTCCAGTTTCTCAATTCTGGCAGAGACAGCCGGTGAGGTTAGAAACACTTTCTTGGCAATCTCTTTCAAGGGGATTCGGGCATTTTTTTGCAGTGAATGAATGATTTGTAAGTCTATGGCATCCATGATAAAAACTCCTTTTTGATTTATATTATAAAGTCAAAGGGGTATGGGTGCAATGGTTGAGGGATTAAAACTTAATAAAATATAGTGAAAAAAGAATGAAACACATAAAATAAAGTCAAGTATGTCAATTTCTATGCATTCTTTGTTCCTCCGCAAAACCTATTTACGCAGCTTTCCAAACATGCTACTCTTCTTGTTGTTGCAAGAGTACATACACAATAAGGAGAGAACATGCGAACTAGAATAGAAATGGATTCGATCGGGGCATTAGAGGTACCAGAGGAAGTATATTATGGAGTACAGTCGTTACGTGCCAACCAGAATGTTTCTATCACCGGCAGGAAACTTCATCCGGAATTTATCAACAGCCTTGCCAGTATCAAGAAAGCGGCGGCCATTGCGAACTACGAAGCCAAGGATTTAAGCTCAGAAGTCGCAGACGCAATTATCAGCGCAGCTGATGAAATCGCTGCCGGCGGTCTGCGGGAACAATTTATAGTTGACCCGATCCAAGGTGGCGCCGGAACTTCATCCAATATGAATGTGAATGAAGTGATTGCGAACCGGGCAGGAGAGTTGTTAGGTGATGTCAAAGGAGCTTACCAGAAGGTGCATCCGAACGATCATGTCAATATGTCGCAGTCTACGAATGATGTAATTCCGACCGCCGGAAAGCTCACAGTTCTCTCTCTTATGCCTAAGCTGATCGGACAATTAGAGCGGCTTAAAAGCGCATTTTTGAAGAAATCAGTGGAATACAATGACGTGCTCAAAATGGGGCGGACACAGTTGCAGGATGCGGTTCCCATGCGTATGGGGCAAAGCTTCGGGGCATATGCGAGCGTTATCGAGAAAGATATTAAGAGATTAACTGAAATTCAGGCGGAGATGAGAACCATCAACATGGGAGCTACGGCTATCGGAACCGCAATCAACGTGAGTGCTGGCTATTTTACGCGTATTACGCCGATTCTGTCTGAAGTGTCAGGACAGAATCTGACAATGGCAGAGGACTTATTTGACGCAACACAGAACCTGGATGGGTTTGTGGCGGTATCCAACGCCTTGAAGACATGTGCGGTAAGCTTATCTAAGATTTCCAACGATCTGCGACTGTTGTCCTGCGGACCTAGAACCGGGATTCACGAACTGAATCTGCCGGCCAAGCAAAACGGGTCGTCAATCATGCCCGGCAAAGTAAATCCGGTAATCCCGGAGGTCGTATCGCAGGTGGCCTATCTGGTAATCGGACATGATCTGACCATTACACTGGCAGCGGAAGCCGGACAGCTGGAGCTTAATGCATTTGAACCGGTGCTGTTCTATCACTTGTTCGAATCGATTGATACAATGACAGAAGCAGTTGCAACGTTAACAGATAACTGTGTGAAAGGAATTACGGTCAACGTAAGCCATTGCAAAGAGCTGTTAAATGCAAGCGTTGGCTTTGCGACGGCGCTATGCCCGCACATTGGATAGGTTAAGGCGGCTTCCATTGCCAAGAAATCGCTGGAGACAGGAACCTCTGTAAAAGAACTGGTTCTCAAAGAACGGCTTATGACCAAGCAAGAGCTGGAGCTGGTGCTGGAGCCTGTGGCTATGACCCAGCCGGCCGAATATGTCTCCTTGCAGGGAGCTTCCTGATTCGCAGACGGCTCATTATTAAAAAACTATAAAGTTATGCAAATTTATCATAAAATTCATTGAATCCCCACATATTTTTGGTATAATCATAAGTAGTTTGAGAAATCAGACAGCCCGAAGGGGGCAACTAACTATTAAAAATAAGGTGGGGTATAATGAATATATTATTTTTTTTGATACCAAAGGAAAACATTACGTACATTTATGAGGATGAGACATTGCGCCAGGTGATAGAGAAAATGGAAAATCACCGTTTTTCCTGCGTACCAATCATTGACAGAGCCGGTCAATATGTCGGCTCAATTACAGAAGGCGATCTGCTCTGGGGCATTAAAAAGCTGGGGAGCATTTCCCTGAAAGATACGGAAGATATCTCTTTGAAGAAGATCGAGCGCCGTCTTGACTATGGTGCGATACATGTTGGTGCCAAGATGGAAGATCTGCTGGAGAAAGCGATGGATCAAAATTTTGTGCCGGTGGTAGATGATAAGAAAAGCTTTATCGGCATTATCACCCGCAAGGATATTATATCCCACTTTACGAAGACGATGTGTCCGGAGAAAGAGGCGAGGGAGTAATACTGTGGGGAAAGAAGTCAAGACAAATGCCATGCGCATACTGGATAAAGAAAAAATACCGTACGAAAGTGTATTTTATGAATGCGATGAATTCATAGACGGGATTCAGATTGCAGATGCGACCGGAACACCCTATGATGAGTCATTTAAGACCCTTGTGTTACAGGGGAAAAGCCAGCAGTTTTATGTGCTGGTTCTGCCGATTGATCAGGAAGTGAATTTGAAAAAAGCGGCGAAGGCCGTTGGCGAAAAATCACTTGAGATGATTCATGTAAAAGATATTCAAAAGATTACCGGCTATGTGAGAGGCGGTTGTTCTCCCGTTGGAATGAAGAAAAAGTATAAGACAGTATACGATGAAAGTATACGTAAGCATCCAAAAGTATATATCAGCGGAGGCAGAATTGGCGTGAAGCTCAAGGTGGAGGTTGAAGGTCTGCTGCGCGTCACAGAAGGGAGCGTATGCGATCTTGTGGATGAAACACCAGCTGTTTGAGGTGAATTCACGTTTCTTTCACACAGTGAACATGGTTTGCACAAAGATATTCCATATAATAGCGGTAAAACTATAAGATGCTAAAGGAGAATTGCTATGGAACAAATGCAAACTATGGAGCCGGGGAATATAGAATCCAATGACGTACTTCAGGCAGATACAACAGTAAAGAAAAGTGGACTCAATGTATTCTCACTGCTGACATTATTGTTTTCAGGAATCACGATGCTTCTGGTAATTGTACTGCTGATTGTG
>JBKECY010000073.1:0-9251 GCA_047975025.1 Lachnospiraceae bacterium
GAGATCATCACAGCAGCAAAACAGGCCGCGTGCCATGAGTTCATCCTATCGTTGCCTGAAGGATATCAAACGATTGTGGGGGAAGGCGGACGTACTCTCTCCGGGGGTGAACAACAGCGCATCTCAATTGTCCGCGCCCTCCTAAAAGATGCCCCTGTTGTCCTGCTCGATGAGGCTACCGCAAGCTTGGATTCTCAAAATGAAATACTGAGACAGCAAGCACTAAATGTGCTGGTAAAAGATAAGACCGTCGTATTGATTGCACACAGACTGCGTTCCATACAGCACGCAGACCAGATCATCGTACTAAGTGAGGGGCAAGTCAGTGAGCAGGGCACGCATGAAGAGCTGCTTACGAAAAGTCCGCTTTACAAGAAATTATGGACAGAGCAAGAAAAGGCCGGACGGTGGAAATTTGGTGCGGCGGGATAAACCCACCGCACCGTACTATATTTTTCTATTATAATAGTGCAGCGCAAATACTTCCACTCCATTGCGCAGCCCAAAGAAAATCAATCCTATCGTCAGCACACGATTCAATGTAAACATAATTTTAAGATCTGCAAATTCCGTTGCCATGGAACCTGCAGCCAATAGAATTACCGCCAGATAATTCACAAGATTGGCTGCTGCATTGGCTCGGTTCTGTATTTCCTGCCATCTCTCATCACCTCTGTATTCTACTTCCTTCTTTGCTTTCCAAATATAGAGATAGACTGTCGCAGCGGCTAAAATAATCAGTAAAAATAGAATGATCTTCTGCTCAAACATCGCTGCTTTCCCTCCTTTCAAATACCTCCTGGATTGGAACCTCAAACACCTCTGCGATTCTAAATGCGAGTTCCAATGATGGTGTATATTTATATTTTTCAATCGATATGACGGCCTGTCGTGAAATCCTGAGTCGATCTGCCAGATCTGACTGCCGCCAGCCGCGTTTCTCTCTTAGTTCCTTAATTTGATTATAGATCATTCTCTTTCCTCTTAGAAAAATGTAACTATATGGTTACATTTAAATTGTAATCACTTCATTACATTTTGTCAAGAGAAACAGATAAAGTTCACTATAATATCCTTAATAAAATAATATTTCCTCTTTTAGAGTTAGATAAAGCGTGTTATAATGCAGTCAGTTACACGCCGCTAACTTTTAGGAGGGGAATTCGTATGAATGTAGATTTTGTGCTGGGAATCATCGGACTATGCGGCGGCTTGCTATGTGCCGTTGCAGATATCCTGCTTGACTTAAAAGGGAAAGGGAATGAGAAATGCGGTCCGGGCGGCATCATAGATACCAACTGGGATAAAATGGCGCTCTGGCGTTTCAAAGGCTCCATCTGGCTGGCCTCCATTTCCGTTCCCATGTACCTGATGGGCTGTGTGGCAATGTACCGGCAGCTTGCAGAGCGAAATATAGTCGTTGCAAATGTATTCGGCATCTGTGCTGTGGTTGGAAGCTGCAGTACCCTGTTTATCCATGCCACCTTATGCTATCTCCCCATCATCAGCAAGACGCTGTCTGCGGAACAGGTAGCACAGGAAACGACATTTAAAACCATACGGGCTTTGTACCAGGCAATCATCGTACCGTTTCTTGTCTTTTGGCTTCTATTGGTGGCAGGACTCTCAGGAATTATCATATACGCCATTGTGACCGGCGCACTGGTGCTCCACTGGGGATTTATAATTCTTACGCCGCTGGCTCTGGTTCTTATAGGAATGAGCCTGCGGCTGATGAACAAACGCATCTTCGCAGATTTGCCGGGAATCTGTATGCCAAGTATCGGACTGGCAATGATTGGATTAATGGCTGCACTTAATTCATTGATGTAGTAAAAGCTCGCTGATTACAATCTTTTTCATTTTCATCATCGCCTGCATCTGGGCCTCCGTCTGCAGCAGTTCGCCCATATTGTGGGGGACAATCTGCCATGACAGACCAAACCTGTCCTTAACCCAGCCACATTGCTCTGCCTCTTCGACATGAGAGAGCTTCTCCCAAAAATAGTCAATCTCAGCCTGATCCTCGCACTCTATTGTCATTGAGATGGCTTCATTGAAATGAAAGTACGGACCGCCATCCAATGCAAGATACTTCTGCCCATTCAGGGTAAATTCTGCTGTAAGTACTTTGCCGCTCATACCTTTAAAATGCTCATCTAACGATTCATCCGGATATCTTACGATTTCCTGTATGGCTGAATCTGGAAATACTTCTACATAATAAGAAATTGCCTCTTCACAATTGTTATCCCCAAACCACAAGGTAGGTACTATTTTTTTCATATTGCCTCCTTTCTATCACGTACTACAACACAATTATACGACGCTTCTTGTTTCATTATAGCTTCTCTATAAACTCTTGTAAATCTATTTATAATGCCCCCTCCGATACTTTTGTACTGTACTCTTGCTGCACCTCATACTGTACCTCCTGCTGTATCTCCTGCTGTATCTCCTGCTATCACTCTTACTGTTCTTTCGTACTACCTTTTCATCTGCGGTATGGCAACTGTATTGCCAATCTTCGTCTAAGTTGCTATAATAACAAATCATGACGCTTGTAAACGACCTAACCTACTTTACTTAACCAGAAAGGATACACATGTCTAAGCCATTAATCGGTATTTCCCCACTTTGGGATGAAACTAAAGAAAGCCTATGGATGCTGCCAGGCTATATGAACGGAATTGAAGAAGCAGGCGGTATCCCTGTCATACTTCCACTTTCCTGTGATGCGGCAGCGATTGACCAACTCGCACATACATTTGACGGTTTTCTCTTCACAGGTGGACACGACATCTCGCCTGACTTGTATGGGGAAGCAAAATTGGCTACATGCGGCGAACTCTGTATCAAACGCGACTGCATGGAACAACAGCTATTTCAAAAGGCAGTGGTCGTACTGGATAAACCTGTCTTAGGAATCTGCCGGGGTCTGCAGCTGCTCAATGTATTGCTGGGCGGTACGCTGTATCAGGACCTGCCTACACAACATCCAAGCGCAATTGCGCATCAACAACAGCTCCCCTATGCTACCCCCACGCACTTTGTATCACTTTTACGGGATACACCTATACAAAAAAATCTGGGAAAAGAGCAGCTTGCGGTCAACAGTTATCACCATCAGGCCATTCACGTATTGGCGGATGGGTTACAGCCAATGGCCATAGCAGAGGATGGCCTAATCGAATCTGTCTATATGCCTGCCAAGAAATATGTACAGGCTGTGCAATGGCATCCGGAATTTATGGGATCTGAGCGTGACAGCCAGCGTTTGTTCCAAGAGTTTGTGGCTGCATGCGTACAGCTCTAGTGCTGCTATTTTACAAGATTATCTGCATGCACTAAAATACAGCTCAAACCCTGATACTTCAAGGTTTGAGCTGTATTATTATTTCATGATTTAAAAATATGAAATTATTCGATGATTGTAGCTACACGGCCTGAACCAACTGTACGTCCACCTTCACGGATAGCGAATGTAAGACCCTGATCCATAGCGATTGGGTGGATCAGTTCAATTGTCATTTCAATGTTATCACCAGGCATGCACATTTCTACGCCTTCTGGAAGGTGGCAGATACCTGTAACGTCTGTAGTTCTGAAGTAGAACTGAGGTCTGTAGTTATTGAAGAATGGTGTATGACGACCACCCTCGTCTTTTGTCAGTACGTATACCTGAGCGGTAAATTTTGTATGACATTTGATTGAACCTGGTTTCGCGAGAACCTGTCCTCTTTCGATTTCGTCTCTCTGAACACCACGAAGCAGTGCGCCGATGTTATCTCCAGCCTGAGCCTCGTCAAGAAGTTTACGGAACATCTCGATTCCAGTAACAACAACTTTACGTGTTTCTTCTTTGATACCAACGATTTCAACTTCTTCACCAACTTTAAGTACACCAGCTTCTACTCTACCAGTAGCAACTGTACCACGTCCTGTGATTGAGAAAACGTCCTCAACAGGCATGATGAAAGGTTTGTCTGTATCTCTTACAGGATCCGGAATGAACTCATCAACTGCGTTCATAAGATCCATGATTTTGTCTCCCCATGGGCAGCTAGGATCTTCAAGAGCTTTTAAAGCTGATCCCTGGATAACAGGAGTGTCATCGCCTGGGAAATCATACTCAGAAAGAAGCTCTCTGATTTCCATTTCAACTAATTCTAAGAGTTCTTCATCGTCTACCATGTCACATTTGTTCATGAATACTACGATGTAAGGAACACCTACCTGACGAGACAGGAGGATGTGCTCTTTTGTCTGAGCCATAACACCATCGGTTGCTGCTACTACAAGAATAGCACCGTCCATCTGAGCTGCACCTGTGATCATGTTCTTAACGTAATCGGCATGTCCTGGGCAGTCAACGTGAGCGTAATGTCTTTTCTCAGTCTCATACTCAACGTGTGATGTAGAAATCGTGATACCACGCTCTCTTTCTTCAGGAGCCTTATCGATATTATCAAAGTCAACAGCCTCACCGGTTCCTAATCTTGCATTAAGAGTTTTTGTAATTGCAGCTGTTAAAGTAGTTTTACCATGATCTACGTGACCGATGGTTCCGATATTACAATGCGGTTTGGTTCTTTCAAATTTAGCTTTAGCCATTTTAAAACATCCTCCTTATTCATATGTGCCTCTTCGGGCAAATGTATACGCTTTATTAAATGAATCTTGCACCCTTGATTATATTGCAATCCGGGCATATTTGCAAGTCAAATCTACCTTTAATTATCTTTCTTGGACAGCACTTTTTCCTGTACTGATTTTGGTACTGGCTCATATCTGTCGAAGAACATTGAGTAGTTTCCACGTCCCTGTGTTCTGGAACGAAGATCAGTGGAATAACCGAACATTTCTGAAAGCGGTACGTATCCGCGGATCATCTTACCGCCACCGATATCATCCATACCTTCAATACGTCCACGACGAGAGTTGATATCTCCGATAACGTCACCCATGTAATCTTCCGGTGTCGTAACTTCGACTCGCATGATCGGCTCAAGCAATGCAGGAGCTGATTTCGCCATAGCTTCTTTGAATGCCAGTGAACCGGCAATATGGAAAGCCATCTCTGATGAATCGACTTCATGGTAGGAACCATCGTATACGGTTGCGCTTACACCAACTACTGGGAATCCACCCAAGATACCGGCTTTCATCGCTTCCTCAATACCCTGACCTACGGCCGGAATATATTCTTTAGGAATCGAACCACCGACAACAGTAGACTCGAATTTGAACAATTCTTCACCGTTGGCATCCATTGGCTCAAACTTAACTTTACAATGTCCGTATTGTCCACGACCACCAGACTGTTTTGCGTATTTGCTATCAACGTCTGCTGGTTTCGTAAATGTCTCTTTGTAAGCAACCTGCGGTGCACCTACGTTAGCCTCTACCTTGAACTCGCGGAACAAACGATCTACGATGATTTCAAGATGAAGCTCGCCCATTCCGGCGATGATTGTCTGTCCAGTCTCTGGATTTGTATGAGCTCTAAAGGTAGGATCTTCCTCAGCAAGTTTTGCCAGTGACTCACCTAATTTGCTCTGTCCCGCTTTGGTCTTAGGCTCAATTGCAAGCTCAATAACCGGTTCCGGGAATTCCATTGACTCAAGGATAACCGGATTCTGATCATCACAGATTGTATCACCTGTGGTCGTGAATTTAAATCCGATTGCTGCTGCGATATCACCTGAGTACACTTTGCTAAGTTCCTCACGCTTATTAGCATGCATCTGCAGGATACGTCCTACACGTTCTTTTTTGTTCTTAGTCGCATTTAATACGTAAGAACCTGAATTTACATAACCTGAGTAAACTCTGAAGTACGCAAGTTTTCCTACAAATGGGTCTGTCATGATCTTAAATGCAAGTGCCGAAAATGGCTCTTCATCTGAAGCATGACGTACAATTTCATTTCCGTCCAGATCGACACCTTCAATTGCAGGGATATCTGTCGGAGCCGGCATGAATTCTACAATCGCATCCAGTAACTTCTGAACACCTTTATTACGATATGCTGTTCCGCAGCAAACCGGAATTGCCATGTTCTCAGCAGTTCCTTTGCGAAGTGCAGCTTTTAACACTTCGGTAGTCGGCTCTTCGCCCTCTAAATACTGCATCATCAGGTCATCGTCCAACTCACAGATCTTCTCGATCAGTTCTGTATGGTACAGCTCTGCATCGTCCTTCATATCATCAGGAATGTCAACAATGGAGATATCCTCGCCTTTGTCATCATTATAGATATAAGCCTGCATTTCAAACAGATCTACAATTCCCTGAAAATCATCTTCTTTGCCGATTGGCAGCTGCAGAACTACTGTGTTCTTGCCCAGTCTGGTCTTGATCTGGTCAACTGTGTTGTAGAAATCTGCGCCCAGAATGTCCATCTTATTAACAAATGCCATTCTCGGTACGTGATATGTATCTGCCTGACGCCATACATTCTCAGACTGTGGCTCTACACCACCCTTAGCATCAAACACACCTACGGCACCATCCAGTACACGAAGTGAACGCTCTACCTCAACAGTAAAGTCAACATGTCCCGGCGTATCAATAATATTGATTCGATGCTCGAGAGCACCTGGCTTTGTATTACATCTTTCCTGCAAAGTCCAGTGGCAGGTGGTAGCTGCAGAAGTAATGGTAATACCTCTCTCCTGCTCCTGCTCCATCCAGTCCATGGTAGCGGTTCCTTCGTGGGTATCTCCAATTTTATAATTTACACCAGTATAGTATAAAATACGCTCTGTAAGAGTTGTCTTACCCGCATCTATATGAGCCATAATACCAATGTTTCTGGTTCTCTCTAATGGATATTCTCTTCCAGCCAACTGCTTCTACCCCCTCTAGAATCTATAATGAGCAAATGCTTTATTTGCCTCTGCCATTTTATGCATGTCTTCTTTTTTCTTGACAGATGCACCGGTGTTGTTCATTGCGTCCATTAACTCATTGGCCAGACGGTCTTCCATTGTCTTTTCGCCTCTCTTGCGAGAGTACAGTGTAATCCAACGAAGAGCCAGCGCCTGACGGCGATCCGGTCTAACTTCAATCGGAACCTGATATGTGGCTCCACCGATACGTCTTGCTTTTACTTCTAACATAGGCATGATGTTGTTCATTGCCTCTTCAAATACTTCTAATGCTGGCTTCTCAGCCTTAGCTTCAACTTTTGCAAATGCTTTGTATACGATCTTCTGTGCTACTCCTCTTTTACCATCCAACATAATGTTGTTGATAAGTTTAGTAACAACTTTATTGTTATACAAAGGATCAGCTAAAACGTCTCTTTTTTGTATATGTCCTTTACGTGGCACGTTGCTTCCCTCCTTAACTAGGTTTATAGTTTCTCTATAAACTGATTATCTCATAGGTACTCACATGAAATCTACTATGTGTTCGCACTGACAGTTCAACTCGCCTTATATACATTCACTGCAATAGGTCTGTTCTTTCTATATCTACCCGCAACCGATAGGGAATATGGAACAATCGCACAACTTATAGCGTATGTGTTTCTTTGTGATAAACTTCTGATTGAGTTACTTTTATTTTTTAGGTCTTTTAGCTCCGTATTTAGAACGAGCCTGTCTTCTGTTAGCGACACCCGCCGTATCAAGAGTTCCTCTGATTACATGGTATCTGGTACCAGGTAAATCCTTAACTCTACCACCACGTACAAGAACTACACTATGCTCCTGTAAATTGTGACCTTCTCCCGGAATATAGCTTGTTACTTCGATTCCATTGGAGAGACGTACTCTGGCGATTTTTCTAAGAGCCGAGTTAGGCTTCTTAGGTGTTGCTGTCTTAACAGCCGTACATACACCACGCTTCTGGGGAGACGACACTGTGCTGGACTTCTTTCTAAGAGAGTTAAAGCTCTTCTGAAGTGCCGGTGCAGTTGACTTTTTCGCTGATGTCTGTCTTCCTTTTTTTACTAATTGGTTAAAAGTTGGCATTCCTTAATTCACCTCCTGTTTGATTTACCGCCCTCTGCAGCTTTTGCTGTTGGCAGGGGCAATATGCGGTTGCTATTTTACAATAATTTGGCGCACAAAAAATGCTGCATTTTTTGTCACGCTTGTGTATTATACCTCTCTGTAATATGTGTTGTCAAGCCTTTTTGACGCACAGTCAGCCTTAGTGTGCAGGATGCTGACAATCAGCTTTACTGATTGTCAACGTTCGCTGGATCATAAGCATCCAGTGTCACATCACCTGCATCCTCTGACATTTCAGAGAAGTCCAGTTCAAAGTTATCATCGAGCAGAATCTCGTCATTCTCCAGAGAATCCGTATCCAGCTGCACTGAGCTGTAACACTTCATACCTGTACCGGCCGGTATCAGTTTACCGATAATAACGTTCTCTTTAAGTCCGATCAGCGGATCGACCTTGCCCTTGATTGCAGCTTCGGTCAGGACCTTTGTTGTTTCCTGGAACGAAGCGGCTGACAGGAATGAGTTCGTAGCAAGAGATGCTTTCGTAATTCCCAGCAGAACCTGCTTACCTTCTGCGACTTCCTTGCCTTCTGCTGCCAGATTCTCGTTCTCTTCCTCATAATCCAGAACATCTACGAGTGTTCCCGGCAGGAAGCTTGACTCTCCGTTGTTCTCAATTCTGATTTTCTTGAGCATCTGACGCACAATGACTTCAATATGTTTATCGTTAATCTCAACACCCTGCAGACGATATACACGCTGTACTTCCTGGATCATATAATCCTGTACAGGGCGTACGCCTCTGATGCTTAAGATATCATGCGGATTGACACTACCTTCGGTCAGCTCGTCGCCGGCCTCCAGAACATCTCCGTCCTGAATCTTGATACGTGACCCGTAAGGAATCAGGTAGGTTTTGGAATCTCCCTGCTCATTGTCTGTCACAGTAATCTCACGTTTCTTCTTGGTATCACTGATTGTCGCAACACCCGGTATCTCAGTAATGATGGCAAGACCTTTCGGCTTTCTTGCTTCAAAGAGCTCCTCGACACGAGGAAGACCCTGTGTAATATCACCACCGGCCACACCGCCTGTATGGAAGGTACGCATCGTCAGCTGTGTACCCGGCTCACCGATTGACTGCGCAGCGATGATACCAACGGATTCACCGACTTGTACAGACTCACCAGTTGCCATATTGGCTCCATAGCATTTTGCACACACACCAACGCGGCATTTGCAAGTCAGAATCGTACGAATCTTCACTTCATTAAGCTCTTTGCCATTC
>JBKECY010000027.1:0-58811 GCA_047975025.1 Lachnospiraceae bacterium
TTCAGGACAAATCTCTTGACGATTTCGCACTTTAACTCCAGAGTCAGCAAATTACTGGTGTCGATTATATAATCCGCACGTGATTTAAGATATGCGGTCTTCTCGCGTTGCAGTCGTACGGCTGCGTCAATCCTTTTGTTAAGTGAAAGCGGATGTTTTCGCCGTGTTTCTTTGTACCGGTTGATCAGCACATCATCCTCGGCATCCATGAAGAGGATCTCGTAAGCATAGCCCTGCTCGCGCATCTGGTCGAGTATTGCACCCAGGCTGTCCAGATAGTGACCGCTGCGGATATCTATGCCGACGGCAAAGTCCCGCTGCGTCCCTTCCGGCTGACCGGCTGCGAACCGCGCGCACTCTTCGACCAACGGTATGGGCAGATTGTCCACACAATAGTAGTTTTCATCTTCCAGCATCTTAAGTGCCGTACTTTTGCCTGCTCCTGATACTCCCGTAACTATGACGAACCGCACGCTTTGCCTCCTTACCTCTTAATGTACAACTCTTTGTCGAATCAAAACTCTCCCAGGAAACGCACCTCAGGCTCCAGCATCACGCCGAACCGCTCATATACGTCCTGCTCTACTTTATCCATCAATGCCTTGACATCCTGCGCAGTTGCATGCTCTTTGTTGACAACGAAGCCGCAATGCTTCTCCGATACCTGCGCGCCTCCCAGCTGACAGCCGCGCAAGCCGGTATCCATAATCAGCTTGCCTGCATAATAGCCCTGCGGCCGCTTAAAGGTACTGCCTGCACTGGGATACTCCAGCGGCTGGCTGGCATTGCGCCGATCCAGCAGTTCCTGCATTCTGTGGTTGATCTGTACAGGATCGTCCTTTTGCAGCTGCAGCACCGCACCCAGCACCACATACCGGTTCGTCTTAACAACACTTGTCCTGTATCCCATCTCCATGCTTTGTACCGGGATATCAAGTATCTGTCCTGCTTCATTTAGTACGCGAATACAGTGCAGCACATCTTTCATTTCACCGCCATAAGCACCTGCGTTCATCATGACCGCACCGCCAAGCGTTCCCGGAATCCCTGCGGCAAATTCTAATCCGGCCAGCCCCGCCCTCTGGGCTTTTCTCGCCAAGGTGCGCAGCGTAATACCTGCCATTGCCTCGATTCGCTCTCCCGTAATCGTAATCTGTTCCAGGTTCTCTGTCATTTTAATGATTACGCCCCTGTAGCCACTGTCGCTCACCAGCAGATTGCTGCCCTTGCCGATCACAAAATAAGGAACTGCTTCCTGCCTGCATAGTTCTATAATTACCCTGATTTCTTCAAAAGAATGCGGCAGCAGCAGATAATCTGCTTCTCCGCCAATCTGAAACGTCGTATGACGGCTCATCGGTTCCTGACGCAGGCAATTCTCCTTGCCTACAATCGACTCAAACTGTCGTCTTAGTTGTTCCCCCACCAGTTTATATGCCTCGTCTTTCCTCATAATTTTACTGCCCGCCTGCTGCCGGCTTTTCACTCCTATTCCTCTGCCGCCGTCGTTTCCGTCGGTGTCGGCTCTGTGGTCGGCGTCGCCCCTGCTGTCGCCGCTGGGTCAGTCGCTGTCGTTGTTCCCGCAGCTACTGCCTGCGATATGGTCGTATACATCACCTGTGAATCAATCGTCAGAAGATCCTGATTCACAGTGGCAAGCAGTTCACCGGCCTGCGCTGTATCTCCCTGCGCATAGGCATCGTACGCCTTGAGCAGTGCTTCTAAACTGTTCGACTTATCCTCGGCCGCGGTTACCTGCTCCTGCGCCGTATTGACCGTCTCGGCCGAATCGGTAATCTGCTTTTGCAGCTGCGTAAGCTCTGTTGACTGCATTGCCATGGTATCACTGTATTCTACGATTTTGGCATTAGCCTCACTGTTCGTCCTGCGCGTATGCGCCGGCACAATCAGGAACCAGAGCACACAGGCTCCTACGGCAAATCCAATCGCAATATTGACCACTGTGCCTACCATAGAGCGTTCCCGGTAGGCTGGCGGTACGATGACCAGATCATTGCCTGAGACGTATGAGGTACTGGCTGTAAAAATCGAGGCTTCCCATTTCTCGCCTTTGTCCATCCGTTCCAGCTTTGTTGCCACTCCGGTCTGTTCTTCCACTTCACGCAGAAAACGCAGTGTCGTTGTATTAGTCTTGTCAATGCGGGCCGCCTTTTTCAAAGCCCGGCGCGCTTTTGCGTATTTTCCTTCTTTCATCTGCAGCAGCGCATACAGATGATACCCTTTGATCAGCTTCGGGTTCTGGGTCAGCACGCGTTTTAACTGCACCAACGCCATATCTTCATGGCCCTCCTTGCTGTTCTCAAGCGCATGATTGTACTTATGGATTGACTGGTTGATCACATCCAGCTTCGCCGCATTCGAGCGAAGTCTCTCTATATATTCCTCAGCGATATTGTTGTTGGGGTGCATATTTTTACTGATGACCCATTCACTAAGCGCCGCCACGACTTCCCCTACTTCAAAATACACCAGACCCAGCAGATTTCTGGCCTGCATATTCATCTTGTTCAGGCGGAGACTTTGCTTAAGACATGTTATCGCCCCGGACAAGTCTCTGATACTTGCCTTCTCGTATCCCTGATTGTAATACAGTCCGGACAGATAAATCGCTTTTTTTTGTATCAGCACATTCCAGCCGCAGCGCGGACAGTAGTCTGACTCGGTAAGGGGCGCCTTGCAATTCATACAATTCATAATAATCTCCTTATAGCGGTTGGCGTCCGGTCTTCGTTTCCTCAATAATTTCTTTTAACAGATCCAGAAGGTCTGTAAACTCCCTGTCATAAATCACGTCTTCCGTATTACTAACGTCCAGACTGGGCTCAAATTTTTTCAGTTCTTCATCATAATCGATCATAGGTACCTCCATCAATTACCGGGCTTTTTGCAGATAGCTTTTTATTTCCCCTATCAAGTATAAGGAGCCAACGCAGAATAATACCCCTCCGTTCGCCTCTCTTAACGTAAGCCCTTGTTCTATTCCCTCTGCCACATCATGTGCCACACTGACCTGCGTCTGACCACAGGCACGAAACGCTTCTGCCAGTGTCTCCGGTGTACAGCCTCTCGCGTCCTGGATTTGTGTCACAACAACACCGGCCAGCGAAAGTGATGCGCAGATATCTTTTACCATTTTGCTATAATCCTTGTCCTTGACAGCCGAAAAAAGCAGATTGATCGGATGCTGTGTCTGAAATTCTGCTGCTGTCTGTATAAATTGCAGAATCCCATCCTCGTTATGCGCGCCATCTACGATGACTCCGGGCATAATCGTCTCCATCCTCCCCTGCCAGTTCGTACTTTTGATTCCTCTGCGGATCTGTTCTCCGCTGATCTGCAGCCGGTCAGCCAGGACCTGCACTGCCTTCACTGCAAACGATGCGTTGAGCACCTGATATGATGCAATAAAAGGAATCTCATATTGTTCCTTATCATCATACCCATTTTTAATATAAAAAGCAATGCCATTCAATGTCTTTTTGCATATTTCATAATCACTGGCAGATACCGGAAATGCCGGACTGCCCTTTTGCGCTGCGATTTTTTGTATTTCGGCCGCAGCCTCCGTCTGATCCGCATAATATACGACCGGAATGCCGGGTTTAATGATACCTGCCTTCTCACGGGCAATCTCTGCCACCGTCTCTCCCAGATATTCTGTATGATCCAGTGCTATCGATGTGATCACGCACAGCAGCGGATCATCCACTGCATTTGTCGCGTCCAGCCTGCCGCCAAGTCCTGTCTCCAGCACTACATATTCCATCTTGTGTGCGCAAAACAGAAGCATACCCATCAAAAAGAGCATTTCAAAGTACGTTGGATGACTCTCCCCTGCCGCTACCAGCGTATCCGCCATTTCCCTGACCTGTCCAAACGCCTTGAGAAATTCTTCATCGCTGACCCAGACATCATCCATCAAAAAGCGCTCATTGATCTTGACCAGATGCGGAGATGTGAACAGGCCGCAGCGGTACCCTGCCTGGCGCAGGACGGAATGCAGAAATGCGCATACGCTGCCTTTGCCGTTCGTTCCCGCCACGTGGATTACACGAAACTTCTGCTGCGGATTCCCCAGCAGGTCCAGACATTTCCGAGTATGCTCCAGACTGTTTTTACTGGTGAATTTGGGTATTTCATTAATATAGTCCACTGCTTCATTATAGTTCATCTGCTCTTCTCCTAAGGTGTTTGTGTCGCCGCATCACTTTTCACAGCATAATACAGGCGGTCCTCTGACTTGCTCAGTGCTTTTCTGGTACTGCTGTTGCTTCGCTGTATGACGCGTACCACATCGTAATCCGTAAGCGCCGTACCGCTGATCAGCAGTGTCGTCGGATTCACATAGGTGGTCTCAACGTACTCCCCGTTGATTTGCACCTCACTGGAGGGGGTATACCCCGAGCCGAGAACGTAGTACGTATTCTGAATTGCGGAGACAGTCTGAATCTCATCCAGGACAGTCTCGCCAATTCCCATATGCAGGGTTGTCGGCAGGAAGGGTGATTCTCCGTCGTACACATACTGCTCACCATAGAGAATATCGTACTGCAGTGTCTCCAGATCCACCTGGTAATCCTTTGTATTCTTTCTTGCCTGGTGATATCTGAAAATATTGTCTTCGTGTATTCCCAGCTGATTCATGACTTCCGCTGCCATCTGATACGCATTCAGATTCTGATCCTGCTTCTCAAGCCCCATATTATCCCAGATGACATATTCCGTCTGGAACAAATAACGGTTCGCAACATCTTCCACCCCAAGTCCCATCGTCGGCAGATGATCGCCGTACATAACCAGCACGACATCTTCATCGTACTGTGAAAGTCTGTCTGTCAGTTCTTTGATAAAGGTATCCATCTCATGAATCTGATTGACATAATATTCCCATTTGTTATTCTCTTCTTCCGTAGCCGCCCCGGACACTGTAATTTCCGGGTCTTCCAGAATCGGTTCCTCAGGATAGTCACCATGCCCCTGTACTGAAATCGTATAGATATAATCCTGTTCGTCCGTAGACTCCAGACAATCGAAGATCGAATCCGTCAGCACCTCATCCTTGACCCAGCCCAGAGGGTTCAGATCTTCTGAATCCGCCATATACTCTTCGGAGGTGAAGGTATCAAATCCCAGATTCTTAAATACGGTTCTGCGTCCGTAGAAATTCGCCTCGTTATTATGTATGGCATGCGTCGCATAGCCCAGATTCTTCAGAACATAGGGTGCGCTCTCAGCCGTTGTTTCCTTAAGAATACTCTTATACGGATATTCGCCCGGACCGAAATAGCGCAGGCTCATGCCTGTAATCGTCTCGAACTCCGTATTGGCAGTCCCCGCCCCCACCGTCGGCACCCTGAAATACCCGGAAGAATATTCTTCCATCAAGGAGGTAAACGTCGGAATCGGATTCTCCGATAATTCCAGATAATTAACCAGCGAAGGGTCGAAGAACGATTCAAGCTGCAAGAAAATAATATTCGGATAGGATTCTTCCTCCTCCGTCTCCGGCAGCGTGTCCTCCGTTGCCGTTATACGATCCACCTCTTCCTCAGAATAGTCTCTTGGCATGGAGATTCCCGTATTAAAAATCGTGGTTGCCAGACAGTAGGGGTATCCATAATCTTCATACGCCGAGGCGATATTACCAAAATAATTGGACAGCACCCGCTGTTCCAATGCCAGATTCGTAATACCGGCAAACGCAATTATAGATACAACAAACAAAGGCAGATTGACTTTGTAGCGCAGCGGGCCTGTATACTTGGGTCCCTTAAAGAACAGCCAGACCAGTGCCAGCACGACGGCAACAGCGAGAACGCCCGCCACAATCAGACCTGCTACCGGCAGATAGCGGTTGGCAATCTTAAATGCATCCGAAATCATATGCAGATCCGGTCCCGTAAAAGGAGTGACCCTCGTCGACAGCAGTACTCCGTTAATGATCCCCAGACCCATCCAGAAAATCGCAAGAAGCACCCGGAGGAACACACGCCTGCGCACCAGATATACGCAAAGCGTGGTCACAAAGATAAGTCCTGCATTGTACAGGAACACAAGCGGCTTTTCAGCCACGAACGTGGCCGCCAGTCCCAGTGAATGTCTGGAAATGGCTTCGATCAGGTAGTAGGCGATCAATACGACTACGGCCTGTACGATCAGCGATATCTTGTTACATACATTGTACCATTTTTTCATGGCATCCTCCTAAGTGCACTCCCTTGTGCTGTCAGATCAATTCATTTTTTGACTTAATAACCTGCGCCCGCATATCCTCATATTTGGAAAGCTTATCTCTTTCTTCCTGGATTTTGGAAGCAGGCGCCTTGCTGACGAATTTTTCGTTGGAAAGCATTCCTGTGGCTCTGCTGATCTCAGCATCCAGACGTTTCTCTTCCTTTTCCAGACGCGCCAGCTCTTCTTGCTTATCTACCAGTTCGTCAAGTGGCAGATAGACAACGGCATCCTGTGTTACGATAGAGACTGCATTCTCAGCAATCCCATCCTTGGATGACTGGACTTTGACCCGCGTTGCAAACAGCAGATTCGTATAGGAGGCCTTCAGGTTCTCATATGTTGTGCATGCCTCTTCGGACTCTCCGACAATATATACTTTCGTCTTCTTGTTCTGCGGCACCTGCAACTGCGTTCTGGCATTTCTGACACCGCGAACGATCTCCTTCACCTTCTCGATCGTCTCGGTCTCGGCAGCAAACTCCCACTGCGGCGTATACTCCGGCCATGCAGACACCATAATTGACTCTTCTTGGGGCAGCAGTGTCGAATAGATCTCCTCCGTAATAAACGGCATATACGGATGCAGCAGCTTTAACGACTGCGTCAATACTGTACGCAGCGTCCACATCGCATAGTCGGCAGAATCCGCATCATACTGCGCATTCCAGATTCTTACCTTGGCAATCTCAATATACCAGTCACAGAATTCATCCCAAAGGAAGTCATGAATCTTGGAGACGGCAATGCCTAATTCATAGCGGTCCAGATTCTCTGTGACTTCTCTGGTCAGGCGGTTCACGCTGGAGAGAATCCAGCGATCCTCTGTTTTCAACTGAAAACGCTCCGGCTGCTGAAAATCTTTACCCTCGATGTTCATCATAATAAATCTGGAAGCATTCCAGATCTTATTCGCAAAGTTACGGCTTGCTTCGACCTTCTCCCAGTAAAACCGCATATCGTTGCCGGGCGCGTTGCCTGTCATAAGTGTCAGGCGCAGAGCATCTGCACCATATTTGTCAATGACTTCCAGCGGATCGATTCCGTTGCCCAGAGATTTGCTCATCTTGCGGCCTTCGCTGTCACGCACCAGTCCATGAATCAGTACATGAGAAAACGGTGTTTTCTTCGTATGCTCAAGTCCCGAGAATACCATACGGATTACCCAGAAAAAGATGATATCATAGCCAGTAACCAGTACATTGGTCGGATAGAAGTATTCCAGATCTTCTGTCTGCTGCGGCCAGCCCAGTGTGGAAAATGGCCACAGAGCTGAGCTGAACCATGTATCCAGTGTATCTTCATCCTGTGTGAATTCTGTATTGCCGCAATCCGGACATACTTCCGGCACCTCTCTGGATACAATTACTTTGTGGCATGAATTGCAGTAGTAGGCCGGTATCCGGTGTCCCCACCACAGCTGACGCGAAATGCACCAGTCGCGTATATTCTCCAGCCAGTGCAGATAGATCTTGTCAAAGCGTTCCGGAACAAAGGTCAGCTCTTTTGTATGCAATGCTTCGATAGCCTCTGCCGCCATTTCCTTCATCTTAACGAACCATTGCGGTTTGATCATAGGCTCCACCACCGTTTTGCAGCGGTCATGCGTTCCTACATTGTGGACATGCTCCTCGATTTTGACCAGCAGCCCCTGCTCTTGCAAATCCTCAACGATTTGTCTGCGTGCTTCATAGCGGTCAAGACCTGTGTACTTGCCGCACAGCGAATTCATCGTGGCATCATCTTCCATAATCGTGATTTCCGCCAGCCCATGACGTCTGCCGACCTCAAAATCATTCGGGTCATGTGCCGGTGTGATCTTCACGCAGCCAGTTCCAAATTCGCGGTCTACATAGCTGTCTGCAATGACCGGAATCTCGCGGTCGGTCAGCGGCAGCTTCAAGGTCTTGCCTATGAGCGACTGATAGCGCTCATCCTCCGGATTGACAGCAACCGCCGTATCTCCCAGCATGGTCTCCGGACGAGTCGTTGCAATTTCTACGAAAGCATCACTGCCCACTACCGGATAACGAATATGCCAGAAATGCCCTGCACTTTCCGTATGCTCCACCTCGGCATCGGAAATAGACGTCTGGCAGACCGGACACCAGTTAATGATTCTGGCACCTTTATAAATATAATCTTTTTCATACAACCGCACGAACGCTTCTTTGACAGCCTCCGAACATCCCTCATCCATTGTGAAGCGCTCACGCTCCCAGTCTGCCGAGGAACCCAGCTTCTTCAGCTGGTTGATAATCTTGCCGCCGTACTCTTCCTTCCATTCCCATGCATGCTCCAGAAATGCCTCGCGTCCGATTTCATCCTTGTCAATTCCCTGCTCACTCAGCTTCTCTATGACCTTGACTTCCGTAGCGATGGCCGCATGATCTGTCCCGGGCTGCCACAGTGCTTCATAGCCCTGCATCCGTTTAAAACGAATCAATATATCCTGCATGGTATTATCGAGGGCATGCCCCATGTGGAGCTGCCCGGTCACATTGGGCGGGGGCATAACGATCGTAAAGGGCTTCTTGTCCCGATTCGGTCTGGCATGGAAATACCCTCCCTTCATCCATTTTTCATACAGTTTGTCCTCTATCTCTTTTGGATCATATGTCTTGCTTAGTTCACCCGTAGCTGCACTCATGGCCTCATCTCCTCCTCATGGATTTTTATATTCTAAAGGCAGAAAAGAACAAAGATTCGCCCTTTACACTCGTAAAGGGCGAATCTTCGCGGTACCACCTTTATTATGGCAGAGAGCTATCTCCCAGCCATACTTGTCATGTCTTTTAACGCAGACGACACGTGGGGAACTACCAATTCTTAGACCTTCATCCCCCCGGTTCAAAAGCTACCTTCTATCAGAGTTGCCTCAGATCATCTCTCAGCCAATGCATGATCTTCTCTTATCAGGACTTCTGATATACTCCTCTTTTTCATTACCTTTTACTTTTGTCCTATAATAGTCCAGAGAAGTAATTTTGTCAAGTCAGACATGAGGCAACAGCCCGATAAAGTTTTTCATTGTTCAGCACATAACTGCTGTGTGTCTCTCCTTGCAATATGGCCAGGGTACTGCCCTGAATGCACTCTGCCAGTGCTTTGGTATGCGCCGTCCGAATCAGATCCCGGCTGCCCGCCAGCACGTGGGTCGCTGTGCGAATGCCCGCCAGTTCCTCCGCTTTCATATGCGGTTCGGTCAGCATCATTTTGATCTCAGGTTTCCTGCCGGTCAGATAGGCGAGTGCCATCAGCACAATGGCCCACTTCTTCATCCCTGACGGATACATATTGGCTCCGCAGACAATCAGCCTGTCTAAAAGTTCCGGGTACTTCTGTGCCAGCAGCAGCCCAGTGATGCCTCCATCGCTAAAGCCCAGCAGGATTGGCTTTTCCAATCGTAATTCCCGAATCAGACCGTACATATCCTGCATCATTGCATCATAGCTTATGGGATGACCGCTGCTGCTTTGTCCGTGGTTGCGGCTGTCTATGGCATAGACACTATACTGCCTGGACAGCTTTTGCACCAGTTCCCGAAAAATTGTATGATCCTCCCCGTTGCCATGCAGCAGCAGGATCGGCTGGCCCTTACCGGATTTTTCAAAAAAAATCTTAACCTCTTCTATTTGTACGAACATACTTGCTCCTCTAGTTCGGAATGATAATAGCTGCAATAATGTAGGCTGGAATCCCGGCTCCGCCCAATACACACAATACGACCCATGCCAGACGCACCAGCGTCGGATCAATATCAAAGTACTCTGCGATACCGCCGCATACACCACAAAGCATATAGTTGACTGATGATTTATATAAACGTTTATTACTCATGGCTGTCCTCCTGCTCTAAAAATGAAATCTCAATTTCTCCTATACCGCATTCTGCCTCAATCTTGCGGCTCAGACTACTGTCGTGATCGCTCGCCTCGCCTCCGATGCCCCCAATCACAGAGTCACCAAGTGTGACACTGCCAATACCGCTTTTGACTGACCAGCTGTAATCTGACTTCTTTCCTGCCATTTCTACTTCGATCGAGCCTACACCGCATTCAAATCTGCTGTCGGTGCTGTCCAAATGTGCCAGTATAATCTCACCGGCGCCGACCGACCAGTCGGATTCATCCGCAGTAATGACTCCATCTGCCTGCAGCGAACCGGCTCCGACTTCCACATCAAGTTCTCCGACGTTTAGTGTATCTATGCGTGCCTCACCGCCGCCAATCTCTATATCGGCTTTGGAAAGTGTCGTGTCCTCCGGCAGATAGAGCAATATCTCAGTGGATTGCCGCAGCCGGCTCTTGCTCTCAATCGTAAGTGTCCCATCGTCGCGACCGACCCGTACATTATTCTTATCCCCCTTCGTGACCTCGATATAGACTTCGTCCTTAGAAGTTTCCATAATCTGGATGGAACCTCTGTTGATGTCAACTTTTAGTTCGTCCGGAACCTGTATCTCTGAAAATGTGTACAGCGCATCTGAAGAATCTTCCGTATCCTCTGCTTCATATTCATCATTATCCGTATAATCATCGCTATAATTGTACAGGTTAATACTAAAATCTCCCTGACGCAATGCGCTGTAAAACGTGCCCCAGCTTGCACCAAATGCTGCGCTGATACCAATGGCACACAAACCGATCAAAACAAATACCAGTGCCAGAATCATACAAACTTTAAAAAACTTTTTCATGCCGCCTCACCCCTCTTCTTCCTGTGTAACAACCCCTGAATCCCAGACACCACTGTCCTGAACAGCCAGGGCAGAAATCTGCCGACCAGAAGAACAAACACGGCCAGCATGACCAGTCCGAATGCCAGAATCAATAACCCGATTCCAATTGACATAAACCCTTGCAGCGGATTGGTGATACTATATAGGACACCCATAATAATCATCCACACGCCGCCTGCAATCCCGGCTACAAATCCCGCTGCGATGGATACGACAACTGCTATCAGCGCCCCAATGACAGAAAATACGACACCGATCAGTGTACCTCCCACTCCTAAGAGTACCGGAGAAAGGAATACCAGTACGATAATCAGCAAAATCACATTGCCATTGCTGCGTTTGCCTGCATGATATCCTCTGGCCGCCCGGTCGCCCTGCCCATTGCCTGTCGTACCATTTTGCCCGTTGGCGGTATTCTGTCCAGACGCGGTATATTGTCCATTCGCCGTATGCTGTCCATTCGCCGTATGTTGTCCATTCGCTGTGTTCTGTCCGGACGCCGTATGCTGTCCATTCGTGGTGTTCGCACCGGCTGTAGTATACGCGCCGTTTCGTCCCTGTGCCGTATTGGTTGAGCTCTGCCTGTACTGGCCTCTGGCTGTATTTCCTGTCCTGGTCGCTGGCTGATTATGGCTCTTGTCATTCTTGGTCTGAAATCCCCGCTCGGTATATTCTCCCGCATCGCGGTTCCCATTGCCCATGACATCAGCCTTGATAATCGCTGCCAGCTTGCCCGGGCTTCCCAGCTCCTGGATAATATGTGCCTCATTCTCCACACCGGCATCATCAAAATCATTATTATAGTAAAGCAATGCCTCCGCACGTTCACTTTCGGATATGCCACCCAGCATAGTTGCCAGCTGGTTCATAAACTCCGTTCTGTTCATAATATTAAATCCCTCCCTCAAACATCCTTGTAATCTTGGATGAGTAATTCTTCCACTCGACTTTGTACAGATTCAACTGTGCTGATCCTTTCTCCGTCACCTTGTAGTATCTGCGGTTCCTGCCGCCAAATTCCATATCGTAGGCCTCCAGACATTCATCCTTCTGCAGTCTGCGCAGCACCGGATACAGCGTGGATTCAGACACTTCCAGCACTTGCCGGACATCCTGCGTAATCTTATACCCATATGTCCCTTCCTTCTCCTTGGATACGACCACCAGAACGATGGCATCCAACAGAGCCGCGCCCGTATTAAAGATCATGAAAACACTCCTCTCACTTCTATTAGCTATTTTTAAAACAGTATTATTTTAAAACCAGTATTATTTCTATGGCAATATTATATGTTGTATAATATTGTTTGTCAAGCTATATTATACATATTTTAATATCTTTTTACCGCAATTTTATGTACAAAAAAACAACAGGCTGCTTTGGCCCGTTGTTCTCCTGCATCACGATTCACTTTTAAGATACGCCATACCATGCGATACCTTCATAAAGCCAGCCAAGGCTTACCAGCTGTGCGCGTTCCGTTACACTCTGCGTATAATGGTGTGCGCCAGCTTCAAACTGCCCCTTGGCATTCTTATTATAGAGTCGGTACAGCGGTACACTCTTCTCAGTATCCGAGTACCAGCCAATACCTTCATTCTTCCAGCCAAGTCCGAGCAGCGTATCGCGCTCTGCCGTACTCATTGTATAATGGTGTTCCCCACTGTTCTTATTATAGACACGATAGACCGGGGTACCGACTTTGGGTGCCTTCCATGCAATTCCTTCATATTTCCATCCGGCGGCAATCAGTGTATCGCGCTCCGCCGAGGACTTCGTATAAAAATGCTCGCCGTTATTCGCATTATAGACCCGGTACATATTTTCCGTCTGTACAGTCCAGTGTGCATACAGCGTCTGCGCTTTGGTCAACTGCACGATGGTGGCCGTTGTCACCCGGGTGCCTCCTGTCTTCGCCGTATACCAGCCCTGGAATGTATAGTTACTGCGTACCGGAGTGGACGGAAGCTTATAGGCCTTGCCATACGTCTGTGTCACGACTGCCTTGGCGGCAGAGTTTACGGTTCCCCCGTTCGCATCAAAGGTCACGTTGTAGGTCGGTGTGGCGGTCGGTGTCGCTGTTACTGTAGGGGTAGCTGTTGCCGTTGGTGTAGTCGTTGGTTTGGCCGTTGCTGTTGGCGTTGGTGTGGCTGTCGGCGTTGGTGTTGCCGTTGCAGTGGCTGTTGGTGTAGGCGTAGTCGTGGCTGTTGGTGTAGCCGTTGCAGCAATCGTCGGGGTGGGGGTTGCTGTTGGCGTTGCTGTTGGTGCTGTGGTTCCCTGTATTGATGCATCAGATACCGTAACCGCCTTAATATTCACCGGAGCCGCTACTGAAGACCAGTTGCCCGGTGCCAAAGTGGCAGCCTGCTGCTTCGACACATAGGTTTCGGAAGTGCACGATGCCCCCACAAAGCTTGAAACCCAATTCTCCACAGGAACCATACCGGATGTATACTCAGCGATAATCGCAAATTTTGTATTGGCGGGAATCGCATAGTCTGTTACATCAACCGTATAATAACCGGCTCCAAATGAGGCCTCCTCAGTACCTATCTCGATCGCCGTTTCCAGCGAATTTTTCACATTTCCCTCTTCAACCGTCAAATCAAGATATAACTGCACCGTCTCATTTAACTCCGGAATCACCACCTTCACCTCTGTTAATGTCTCGGCCGAGGAAGAAGATGTGAATACAGCGGCGGCATAAACGGCTGCATCTGTTGTATAAGGTACATATACATTCGAGAAACCATGTTTATCGTATTCGTATACCGTCTCGGTGGTGTCGGCCGGTACCGGTGTACCAAATGCATACGTCCCATGACCCACATAGATATCTTCATAGGAAACCCAGAAATATCCTGCCTGTCCAAAGGAGGTTCCCCAGCTATTTTTAATCAACCACGCCCCATTAGATATGGGCTGACCAAAGCTGGAAAAATTCGTACTTGCATAGTTGTCGTCCCAGCCCACAATTGTCACCATATGGTTTGCCGCGGGTACAGAACTCGCATCTGAGGTTCCTACATAATAGGCCGATGTTGTCTTATTATAACTCCCTGTTATATCTGAAGTACTTGAGCGGTTTCCCAGTATATCCGAATTACAATAGATGGGCGTGACAATGGCTCCCCATTGCTCCACTGCTTCTTTCATTGCTTCAATATCCTGTGAGGATACGGTTGTTTTAGCTTCATTAGAAGCATAGTTCTCTGTAATCTGATATACACCGGGCACTGTGTAAGTGACCGATTTCGAGCTTGTCGCTGCTAAGGTTCGTAATGGAAATGTCACACTGCTGTTCGTATAGGAAAATTGCGGATCTTCCGACTCCAGCACCAAGCCCTGCAATGAACCGCGCATTGCATACGCCATCACAATTTCCGCATTGCCGCCTCCATCCGGTGTCCTGTTAAACCCATAGGCATTTCCATAGGTGCCTTCCAGCGTATACATGCTCAGTGCATACCCTGTGTGAAAAGGGGAAAAGACAACATTGGTGCTCCCTGTCGATTTTGCCAGAGAGGCTTCGCAGGCCGCCATTGTGGCAAATGCCCAGCAAAGACCTGTCTGCTGCTGATCCCTGACAGGGGTTTGATATAAGATATTGTATGGATCACTGTTATATGAGGTAGCCGGTGCCGCTCGGAGTACCGCCGAACGCTCCGAACGTTCCGGCTGCTCCGGCCACTCCACACCACTGGTAATATAACCGGTCTGATAGTTGGCCGTCTCCTCAACCGTTTCTTCTGCTGTCTCTTCAACTGCCTGTGTCTCCTGAACTTGCGCTTCCGGTACCGGAGTTACCGTTTCGTCTGCCTGCGGGGTCTCCGTTGCTGTCTCTTGATCTGCAATCGGTTCCTCCGCAGTATCCGCAGCCTTGTCTGTCACTGCTATTGTTTCAGTAGCTGTCACCTCGGATGTACTTTCAACAGTGCTTTCCGCAGGTGTATCGGCCTGCAAAATACTTTGTGTATTTCCCATCATGCTAAGTATCACTAACAGCACTACCAAAAGTCTGGCTGGCTTTATAAGGTGTTTCCTGTAATGATGCTTCATCTGTGTTTTCCTTTCTCGGGCGGTTCTTTGTAAGATATTTCCCCCATTATACTGTAATATCCGGAATAATCCACCCTGATTTTGAAATTTTATTGATTTTATTTATCACTGGGGGGTCATGCAAGCATTTCTTCATCAAATTGAACAATAGAGTATTTTATCAGATTTTAGTCCTATCTGTATTATACAGCAAATTCTCCTCTTTATTTCCTCCAACGTTTTCACTATGCTATGAAGTGTCTGCACGTTTTCTTATAGGTACGTAATTCCTGAAGTATTTTCCCTCTCAAAAAAGCAAAAGCGACAGCTTTGATTTCTCAAAACTGCCGCTTTTCCGGTATTACAACAGATACAGGCGAATACTATAATTACACCTTACCTTTAAATATTTTATCATGTGCCTTGATTTTTTTAATTGCCCAGTCATAGTGGCTGGCTGTCGAAGAAACACAATAGCTGCCGAGTGTAGAAGTTCCTGTCCATGTAAGGCTCCCTTTGACAAACAACTCGTCGTTAGAAAAGCCATCTATCATGTGCATCACACTGCTGTGACTTTCTTGCAGCATTTCTACTGCGTTGTCGAGTGTTGTGTTCTGATGTTTTTTCCAGAATCCGACATTCATCTGCCCATAGGTTCTCCAATTATAGGGTCGAGGAAGGAACGGCTTTTTGTCGCCGCTTTGGTTCGCTTTGACCCAATTCAGCAACAACTGGTGCCACTCGTATAGGTGCACAAGTACATCCCGCAGATTCTTATCTCGCTGCCAATGCGCTTCCTTTTGTTTCGTCATATCTCCAAAATCAAAAGCCGCATTTTTCTCCTCTTCTGTCATCGCATCAATAAGTGCCCACATCTTTTCAAATTGTTCATTTGCTGCGCTGATTAGGTCCTGTTTTGTTGCTGCTCTTGCCATCGCCCGTACCTCCATCTATGTTTTCCCTTAACTACTTTATTATATAACATATCAGGCGATATGAGTACGTCATGTGACAAAATATTCTTTTATACTCTTTATTATTTCCACAGCGCAGACAGCGGTACGGATGACCTTAATATTCGTTCTCTTCCTTGTGCCTGATACATGTTACGATGCCCACTGCCAGCGCTCCCACGATGGTGACCGCCGCCAAAACCTTCAGTATTGTTCCCATAATTATTCCCTTTCTAAAAAAGTATCTACGAATTTATCTTCCACTTTTTTGTATGCGCCTACAACAGTTTCTTCTACCTTGTGATATCCCTTGATCACCTTTTCTCCTGTCTTGCCTACTTTCATTGTATATCCTGTCGGACTCTCTACATCTTCTTCCAAAAATTGCTCCGTAAATTTTTCCTGCAGCTTCTTATATGCACTACTTGATTTTTCCATAACTTTCCTCCATAAGGTATGATCTATTTGTTATAGTAACCTTATGCTTTATGTGTTTATGTTTTATTCAAGTATTGTTTGAGAATCGTTAATTATGGTTTGTTTTATACGTGCATGCTTCATAAAAGACACCCCCGGGAATCTCCGGAGATGTCTCTCATCTTATCTCTTATTTATCTAATTGTACTCTTAAGCTCCTGCCGGATACCAGGCCAGTCCCTCATACTTCCAGCCGATGACTGGCAGACAATCTCTTTTTCTTATATCCATCGTGTAGAGATGCTTTCCGCTGTTCGGATTGTACAGGCAGTATACGGCTGTCATCTTCACTTTTCACCGGCCATACAAGGTCTGCTCTTTTTGCGGTTGTCAACAGCTTGTCAACTTTTATTTTCGGGTTAATCTTCGCCATCGGCTTGATTTTTTTACCCATGAGATACTCACTCTCATTCCAGGTGGCTGAAAGCCCAAAATTATGGCCCCCTCTAAAACTCGATTTGAAACTGGAATTTTTAAAAATTTCCGCTTTCCGATGATTTTAGGGTGAAATCATCGGATTTTGGGCGGACTCACCCTATGAAATCAGATTCAGTCGTCGATTTGTTTTGACGTAGCAGATGTCAAATATGCACTATCTGTATAAAAAAGGCGGTGTGGTAATTCAAATGGAGTCCAAGTTTCAGGGAACAGGAAATCTGCCACTTACCCCCAGCATGTTATCCTGGGGGTAAGTGTTTCATATATTGTCTGGCAAGGTTGCTAGTGCTCAGCCGCTCCTCCTGCGACGCAGAATCAAAACTCCGACGACGCAGACCACGCCCAGCGCCGCAAACAGAAGCGGTGACTCACTCGCGTCGCCTGTCTGGGGCGCGCCGCTCAACAGGGGGTATTTCTTATAAATCCACGTATTTGATCCCTCGTCATACTGCCACTCTCCCTTGGGTGTGCCGTTGTCGCCGATCTCAACGTATGTCCCATTGCCACTCGGAACCAGTGTGCCGTTGGGATGATCCGAGGGGGGCAGAATCGGGGGATCAGTCGAATCGGTGGGGTCAGTCGGATCAGTCGGGTTGGTCGGGGGATCTGTCGGGTTAATCGGGGGATCTGTCGGATCTGGCAGATCAGTGGGATCAGTGGGATCGGTGGGAGTCAAGATCTTTTCTGTCCATTTGGCGTAGAGGATGGTGTCCTGGGTTACCAGCGTGGCAAAGTCGTATGCCAGCGTCAGAGCCGAATCGCTGTACCACCCAGCAAAGTTATACCCGGTTTTGGTCGGGCTGTCCGGTTGGGAAGCCGCCGTGTTTCTCTGCAAATTCTGAGAAGGCACCTCCGTACCGCCGTTGGAGTCAAAGGTAACTTCTACAGTCTCCTTCATCCATTTGGCGTAAAGCTCAAGGCCCACAGTCAAGTCGTAGGGGGCAAAGCTGTGCCCGTCCGCATAGACGACCGGTCCGTCGGCACTGGTTCCCCAGCCCTCAAAGGTATATCCCACGCGGCTGAAGGCGTTGGCGTTCAGGGTAAGGTTCCCACCCGTAATGATGGTTTGATCTTCCATCTCTCCCGCTGCGTCTGCCGCGTTCTTGTGATACGTCACTGTGTATACGAGCTTCTGCCCTGCAGCGTCACGGACGTAATTGACGTCGCTGTTGTTATAGGCGTAGAGGAAGCCATGGGAGAAGGGGCCCTGGACTAGGATGGCAGCCTCATGAACCGCAATCAGGACGGCGTCCTCAAGAAAAAAGCTTCCTTCCAGAGCAAAGTTTTCCTTAAATGTTGTATTTTCGTCTGTAGTCAGCGCGGCATAGTTGGTCCCGATCCAAATCGCGCCGCCGGATTCTGACTCGTTGCCCTCAAAGCTGCAGCCTTCAAACACGGCAGAAGGGGTTGGGCTGGAGGCATTGTAGTAAAATGCGCCGCCAAGCCCCGCCTTATTCCCGGAGAAGAGAGTATCTGTAACCTGTATATTTTTCACTCCTCCTAAGATATTGAGCGCGCCGCCCGTCGCAGTTCTTTTTCCGCTTTCGTCCGTTGCCTGCGCCTCGTTGCCAATGAACTGACACCCCGAAACCATGAGATTGTTAGAGGACGACGCCACTGCGCCGCCGTAGCTGAAGTTAAAACCATCGTCATTTCCGGCATGTGTGGCGGCCCAGGCCTGGCCATCAGCCCGGCACATGTCCCCAAGGGACAGGTTGCCGGAAAACAGGGTATCGGCGATGGTAAGGGAACCGCTGGAAAAATGGTAGTAAGCGCTTGCGCCATACCGTTCGGAAAAGTTCCCCTTAAACTCGCAGCCAGCTATTTCCGCCGTTCCTAAGCAGATGACGGTGCCCACCTGACCGACTTTATTGTCCTCAATAAGGCAGTCCTCTAGTTTCAGCTGTCTATTCGCACGAATCAGCCCGCTGCCTACTCTTCCATCGCCTCCTGCTGCAGAATTGTTTTTCTTATTTTCATTGTTTACAATCCGGCAGTCCTCAAAGGTCGCGTCATTTAGCCAGCACAGTACGGCATAATCATTGCCAATGTTGCCCTCGAAGGTGCAGTGTTTCGCGCTGAGTGTGCCGCTAATGTTCTTGGAGTTTAGCATACGGTTGCCGACGTTGTTTAAGACATCCACCCAAGTAAGGTTCAACGTTCCCGTTATCGAGCCTATGAGGCTTTTTCCGGCATTTGGGCTGGCAACGTTGAGGTTATAGTTTTTTACCGTAATTTTGCCGGCTTCCGTGCCAGTAAGGGTAATGTCGCCCCGCGCGTAAATCGCCCCATAGTCTCTATTGACGAGATTGCTGCTTTGCGTCCCATCGAAGACGGCCGGTCCGGTTACTGTCACGGCGCCGCTGCCACCCGTGTCCCACGCGTAAAGCGCCCCGCCGAAGCCGGTGGACGCCACGTTGCCTTTGAACAAGCCCCCCGTCACCACAATCGGACCGGAGACACTGTACACGCCGCCGCCCTGGTCGTTGGTGGTAACGTTGTTTAAAACCGTGCAGTTCAAAAGGGTAACAGCCCCTGACCCATAGACGCCTCCACCATTGGAATAGGTCTTGTTTTCTAAAATCGCACAGTCCTTCAGCGTGAGGCTGCCGGAAGCATCGCCCCTAACACAAACCGCCCCGCCTTTGCCGCCTTTGCCGCTTTGGAAGCAGTTTTGGATGACGGCGCCCTCGAGATCGTAATTTTTGCCGTCCACGCTGGTAAATTCAACACCACCGCCTGTTGCGCCCCCGTCCAGAACCACGCCTTCAAAGCGCAGCGTCACATCATTCGCGCTTGAAAATTTTAAATGTCGGGAACCCGCCGCGGTCATGGTCAGCGTGAACGGCCCCTTTCCATCCTCGGCGGCAAGTGTAAAGCTGCCGGAAGCGCTCACCGCCGACTCACTGGTGAGCGTAATATCCGCTCCGATGACGATGGTGTCGATTGTTCCCATGTTCAACTCTGCCACTGCCGCTTTAAACTCGGCCTCGTCCGTGCATACGGCGGATGGGGTGGCTTCTGTCGTCACTACCGGTGTCGCACTGGTCAGCAGTGCCGGTGTTTCCTCAGCAGCAGGTGTGAACTGCGACTGTGTCACCTCCGGTGCACCTTGGGGTATCGGTATGACTTTCGTCACTTCAGGTGTCGGAACCGCCGTTGGCGCCGCTTCCGTCGACACGTCCTCGGCCGGAGTCACTTCCGGACTGTTCTCCGGTGTTGGCTCTTCGGTCTGTACTGCTTCCGAACTGTCCTCCGGCGCTGCCTCTTCGCCCTGTGTCGCTTCCGGGCTATTCTCCGGTGTTGACTCTTCGGTCTGTGCTGCTTCCGGACCGTCCTGTGCTGCCTCTTCGGTCTGCGTCGCTTCCGGACTGTCCTCCGGTGCCGGCACTTCCGGTGTTGTTGTCTCCGGCACCTCCTCCGATACCTCCTGCGTCTCCACGACCGGAGCCGCAAATGAGGTCGCACCGGCATACGGCGCCACTGTGCCCAACAACAGTACTGCACTTAGCAGCAGTGCCAGACTTCTTTTTAGATACACGTTCTTGTTAGAGCATTTGTACTTACCTGTCTTCATAGCGTTCAATTCCTTTCTTTAACCGTAATACGACGCCGGTGACACCCGATTTGTATCATACAGATTGGGTGTCACAAGCGCCTTAAATTATACCTCTGACAGGATTATACACCTAAATTTACCCCCCCCCATTCAACCTTTTCTGTATAGAATACACTCCTTGCACGTTTCCTTGTAGGTTCGGGATTCTTGCATTCTTTGCATGAAAAAAAATAATGTTGCAAGGAGATTTTTGGGGGTCAAAGGGGCAAAGGGGCAAATGTTGAAGAGAGTGTTGAAGAGGTGTTGAAGAAATGTGATAAATCTCTAAAGTAATACAAAAAAAAAGACCCGCTATCTGTTTTTCACCCAGATAACAAGCCTCTTTGGTTTATTTCATAATTTTAAGTTCTTTTAATCTTTCTTCCACCTCCTCCGGCTGCGGAATCGACGAAATACCGCCTCGTTTCTCCACGCAGAGACTTGCCAGCGCATTGGCATATAGGGCACATTCCTGTACCTCTTCCGAAGTTATACTCTCGATATCCAGTGTCTTTGCCAGAATTCCTGAGAGGAAAGCTCCCCAAAATGCATCACCGGCTCCGGTCGTATCAATCGCATGACTGCTAAACCCAGGGATTCTGTTCACGCTGGTCGATGTACTAAGCAGCGCTCCACCGGCTCCCATAGTGACCGCCACAATTTTGACGCCTTGCTGCAGCAGATACGCCGCGGCTTCTTTTGCATCCTGATACGGTGTCAACAGACCGGTCTCTTCGTCTGAAATCTTCATGATATCTACATAGGGAATCAGCGACTGCATTCTTTCGATTGCAATTTCCCTGCTTTCCCACAAATCTGCTCTGTAGTTAGGATCATAGGAAATCACAGCACCTGCATCCTTGGCATGTTTGACTGCTTCATACGTCGTTGTCCTCGCCGGTTCATCTGTAAGTGATAATGAGCCTACGTGAAGCACTTTGGTATCCGTAAAGAAGCGGGATTCTATTTCTTTTAGGCAAATCTGAGTATCTGCACCGGGCTTTCGCGCAAATGCAAAACTTCGCTCTCCCCCCTCGCCTAATTCTACAAAGGCGAGTGTGGTAAATACGGCAGGATCCAGTAAAAGTCCGCTTACGTCAATGCCAGCTTCCTGCATTGTATGCTTTAGAAAGTGTCCATGCATGTCATCACCGACCTTTCCCACAAAAGCTGCCGTATGGCCTAATTTGCTAAGCGTAGCCAATACATTGGCCGGTGCTCCTCCGGGGTTTTGCTCAAACAGGCGTCTGCCATCCTCTGATCTTCCTGCCGGGGTAAAGTCAATCAAGGCCTCCCCCAGCGCAACCACATCTATATTCTTATCACCCATGTACCGCTCCTCGTGTTCTTAATGATCTGTCGTGTTTTACTTTTGGATTTTAATATCATAGAATTCTACAACGGCATCCTGCGCCAGCAGACCAACTTCATACTCGGCCTTGGCATAAGATCGATAGGTGAACGCTACTTCCTCACCTATAAAAGCTTCGATCATATCCCGGTCCACAACGATTTTTAGATCAATCATCCCTCCCGGTTGTACGGCAAAGGACTTCTCACAGACTCTGATTCCATCCGGTCCCGGCACTTTGGGCGCTGGGACTGCCTGGCACGACTGCTCCCAGAAAGGATCAACTCCCATCGGCAGATTCAGAAGCGAGACTCTTTGCATCGCTGCATCGAATTCCAGCAGCAGGCATCCGCTGGCTTCCCTGTCGGATTTTAGCAAAATGCCAAAATGATCGTTAACCTCTCTGCAGAGAATTTTACAGGAAAGCATGAACGACGGTTCCGCATGCTCCAGGAAACCATAGCTGCATGTACCCACTGAATCCAATACAATCGCCGCTGGCCCAAACGCCTGCGCCTGTCCTAATACGGGCGTATAGTTCCAGGAAACCGGCTGATCAATCGCTTGCTGATACTCGACTGGAAGCTTTACATCCAGTTCACCATCCGCTGTTGCGACTACTTCATGGGGTATACAAAAGGCTCCGCCCCAGTACCACTCACCAGTATCACTGCGTTCTGCACGATCATGTGCCCAGCCAAAATAGAATCTGCGGCCTTCCTTGTTCTCCATAGATTTGGCAGCGTAAAATCTGCGGCCTCCAATTCCATCTTTACGAGGCTTTTTCCATGGACCGAACGGGCTTTTGGAGACCCGGTAAATGGTATTGACGAACTCCGAAAATCTGGAATAGGACAGGTACCAGGTATCATTGATTTTGTACATTTCCGGGCATTCCGGGCAATTCGTATGCCCCGGCGCATACAGCGGACCATAATGTTCCCAATGCATCAGGTCTGCAGAACGGTACAGCACAACACAGCCTCGCCTCGTAATCGGCATATCCAGCT
This sequence comes from Lachnospiraceae bacterium, assembly GCA_047975025.1. GTDB lineage: Bacteria > Bacillota > Clostridia > Lachnospirales > Lachnospiraceae > JBKECY01. The sequence continues at coordinate 22,860 of JBKECY010000027.1, forward strand.
TTCTGGCCGAGAGCAGCATCCAATAGCATCCGTCTTCTTCGTTATAAAACACATAAGGGTCACGCCAGTCTAATGTTTCGTACAATTCTGTCAGTGGCAGCAGGATCGGATTGTCAGGATTTTTGACCCATGTAATACCGTCTTCACTTGTCGCATGACAGATGCTCTGCTGATACTTCGCCTGCAGCGCATACCCGGTATAGAAGGCATGATACTTACCTTCTCCGAAGATGACGGCTCCTGTCCAGATGCCGGAAGCATCCGGTTCATCGCCTTCCCCCGGATACAGCGCCGTTGGTAATTCCGTCCAGTTCACCAAATCCTGTGATATACAATGACTCCAGGTTGTCCGCAGACGTGCCGGATATATGGTGGTTCCGGGGGGTGGTGTCAATGAAAACAGATGATAGGTGCCATCGTGATAAAACGGGATGGCGTCACCTGTTGAATCGGCAAAAGACATTTTTCTAAATATATTCATAATTCTGCACAGTCCCTTCTACTAATCGTTCAGCTCGAATCTTCTTATATCTGCTCAGGCTTGCGCACCTTTTTTCTTAAGAAGTTTACTTTGCCTTTCTGGCCATCCAGCAGTACAGCACAAATGATAATCAGACCTTTTACAATCAGCTGCCAATAGGAGCTTACTCCAATCAGATTCAAGCCGTTGGAAATAATACCTATGACCATGGCACCAAACACAGTCCCGCTGATTCGGCCTTTTCCGCCCGCCATCGAGGTTCCGCCCAATACACAGGCTGCGATGGCATCCAGCTCATATCCGCTTCCTACCGATGGCTGTCCCGAATACATACGGGAACAAAGTACAAGTCCTGCAAATGCTGATAACAGGCCCGTAATTGTGAATACTGCCATCTCAACCTTCCTAATCGGCACACCCGAGAGTCTGGCCGCTTCCCGGTTGCCGCCAATCGCATAAATATAGGTACCAAATTTGGTCTTACTCAGCAGGAAGCTGAACAACGCAATCAGCAGTACCATGTATACAACCGGCAGGGGAATGGTATCGAAGAGATAGCCTGTCCCAATGGCAATAAAGAACTTCTGGGTTATTCGTGTAGACTGACCTCCCGAATATACATAGGCAATACCGCTGGCTATGTTCATCATTGCCATTGTAATAATGAAAGAAGGAACTTTAAATATTGAAACAATGAAGCCATTGGCAAATCCGGCAAAGGTACCCAAGGCAAGACCGATTAAGATTGCCACACCGACCGGTACTCCCTGATTTACAATCAGACCGACAGTCAATGTACCATTCATGGCAACGATTGAGCCGACTGACAAGTCAATATTGCCCAAGATAATGACCAGCGTCATTCCCAATGCAATATAAGTATTAATTGAAATCTGCCGTAAAACAGAAATCATATTGTTCGAGGTCAAAAATTTATCTGTGGCAAAGGATACAATGACACACATTATAATCAGCACAGCGATAATTCCCATATTATTTTTAAGTCCGTTTACGATAGGATTATCTACCAGCAATGATTTCTTCTTATCTTGATTCATGTTCTTCCATACCTCCTGCTGCATATTTCATGATTTCTTCCTGATTTAATTCATCTCTGGTAAGATTGCCGACCAGTTTTCCTTCCCTGATAATACAAACATTGTCACACATGTTAATAATTTCAGGAAGTTCACTTGAAATCATGATAATTGCGATTCCTTCATTGGCGAGCTCATTAATGACTGAATAAATTTCAAATTTGGCATTTACATCTACACCTCTGGTAGGCTCATCCAGAATTAGTACATCCGGCTTTGTCGCCAGCCATTTCCCCAGCACTACTTTTTGCTGGTTGCCTCCTGAGAGGCTTTCCACTTCGATTTCCGTAGATGCTGCTTTTAAACGCAGTCTTTTTGTATATTGGTCAATCACCTTTTTACTTTTTTTCTTGCTGATTGCCAGACCGCTCATATAGAAATGCAGTGAAGAGAGAATCATATTGAATCCTACACTGTTGCACAGTACAAGCCCCTGTTTTTTTCTATCTTCCGGAACCATCGCCACACCGGCCTTAATCGCCTGCATGGGATTCTTGAACCTGACAGGCTGTCCGTATAGATAGACCTCACCGGAGTCAAATGTTGTTGCGCCAAAGATACTTTCCATGATTTCACTGCGCCCGGCTCCGACCAGTCCTGCGAATCCCAGTATTTCGCCTTTTCGTAATTTGAAGCTCACATCGGAAAAGACACCTTGTCTGCCAAGCTTTCTGACCTCGAGTGCTGTTTCCGCCTTCGTTAAGTCATGATAATCTCTGGCATAGAAGCTTTCCAGATCTCTGCCGACCATCATGGAGACCAGCTCTGCCGGTGTTGTCTCAGCCGTATTTTTCTGCCCCACATAGGCACCGTCTCGAATTACTGTGACCCTGTCTGAGATTCTGAAGAGTTCTTCCATTCTGTGGGAAATGTAAATAATACTGACTTTTTGTTCTTTTAGCCTCTCGATAATTTCAAACAACTGCTCCACTTCCTCGTTGGACAAAGATGACGTAGGTTCATCCATAACGATGATTTTTCCATTAAAGGAAACCGCCTTGACAATCTCCACCATCTGCTGCTGTGCAATTGTCAAGTCAGCCACCAGACTGTCTGCGCGTATTGCAACACCCAGAGAAGCGATCATCTGCTGCGCTCTGCGGTTCATTCCTTCGAAATCAACCGTTCCCACTTTAGTTACTGCCTCCCGGCCAAGGAATAGATTCTGCGCTACTGTCAGATACGGTACCAACACAATTTCCTGATGAATGATACCAATTCCCTGCTCTCTGGCTTCAGGAACTCCATGAATATGCACTTCTTTACCATTTATTTCTATTTTCCCGCTATCTGGTTGATAGATTCCACCCAGCACTTTGATCAGAGTGGATTTGCCGGCACCATTTTCGCCCAAAAGCGCATGTACTTCTCCTAGTTCCAGGGAAAAGTCAATCCCGCTGAGCGCATAGATTCCGGAAAAACTTTTTTTAATATCTGTCATTTGCAGAACAATCTGTCCCATCCTTGAACCTCCATATCTGAGTATGCGATGGTCACAAATCACACCACCGCATACTTTTTGATCCTCTATTAAATGAATCTTATAGATTCTGCTTTGCTCCTACTGCCAGCTGTCAATTGTTTCTTGCGCCTCTTCGACTGTCACCAGATGAGAATCAAGATATACTTTTTTCTCTGTGATTTCCTGACCGTCCTGGATGTAAGCAACTGCCTGATCAAATGCATATTCAGCAATCTGCAGAGGTACCTGTGCTGCCACAGCTGTGAACTCTCCATCCAGTAATGCCTGCTTGCCATCCGGAGATGCATCAATGCTGTAGACACCAATGCTTCCTACTTTGTTGGCCGCCTTAACTGCGGCTGCAGCTCCAAGGGCGGAAGGGTCGTTGATGCAGAAGAATGCCTGAATGTCAGGGTTGGCAATAATAATATCCTCTGCAAGTGCCATGGAAGCATCTAGTGCAGCTTCGCCATCCTGCTGCGCAACGATATCAAACTTGTCTTTGTTGTCTCCCAATCCATCCAGGAAACCATTGACACGATCCACACAGCTTTCATTGGAAGGGAAGTCCAAAATAGCAATCTGTGCTCCGTCCGGATAATCTTTTGCCATCTGCTCACCGACAAGCTGACCTGCCATAAATGCATTGGTACCGACGAACTCTGTGACAAATGCCTCTATATCATCTTCAATGACAGCTGTATCCACATTAAAAATCGGAATTCCTGCATCACTTATTTCAGCCAGACCGGAAGTGATACCTGCGGAATCTACCGGAATTATAAATACTGCATCGTAACCACTGTTTGCCACATCTGACAACTGGCTAAGCTGTGTGTTCAAATCATAGTCAGGATCCAGACATGTGTACTCAATATTGTTTTCCTTGCAAAGTTCGCTTAATTTGGAATCAATTGAACTTTGAAACGTATTGTTCAACGTATTCGTACAAAAAGCAAATGACAACTCCTGTGAAGTGTCCTGTGCTTCTGTTTGTGTATCCGTTCCGGTTCCGCTGCTATCGTTTGCTGAACCGCATCCGACTAATAATCCTGCTGCCAGACAAATACTCATGCCTAATGCCACTATTCTTTTCATATTGTTCATCCTCCACATACATTAATTTACAAAGTTTCAGGTTTGCTGTCTTGACTTGTAAAAGCCGGCTTGTTACGTAAATTTTTACAAGACTTTCGGTTTTACCCGTTCTTTTTGCTTTGTTTACGTAAAATATATCTTTTTTTCTTCTTTACGTCAATACTTCACAGATTCTTTTTTGATTTTCATGATTTTTGACAAAATAAAATAAAGGGTTTAGCGGAATCGCACCCTTTATTTCACTTTTTTACGTAAATTTTATTTTGGTAGAAGTTCGTCCGGAATCGTTTCATGCAATACATCTTTCCAGGCCCGCCTTAGCTGTTTGGGATACACTTCATATGGCTGTACGCCCACATATTTGGGAACCTGATCGCTTACAAGGGATTTGGCTACAACCAGCGCTGCCGCCCGCCCTTGTTCATAGGGCTTCTGTGCACTCAGCCCCTTTACGATTCCCTCTTCCATATAGCTGGCAATTTCATAGTCGAGATCCGTTGTAAATACAGCAATATCAGTACGTTTGAGTTCCTTTAATGCTTTGATTACTTTTAGCGCCGGCTGATCCCAGCTTACATATAAGGCACAGATTTCAGGGAACTCTTCTAAAATATCTTTGCACAGCTGGTACGCATTATCGATCTGCTTAAAGCCGCGGCTCACAACTATATCGATTGCGGCATAATCGTCCATGACGACCTTTTGGGCCGCAGCATCTCTGGCACTCGTACCATAAAACACTGCCCCATGATTGATAAAGCCTACCTTGGCAGAGGGTGTTTTGCGAAGATGTTCCCCCATCATCCTGCCTACACTTGTGCCATTCTCCCATTCGTTGACTGATACACAGGATACATAACTGTTTCTCCATAGATTCTCCGGTACATTGCTTAGAAATACCAGCTTTGTCACTTTCGACAGTTCCTGAAACTTGGCTGCAGTTGCCTTATCATCCGTAGGGATGGCAATCACCGCATCCGGCTGCTGTATTCGGATTCCTTCCAGCTGCATGATCTGCAGCTGTGCGTCAAAGCGAGCATCCATAACCGAGACCACATCTATACCAAAGAGTTCCAGTTCATCACGAATTCCCTGTTCATGAAGTGCTGCCCATGCAGTACCTGTATAGTGAAAGGAAATAGCGACTCTGTATTTTCCGCTTCTTAGTCTGCTCTTCTCTTCCGGGCTTATTACAATTTCTTCCGGTGCTACCGCTTTTTCCCCGAACGGCCCATTGTCCAGCATCCGGGTAGATTTACGTATATGCAGCTCAACATCTGCATAGCGCTCTCTTGAAATCACTTTACCGGTATTTATTTTTTCAAACAACATGTTCACAGCAAGACGGCTTAATCCCATAACATCCCGGTCTAATGTAGTAAGAGGCGGCATCACGACCTCACACCAGCCATCCGCACCGAATCCCACAATTGAGAGCTCACCGGGACATTCGATTCCCATATCCCGAATTGTCTTGACCAGAAGCAGCGTAAGGCGGTTTCCGCTTGTAATCACTGCGGTTGGCTGTGTCCGATTCAACGCTTTCTTAATATAGAACTGGCACTTATCATCATCCTGCGCCAGATCTATATCTGCAATGTTGGCATAATTTGTATTCAGTTGATTTTGCTCCAGGGCCTGTACAAATCCCTTGGTACGCTCATCTCGTGTCGTGCTTTCCGTATTTTCTCTTAGGAACAGCAGATTCTTATGTCCGCAGTTAATCAGGTAACTGCTTCCTTTATAGATCGCATCTCTGTCTCTGAATTCAACAGCATCTATATTTTCACCAAAAATATTCCGTTCCATACACACGAACGGAATTTGGGATTCAATTAATTTTTTGTAGTAGACCGGGTCATCGCTCACCGGAGCCAGCAATATACCCGCAATCCTTTTGTCCATGAGCAGATGTGACAAGATCTGCTCTTCTTCATGCAGATCATCATTACTGGTACAAATGTAGAACTGGTAGCCCTGATCACTAATAAATTTCTTTAGATGAGTTGCCTGATTTCTATAAACTGAGCTTTCGATATCTGGAAAAACAGCCATAATCACTGACTTTTTTCCCGTCTTTAACCCACGCTCTCTGGCTGTCACCTTCTCAATATAACCGCTTTCCTCCATCGCCTGTTCCACACGAGCCGCCAGCTCGGGCTTAACGTATCTGGTACGGTTAATCACATGTGACACTGTTGCTATTGACACTCCAGCCATCTCGGCCACTTGCTTGATCGTAACTTTTCCTTTACTCATATGAACTTCCTTTTACTTGATTTTAAAAGGGCTTTCCTGTTCTTACTTATCTTACGACCGGCGGAAATCCCACCTTTTTCTGTGCTTTTCTCAGTGTCTTCGTCGCATAATACCCTGCTTTTTGCGCATTGTTTTTGACCACATTATCTATATACGTCTTATCCTGTGCCAGCTGTGCCGCCCGCTCCTGCAATGGTTTTAGTACGCTGATGATTGCTTCAGCTACTGCCAGCTTGAAGTCGCCGTAGCCGCGTCCCTCGAACTCCCGCTCCACCTGCGCCGGTGTCACGCCCAGGCAGGCACTGTATATGTCAATTAAGTTCTTAACGCCCGGCTGCTCATCGCTATAACGTACCTGCGAGAGAGAATCTGTCACAGCACGTTTGCATTTGCGCACGATAGTATCGGTATCATCCATCAGATAGATACTGGCATTGGGATTCTCATCGGACTTAGACATTTTCTTCGCCGGATCCTGCAGACTCATAATCTTGGCGCCTACTTTGCCTATATATGCTTCCGGTACGGTAAAGGTGTCGCCGTACAGGTTGTTAAAGCGTATTGCAAGATCGCGGGTCAGCTCAAGATGCTGCATCTGGTCAATACCGACCGGTACCAGATCCGACTGGTACAATAGGATATCGGCTACCATCAACACTGGATAGGTGAACAGCCCTGCATTGATATTGTCCGCATGCTTGGCGGATTTGTCCTTGAACTGGGTCATACGGTTCAGCTCCCCCATATAGGTAAAGCAGCTCAAAATCCATGCAAGCTCCGCATGACCGGATACATGCGACTGATAATAAATACAGTTCTTCTCAGGATCGAGTCCTGCCGCAATATACAGCATCAAAAGCTCTCTTGAGCGTTTGCGCAGTACCGAAGGGTCCTGACGCACTGTAATCGAGTGCATATCTACCACACTATAAAAGCATTCATATTCATCACTAAGCTGCACCCAATTCTTAAGCGCCCCCAGATAATTCCCTAATGTCAGATTTCCTGTTGCCTGCATACCGCTGAAAAGCACTTTTTTACCGTCTATCATGGTTCTCCTCCATACATTTTATTTCTCATGTTTGTAAGTGTATCATTGTCATTGTGCAAAGTCAATGAACGTCTGCATTTTCGGGTATGGCTTGGCGAGTCGGCGAAGATATGGGTTGTCTTCTTTGTTTTCGACCTTTTTCAGGGAGAGTATAAATGCTTGAATAGATTCTGATTCCCCCTTATTCATCAAGCATGAGAGGCTTTTTGGCCTCTCTTAGTTTCTTGATTTCTTCCCGTTCGATAACTTGAATGCTTTTGTCCGGCGTGGGCAAATCCTCTGGCGGTGTGTTGCCGACCTCTATAATGCCCCTTCGAATTTTCTCAGCTATCATGTAATGGATGTTGTTTGCTTCGGCGGCAGACGAAGCACCGTCCCTTTTCAGCTTTTCCTCGGTTTGCGATATTCGAAAGAGATTGGCGATGAGCTCCGTGCTACCCATGAAATCAAGAATTTTCTCGTCTTCTTTGAGACCTTTTTTCGCATGGATATCTGCAACGGTCATGCCACCGTATAGCCCCATGTAGCCAGAGTTTTGGAAAATGGCAAACTCATCATTTGTAATCACACCGGCATCCCGCGCCGCTTCGGCGAGAAGCTGATTCCATTGTTTGATGTTGCCGCGCGCCACAAGGCGCTTATTACTCTCATCAAGGCGTTCAAAAGCGTCGGCAACCTCAGCACGACGGGTTTGAATGGCAAAATAGGTCTGCCCAAGGGCAATAATTTCTTTGCGTGGATCTCCATTTTGCACGATGAGATAACAGGCATAGCGCGTGAGCCGATAATCTTTTACAAAGCGATTTGTCTTACTGCCTATCTCGACCATTTTGCTGACCTCGGCAAAATGGTCATGGACATCATAACCGCTATTTTTGCAAGCAAGCATAGCACGGTCTAAAACCTTTTGGAAGTTCCTCCATTGCACATACTCAAGCACAGAAGCAAGTTCGCGGGCAAACCATAACTCCACGCCGTCCTCGCTGTGCTTGATGCCCTCAAAGGACGTATACTCTTTTGCGTTTAAATTTGCCATTTTCTTTCCTCCAATTTAGGCGACAGCGTCGCTGATTTCTATTTTTTACTATACAAGCAAATCCCACCAAACCATTATAACGTACGAAAATTCCAAACTCAATCTCTTTATTCTCAGTTAAGGAGAAAACAAGAATGAGAAATCAGCCGAATCGGCACGGAGCAGAAAAAGCTACCGTGCCGGTATTTTTTGCTACAAAAAAGGTCGATACCAAAAGAACACGGTTGTATCCCTTCCGTATCTCTGCTAAAATATAAAGCATCACAAATTATTGAAACTTCCTACAAGGAGAAAATCTATGGAAAAAATAGCAAGTTTTACAATTGATCATTTGAAATTACAGCCCGGTCTGTATGTATCCCGCCAGGATCAGGTCGGGACAGAGACCATCACTACGTTTGACATCCGTATGACCTCCCCGAATGAAGAGCCTGTCATGAATACAGCAGAGCTGCACGCCATTGAGCATGTTGCCGCCACATTTCTTCGGAATCATCCGGTATACAAAGATAAAATCATCTATTTCGGCCCCATGGGCTGCCGCACAGGCAATTATCTGCTGCTAAACGGCGACCTGACTTCTGCCGAAATCGCTCCGCTGATTACAGAAATGTTTGAATTCGTGCGTGACTTTACGGGAGAAATTCCCGGAGCCTCTGCGAAAGACTGCGGGAATTATCTGGATATGAATCTTCCTATGGCGAAGTATCTGGCGAAGAAATATCTGGATCAGGTGCTCTACCAACTGACGGAGGACAAGCTTGTCTATCCAGCATGAGCCACTGACTGCTAAAATCTGAAATCACGTTTGCCATGTTCAATCGCTACCAGGTTGGACATGGCAATTTCTTTGGTTTTTTCTCTCGGAATCTTAGCAATCTCATCCGTAATCAGACGCTCTCCTAAGAGTTTTGTCTCCGGGCGTGCATAATCTTCCAGGTATTCCTTAAGCGTCATCAGTGCATTCGGCTGACAGCAGTTGGCAATCTGACCTGATTTGACCAGACTCATAAAGCGGTCTCCGGTACGCCCTTCACGGTAGCAGGCAGTACAGAAACTGGGGATATAGCCCAGTTCCAGCAGCCAGTCTACAACTTCATCCAGACTGCGTGTATCACTGACATCGAACTGCGCAGTCGTCACTTCCTCTTCACTGCCCGGGATATACCCTCCCACACTGGTACGTGAACCGCCGCTGATCTGCGATACTCCCAAATCCAGCACTTTTTCTCTGGTCTGTCTGGACTCCCGCGTGGATACGATCATTCCGGTATAGGGAACCGCCATGCGCAGCACTGTTACGATTTTTTCAAAAATCTCGTCCGATACGGCATTCGAGAAATCTGACGTATCAATGTCATCCGCCGGACAGATTCTCGGCACGCTTAACGTATGCGGACCAACACCAAATGCGGCCTCGAGATGCTCCGCGTGCATGAGTAGGCCTATGAAATCATAGCGGTACGTCTCAAGTCCGAAGAGTACTCCGCAGCCCACATCATCAATACCGCCTTCCATGGCGCGGTCCATGGCTTCCGTATGGTACTCGTAGTTGCTCTTAGGGCCTGTCGGATGCAGTGCTTCATAATTCTGTTTATGATATGTCTCCTGAAACAAGATGTAGGTTCCGATTCCTGCCTCTGCCAACTTGGTATAATTCTCGACCGTAGTGGCGGCAATGTTGACATTCACACGACGGATGGCACCATTCTTGTGATGAATCTTGTAGATGGTCTCAATGCTTTCGAGTATATAGTCCAGCGGGTTATTCTGCGGGTCCTCGCCGGCTTCTAATGCCAGCCGCTTATGTCCCATATCTTGTAGGGCGATTACTTCTCTGCGGATTTCCTCCTGCGTGAGTTTTTTCCGGGCTATATGCTGATTCTTTCTATGATAGGGGCAGTAGACGCATCCGTTAATACAATAGTTCGACAGATACAATGGTGCGAACATTACGATACGATTGCCGTATAGCTTTTGTTTGATTTCACGTGCTGTGTGTTTCATCTGCTCGATCATCGTGTCATCCGTACATTCCAAAAGCAGCGCCGCCTCTCTGTGCGTAAGTCCCTTGCAGTCTTTCGCACGTTCGATCAGGCGCTCCATACAGGTGGTATCACCTTTGTGCCTGGCGGCCCAAGCCATAGTCTCCTGGATTTCTTCATCTGAGATGAATTCTGTTGCCTTTTTGGATTTTACATCATACATCGTTACCTTCTCCTATTCTGCGTTTGCAAATGTCAGGTGATCTCCGCGTGTCTCCTCTACCGCATAACCGATCGATTCGATTCTGCGTCCTATACAGCTTCTGCACTGTGCGGCCTCATCACCCGTACAGATTTTATTATCGTACAGCAGGTACAAATCCCTGACTCCCTGCGGAGAGAGATTTGGCATGACCACATTGGCACCGGCTTTGATTCCCAGTTCCCGTCCTTTGGGATCTATGGTGCCAAGCGCCGTTGTGGCCGGCAGTAGTGCCGCAGGCAGCGCCAGTCGTAACAGACCCAGCATGAACAGTGTCAGCTCCAGTGTTCCGGCTTTCTCCGCCCGAAACGGCGTGTCCTGCTGTGGAATATAGGGACCAATTCCTACCATATGCGGCTGCAATTGTGTGATGAACAACATATCCTGTGCCAGATGCTCTGCAGTTTGATATGGTGAACCTACCATAAATCCCGTCCCTACCTGATAGCCTATTTCCTTGAGCTGAAACAGGCATTCCTTGCGATGGGCGAGCGACATAGCGGCAGGATGCAGCTTCTTGTAATGCGCTTCGTCCGCAGTCTCATGGCGCAGCAGGTAGCGGTCGGCTCCGGCTTCAAAGTAGGCCTGATAACTGGCATAGTCTTTTTCCCCAATGGAAAGTGTGATGGCACAATCCGGAAATTCCCGCCGAATCTGCGAGATGATCTCCGTCAGCAGTGCATCTGAATAGTAGTGATCCTCTCCGCCTTGCAGTACGAAGGTACGAAAGCCGAGCTGGTATCCCTGACGGCAGCACTGCAAGATCTCTGCTTTGTCCAGACGATAACGCTTGATCTGTGCGTTGCCCTTGCGAATCCCACAATAATAGCAGTTATTGTCACAGTGATTGGTGAATTCTATCAGTCCCCGCAGGTAGACGGTGGTACCGTAGGCTGCTTTTCTGACAGCACGCACATTCTCAAACAGATATTCGGTTGTCTGAGGTGTACGGTTTGTAATCAGAGCTATGTATTCATCACGGCTTAGCCTATGTTCTGTACGAAGCTTATCAATTAATTCTTTCATCTTCCCTCCTTTCTCATGCATGCGAGTATACGGCTTTACAGCGTATACCATCGAGCATGCCGATTCTGCCGGACAGTGTGCTTGTCACATTCTGCGGCGCATCCAGTACGACACAGATGACCGACACACCTTTTTCCCGATAGGGAATGCCCATCCGTCCTACCACGTAGGCCGCCTGCTCGTGCAGCAGCTGATTGAGTTGATCAGTCATTTCGTTATTCTCAACAATGATTGAAAGTACTGCGATTCTTGTATCCATCTTCTCCCTTTCCGAATGCTAACAAAAAAACGCCTGCGACAGACGTTTTTATACACGCTAAGACAGCACGGCTGTGTGCTGCTCTCATGTCCTATGTACGCCCATCCTCCTTAGGAATGTCTCCTTTGAAGTCTGAAAACTATGTGATTTAATATAAATAATATAGCAGGTCTGTGCTTCCTCATGGCATGCGCATGACATCAAGAATTTCCAGACTTTTTAACTTTCTATCCAGCTTATCCGCAAATTCCTTGTGAATCAGCCTCTGCAATTCATGCAGCACCTCCGGTGTCACCTGAAAGGAATAGAGTTTTGCAAGCGGTGTCGTCACAATATACTGCATAGCATACAACGCCGAGACTGAGATCGGGCGGGCATCGGGTACCTGCGTCAACTGTGCCGCCACAACAACACCATGCTGTACGGCACTGTAATGGGTAAGCCCCTGTGTCTCGCCTGAGAGTACACATTCAAACAACTGCGGGCATTCGCCTTGCTGCTGTAAAAGCCGGAGCTGGTAGATCACGAAGATAAGCTCCGCATCTATCTTTCCGGTAGTCAGCGCCTTGAGCGTAATATAGAGCAGATTGATTGTGTCACTCGCATCCAGCCCTTCCTGTGTATAGTAATCCGCCGCTTCTAAAAAGTAAAATCCGTAGTAGACTTCCGGCTGCATTCTGGCGAGTTCCGTAAAATACTCCCTGACTTCAACACTGTGCAGCTGGTTGCTGCTCCTGCCTTCATAGATGGAAAAGCTGCCGAATACGAACGGATTGGATGCCGCCAGCATCGGGCTGTTCGTCTTGCGTGCTCCCCTGGCGAAGACGGCAATCCGCCCTCTCTCTTTGGTAATCAGCACCAGACGCTTATCATAATCTCCAATTGTCATGACGGAACACACTATACCGGTAACAGTCGTATAACCACTCATTTTAATCACTCACTATCTTTGTAGCCATAATTCTTAATCAGGTAATCGCTGTCGCGCCAGTCTTTTTTAACTTTGACCCACAGTTTCAAATTGACTTTTTGTTCCATCATATGTTCAAGTTCGTACCGGGCATTCGTCCCGATTTTTTTAAGCATGCTGCCTTGACGGCCGATGATAATGCCCTTGTGGGAGTCTCTCTCACAGATAATGGTGGCTTCAATATCCACAATCCCGGTTTTCCCGCGCTCTTTCATGGAATCAATGACCACGACGACACCATGGGGCACCTCCTGCTCTGTCACATGCAGCAGTTTTTCACGAATTATTTCCGCGGCAATCTGGCGCATCGGCTGGTCAGTCACCGCATCTTCGTCAAAATACCGGGGACCATAGGGAAGATAAGAAAAAATCGTCTCTATTATTTCTGTGGTATTATTTCCCCGCAGGGCTGATGTCGGGATAATTTCTGCAAACTCATACAAGGTTCTGTACAGATCAATTGCCCGCATGACAATTTCCGGTGTGACCGCATCCGTCTTGTTGATAATCAGAATGACGGGAACTGTGACGGTACGAAGCTTCTCTAAAATACTTTTTTCGGCGGCTCCCACAAAGGTAGACGCTTCCACAATCCAGAGGATCACATCCACCTGACCGAGAGAACGGTTCGCCTCCTTGAGCATGAACTCTCCCAGCTTATTCTTGGCCTTTTGGATACCCGGGGTATCGACGAATACAATCTGGCCTGTCTGGTCGGTATAGACCGTCTGAATCCGATTCCGGGTCGTCTGCGGCTTTTTCGATGTAATCGCGATTTTCTGCCCGATCATTCGGTTCATAAGTGTTGATTTACCTACATTAGGACGACCGATCAGTCCTACAAATCCAGATTTGAAGTTATCACTCATCTGACTCTCCTGCATTGATCAGATGCTTCACTTCTTTGAACAGTGCCGCATCCTTTTCAATCATATCTTCACTTCCTATTACACACAGGCGCTGTGCTTTTAAGATGCTTTCCACCACCGGTGCCAGCTTTCTGATATCTTCTGCCGAAGCCGTCAGAATCTGGTCTCTTTCTTTTTGCATCATCTCCTGTGTCAGACCTGTAATATAGGCTGCGGTCGCAACTGCGCCCACTGTCTTGGGTGTTTTGGGCACATCCCTGCCGCTAATTGTACCAATGATGTATTTGGTCATCTCACGCTCGTCGCCGCTGAAATCACGCACATAGTCCGGGATACCGGCAAAGACGTCAAATGTTTTCTTCAGGTTCGGGTCACGATAGGACACGAAGAATCCCTCTCCGTTGCGCTTAAATCCACTCATACAGCCATAGGCGCCGCCTTTGACTCGGATATTCGTCCACAGATAGTCATAGCTTAGGATGACGCGCAGTATATTGAGTGCTCCGTCGTACGAGAGGCCGTCACGTATAAAATTCCCGGCCTGCGCCACATATTGTACCTGTCCAGAGGTCATAAATCCTTCATTCTTCACCTGTGCATGGAACGAATGCTCTGCCTGTGTCACCGGCGCAGTAAACAGCACTTTCTTGAACTCTCGGATACCTTCCTGAACCTTCGCACTGGCCGTACGGTCTCCCGTATAGCTTACCAGCAGGTTCTCCGGGCGGAAAATATACGTCATCAGTGCCTGCAGGTTCTCAATCAGCTCCTGCTTACGTGCTTCAAAGTCTGCTTCCAGACCTTCGAGCAATTGATAGAACGCAATACCGCTCGTCGCTTCCTGATACTGTGCCAGCGGAGAATCGTAGGACAAGGCACGCAGAACAGCCGTTGAATGGCCGGCACTTGGCAGTGCAGACTGTAATCTGGAGGTAAGACGCGCCACAATTTCATACAGGCGCTTCTCATCTGAGAGCTTCGAAGTCGTAAGAATCTCTGTAATCATCTCAAGTACGAACTGATTCTTGTTGTCGAGTGCCTTCGCTTTGATTCCGAATACTCCGGTAAACTCATCAATTGACTTTACACTGCCGAACGACTCTGTCCCACAGTTAATACCACCTGTGTTGGCATTGATTTCGTTGAACAGGTCAATGTAACTGTACTTCGCTGTATCAACATAGCCGAGTACGGACTTCAGAATCCCAATATAAGGAATCAGATGTTCCGGTACCTGTCTGGTGTCAAAATACATTGATAGATAGGAGATTCCGTTGGAAAAGACGTCATGATACAAGAAAGTCGTATCTTCCAATGTAATTGTTTCACAGATCAGCTTCGCCTCTTCTGCGGTAATATCACTGCGCTTGAGCAGCGGAATGCTGGCGATATCCTCAGGCGTCTCCTCGGTCTCCTGATATTCTCTGAGATTCCTGGTCTGCTCGGCAATCTGTGCAAGTTCCTCCTGACTAAGGCTCTGCTTGAATGCCGCCAGGCGCTCCCTCGTCTGACGCTCCTGCTCCTGCGCCAGACCACGAAGCGGTACCAGGCTAAGGTAGCTGACATGTGTATTGGCAAGCAGATACGTTTCAATCAGATTTTCAAAATATCCTCCCTGCACTTCCTCTCTAAGTGCCGCAAAAACATCCAGCACCTCCAGCGCAGCAAATGCCTGCTCTTCATCATAGAGCCACGTCTCCAGCACATCCATGCCGTACATTAAGCCCTTGGGATAGGATGCATAATCGGCCTCTCTGAACTGGAATTCCAGATAATTAAGCCCTGCAAGAAGTGCCTTTTTGTCAATGCCTTCTGTACGAATTTTCTCCAATGTCTGCCGAATCAGTTGGATGAATTCGTCCTGTCTGCTGCTGTCAGAATTCTTCGCCACAATCGAAAAATAGGGCTGGCAGATACCGTCCTCGAAGGAACCATAGACATCCTTGCCAATCTTGGCATCAAGAAGTGCCTGCTTTAAGGGTGCTCCGGGAGATGCCAGAAGTACGTATTCCAGCACCTGAAATGCCAGCGTCAGCTTCGTATCTGCCGAAGTTGCTGTCACGACGTTATATGAGAGATAGGTGTTTTCTTCCAGCTTCTCATTGTCCAATACAGGGTACTTTTTCTCTATAAATTCAGGCTGCGCAAACTGTGTCTGCTGCGGTATGGCAGAGGCAACTTCCAGGACGTCGAACCGGGACAGATACTCCTCGTCCAGGAATCTTAACTTCTCTTCCATATCTGCATTTCCATACAGATAGATATAGCTGTTAGACGGATGATAATAGGTCCTGTGAAAGTCCAGAAATTGCTCGTAGGTCAAATCCGGGATAGCGAGCGGATCACCGCCGGATTCCACACCATAGGGCGTATCAGGGAAAAGTGAATTCATGATCTCTCTGTCCAGGACTCTGTCCAGGGAAGAGAACACCCCCTTCATCTCGTTATATACCACCCCATTGTATGTAAGCTCTTCCTGCGTATCTTCGAGCTGGTAGCTCCAGCCTTCCTGACGAAAAATCTCAGGACGGTCATAGATTCTCGGGAAGAATACGGCATCCAGATAGACATGCATCAAGTTCTGGAAATCCTTATCATTACAGCTGGCGACCGGATAAATCGTCTTGTCCGGAAAGGTCATCGCATTCAAAAAAGTATTCAACGAGCCTTTGGCAAGCTCTACGAACGGATCTTTGAGCGGAAATTTCTCTGAACCGCACAAAACACTGTGCTCCAATATGTGTGCCACCCCAGTACTGTCTGACGGCGGAGTTCTAAAGCCTACGGAGAATACTTTATTCTCATCATCATTTTCAATCAGCATGACCCGGGCGCCACTCTTCTTATGGCGCAGCAAAGTGCCCTGGGAAGAAATATCATGGAGCACCTTTTGCTCTGCCACCTCATATGCATCTAATCTTATATATTGTTCATCTGTCATTCTTTCATCTCCTATTATACTGCTGCATCACACACTCTATTGCATCCGGCATGCCAGATGCCAGCCTCATTCGGACTCTTCGAACTCCGCAATCAGAACATCCAAATATCTGTCCTGCGGAAAGGTCTCATGATACGCACGAAGTGCCGCCCGCTTCATGAGCTTGAGTTCTTCTTCCATCCCTAAAACGATGGGGGATCTGTAAGCCACATCAAAAATATCCTTGGCCAGTTTTTCCCGAATCTGCTCTTCTTTCAAAGATATGATCTTCATAAGTGTTGATGTATATTGTCTGTCATTCAGGCACAAATCCAGATATACGCAGGCAGCATTATACCATTCCTGCTGCATAATCGCATCCGCCAGGTCGCCTGTCTGTGCAAGTGAAATGTCTTTTAAGTGCTTGGTCACTTCTCGTTTGAGCGGTTTGTATCCGAAAATCCCCGGCTTATTGAGTACCGCATATTTAAGCGTCATCCACAGCTTGATGTAGGCATCCATCGGTGTGTCGGATTTGCGGGTAATCCGTCCAAAATAGCGTTTGTTCCACAATTCCAGACGTAAGTCGTTAATCTCATTTTGCGATTCTGCCTGAATGGCCTCTTCTAAAAGCTGCTTACGCTTGACTGCGTTGAGCTCCTCATAGTAACTTTCAGGAAAGCTTAATGTTGTCCTCGTATCCTTCATTTGATTCCTCCATGCTTATTTTATCTTTTTACCACAAACATATTTATCACTTATATGCCGATCCTCCGACAGGTATACGGCTCGTTCCAGCCGCTTCGCTACCGGCATGGTTCGTACCGCCCTCAAGTCAGTATCATCCAGCACAACCACATCAAACGCATAGCCCTCCTCAAAGCTTCCCACCTTACCGAAAAAGGCTCCGCCTCCCTTGGTCCCCATATAGAAGGCCTCTGCAAACTTTAACTCTGCTTTCGTATCTTCTGTCAGACAGGCGCGCAGCTTGGATACCTTAATCGCATCCGTCATGGCATCAAATATCCTCAGGCTGTCACCGCCCGCCACATCGCTGCCGAGTCCCACGCAAAGACCCTGTTGCAGGTATTTGCGAATCGGTGCGATTCCTGAGCGTATATTGGTGTTAGAGGCCGGACAATGCGCCACAAATACCTGATGCGTCTTCAAAATCTCAATTTCCTCGTCTGTCATATGTACGCAGTGCGCCATAATTGCCGGAACCGCATCTCCTATCATACCGGCCTGCACATACGCATCCGTATAGCTGGCGGCCTGCGGACACAATTCCCTGACCCATGCAATTTCGCTATGGTTCTCTGAGAGATGCGACTGTACCGGAAGCCCCAGCTCTTTTTGCAGCTGTGCAAGGCCTGCCAGGCAGTCTTGCGAACAACTGGGAATAAAACGCGGTGTCAATATGGGAAACGTGGTGTGAAATCGCCGCTCACACAATTGAAGCCACGTACGCGTCGCCTCTTGTGAAGCCTGCGGCGATGGCTCCGCCAGATAGGAAGGAGCATTGCGATCCATGCTCACCTTACCCACATAGGTATACAAGCCAGCCTCCTCAAGCTGCTCCATCAGGAGCAGTGTGGCCTGCGGATGTACGGTCGCAAAAATCGACGCTCGTGTCGTAGCCCCTTGCCTCATAGCTTCTGTAAACAGTGCATAGGATTCCCGCGCATACGAAAGATCCGAATATCTGGCTTCTTCCGGAAAGGCATTGACCTCAAGCCATTCAAGCAGCGGCATGTCCATCCCTGATCCCATATAGGCGAACTGCGGTGCATGTACATGCAAATCCGTAAGACCCGGCAGCAGCAGGCAGTGCGGGCGCTCCAACACCGGAATTCCCCGGAATTCTTCCGGAAGTTTCTCATAGATGCCGGCGACTTTACCATCCCGGCACACAAGATAGGCTGACTCAAAAGTTCTGATTTCCTGCGGTGATATGCTGTAACAAACAGCTCCATGCAGTGCAAATATATCTTCCATGATAACTCCTAACGAATTGCTGTATTGGGGCCGGGACAGATGCGGCAGCCTTCTATTCAGTATTATATCAAAAGTTGGTGCTTTTGTAACTATAATTAATATTTCCTAGTTTATTACTTTTTATTTTATTTTTCTTTTAGCAGCTCCTATTGAATTTTCGACATAGTATGCTATGCTAAGGCTATAAAAGAGTTCATTTTGTAATGAGACGAGTGACGGTTCTGACTCGTCGGTAAAATAAAAACTGACCGAGTGATGAACTCTAGCGGGGGGCAAATGCCCCCTGCTTTTTTATGAAAGGAGGCCTCTTATAGGCAATTATGATTACCAGGTTCTTTGTCTGTCAAATACCTTTTATGCTCACTATCCCCCCAACGCTTTTCCAGAACTGCTGCACAAAAGACGGCGTCCTTATACCTGCTTCACAAGCGGGAATTTTCAAGAAGATACCAATTGTCGACTTTACAGTATTTCCATAAAGAATTGGGCTTACAGTAAAATGATATATACGGAAAAAACCCATACATCACAAACAACTCATGATGTACAGGCCTTCGTCTAGTCAATCTTCATAAATTTCTTTATCCCTCTAAAGGTCTCAGCACTTATTATATGCTCCATCTTACATGCATCATCTTCTGCTTTCTCTTCTGAGACCCCGGCAATCTGCTGCAAAAAGCTGGTCAGAATCCTATGACGCTCATAAATCGCCTCTGCTCTGCTCTTTCCTTTCGGTGTCAGTTCGATCAATCCGCCGTCTTCTACGGTTATATACTCTTCATCTTTAAGCAGCCCCATGGCTCTGCTGATACTAGGCTTACTAAAACCCAGCTCACGTGCTATATCGATCGACCTTACCTCACCTTTCTGCTTTTTCAATAGCAAAATAGTCTCCAGATAGTTTTCGCCCGATTCATACATTATGTTTCACCTCCCTGCTAAGCTGCCGCTGCCAAATTCACATTTGTCAGCCTACTTAGAACTTATGTTAATATCATAGCGCATTTTTCGATTTTTTTCCAGTTCTTTTTTAGAGACTAAAGACGCCCCTGCATCATACCACGCAGGGGCGTCTGACAGACGATTCATTTATTTTGGAACTGCTTCGTCATTGCAGCCGGTACTTGAACATCCGCTGCAACCACAGCTACAACCGACTTCGCCGCGTTTGCGTCTGCGTACCCAGTACGTAATCACACCGGCAATAGCAAGTACCAGTATTGCTATAATTATGATATTACCTAACATCGTTCACACCTCCTTGTTGGGTGCTAAAACTTACATTATAAACCATATATCAGCAACGCAATGCGATATACGATGAACGCAACCACATACGCAGTGATCATTTGATATGCGATGGCACGCAAAGTCCATTTCCATGAACCCATCTCACGTTTGATCGCACCGACAGCTGCAAAGCAAGGCATACACAATAAGTTAAATGCCATATAGGACCATGCCGAAGCAAGGTTAAATACATCTTTGATAGCCGGAAGTGACTGCTCACCGGCAGATACTGCCTCAACCACTTCATCTGACACACCTCCGAAGAGCTGTCCAAAGGTTGCCACGATATTTTCTTTTGCAATCCAGCCTGTAACTACACCAACGCTGGCTCTCCAATCAGCAAATCCAAGCGGTACAAAGATGACTTTGATAAAGTTACCGATAGATGCCAGGAAGCTGTCTTCCATATCTACCATTCCGCTGAAGTTGAAGCTGGACAGGAACCAGATCAAAATGGTAGCAGCGAAGATAACTGTACCGGCTTTGATTGCAAAGCCTTTGACTTTTTCCCATGCATGGATCAATACACTTTTAATCGTTGGTAAACGATATTGCGGAAGCTCCATGATAAAGTTAGAGTTCTGGTCACCTTTGATCAGCTTACCAAGAATAAAAGCTGACAGGATTGCAACCAGCACACCAATCATATAAATTGTAAACAACACTTGTGTTCTGTTGGAGCTGGAGAACAGGGTTCCAACGAACATCAGGTAAATCGGCAATTTTGCACCGCATGACATAAACGGCGTTATCATCATGGTGATTTTTCTGTCTTTTTCATTCTCCAGCGTACGGGATGCCATAAGCGCCGGTACCGAGCAGCCAAATCCCATAAGAAGCGGGATAAAGGAACGTCCGGAAAGTCCGAAATGACGGAAAATACGGTCCATAACGAAAGCGACACGAGCCATGTAACCACTGTCTTCCAAGAAAGACAGAAGTAAGAACAATACAAGTACCAATGGCAGGAATCCGATAACGGCGCCAATACCATCCATACAACTAAGAACCAGAGCATGCAGCCATTCAAATGTGCCAATTGCTCCTAATCCTGCATCTACTACGCCTGTCAGCCAGCCCCAGAAAGTTTCTGTCAGACCAGCCAGCCATACACCCGGACTTGGAAGACCTGGGATGAACAAAAAGCTCTCACTAAATGTAGCGGCAAACAGGATATACATAATAACTGCAAAAATCGGCAATGCCAGAAAACGGTTCGTCAGGATTTTGTCCAGTTTATCTGATTTGGTCACGACATGCCCCTGTGAACCCTTTTTAACTGCCTGTCCTGTTATTTTTCCAATAAATTTATAACGAAGATCTGCAATAACTGTATCGTAGTCTTCTTTGCGTGCTGCCTGTGCCTTGTCAATTATGGCTTTCGCAGCCGCTGCCTGGTCTGCACTTAAGGACTGTCTGACCAGATCATCGCCTTCTACCAGCTTGATTGCAGCCCACTCTTTTTCATATTCGTTAGCAATGGTCAGTGTGTCTTTGATTTCAGCAATCAGATGATTGATGTCATCATCATAGATATCCAGCTTATCCGGAATTTTTTTCGTCTGAGCCACTTTTGAAGTAGCGTCCATTAATTCGTGAATTCCTTTGCCGACACGTGCTACAATCGGTACCACCGGTACACCCAGCAGCTTGGAAAGCTTGTCAATATCTATTTTATCGCCTTTGGCCGCCACTTCATCCATCATGTTAAGTGCCACGACGGTCGGAATGCCAGTCTCAAGAATCTGAAGTGTAAGGTAGAGGTTTCTCTCGATACTCGTACCGTCCACGATATTAATTACAACATCAGGTCTTTCTTTAACAATATAATCTCTGGCAACAATTTCCTCTGTGGAATAAGGGGATAGTGAATATGTTCCTGGTAAATCAAGCAGACGAAGCTCTTTGTTCCTTTTGTAGAGACCCTCTTTTTTGTCAACAGTTACGCCCGGCCAGTTACCTACGTGCTGTTTGGAACCTGTCAAATCGTTAAATAGCGTTGTTTTCCCACTGTTCGGGTTACCGGCTAATGCTACTGTGTAAGCCATGTTTCTCCTCCTCATTTTTTCTAGGTTAGTTCAAGCTAATCATTGGGGCAAAAAAAATTCGAGTCCCCCTCGATGATTATTGTACTTCAATCTGGGCTGCATCAGCTTTACGCAGACTCAATTCATAACCGCGAACATTAACTTCGATCGGGTCTCCCAGTGGTGCCACCTTAATTACCTTGATTGTCACTCCCGGTGTAACTCCCATCTCCATAATACGACGCTTCGCCGGACCGCTGTCTCCAATGGACGTAACAGTCGCACTCTGTCCAGGCTTCAGATCTCTTAGTGTCATTTCGACTCCTCCTTATGCTACTAGAATTTGCATTGCAAGTCCTCGGTTCAAAGCAACCCGGACACCCTTAACAACTAAGATCATCCCACTTGCGTTCTCTCCAACCACTCTCACAGACTCACCTTTGATAAAACCCATGTCATGTAAATGCTGCTTTAACTCATCTTTGACATGAAGCTCAGTTATTACCCTTGTCTCTCCAACTCCGACCATTGCCAGTGCCATAATAATTCCTCCTTATAACAAATGAAGTACTCATAACACTATGAGAATAACTATCACTTAAGTCAATTATATTAGCTATAGCTAACTATGTCAAGCATTTTTCAGTGACAATCACGTTTTTGCAGCTGATTCTACGGCATCTTCAGATATCGATACTTTACAAATGCCAGCGTTTTGCGCTCGCCCCATTTTGCCAGCATACGCAGCAGCCCTTCCAGTTCTCTGGATGTATCCGGATGGATGAACCATATGGCATCTTTGCCCGCCAGGAAGTATTTCAGCGGTGACTGGTCCGTATAAGCCTCTCCCTCATAGTTTCTGGACGCACTGATTCTGTCAATCAGCATCTCCGCCACATAGCGGCGCGGCATCTTCACACCGGCAATTACGTTCTTGGCACCCGGCTGGTAATCGACCCAATGTTCGAAATGATGTTTATTGCGGCCTTTATGATGCAGCCAGGAGGTCGACACCCCGGTAAACTCACGTTCTGCATTGTTCGGGCTTCGCGTCCCCTGATAGTATTTGGCTCCTATGATGAACTCTGCCGGCGAGTACTTTGAGAGATCATGCAGAAGTCCCTGCGAGTACAGTCCTACCGAAAAGCAATAGTTCATGACCATGAGCTTGTGTTTTGTAATTGTAATAAAGTGTTTTA
Organism: Lachnospiraceae bacterium; assembly: GCA_047975025.1. Taxonomy (GTDB): domain Bacteria; phylum Bacillota; class Clostridia; order Lachnospirales; family Lachnospiraceae; genus JBKECY01. The sequence goes on from JBKECY010000027.1 coordinate 46,149, forward strand.
TCGGATGCATCATTTACTTTCTCCTATTCATCAGTTCCAATCAGAATCATGATGGAACGCCCTGCAATCTGAAGCACTCTTTGGTCTGCCAGCGGCAGTGCATCGGACTGTGACCAGCTGCCGTCGCGCTGCTGTGTATCTGTCAAAAGTTTCCAGCTCTGCCCGGCTGGCAGTGTGGGAAGTGCTAATTCCTGCTCCTCCCAATAAAAATTATATCCCACATATAAAAAGATATCAGACTGTGCTTTATTTTCAAGTGCATAGGTACCGCAGTACATAATACCGGCCTGCCGCTGCATATCATCAAACGGTGCGTACCATGCCCGGCTGCTGTGGTAAGAAATATCCGGATACCCAATCGCCAGATAATCCATTCCCCGCAGCTCTTTGTCCATGTGCAGGATTGGATGAAGCGATCTGAATTTAATGGCATCCCGGACAAATTCACGAAGGTCTTTGTTTCTCCTATACCCTGACCAGTCGGTCCATCCTGTCTCATTATCCTGGCAATACGCGTTATTATTCCCTTGCTGCGAATTCCCAAACTCATCGCCTGCATATAACAGCGGCACACCTTGGCTAAGCAGCATGAACAGGAACGCATTCTTCATCTGTTTCTTGCGCAGCCGCTTGACGCCCAGCTTTTTCGTTTCGCCTTCCTGTCCGCAGTTCCATGAGTAATTCCAGGTTCGCCCATCCTCGTTCTTCTGTCCGTTCGCTTCATTATGTTTGTAATCGTAGGATACCAGATCCGCCAGTGTGAAGCCATCATGGTTCGTCACATAATTGATGACCGCATGTGTGCCCGGATGATAGCGTACCCTGCGGACTGCCGCCGCCAGTGTACCCTCATCACTTTTCAGAAACTTACGAATATCCGTCATGAAGCCTTCATTATACTCTGCGACCAACGGGTTGCGTACATCTCCCACATCCTGCAGCAGCAGTTTGCTTCGCTTCAGGAGCGGGTCACGTAAGAGCACATCACTTCGCACCCCCGCTCCCAGCAGATGAAACCCATCTACATGATATTCTCTCACCCAGAAACGCAGCACGTCCATAACCGAATACACATTCATCTCTTCCGGGAAATAGAACTCCATGACGCACTCAAGACCTGCCTTGTGCAGTGCCCGGATCATCATCTTGAATTCCGTTTCCGGGGATTGTGTCGCACAATACGCGCGCTTGGGTGCAAAATAGGCGGCCTGCGTGTAACCCCAGTAGTTGAGCCGGGAAAGACCGGGCTTCTTATAAGAGAAGGTCTTCGTCTGTTCGTCCACAGCATTAAGTTCATCAAACTCATAAGCGGGCATAAGTTCCAGCGTCGTAATGCCCAGATCTGTCAGATACGGAATTTTTTCCACCAGCCCTGCATAGGTTCCCCGCTCTCTTACTTTGGAGGACGGGTGCCGGGTAAACCCACGTACATGCAATTTGTACATGATGACATCTTCGAATGGCAGCTCCAGTGGCGCATCCTGCTGCCAATCGAACTGGGATTGCAAAAGCGGCGTGGCGCGGTACAAAAGCTCCGTTTCTTTTTGCCAGACCTCACCAAACAAAGGCCGCGCGCTAAACGCACGAGCATAAGGATCCGCAAGCAGACATCCGTCCAGCTGCCAGCAGTATTCCCAGTCTTCTCCTGAAAGCTCCAAAAGGACCGCCACAACATAGCCCAGCCAGAAGCTGTCATCCAACGGGATACATTGTACCGGATTTTTTTCCCCAGCGTGATACAAGAGCAGAGATACCTCTGCCCTGTTCTCAAGCGGCAGACAGAAATTATAGCCCGTTTCCTGTCTGGTCACTCCAAATCTTGTAGGATCACCTTTTCGTATCTGCGTATCTGTACATTTGTCTATGATGGTGCCCTCCTTATTGTCATACTATGTACGTTCACATGTGACGTTTTGCTGCGTCCCTATATATTCAATACAAGTTCGATTGGACAATGGTCAGAGCCGAGAATATCGGCATGGATTTTCGACTCACCAAGCGCTTCTGTCAGACTTTCGGAAACACAGAAATAGTCAATTCTCCATCCTGCATTCTTGGCACGTGCTGAAAAGCGGTACGACCACCATGTATAGGCACCTTCCAACGAGGGATAAAAATAACGGAACGTATCTACAAATCCGGCCTCTAAAAGGCGGGTGAACGCTTCTCTCTCCTCATCCGTAAACCCGGGGTTCTTGCGATTGGACTTCGGGTTCTTCAGATCAATCTCCGTATGAGCCACATTCAGATCACCGCAGAATACGACGGGTTTGGTCTCTTCCAGTGATTTGAGATAGCGGCAAAAGTCCTGCTCCCACTGCATCCGGTAGTCTAAGCGCAGCAGCTCCTGCTTGGAATTCGGCGTATACACCGTCACCAGATAGAACTTGGGGAATTCCAGTGTAATGACCCTGCCTTCGTCATCATGCTCCTCCATACCGATTCCATAGGATACAGATAACGGCTCTTCCTTCGAGAAAACAGCGGTACCGGAATACCCCTTTCTCTTAGCATAATTCCAATATTGATGATATCCCGGAAGTGCAAGCTCTACCTGCCCCTCCTGGCATTTACTCTCCTGTATACAAAATAAATCTGCATCCACGCTGTCAAAAAAGTCCTGAAATCCTTTGGACAGGCATGCGCGAATTCCATTCACATTCCATGAAATACATTTCATATCGTTCTCCTCTAGCCTTTCATGTTTTCTAGATTATACCGTATTTTTCGGGGAAGCACAATAATGTCTGGGGAAAGCAATTTGTTTTCTTGCAATCCCAGAGTATATCTGTTAAAGTAGCAGTATACTAATATGAAAGAAGGTATCAATATGAGTACATTAGATAATAACGAGCAGGTTCCTCAGAGTACTGCCTGTGATCCGACAGACTGCGCTTCCTGTGGCAGCAACTGTGACAGTTCACAAGACACACCGGGGATGATCACTCTTACAATGGATGATGGTACAGATGTAAATTGTGCTATACTGACTATTTTCCCTGTTAATGAAAAAGAATACATTGCTTTGCTTCCTCTGGATGAAAACGGAGAGAATGAAGATGGAGCGGTTTATCTGTATGCTTTTTCAACAGATGCGAATGAGAATCCGATTCTTGACAACATTGACAGCGATGATGAATATCTGGCTGTATCCGATGCATTTGATGTCATTGTACAAAATGCCCAGGCGGCAGAAGAGGCTGGAGAGCCCTTATAAGACCGAAGCAATGGAACAGGCGCCCACTTTAAGGGCGCCTTTCTTATATACCTCTATTTTGTAGTACTTCCCAAGCCTCCGCTTCTGGCGCTTGTCACTTCATCATCTATCGTAATCCCATATTCCAGGAATATTCCCTGCATAAATCCCATGCCTTCCGCTACTTCCACTGTCTTATTCTCGTTAGAGTCATTCGTGATTTTAGCAAAAATATGGCCCTCATTGTCCGCATTAAAGTAATCGCTGTCAATAATACCAACTGTGTTATTCAGCTGCAGGCGGTACTTGAATCCCAATCCGCTTCTGGGGTAACAGGTAAGTACCCAGCCCTCTTCCATAGATACTCTGATTCCTGTGGGAATCTTGATTGTCTGCTGCGGGGCCAATGTAAAGGCAAGCGGTGAGAAGAAATCGTAGCCTGCGCTTCCGACAGTGGCTCTCTTAGGAAGCTTTAAGGTATCATAGATTCTCTGAATATCTGTGTGGTCAGCCGTAGGAAACGAATCCTTCCAGCCCTCTTCAAATTGCTGAAAACTAACCTTGTGAAATTTCCCGATTTGTCTCATGTATGTCCTCCTTCTGTCTTCGCAGTGCTTCTTTAACTGACTTTATGCAGTACAATTCTGCCTAATTCAAGTGATACCGGCACATCAATTACCCGCTGGTTACTGCTCCCCACCCAGGGATGCTGTCCGGGATGCATGGCTTCAATGTACTTTCCATCAACCAGAACGTCCAGATATTTCAGAACTGCCAGCTCTTGAATTTCCTCCCACAGGCTCCCTGTGTATAACCAAAGTGTTTTCTGAGGATAGCGTTCTTTGATTTTCTTTGCAAAGGACGTGATTTCCTCTACGTTGCTCTCATGCAGTGGATCTCCGCCGCTGAAAGTAATTCCTGAAATATAAGATTTATCAAGCTCTCGGAAGATTTCCTGCTCCTCTGCTTCTCCAAAGAAAAGCCCGCCTTTCGGGTCCCAGGTAACGGGATTCTGGCAATGGAAGCACCCATGCGAACAACCGGCAACCCACAGCACGACACGCAGACCGTCCCCGTTTTTCATATCATCTTTTGTAATATCATGATAGTTCATCGCATTCTCCTTATACTTTCTCATACCTGCTGCCGGTTATCAAAAAATGCAGACAGCCATTCAGGCACTGTCTGCATTTTCTTCGGCTACATTTTACAGGTATGGCTTGCGCAGATACGTTATGCGTTTTCTACGTCCTTAATACTAAAGCTGATTCTGCCCATCTTGTCTTTGCCAAGGCAGACAACTTTTACGACTTCGCCCAGTGTCAGTACATCTTCAACCCGTTTGATTCTCTCCTGAGAAATCTTGGAGATATGTACCATACCCTCTTTGCCAGGTGCAAATTCAAGGAATGCTCCGAATTCTTTGATGCTTATGACTTTACCCTCAAAAATCTGTCCGGCCGCAAAATCTGTGGTGATGATTTCAATCATCCGTTTTGCCTCATCCATATCTTTCTGGTTCACACCGCAGATAGATACGTTGCCGTCATCTGTAATATCGATCTTAACACCGGTCATTTCAATGATGGTATTAATTGTTTTGCCTCGCTGCCCTACGACATCACCAATTTTCTGAGGATCAATTGAAAGCTGGATGATCTTAGGTGCATATTCGCCGACTTCTGTTCTGGCTGCGGCGATGCATGGCTCCATAATCTCAGACAATATATATTCTCTTGCAATTTTAGTTTTGGCAATAGCCTCTTCTACGATTGGTCTGGTCAGTCCATGAATCTTAATATCCATCTGAATCGCAGTAATTCCGTCATGTGTACCTGCCACTTTAAAGTCCATATCCCCGAAGAAATCTTCCAGCCCCTGAATATCAGTCAATACCAGATACTCATCATCTGAATCACCGGTCACAAGACCCGTAGAGATGCCCGCTACTGATTTCTTGATCGGCACACCTGCCGCCATGAGTGACAGAGAGGAAGCGCAGATACTTGCCTGTGACGTAGAACCGTTGGATTCAAACGTCTCGGATACCGTTCTGATGGCATACGGGAACTCTGCTTCGCTTGGCAGTACAGGCAGTAATGCTTTTTCTGCTAAGGCGCCATGGCCGATTTCACGTCGTCCCGGTCCTCTGGATGGCTTCGTCTCGCCCACTGAGTAAGACGGGAAATTATAGTGATGCATATACCGTTTCTTGGTCTCAAATTCATCAAGCCCGTCCACACGCTGTGCTTCTGAAAGCGGTGCCAAGGTCGTAATTGTACAAATCTGTGTTTGTCCTCTGGTAAACATGGCTGAACCATGTACTCTCGGAATCAGGTCCGTCTCGGCTGCCAGTGCACGAATCTGTGTAATCTCTCTTCCATCCGGACGTTTGTGATCCTTTAAGATCATCTTACGGACGGTTTTCTTCTGATACTGGTAGACAGCCTCGTCAATATGGCCCAGCCATTCTTCATTGTCCGCCCAGACTTCTTCAAGCTTATCCTTGGTGGCGCGGATGTTCGCTTCACGTACCTGCTTCTCATCCGTAAATACAGCAACTTCCATCTCAGCCGGAGTTACGATTTCTTTGAGTGCCGCGAAGAGCTCTTCCGGAATCGCGCAGCTTTCGTAGGTGTGCTTTTCTTTGCCGACTTCTGCCACGATTTTCTCGATAAAGGCAATAATCTCGCCATTTACATCGTGTGCCATATAGATGGCTTCAATCATTTTATCCTCTGGTACTTCATTGGCGCCTGCCTCGATCATGATAACTTTCTCTTTTGTTGAGGCTACGGTCAGCTGCAGGTCTGAGCTTTCTTTCTGCTCAAGTGTTGGATTGACTACGAAGACACCATCAATCAGTCCGATCTGTGTTGCCGCACAAGGGCCGTCGAAAGGGATATCTGAAATACTCGTCGCAATCGCTGAACCAAGCATCGCAGGTATCTCAGGATTGGCTGACGGGTCAACTGACATGACCAGATTGCTAAGTGTCACGTCATTTCTGTAATCCTTAGGGAACAGCGGACGCATAGGGCGGTCGATGACGCGGGAGGTAAGTACCGAATGCTCGCTGGCTTTTCCTTCACGTTTATTAAATCCGCCGGGAATCTTACCTACGGCATACATTTTCTCCTCATATTCTACGCTAAGAGGGAAAAAGTCAATTCCCTGGCGAGGTTTTTCAGAAGCTGTCGCTGTAGACAATACGGTTGTATCCGCATAGTGCATTAAGGCGGCACCATTCGCCTGCTTTCCTACCCGGTCGATGTCAACTGTCAGTGTGCGTCCTGCTAATTCCATTGAAAAACTTTTGTACATATGTTTTCTCCTTTTTATTTTACTTCGGAACTCCGAAACTACTGAAAAAGATGCAGTTCTGTGTAAAGAATGTGTATCCTTTTCAGTGGTCTCGGTCCATGTTCCCTATAAGCACTTACTTAAAAACAGGGCGGATTACTCCGCCCGTATCTTTTAGAAAAATACCTTATTTTCTTAATCCTAATCTTTCGATCAGAGAACGGTATCTCTCAATATCCTTTTGTTTAAGATATGCCAGCAGTCCGCGTCTTTGTCCGACCATTTTCAACAGTCCGCGTCTTGAGTGGTGATCTTTGTGGTTTTCCTTTAAGTGCTCTGTAAGCTCCTTAATTCTCTCTGTCAGTACTGCTACCTGTACTTCCGGAGAACCTGTGTCACCTTCTGTTCTTGCGTACTCTTTCATGATTGCTGTTTTCTTTTCTTTAGATATCATTTGTATTGCCTCCTTAAAATAATGATATTCCCACTATGAGGAATAGGGTCTTTGAATCGCCGTTTATCAAGAGGTGGTCAAGGACTCCGACCTCCGAATAAAGGTTCTGTTCAACTGTCTAAGTATAGCATAGAGGTGCATTTGTGTAAATAGATTTTTACTTTATCCGCAGGGAATTTTATCTGATTTTTATCTCTGCTCAAATGCACGAATGAACTCTTTTCCCTGTGCAATATCGCTGTCCAACTGTATTTTTAATGCCTCTACACTCTCGAACTTCTTCTCCTCGCGCAGGAAGGAGAGGAATTCCACTCTGGAATTTTCCCCGTATAAATCCTGATTGCAGTCATACAGATAGGTCTCTACTCCAAGGAATCCTTCCGCTTCCACCGTCGGCTTAAATCCCACATTCGTCATACCGTAGAAGGTCTGGTTCTCAAAATGAGAGAGCGTCATATAGACGCCGTACAGCGGCATCAGTTTCTCTTTGGGCGGAATCAGATTCGTCGTGGGTACGCCAATCAGGTGTCCCAGACCTCTGCCATGTACGACTTCTCCGCTTGTCGAGAAACGATAGCCCAGAAGCTGATTCACTTTCTCAATATGACCTAACTCCAGTTCTTTGCGAATATAGGTGCTGCTGACCGGCTGCGCCGCATCTTTGACCTGCGGGATGACTTCTACCGAGAAGTCATAGACGGCACCCAGACGGCTTAAGATATCTGTATCTCCGCTGCGCTGGTAGCCAAAGCGGAACCCCTCACCTACGACCAGATGGCGGCAATGCAGATGTTCCACAAGTATTTCTCTGACGAATTCCTCGGGCTGCATATGTTTGATGCGCTCATCCAGCGGGGATTCCAGCAGCAGGTCCACCCCCATGCCGGTAAGGCGTTCTTTCTTCTCCTGCGCGGTTAAAAGCACTTTACCCGGGAGTTTAAAGGAAAATACAATCGCGCTGTCTCCCTGCCCTTTGTAGCTAACGCACTTTTTGATCAGCTTCTGATGCCCAATATGCAGACCCTCGAATTTACCTAAAGCAATGGAGGCTCTTGTTTCAGCAGGCAATGTTATAAGTTCATTTACACTTTTCACGTTTGTCACTCCTACGTATCTAAAGGAACATTTTTACCGGGTAATACAGCTGCTTATCTGCAGCGAACTGATAGATTCCTTTGAAATTCTCCGCACTGTCATACACACGAATCCATCCGTCATAGCGTACGGCAGAAAGCATGGACGGAAGCGGATTCCCGTTATACAGGCGCACATCCAGTTCGCGGGGGCAGATAACAGCCGGATATTCTGCAAAGACTTCTTCGACTTTGAGTATAAAGGGCTCCAGCGTCTGCGACTCCATCTTGTCTCTGATTTCATCCAATGTATAGCTGTGTTCCAGCAAGAACGGCCCCACTTGTGTCCGTACCAGATCCTGCATGCAGGCACCGCAGCCAAGCACTTCTCCGATATCGTGGCAGAGAGTGCGAATATAGGTTCCCGGTGAACAGCTTACCTCAAGCTGAACCAGCGGCAGCGCAACAGAACGTATCTCGATCTTGTAGAAATGCACTTCTGCTCTCTCCCGCTCAATTTCGATTCCCTGTCTGGCCCATTCATAGAGTTTTTTTCCATTCACCTTCTTGGCAGAATACATGGGCGGAAGCTGCATCTGCTTTCCGACAAAGCTTTCGATGACCGTTCGAAGCATCTCTTCTTGCGGCATCGCATCTGTGCCTCCTGTAACGGTTCCTGTGGTGTCCTGTGTATCCGTAACCATCCCCAGTCTCATCGTTGCGATATACGTCTTGCTCTTGTCAGTAAACATCTCACACAACTTAGTCGCATGACCCAGACAGACCGGCAGAACCCCTGTTGCGTTGGGGTCCAGTGTGCCGGTATGACCGATCTGCCTCTGGTGAAGAATCCCCCGAAGCTTAGCCACCACATCATGAGAGGTATAGTCTTTTTCTTTTTTTACGTTAATAATTCCATGAAGCATGGCAACTCCCCATCTATAACTGCTGCCTGATACACTCGGTAAGCTGCGTACGCACTTCCTCCAGCGTTCCTTGCAGATCACAGCCTGCCGCCCTTACATGACCGCCTCCGCCGAACTGTGCTGCGACTGCACTGACATTAACGCTTTCATCAGAACGCAGGCTGACTTTGTATTCTCCGGCGGCATACTCATAAATAAAGATGGCCACATTGACGCCTTTGGTGAGACGCAGCTGGCTTACAATTCCTTCCAAATCATTTGTTGTGGCTTTATACAAATTCATCTGCGCCTGATCCAGCACGCCCAGTACGCATCTGCCATCAAGCAGCAGCATACTCTCTGCCAGGACTCTGCCGAGAATCTGAATCTGCAGATAGGTTTTCTGATAGAAGGACGCATCGATGATTCTGCTGAAATTAAAGCCTGTCTTCATCAGCTGTCCCGCAATACACATGGTATCCGGAGTCGTTGATGCATATTGAAACACACCTGTATCATGTATAATTCCGGTATAAATAGCCTCGGCAATATCCGCATCGATTTTATGACTGTCCAGCAGTCCATACAATGCTTCTGCAGTAGAACTTATGTCGCTGCAAATATAATTCATATCTGCAAAACCGGGATTACTGATATGGTGGTCGATACAAAGTGTCTTTCTGGCTTTAGCAAAGCCTTCTGCAGCCACTCCGATACGATTCTGGGCACTAACATCAAGCGTAATAAACAAATCGCAGGCAGCTTCCTGTGCCGTATAAACCTGCCTGGCAGCTTTGATCTCCTTCAGGTAAAAAAAGACTTCTTTCGGGTTATCAATATATACCGTAACATCAATCTGAGGATAGTTCTTTTTCAGGTAGAGGTACAGCGCCATGCACGAACCGATACTGTCACCGTCCGGCCGTACGTGCCCTGCGATTCCTATGCTTTTGACTCCTTCTAGCACATCTTCTATTTTTCTCATCTGCATTCCTTTGTCTAAGCCTTGCGGCTGCTGTATATTACATCTTACATTTCTTTTGCGGCATTCCTGTCGTCCTGCTGTTTGATCTGGTCAATTTTGGAAGACATGTCGATTGCGTATTCGATTGTTTCATCCAGAATAAAGTTGATTTCCGGGGTGTTGCGCAGATTCAAACGTCTGGCCAGCTGCGAGCGTACAAAGCCTCTGGCACTTACCAGTCCGTTGATTGTATCCTCTTTTGCCTTTTTATCTCCGAGTACACTGATATAAATCCGGCAGGTCTTAAGATCCGGAGCCACAATGACCTCTGTGACAGAGGCCATGCTATGGATTCTGGGATCTTTGATCTCCTCGCGGATGATCTGACTTACTTCTCTTTGTACTTCACTGTTGATTCTGGTATTTTTCTTACTGTTCTTTCTCACTATTATACCTCTATCTGGGGACCTCGACCATGATATATGCCTCGACCATATCATCGACCTCAACATCTTCAAACTGTGTAAATACCAGTCCGCATTCATAGCCGGCCTTAACTTCCTTCACATCATCCTTAAAGCGTTTGAGAGATGCCAGTTCTCCTTCGAAAATCTGCTTATCGTCTCTGGTAATTCTGACTTTTGCATTGCGCTCAAAATATCCGTCAAGCACATAGCTTCCGGCAATCGTACCAACATCGGAAGACTTGAACAGCTGGCGTACCTGTGCATGTCCGATGACTTTTTCTTCAAAGACCGGATCCAGCATACCCTTCATCGCAGATTCAATATCTTCAATCGCTTTGTAGATAACCTTGTACAGTCGCAGATCCACGCCTTCCTGATCGGCCACTGTCTTGGCCATTGCATCCGGACGAACATTAAATCCAATAATAATGGCATTCGAAGTAGAAGCAAGACTTACATCTGACTCTGTAATCGTACCGACACCGCCATGGATGACTTTAACAATCACTTCCTCATTCGACAGTTTGGTAAGGCTTTGTTTCACGGCCTCAACCGAACCTTGTACATCGGCTTTTACAACGATTGGCAGTTCTTTTAACGTACCTGCTTTAATCTGGCTGAACAGGTCGTCCAGCGAAAGCTTCGCCTTCGTCTCTTCCAATAATTTATTTTTATTCTCGGATACGAACGTGCTGGCGAACGCTTTAGCTTCTTTGTCATTATCAAACGCCACCAGAATCTCGCCGGCATTTGGTACATCGCTCAATCCTAATATTTCGACAGGAGTCGACGGGCCGGCTTTATCGACACGCTTTCCTTTGTCATCCATCATAGCACGTACTTTACCGGAACATGCTCCTGCTGCGATGAAATCACCTACATGCAGTGTTCCCTTTTGCACCAGAATGGTGGCAACAGGTCCTTTTCCCTTATCCAGCTCTGCTTCGATGACCAGACCTCTGGCTTCTCTGTCCGGATTGGCTTTTAACTCATGTACTTCTGCGGAGAGAAGCAGCATTTCCAGAAGATCATCAAGACCTTCCCCTGTATGCGCCGACACCGGAACAAAGATGGTACTTCCGCCCCAGTCCTCAGGAATCAATTCATGTTCTGAGAGTTCCTGCTTAACACGTTCAACATTCGCACTTGGCTTGTCAATTTTATTAATAGCCACAACAATGTCAATGCCTGCTGCTTTTGCATGATTGATGGCTTCCACTGTCTGTGGCATCACACCATCGTCTGCCGCAACCACCAGAATCGCAATATCGGTCGCATTGGCGCCACGCATACGCATCGCCGTAAACGCTTCATGTCCCGGTGTATCCAGGAATGTAATCTTCTGATCATTAATAGAAACTGTGTAGGCTCCGATATGCTGTGTGATACCACCGGCTTCGCGGTCAATCACGTGAGTATCCCGAATTGCATCCAGCAGAGAGGTTTTACCATGATCGACATGACCCATAACACACACGACCGGCGGTCTGGATTTCAGACTTTCAGGTGCATCTTCGTCTTCTTTTAAGAGTTCTTCAATGACGTTGACCTTCTCTTCAAGTTCTGCAATTATATCGTATTCCAACGCTATTTCCTGCGCTTTTTCAAAGTCGATCTCATGGTTCACCGTAACCATAATTCCTTCCAAAAACAGCTTTTTCACAATAGCTGAAGCAGGCATCTTCATGGCATCGGCCAACTCTCGTATGGTCAGCTTCTCCGGAATGATAATTTCTTTAACTTCCGGTTTCTTTTCTTCCTGACGCTGCGGAGGTGATGTCATCTGCAGTGCTTTCGGGATACGCTGATTTGGACGACGTCCGCCACCCTGGTTAGGACGACGGCTCTGGTTCGTATTCTTATCAGAGATTTTCTTGCTTTCTCTTTTATCCCGCTCTCTTTTTACATCTTTTTGGCTTTTAGCGATTGTATCTGGCTGCGTGGAATCCGTTCTTCTATTGTCTCCACCGCGATAATTTCCGCCTTGACCTCCCTGTCCGCCCTGGCGATAACCACCCTGGCCTCCTTGACTTCCTTGGCCGCCCTGACGATAGCCGCCCTGACCTCCTTGGCCGCCCTGACGATAGCCGCCCTGGCCTCCTTGGCCGCCCTGACGGTAACCGCCCTGGCCTCCTTGGCCTCCTTGACCGCCCTGGCGATAACCACCCTGGCCTCCTTGACCGCCCTGACGATAACCGCCCTGGCCTCCTTGGCTTCCTTGACCGCCCTGACGATAACCGCCCTGGCCTCCTTGACTTCCTTGACCACCCTGACGATAGCCGCCCTGGCCTCCTTGGCTTC
>JBKECY010000028.1:0-20008 GCA_047975025.1 Lachnospiraceae bacterium
TTGACGATGATTTGCTCCGTTGTGTACCTTGCTTTTCCCATTTTTGTACTGCTCCTTTTTGTTAGTTTATCATATCAAAACTAACTCTTCCACTGGTACAAAGATCGGGGGGCACTCCAAAAACACAACACTTGCCGGAGCCGCGATGTCGGTCATGGTACTGCAGACAACAATGATCTCTAGGTATGGAGAAGATTATGCGCTTAGTAGAACTATGAATATGATTACAGGTGCGATTGTGTGTGTATTCTGCGTAGGAATGGCGGTCTTTATGATTGTCTGGTCAACCTGCAAGCTCAAGAAACTAAATGAACAGAAAAAAGTGCAAGCAGAAACAGCCCCTTAAGAGGCTGTTTTTGCATTTATGAAAGCCGTTTCGACATATAGTAGCTGGTATGCCCCATAGGATAATTCTCTAGTGTGCCAAAAACCTCATAACCATTTTTCTCATAAAGTCCTCTGGCCTGCAAGTCAAAAGTATCTAAATGTGCCACATTAAAAAAGGCAAATATTGAATTCAAGCAAATTATTTCAGAAAAAATACGCAAAAAGGGGTAATATCATACACAATAAGTCTAGAAAATTCATAAGTGACGCACAATTGTTTTTGAAAGCTGGCAATGCTACTATGGAAGTAACCACAATACAAGATTCAAGAACGTAGGAGGTGTTCTATGAGTACTAGGGAGGAGCGAAATATGATGCAGATGCAAAAGACCTTTGTCCTGCCCAGAGTGATGCGGTTTGCAGGGACGCAGAACTGGCCGGCACCGGTCCCGACATTTGCACAGGTCAATGAGTTTATTCCACAAACATGCAGGCTGCCCTATGATTATCTATTCAGAGATAATGGCAGGGCAATGGCCGAGTGTACTCTTTTGGTATGGGAGTATACCGGTCTTGACATGATTGGAGCTAACCATGATTTTTACAATTTTGAAGCTGAATCAATTGGGGCGAAGATCAATTTTTACAAAAGCCACATACCTGATGTAAATCGTAATGATTTTCTGATTAAGAGCAGCAAGGATCTGGACAAAATCAAATTTTTAGGACTTGATAGCGGAAGATATCGGTATTTAATTGAATATTGCCATGCCTATACTTCCTATGTAGGACTTGACACCTTTCCTAGTTTTTGTGCACCCTGGAGTCTTGCATGTAACTTGTATGGACTGGAAAATCTTTTAATTGAAACGCAGGTCGATCCTGCTTTTGTACACGAGCTTTTGCAGCGCATAGTGTACGATCTGCAAGGTCCGATGCTAAAAGCGATGGCGGCAGAGATTCTGGGGTTTAATGCGATTTCAGTTGCAGATGCATGGACGAGTCCTCCTATGGTATCGCTGGATATACTGCATGAATACACTGTCCCCTATACTCTAAAGCTTCCGGAAGCGATGGGGCAGGATGTACCGGTGAATAACTCAGGAATCTGGGGTTCATCATGCTTTGATGATACAGAAAGACGTGATGATTTTATGCGGTGTGTATTAGAAATGGGGCAGTATGTGGCTGCATTTGATCCGGACCAGGACAAGGTAGGTATTCAATATTACAGAGATTTTGCTGACAAAATGAAGGCACCTTTGCTGCTTGGATTTTCAACTTCACTGTTACAAGATGCAGACATAGTTACTATTGTTGAGCGGACAAAACGTTATACGCTTAAAGGGAAGAGCGGAAATACTTCGTTATTATTCTTCTACAATCATTTCGCCCCGCAGACACCAATCGATCATATCCGGGCTTCCATTGCTGCCGTGCATACCTATGGAGTACCGGAGGCAACAGTGGAAACGCCTTTTGCGGCACCTGAAACCGCGGAGAGTTTTGAAGAGTTTCTGAGAAACAAAATTGAAAACAATGTTGAGGGATATACGTTTCACTGGCTCGAGAAGTCAGAGTATTCCCACCTGATGAAAGGATGATGCGTATGTATGATACACTTTTTTCGCCAATCAAAATAGGTGGTATTGAAGTTAGAAACCGAATTGCCATGATGCCCATGGGGGTGTTCTCACCACGTCTTATGGGGAGTGACGGTGCCTATACAAAGGAGGGGGCTGACTATTATATCGAGAGAGCCAAGGGTGGCACAGGTCTGATTATCACAGGATTGGTTCCCATTGTACCTAATCCGGTATTCTATATTTTGGGTGCCCCACAAAGCTATGTTGAAAAAACAAAATATCTGACAGAGGGTATCCATGCACAGGATTCCAAGGTGTTCATTCAGCTGACCGCACTTACCGGCCGGGCGGGTCATGGAGGCGAGTTCCCGGCACCTTCGGAACTGCCCAATGTATGGGACCCCACGATTAAGAGTCGTATGATTACAAAAGATGAAATACAACTTTATATTAAAAATTTTGCCAAAGGAGCGGCCCTTGTCAAGGAAGCCGGTGGGGATGGTGTCGAAATTCACGCAGTACATGAGGGGTACCTACTGGATCAGTTCGTAATTGCCTGTATGAATACCAGAACAGATGAGTATGGAGGCAGTCTTGAGAACCGACTTAGATTTCCGGTAGAAATAGTACAAGTCATAAAAGCGGAATGTGGTAATGATTTCCCCGTGTCGCTGCGGTATAGTGTACGAAGTTATATCAAAGACTTTAACCGCGGTGCCCTTCCCGGAGAAAAGTTCGAGGAAATGGGGCGTGATCTTGCAGAAAGTCTCCTCATTGCCAGGAAACTGGAGGAAGCCGGTTATGATCTGCTTAACTGTGACAATGGCTCCTATGATTCATGGTATTGGTCACATCCCCCAATGTACATGCCGAAAGCCTGTAATCTGGAAGATGTGGCAGCTATAAAAGAAGCAGTCAGCATACCGGTTGTCTGCGCAGGCCGTTTTGACAATCCTAAACTTGCGGATGACAGTATCACCGCAGGAAAGATGGATATGCTGGGTATGGGCAGACCCTTGCTGGCAGACCCTGAGATAGCGAATAAGTTCAAGGAAGGGAAACTCGAAGAGATCCGACCCTGCATTTCCTGTCATCAAGGCTGTCTGGGGCGTATCTTCCAGGGACTCGATATCTCATGTGCAGTCAATCCTGCCTGCGGCAGGGAGAACAGTTATCGTATTTCCCCGGCGGAGAAACAGAAGAAAATAATGATTGTTGGTGGAGGTCTGGGTGGAATGGAAGCAGCCAGAGTCTGTGCGCTTCGCGGACATGAGGTAGATCTTTTTGAAAAAAGCGGCCAGCTGGGGGGAATCTTTGTTGCAGCCTCTGCACCTGAATTTAAGGGGGATGACAAGCATCTTCTCATGTGGTACAAGAATCAGATGGCAGAGCTGCCGATCAACGTAAAAATGAATACCGAGGTTACGAAAGAAATGGCAGCAAGTGGCGCATATGATGAGATCTTTGTGGCCACAGGGGCTCATGAACGACATCTTATGATTCCGGGGCTTAATGCAACCAATACGACCTATGCTGTGGATACACTGCTGCGCGCAGAATTGAAGGGTGAGAACATATTGATTATCGGTGGCGGATTGACCGGATGTGAAATGGCTTATGACCTTAGCCGGAAAGGGAAAAAAGTCACAGTCATCGAAATGACGGAGACAATTTTGAATTCATGGGGACTGTCAGCTTCCAACTATAATATGCTCATGGACCTTATGGACTATTATAAGGTCAATGTCATTAAGAATGCTGTGGTCGAAGCGTATGCCGATGGTATTGCAACGGTCAGAGAGACAATTAAGAACTATCCTAATATAGCCAACAGAGCGAAGCTTATGTTCGCGGTGGGGACCAAAGGAATGCCGTCGTATCATAAGATTCCGGTGGATCATTTTGTGGTATCCGTAGGTTATACAGGTGACGATGCGCTGTATCAGGAAATCAAAGGGGAGCATGTGTATCTGATTGGAGATGCGAAACATCCATCCAATATTCTGGAGGCGATCTGGGGAGCCTATGAGGTTGCGAAGGATCTCTAAAGAGGAGTGAATAGGGTATAGAAAAAGCAGGCGAAATGCCTGCTTTTTCTGCAGAAAACTAATTACAGATTTAGTTCTTTGCAAGTACACTCCGCCAATGCCAGCTGCGAATGCGGCGCAACCACAATAAACCGCTCCGGATCCCAGGTTTGAGAGAGCAGCTCCTGCAGATAACTGATGGTGCCGGACAGCTGCACATAGTTCAACTCCAGCTTCTGGGCAATCTCCTTCGTTTCGGCAATGGCCTTGCTCATATCAAAGCACCCTGTATCGATCAGCGCCAGATTTTGGTAGTGCTGAAACATGGTATCAAATATTTCCTGCCCCAGTTCCGGGCCATATTTCTCCATTGTATATTCATATTCTTTCCAGATATTACGTTCGCCCTCTAGCCAGCCTTCGGTCAGGAAATAAGTGCTGCCGCTGGCTGCCTGCTGCATGCGCTGCGTGACAGAGCCGAGCAGCAGTGAGATGCAGTCGTCTACCCGGGGCATGACTAAGGTAAAGTCGTGTGTCCTGATTTCAGCCACAGAATTCCCGCAGAATCCCATGACAAGCAGTACGGTATCATATCCCCGGCCCTGGTCGAGGGTATTCTGCAAAGTGCTGTGCAGCTTGCGCGGAACATTATGCAGCCCGGATTCTATCCAGCGAATCTCATGGGAGCAGCCGCTGGCTTTCATCGCAGCAGTTAATTCATTTTCCAAAGTTTTACAGGCAACAATGATGGTATTCATTTAAATCTCCTTTTACAGTCGGTGGCCGGACATGCCGTTGAGTTGTCCATAAGGCTGCTTTACATAGAATAGTGCATAGCCGGCAAGTTTGTCATCCTGCTGGATGAAAGAACGCTCCACGAGAAGCATTGGTTCTCCGAGCGTGCACTGCATAATATCTGTCAAACTTTGGTCTGCCGCAACAGCGGAGACGCGAATGCTGGTGTATAAGGAATAAGTGTCCATCTTGGGCAGTGTAATATCAGGAAATACGGCATAGTTCAATTCGCTTTCTACCGACGGATAGGAACGCTCATAAGGAATATACTTTTTACTGTATGCAATAATGATGCCGTCTGGGTTGATAGTAAGCTGTTCGAATTCAATGACGACCTGTGTTGGTGAGACATCCAGCGCCTTTTGCACACGCTCATCCGGCAGGACACCATGAATATCCTTGTATTGTGTGGTGCAGCCTTCAAAATATCCTGTGAAATTCATAGTAAAATCACTATGGCGCGGCGTGCTGACAAAGTATCCGATCTTAGGGCGCGAGTAAATCAGGCCTTCTGACTCCAGTTCCTTTAGACCCTTACGGACAGTTTCCCGGCTGGTATGAAATTCGGTACAGAGCTGGCTTTCGGATGGCAGCATTTCTCCCGGGAGAAACGTGCCATTGAATATTTTCAAGCGCAGCTGCTTATGTATTGTTGTATAGAGTGGCTTCTTTTTAGATGTTCTTGGCATGCTTTTCTTCTATCACTTTCTTGCAAAAGTCCAGGGTATGAAGAGTATCATACCCCCAGTTATCGGCCCCGGTCTGGATACAAAGCTGTTCACTTGCACATTGGCCGCCTATAAAAATGATGGTATCCTTGCGGGCCGGGGAGGCATTTAATTCCGTCATGATATTGGTTATAGCCGAAATAGATTCACTTAACAGACCGCTTAACAGTATAATGTCCGGCCGATATGTCTGCAAAGCGTGCACAAAACGCTGCGGTTTTACATCAATTCCCAGGTCTATGACTTCGAATCGCTCTGAACGAAGCAGACTGACAACGATATCTTTGCCGATATCGTGAATATCTCCCTCCACGACACCGATGACGGCGCGTCCTATGGGACTGGGATTTCCTGTCTCGAGAGGCGGAATCAAAAGAGACAGGGCACGCTGGTAAATCATGCCGGATACAATCAGATCTGCGATAAAATATTCGCCGTCTTCAAAATAGCTGCCGACTTCCTCGGAGCCTTCTGTCAGGCATTTGCGGATTGCCGACTGGGAATAGCCGGATGCCAGCATACGTTGTATATACTTGATGACCTTTTCTTCATCAAGCTCTGCCATTGCTTTAGTTAATTCTTTTTGATAGTCCATACAAATCTCCACATACACATATTATATAATTCAATTATACCAAAAAACAGAATAAATAAAAGTACTTTTTGATAAAAAAATAAAAGAGGGTTGACGAATAACAGATAAGAAGGCTATACTACTTGTATAGACAAAGATACCATACAAATACGGGAGGTAAATTGAAAAGTGATTGTTATAGGAGAAAAGATTAATGGAGCGATCCCCGCTGTCAGAGAGGCGATTGTACAACGGGATGCATCTGTAATTCGTCAAAGAGCGGTTGCGCAGGCGGATGCAGGTGCCCACTTTATTGATTGCGCACCAAGTACACTGCCGGAACTTGAATACGATGCCATGGTATGGATGATTCAGCTGATTCAGGAAGTGACAGACGTCCCGATTTGTATTGACAGTCCGGATGCCAGACTCCTGGCGCGTATCATAGAAGAAAATCATCTGAAAAAACCGGGCATGGTCAATTCTGTCAGCGAAGAGGGAGAAAAGTGTGAAATTATTTTCCCGCTGATTGCCGGTACACAGTGGAATGTGCTGGGGCTGACCTGCGACAAAACCGGGATTCCTTCACAGGTGGAAAAAAAGCTTGAAATAGCGCATAGGATCATTGACAAAGCAGGCAAGCATGGTGTGGCACTTCAGAACCTGCATATAGACCCCTGTGTTATGGCGTTATCGACCATGCCGTCCTCCATGCTGGATTTTGAAGAATGTATCCGGGGAATCCATGAATATGCACCAGAAGTTAAAGTGACGGGGGCCATTTCAAATATCAGCTTTGAGATGCCGGCGAGAAAGTATGTGAATACAAATTGTATGGCATATGCAATTCGGGCAGGACTTGACTCGGCTATCATGGATCCATGCAATATAGATATGATGAGTACGATCTATGCATGTGAGGCATTATGCATGTATGATGCGGGAGGAAGAAAATACAACAGGGCATATCGCAAAGGAATGATTGGTAAAAAGCAGAAATAGGAGGGATACAGCATGATTGATTTTACAGTGTTAGCGCAGGCGATGGGAGAGTTGGATGAAGACGTGATGGTAGAGATTCTGACGCAGGTAATGGAAGACGGAGGTGCACAGGCACAAGAGGCCTTGGATGCCTGCCAGAAGGGGATGGATATTGTCGGGGAATTGTTCGAGGACGGAGAGTATTTTGTCGGCGACCTGATTTATGCCGGCGAATTAATGACGCAGGCAGTCGATATTCTTAAAAGTGCATTGGTAGCAGAGGATGGAAGCGACGGCAAGAAAACGAAGATGCTGCTTTGTACCGTCAAGGATGATTTGCATGATATAGGTAAGAATATTGTGCGTTCGATGTTAGAAGCTGCAGGATTTGAAGTTTTGGATCTCGGAATCGATGTACCGGCACAGGAGATTGTGGAAACTGCTAAAAAGGAAGACATTCATATTATTGGTCTGTCCGGGGTTCTGACATTGGCGATTGATTCCATGAAAGAAACAATCGACGCGTTTAGTGAGGCGGGAATGAGAAATCAGGTTAAGGTAGTGATAGGAGGGGCGCCGGTGAATGCGGAAGTCTGTGTGCAGACAGGAGCGGATGCATGGGCGAGCAGTCCTCAGACAACAATTAATTATTGTAAGGAATGGGAGAAGGAATTAGTGTAAACACAAGGATGTGTTGAAGGAGGGTTTTATGGGTAAAGGATTACAATCTGCTAAAACAATTAGCACATTTACCAAATGGATGGTGGTTGCCATCATTAGTTCAGGAGCCTACGTTGTGTATCTGACGTATCTCGCAAGATATTCTTTTTATGATCAGGTGATTGACGGACTGAAGATAACCAATTCACAGCTGGGCGTGCTGTATGGACTGTATGGAACTACGGCGACGATAGCCTATTTCCCGGGTGGAGTACTGGCTGATAAGATCAGAGTGAAGTATCTGGCAGCGTTAGGATTTGCCATGAGCGCTATTCTTACATTTTGGTATTCTACGGTTCCAAGTTACAATGAATTGAAAGTGATTTTCCTGTTGTTCGGTTTGTGTACAACCCTTATCTTCTGGGGAATTCGTTATAAGGCCATTCGACTTGTCAGTACAGAGGAAAATTATTCTACTACAATCGGCTTTTCTTATGGTATAGTAGGTGTAGTAGGATTGGTAGTCAGTTTTGTATCCATCGGAATTTTTGGATTGTTTTCAGATCCGACGCAGGGATTTCAGACGGTTCTGATGTTCTATGCGGCGATTAATGCGATTTTTGCGGTACTTTCCTTTATCTTCATCCCTAAGTTCGAAGATGAGTTTGCGGGAGAACGCAAGAAATTCAACCTTAACGAGGTGGCACAGGCAATCAAGCATCCGGGCGTATGGCTTACAACATTATGTATGTTCTTTATTTACACTGTATACACCTCACTTGCGTATACGGTATCGTTCTTGACTGCGATCGGGGCGGCTGCCGCCATTGCTTCTGTGGTAGGCACCATCAGAACTTACGGAACCAGCTTGTTCTCCTCGCCGATTATCGGGGGGATTTCCCAGAAAAAGACTCCGTCCAAGACGATTGTTGTCTGCATGGCAATTACCGGGGGATGTCTGGGAATCATGGCATTTGCACCAAAGACACCAGGCTTTATTATTCCGTCAGTGATTGCAATTATAGTTTTGTCTTTCTTCTTAAATGGTGCGTATGGTGTAACCTCTTCCATGATGACAGAAACCAAAGTGCCCGCAGCGATTTTTGGCTCGGCCTCCGGAATACTTTCTGTGATTGGATTCGTTCCGGATATGTTCGTATCACCAATTGCAGGAAAATGGCTGGACACTTATAGTACGGAAGGTGCTTACACGCGAATTTTTGCAGTACTTGCAGTGAGTGCAGTCTGTGCGTTGCTCTGTGCGCTGCTGGTCAGAGTATATAAGAAGAAACAGGAGAATAAGCAAACAGCGTAAGACAGATATTTTAGAAATATAGGAGAAGAGCTATGGAATTAGAAAAGATTTTTTTTACACAGGAGGATGCGGACTTTGTCCACGAGCAGTCCTTGAAGGTGCTTTCTGAGACCGGATGTGTTTTTGATGATGAGAAAGCGCTTGCTATTTTCAGAAAGCATGGAGCCAGGGTTGACGGAGCGACTGTCTACTTTACAAAGGAATTGATTGAGCAGGCACTTTCGACAGTGGTAGATTCCTTTGAAATTTACCGGCCGGACGGAACCTTGTATTCTATGGGACGCGGCAGCAAGACGATGTGTACCTCAGGCAGTCCGCCGTATATTCTGGACAACGACAAGTTTCGCTTTGCGGTGATGGATGACTATATTGATATCTGCAAGCTGGTACAGACAAGTGATTGTCTGGATATGGCGCATCTGAATTTGTGCGATGTATACGATATCGACCGTAATGAACGTGCCTATCATATGATGGCTGCCTTGTTAAAATACACGACCCTGCCGATTTCGATTACATCTCTTATGACGGCTAAGGAGGATACCGGAGTTATCGCCGGGAATCTGATTGATATGGTGTCACAGTTTAGCGGTATCCAAAAAGGGCATGTGCTGATTGGCTGTGTGAGTCCGATCTCACCGCTTGCCTATATCAAAGAAGCGTTGGATGCACTCTATGTATATTGTGAGCGCAACCAGCCGATTCAGCTGGCGACCTGCTCGCTTCCGGTATTGACAAGTCAGGCTTCACTGCTGGGAACCGTAATTCAAAATAATGCGGAACTGCTGGCGGCAATTACCTTGATTCAGTTCATAAAGCCGGGGCTTCCGGTATTCTACGGAAATACATCAACTTCGACGAATCTTAGAAAAGTGTCCATGTCGTTAGGTTCAAGTGAGACGGCGCTCATATCGCTGGCTACGGCGAAGATGGCAAAATACTATCATATGCCGTTTAGGACATCGGGAGCATTGAACGATGCGGTAGATATTGATTATCAGGCAGGGGTGGAATCCACGCTGAACCTGATGTGCGGTGTGTTAAGCGATGTGGATCTGGTATACTTTGCGGCAGGTATGCTGAGCGGATTTAACGTTACTTCCCTGGAAAAATACGTAGTGGACGAGCAGACGATTAAACTGCTGAAACGCCTCCACACAGGGATGGCTATTGACAGGACCAAAGATTATACAGCCGAAATCAATAAAGTAGGACCCAGAGGCAGCTTCTTGAAAGGCAGGACGCCGAAGGAATATCGTGCAGAGCATTTTATTCCTGACATTTTTGTAAAACAGGATTACAAATCTTGGGAAACGGAAGGAAGCGTTAGTATAAAGGAAAAAGCAGCAGAGGTAGTGGCACATCGCCTTGAGAGCTATCAGGCACCAGATATTTCAGCAGAGCAGCTGGCAAGTATTGATAAGTACCTGTAATGGAGATGACGGCAACCAATCTGGGGTGCCGTCATTTGGTATGTGACAGGATAGTGGATTTATGCGGAGAACAGGATGATTGAATACAAACATGTGAAAAAATATTTTGGAGAACAGCTGATTATCCAAGATATCAGCCTTACGGTACAAGAAGGGGAATTTGTTGTGATTATTGGACCCTCCGGCTGTGGCAAGACAACTACGATTAAGATGCTGAACCGTTTGCTGGATGCGTCAGAGGGAGAAATACGAATCAATGGCATTGACAATAAGTCCATGGATCTGATACAGCTTCGAACCGGGATTGGATATGTCATTCAGCAAATCGCATTATTTCCCAATATGACTGTTGAAGAAAATATTTCTGTGGTGCCCAAAATCATGAAGTGGAGCAGGGAGAAGACCGAAGCAAGGGTGCGGGAGCTGATGAAAATGGTGGATATGCCCTATGAGCAGTATGCGAAGAAATATCCGCGTCAGCTCTCCGGAGGCCAGCAGCAGCGAATCGGTGTGCTGCGGGCGATGGCGGTCAACCCACCGATCATTATCATGGATGAGCCGTTCGGCGCTCTGGACCCTATTACGAGAGAAATCCTGCAAAATGAAGTCAAAAAAATCCAAGAAGAGCTGAAGATCACGATTATATTCATCACACATGATATGCATGAAGCCATGAAACTGGCAGACAGAATCATATTCATGGACCGGGGGCAGATACTGCAGGATGCCGCACCGGCAGATATGCTGCAAAATCCCGCCAATGAAACGGTCGCAAGATTCATCCGGCTGCAGGAGGTTGTACCAAGCGATACACAGAAAACGGCGGCATCACTTATGCAGCCCGTAAGCCAAGCCATAGAGACAGAAGGTGCTGTGGTGGTGCAGGAGTCCGATCTGCTGGAAAGTATCGGACTGAAATATAATGTGACAGGTGCCAGGAAAATTTATGTACAGAACTCCTCGAATACGATTGTAGGTGAGATTACGCTGGAGAGTCTGATTCTAAATTCTGTAAAGCAGGTGTAAGATGCAGGAGTTTATGAAGCAATACGCAGAAAAGCTGTTGACGGCGATTGCCGAACATATAGGATATGTCGTGGTAAGTGTTGGCGCAGCGGTTATCGTTGGGCTGCTTCTGGCGGCACTTTTATCACGGATTCCCAAAGCTGCCCGTTATATCATTCCTGTCATCAGTGTATTCCAGACGATTCCGGGAATTGTATTTATCGGTGTACTGATGTTCCGCTTCGGAATGACACAGTTGACCGTTGTACTGGCCTTAAGTGTCTATGCGGTATTTCCCATATTGAAAAACAGTTATCAGGGATTGCTTGCGGTGGAACCGAATATGCTGGAAGTGGCGCGCGGGTGCGGCATGAATCCCAGACAAATTTTTTTCAGGGTAGAGATACCGCTTGCCATGCCAATGATTTTTTCGGGCATCCGCATGTCATTGATTTATACGGTGAGCTGGGCGATTCTGGCCGCCATGATCGGACAGGGGGGACTCGGTGAATTTATATTCAGAGGGATTGATGCCAATGTCAAAGAATACATTGTGATTGGATCGATTCCGATTGCCATCCTGGCGGTGCTGTTTCGCTTGCTGATTGATTTACTGGAGAAGAAAGTAGTTTCGAAAGGAATGCAGGGAGAATAAATGAGTGTTGGACAGGTACTTGAACATCTATATCTGGTAGTGCTATCCTGCAGTATTGTGATTGCAGTGGGTATCCCCCTGGGCATTCTTACATATTACCATGCCGGGCTTGGGAAAGTCATACTGACAGTCGTCGATCTGATCCAGACTGTGCCGGTACTGGCAGTGATGGGACTGCTCATGGCAGTCTTTGGAGCCAACTCGGTTACAGTCATCGCTGCGATGGTGCTGTATTTACTGCTGCCGGTTGTCCGTAATACCAATACGGGGCTGCATAATGTGAATCCGCTGATTAGAGAAACAGCAGATGCCATGGGAATGGGAGGTTTTAGAAAGCTTAGAAAAGTGGAGTTTCCTCTGGCCTTTCCCTTTATCCTGATGGGAATCCGTATTACAGTCGTAAATGCCGTTGGCGTAGCAGTCTTTGGAAACTTTGTCGGGGGCGGGGGGCTAGGCAGCATTTTGTACCGCGGAATTCGTATACAGAATATGCAGCTTATTATAGAAGGAACCTTGGCATTGGTCGCAATTTCTCTGTGCTTTGACTATCTTCTGGGATTTTGCGAGAAGAAGATACGGAGGTTTATATGAAAAAAAGAAAAATACGGGCATTGCTTCTTGTTTTTTGCCTGCTGCAGCTTGGTGCAGTCACAGGCTGTACGAGAACACAGCAGCAGGATACGGTGACGATTATTGACGGAGACTTTGCGGAGATGAAGTTCTTTACTCAGATTGCCAGAATCTTGGTAGAAGAGCAGACCTCTTTGAAGGTAAAAGTACAGGATTCCATGGCCAGTGGTCTGGCATTTGAGCAGATCAAAGCAGGTAAAATGGATATTTATATGTCGTATGACGGTTCACTTCTGGCGGCCTATCTGGGAAAGGACCCGGCAGATGTACCTGAGGGAATGACACTGTATGAATATGCCAATCAGTTGGGGCAGGAAACGGCTAATGTGATGCTGACGCCTAAGCTGGGCCAGGAAAATACGTATGTTGTCGCCGTGAATCCGAACGTGGCAAAGACCTGGGATTTACAGAAAATCAGCGATTTAAAAGACTGTGCATCTTCGCTGGTATTCGCGGCCGAGCATGAATTTTTTGATAAAGGCTCCACACATTATGATGCATTTGCAGATTTTTATGGACTGTCCTTTAAAGAGGCAACAACGATTGACAGGGGGCTTAAGTACGCGGGCATGAGTTCGGGAAATATGGATGCCACAGTGGTATATTCCACAGATGGACTGAATCGCAAGTTCGGTCTGGTAACACTTGTAGATGATCAGGGATTTTTCCCTGAGTATAACGGAGCCTATCTGATACGAGCCGATTTATATGACGACTACCCGGAGCTTGAAAAAATATTTACTTCTTTGGAAGGTGTATTTTCTGACGAGATTTGTACAAATATGAATTATCTGATTGATGTGGAAAACCAAGATCCTTACGATGTTGCCCATGATTTTCTGGAGGAAAATGGCTTTTTGACAGAGCGCTGATTGCCTGCAATTTCGTTCTGTACATAATTTGTTTTGACCTGTGACACAAAAAGTTGTACAATATAGAAGATATCTGTGATTGATTCAATATTTTGTGTACATTACAGGAGGAAAGTTATGGCAAGAAGGACAACGAAAAAAGCAGAGGTAAAACCAGCAGTTGAAACAAAAGAAGTTCAGGTAAAAGAAAGTGTCAAACAGACAGAAGTCAAACCTGCGCAAAAGGCAATTGAAACCCGCAAAGATTCTACCAAAGCACTCGAGACCCGAGCCGGCGTACTAAAAGATGCCGACACCAAGAAGCCAGCAAGAAAGAGGACTGTCACAAGAAAGAAAGCAGAAGTCAAAACAGAGATGTATTTTCAGTTTTCAGGTAAAGAGTATACACAAAAAGAACTCTTTCAAAAAGTCAAAGATATCTGGACAAAAGAACTAAAAAACAAGGTAGCAGATTTAAAGGAAGTTAATGTTTACGTAAAAGCCGAGGAGCATGCGGCATATTATGTAATTAACGGAGAAACGACTGGAAAAATTGAACTCTAACATAAATGAACCGACAAAGCAGTCAGCTTGTCGGTTTTTCTCTGCCTTTTTACCGGTCAGACAGAAAGTCAATGCAGATTAGAATGATAAGGAGAAAATTATGAGATTACATTATTTACAGCACGTCCCTTTTGAAAACCCAGGCAGTATCCTACGCTGGGCAGACGGCATAGGAGCAGCCGTCACAAGCACACAATTGTACCAGGGGGAACCGCTGCCCCAGGCCAAAGAATTCGATTGGCTGGTTGTCATGGGAGGCCCGATGAATATCTATGAAGAAGATGCGTATCCCTGGCTAAAGCCGGAGAAAGCGCTGATACGAGAAGCAATTGAGGCAGGAAAGGTCGTACTGGGGCTGTGCCTGGGGGCGCAGTTAATCGCAGATGTACTTGGCGGCAAGGTAACGAAAAATCCGGTCCAGGAGATTGGATGGTATCCGGTGCGGCTTCTGGACAGTGCCTTTGCGACGGGCATGTTCACTGCGTTCCCGGCAGAACCGCTTGTATTTCAATGGCATGGTGACACATTTTCGCTTCTTCCGCCGGAGGTGGTCAAGCTTGCAAAAAGTGATGCATGCAGTAACCAGGCGTTTAGCTATCAGGACAGAGTATTTGCATTTCAATTTCATCTGGAGAACACTGCGGCCATCATTGATGGACTTTTAGAGAACTGTGCCGATGAACTGATCCCCGGTCCTTATGTACAGTCTGCGGAGCAAATTGGGGGACAAGATGCCAATATTGAGATGGATAACCAATGGATGGAGGCATTTTTAGGAGCATTGTACCAAAAAACGGCCCCCAATAATGAAGCCGACAGATTTGTGCAGCTGCAAAAAGCATGTGAATTTGAATAAACTGACAATTATCCATGTACGAATGAATAAAAAGATAACGAAAAAAATGAGGTCAAATTTACAGAAGAACATTGTGAATATTCACTAGATTAGCAGGAGGAAATCAGAGGAAAAACTTGTGAAAAAAAAGAGCTTTTAAAAGAGTAATGTGCAATTTGTATATTTTTGTTGAGAATTAATTGGCAATAATACAAAATAATCACAACAAAAAGTTTTGTGAAATTCGAGAAAAAGACAGATCAAAAAAAATACTTGTTGACTTTTTATCAATACACCACTAACATGTAGCAAACAAACACAGCGATGACAAAAACTTTTTCACAGGCATCATGAACCAGTCGCTGCTGTCTTGTACGAAACCGGCAAATTAACAATGGGGTTACTAAGTCTTTCTTGTGAGAGAAAGATGAAGTGCCCCATTTTTATTTGCTCAAATTTTAAGTCATAAGGAGGACAATGACATGACGAGAAAAGTAGCATTCTACGGTAAAGGCGGTATTGGTAAATCTACAACACAGCAAAACACAGCAGCAGCGATGGCGCATTTTTATGACAAGAAGATTTTTATTCATGGCTGTGATCCTAAAGCGGATTCTACCAGATTGATTCTGGGAGGAAAACCGCAGGAAACTTTGATGGATGTATTAAGACAGGATGGCGCTGAGAAAGTAACGAATGACAAAGTTATTAAAGTAGGATACAACGATATCCAGTGTGTGGAGTCGGGTGGTCCTGAGCCTGGTGTCGGCTGTGCCGGACGTGGTGTTATCACAGCCATCGACCTGATGGAAGGTAACGGTGCTTATACAGACGATCTGGATTTTGTATTCTTCGATGTACTTGGAGACGTTGTGTGCGGTGGTTTCGCAATGCCGATACGTGATGGTAAAGCGCAGGAAGTTTATATTGTAGCATCCGGCGAGATGATGGCAATCTATGCTGCCAACAATATCTGTAAGGGCCTGCTAAAGTATGCGAAGCAAAGCGGTGTCCGCCTGGGCGGTATCGTATGCAACAGCAGAAATGTTGACCGCGAGAAGGAATTCCTTAATGAATTCACCTCTGCCATCGGTACCAAGATGATTCATTATGTACCTCGTGATAACGTGGTTCAAAGAGCAGAATTCAACAAAAAAACTGTGGTGGAATATGATGCATCAGAAAATCAGGCCAAAGAATACGGTGAGCTGGCAAGAAAAATCATTGAAAATGAAGATTTTGTCATTCCCACACCACTTACCATGGACGAACTTGAAGCAATGGTTGTAAAATACGGTATTTCAGACTAAGTAAATCTCAGGAGGTGGATGTATGCAGATGATAAAAGCAGTGATCAGGCCGGAAGCCGCAGATGCTATTGCCAATGGATTAGACGAAGCGGGTTACAGCTCACTTACGAAAATCAATGCATTTGGACGCGGTAAACAAAAAGGTATCACCATAGGTGAAAAGCACTATGATGAGCTGCCCAAAACGGTACTGCTGATCGTGGTAGAGGATGAAGAAGTGGATGAGGTAATCAAAGTCATCCGATATAAAGCTTATACAGGACATATCGGAGATGGAAAAATATTTGTCTCTCCAGTGGAACGAGTGTTTACAATCCGCACCAGTGAAGAGGTGCTCTAAGGGAGGCTGGTCGTATGAAAGAGATTTTTGCAATAATTCGCCCCAAAATGGTAAATGCAACTAAAAACGCACTTGCCGAGATTGGCTTTCCGGGGATTACCGCAATGTCTGCGATGGGGCGCGGATGGCAGAGAGGAATCCACGAAGAAGTCAATGTGGAAATGCGTATGAAAGCACTGGCACAAGGGTTTTCGAGAGGTATGGATTACATACCCAAGAGATTTTTAAGCATCGTCGTCAAGGACGAAGATTTGGAAACCGTTGTAAAAACTATTATTCAAGTCAATCAGACATCCAAGATCGGAGATGGTAAAAGCTTCGTCTGCCCGGTGACCAAGACCATTGGAGTCAGAACCGGAGAAGTATGTGACAGTGCAGAGGAATAACGAAAAGTACAATGATACGAACAGGTATCTGATTATATGAAGAAAGGAATGAGGTCTTATGCCATATCATCTTTTTAAATGTAGTGAGTGCATTCCCGAGAGAGAAAAGCATGCGGTTATTAAGGGAGAGGGAGAGGACATTTCAATGGCGCTGCCATTGGGATATCTCAATACAATTCCCGGAACGATTTCTGAACGCGGCTGTGCTTATTGCGGGGCTAAGCACGTGATTGGTACACCGATGAAGGATGTCATCCATATCAGCCATGGCCCGGTAGGATGTACCTATGATACATGGCAGACAAAGCGCTATATCAGCGATAATGATAATTTTCAGCTGAAATATACGTTTGCCACAGATATGAAGGAAAAGCACATTGTATTCGGTGCGGAACGGTTACTAAAGGATAATATCATTGAGGCCTTCAAAGCCTTTCCTGATATAAAGCGTATGACAATTTATCAAACTTGTGCTTCTGCGCTTATCGGCGATGATATAGGAGCGGTCGCAGATGAGGTTAT
Source organism: Lachnospiraceae bacterium (assembly GCA_047975025.1). Lineage (GTDB taxonomy): Bacteria > Bacillota > Clostridia > Lachnospirales > Lachnospiraceae > JBKECY01. The sequence goes on from JBKECY010000028.1 coordinate 17,525, forward strand.
GGAAGAGATGCCGGATGTGGATATCTTCGTATGTAACTCACCGGGATTTGGCGGTCCCAGTCAGTCAGGCGGTCACCATAAAATCAATATTGCGTGGATTAATCAAAAAGTAGGAACGGTAGAACCGGAAATTACGAGCGATTACGTGATCAACTATGTTGGAGAATATAATATCCAGGGAGATCAGGAAGTCATGCAGGACTTTTTCAAACGGATGGGAATCCAGATTCTCTCCACATTTACCGGAAATGGTTCGTATGATGGCCTGCGGGCAATGCATAAAGCTCAGTTGAACGTACTGGAATGTGCCCGCTCCGCAGAATATATCTGCAACGAGCTGCGTGTACGCTATGGGATTCCCCGGTTGGATATCGATGGATTTGGCTTTGAGCCGTTAAGCGCATCTCTGATGAAAGTTGCTTTATTCTTCGGAATCGAAGACAGGGCACAGGCCATTATAGATGAAGAAACAGCAAGATGGAAGCCAGAGCTTGACTGGTACAAGCATCGCCTCAAAGGCAAGAAGGTATGCCTGTGGCCGGGCGGTTCCAAGCTGTGGCACTGGGCCAACGTCATCCATGAGGAAATGGGTGTGGAAGTAGTTTCTGTATACACGAAGTTCGGCCATCAAGGAGATATGGAAAAAGGTATTTCCCGTTGTGAAGAAGGCGCACTGGCCATCGACGACCCGAATGAGCTGGAAGGTTTGGAAGCAATGGAAATGCTGAAGCCGGATTGTATATTTACAGGCAAGCGTCCCGGTGAAGTAGCTAAGAAGATCAGAGTACCGTATCTGAATGCTCATGGCTATCATAACGGTCCATGGAAAGGCTATGAAGGCTGGGTGCGTTTTGCACGAGATATCTATGATGCGATTTTCTCTCCTATCCATGAGTTGGCAAAACTGGACATCAGTCAGGACGAAATCCCAGGTGACCAGGGATTTGTAACCCGCCGGATGCTCTCAGATGTTGATTTGCCGGATGAAATCAAGAATTCTACAGAGATGCGCGAATATACGGGAGGCTATGATGCACTTGCGAGATTAAAGGATCGCGAGTATCCGGAATTCCCATCTTGCCATGATACCCTGCGTGCTGTGTAATACAGCGCGCACCTAGAAAAGAGAGGTGAGCCTAATGAGCGTAAGTGCAGTGAAAGAAAGTACAGTAAAAGAAAAAGGGGATGTTCTGGTAGACTACATCATGAAGAAGTGTCTCTGGCAGTTCCATTCACGTGCCTGGGACAGAGAACGTCAGAACGCCCAGATACTTACCAGAGCAACCCAGCTCCTGTGTGGTGAGGAGGTTGAAAAAGAAACAGCAGAAGATAAGTGTTATTGGGCAGATGCCAAAATACTGACAGATGCATACCGCACCAGATTTGAATGGGTCAATCAGATGGAAACCGAAGAAATCAAGGAAGTTATGCAGTATGTCCGGGAACGGATTGATTTCCTGACGATTACCGGTTCCTTGAATCTGGAACTTACGGATAAGAACTATTAAGACACAAAAGGAGTGATGATATGTCTTGTATTGTAAAAGATAAAGAACGTGCTGGCATTATTAACCCCATTTTCCCTTGTCAGCCCTGTGGTGCCCAGTATGCCAGCATAGGAATTAAGGATTGCATAGGAATCGTTCATGGAGGGCAAGGATGCGTTATGTTCGTGCGGCTTCTCTTCTCGCAGCATTTTAAAGAAAGTTTTGAAATTGCTTCCTCTTCCGTACATGAAGACGGTGCTGTATTTGGGGCTGTAAACCGCGTGGAAGAAGCGGTAGATGTATTGTTGATGCGTTATCCTGACGTCAAGGTCGTACCGATTATTTCTACCTGCTCGACCGAAGTCATCGGTGATGATATCGACGGTGTTGTACGTAAATTAAATGCCGGTCTTTTAAAAGAGAAGTATCCGGGACGGGAAGTACACCTGATTCCGATTCATACGCCAAGTTTTGTAGGCAGTATGCTTAGCGGCTATGACGTTGCGGATATTGTAATGCATTTTGCAACAAAGACCGAGCCGAACCATAAACTCAACCTGATTACTGGTTGGGTCAACCCGGGAGATGTGACAGAATTAAAATACTTGCTGGGTGAAATGCAGGTGGATGCCACAGTACTATTTGAGATTGAGAATTTTGATGCTCCTGTGATGCCCTCCGGTAATACTGTGGCACATGGTGACACGACAATCGAAGATCTGCAGGGAACGGCAAACGCGTTGGGAACGATGGCACTGAACCGCTATGAAGGCGGAAAAGCAGCAGAATATCTGGAAAATGAGTTCGAAGTGCCGGCCATCATCGGACCGACACCAATCGGAATCAGAAACACAGATACCTTCCTCAAGAACGTAAGTAAGCTGACAGGCAAGCCGATCCCGCAATCTCTGGTTGAGCATCGCGGACGCGCCCTGGACGCAATTGCTGATGTGTCGCATATGTTCTTTGCGGATAAGAAAGTTGCCATCTATGGAAA
>JBKECY010000037.1:0-103621 GCA_047975025.1 Lachnospiraceae bacterium
ATCTCGATTTCCCTCAGCTTGACGATGATTTGCTCCGTTGTGTACCTTGCTTTTCCCATTTTTGTACTGCTCCTTTTTGTTAGTTTATCATATCAAAACTAACTCTTCCACTGGTACAAAAATCGGGGGCAGGTCACTGCTTTGTACTGGATGGGGGTATAAGCGAGGTTGGACTACTGATTATGTGGATAATTGGCCATACTTGGGTGAAGATGCAGCACTATGGCTTCTAGATAAAAAGGTAAAAGGAATTGTTATTGATGCGATGAGTATAGGAGGTCCCAAGGCTGGCGAGGGACTCATGCAGCACGAACTCTTATTAGAAGCGGGAATTTGGCTGGGAGAAGAGTTTTTTTTACCCAAAGAGCTTCTTGAACATGAGAGATGGGAGTTTATCTTTCTACCACTTAAAATGGAAGGATGCGGAGGGGCTCCCGGGCGGGCGATAGCAATGATTCTGGAATAGGATTAAGGACATTTCCAGTATAAAGGAAATGTCCTTTGTTTCTTGTATCAAAGCAAATTGATAGTAAAAAGTAATAAAAATGAGGTAAGTAATATGCGTATGTGGTAGAAAAAGTATTGCAGTATTGACAATCCCAACATAGGATGTTAGGATGTAAAAGCGAAGAACAATTGAATAAAAAGTGATTGCAAAAGGATTAGGAATTTCAAGTTGCTTATTATTGTAACTAATCTATTTAGAAAGAAGGGTGGCTATGAAAAATTACGGGATTAGAGAATTAGAAAAGAAAAGCATTGAATTAAAGAAAAAGGTTATTTCGATGATTTACAAAGCACAGTCGGGACATCCAGGCGGCTCACTATCTGCAGCAGATTACGTGACAGCCCTATATTTTCAAGAGTTAAATATAGATCCACAAAACCCCAAATGGGAAGATCGAGATCGATTTGTTTTGTCAAAAGGGCATGTATGTCCGATTCAATATGCTGCTTTGGCTACAAGGGGATATTTTGACGAGAGTGAATTAGATACATTGCGTCAGGAGGGGTCAAAACTTCAAGGTCATCCCGATATGAATAAGTGTCCCGGGATTGACATTTCGACTGGCTCATTGGGACAGGGACTTGCATGTGGGGTTGGTATGGCAATCTCTGCTAAAAGAGATGAAAAAACCTACAGGGTATTTGTTGTAGTAGGAGACGGTGAATGTCAGGAAGGTGAAATCTGGGAGGCTGCACAGACTGCATACAAGTACAAGTTAGATAATCTTATTGTGTTTGTTGATAACAACAATTTGCAAATTGATGGTATTACTGATGTTGTTATGCCAAATATTCATCTGGGCAAAAAATTCGAGGCATTTGGATTTGATATGTATGAGATTAATGGGCATGACATGCAGGCAATTGTGGACACGTTAGCGCGTATTAAAATGAGCAAAAATGGGAAGCCAAAATGTATATTTGCGAATACTGTTAAAGGAAAAGGTGTTTCTTTTATGGAAAATGAATGTGGTTGGCATGGTACTGCACCAAATAGGGAACAATATATAGCAGCAATAAAAGAACTTGATGAACAATTAAAAGCATATTAATGGAGGATAGTATGAGTGAGGTAAAGAAAGCGACAAGAGATGGATTTGGAGAAGAAATTGTAAAACTGGGAAAACAAGATAATGGTATTTATGTAGTAGATGTAGATATAGGAAAATCGTGTAAGACTGGAGAATTTAGAGCGCAATTGCCAAAACAGTACTTAAATGTTGGAATTGCAGAGCAAAATGCTGCAGGTGTTGCAGCGGGACTAGCTACATGCGGCAAAATTCCTTTTGTAGTTACGTATGCAGTATTTGGTTCGTTAAGAATGTGTGAAATGATTAGACAAGAAATTTGCTATCCTAAATTGAATGTTAAAATAGCATGTTCACATGGCGGAGTCACACCTGCAAATGATGGGGCAAGCCATCAAAGTATTGAGGATATGGGAGTATTAAGAACTATTCCGAATATGACGGTAATTATGCCTGCTGATTACAATGCGGCAAAAAAGATAGTATGTGCTGCTGCAAAATATCCTGGTCCAGTATATCTGAGATTTACGCGAGATGCTGTTCCGGTAATTTACGATGAAAATCAAGAGTTTGCAATCGGAAAAGCGGTACTTCTTAAAGATGGAAAAGATGTTGCGATTATTGCTAATGGAGACACAGTCTCCATTGCACTAAAAGCAGTAAAAGAGCTGGAGAAACAAGGTTACTCGGTGAAACTGCTTGATATGCATACAATAAAACCATTAGATGAAGAGGCTATACGGCAATGTGTTGCTCAAATAGGTAAAATTATCACAGTTGAAGACCATAATATTATGAACGGCTTAGGAAGTGCAGTTTGTGAAGTTGCAGCAGATATGGGTTTAGCCACAGTAAAGCGAATTGGAATTCAAGATCAGTTCGGCCAATCTGCACCATATGAAAGGCTTTTGGAACTTAATGGAATTACAGTAGAAAACATTGTTAAAGTTGCCAAGGAGATAAGTTTATAAAAGGAAGAAGGACGGAAAAATGCTAAATTTTGATGGTCAAGTAGTCATTGTAACAGGAAGTGGTTCACCAAAGGGAATTGGACGTTCAATCGCAAAGACATTTGCAAGGCAAAAAGCAACAGTTATTATTGCTGACATTGATGAAATGGGGATTGTTGATACCGTTAGTGAGATAAAAAATAACGGTGGGAATGCTATGGGAGTTGTGGTTAATGTAACTTCAGAAGAATCAGTTCAGAACATGGTTGATGAAGTAATAAAAACATATGGACGTATTGATGTACTTGTAAACAATGCCGGAATATCGCAAAAAATTACTGTTGAAGATATGACGTTAGCAGATATGAGAAGAGTCTTCGAAGTAAATATGTTTGGTTTGTTTTTGTGTACACAAGCTTGTATGAAACCGATGAGGGACGCTAAGTATGGGCGAATCGTTAATCTGTCTTCGGTATCGGGTAAACGAGGTGGGGGTGTATTTGGAGGCGCACACTATTCGGCTTCAAAAGCAGCTGTATTAGGATTTGCTAAGAATCTATCTCGGGAGATATCGGCGGAAGGTATCACGATTAATAGTGTTTGCCCTGGGCTTATTAACACTGAGATATGGAGAGGACTTCCCGAAGAAGAAGCCAATAAAGTAATTGCTGGAATCCCAATGGGGAGACCGGGAGAAACACAGGAGGTAGCAGATACAATTGTTTTCCTGGCATCTAAAGAGGCTTCTTACATTACTGGAGAAGAAATTGATATTAATGGAGGCTCACATATGGATTAGATGGGAAAGGTTTAAAATTCTATTTTGTACATACGTGTATTTTGGGGAAAAATTGTGCTGTTATAATTGTATGGTAGCCTTTTGTTAAGTACCGAATAGACAAAAACCTCAATGTATGGTAGGATATTAGGATAAACATATGATGAGGTGAAAAAGATGCAAAGTACTGGTAGAGGTTATTTGAAAAAAGTGAATAGTGAGTCAGTTGTTCAATTAGTAATTAACAGTTTGACGGATGCAATGATAGAGCGGAAATTATGTCCTGGGGATAAACTCCCAACAGAAAGCGAATTGGCTGAGAGTCTTGGTGTGGGGAGGAATTCGATTCGGGAAGCAATTAAAATTCTTGTTTATTTGGGGGTTTTGGAAATTAAAAGAGCTGAAGGAACGTTTGTCTGTGAGGGGTTCTCTGAAAGTATGATAGATCCGATGATTTATGGTATAATCCTAAATACTTCTGATTCATATGAAAACTTGATGGAACTGCGTGAAATGATGGAAGTAGGGGTTATGCAAATTGCAATGGAAAAGTACACTCAGGAAAAACTGAAGAATTTAAAAGCTATTCTTGATCAAATGAAGGCAGAGATAAAAAAAGGACCAGAAAATGTTGAGCAAGTATTTAAGTCAGATAATGATTTCCATAATGCGATTTCAATTATGGGTGAGAATCCTATAATTGACAAGATTAATCGGGTGGTTAAAACCCTTACTTATTCTATTCGGTTTAATACAGTAAAGGTAATGCTTGAGACAGGACGTGGTGAGGAGTTATTTGAAGCTCATCAGAAGTTATTTCAGATTATTGTCGATCGGGATAAAAGTGATATGGGAACAACGGTTAGAAAAACGTATTTTTCAAAAGTTGGCATTCAAACAATTGAAGAATAAAAAAGAACCTTTCCATTTAGGTATGGAGAGGTTTTTTTGTGCCCAAAACACCTATAACCTATAAATCTTGTAGGAAAATATGAAAAGGTCGTTTTTCCCATTGACAAACAGCTTTTGATGTGTTAAATTATGCACTATCAGCTAAACGAATATCTCCTAGTAGTATAGTAGGAGATAAAACAGATAGGGAAAGTAAGAGAAGAGGAGAAAAAACCTATGAAAAAATGGATTACAGTAGCGGCGACGGTGGTTTTGACAACGGCATTTCTGGCAGGCTGCGGCAGCAGCTCACAGACTTCTGATGACAGCAGTGCTGCACCGGAGAAAATCGAGATCACAAATGTATCCTATGATCCGACCAGGGAGTTTTATGAAGCTTATAACACACTGTTTCAGGAATATTGGCAGGAAGAGGCTGGACAGGAAGTAGAGATTACACAGTCTCATGGCGGCTCAGGCAAGCAGGCCCGCTCTGTCATTGAGGGCAATGAAGCAGATGTTGTAACACTCGCTCTGGCGCAGGATATTACGGCAATCGAAGAAGCGGGAATGATTAACGAGGGCTGGATCGATGAATTTGCCGATAACAGTGCACCTTATACTTCCACTATTGTTTTCCTGGTTCGCAAAGGAAATGAGAAGAACATTCAGGATTGGGATGATCTTATTAAAGAGGGCGTTGAAGTTATTACACCGAATCCTAAGACTTCCGGTGGTGCCAGATGGAATTACCTTGCGGCATGGGCCTTTGCACAGGCGTCTGACGGTAATGATGAGGAGCAGACCAAAGAGTTTATGAAAAAACTGTATGATAATGTGACTGTACTGGATTCCGGAGCTCGTGGAGCGACGACCACATTTGTTGAGAATGGACAAGGTGATGTTCTGATTGCATGGGAGAATGAAGCGTATCTGTCCGTCAAGGAGAATCCGGATGAATATGAGATTATTACACCAAGCATCAGTATCTTGGCAGAGCCGTCTGTGGCCGTAGTGGATGAAGTGGCGGAGAAAAATGGTACGGAGGAAGTAGCAACAGCGTATCTGGAGTATCTGTATTCTGACGAGGCGCAAAGACTGGCCGGAGATAATTACTATCGTCCTTCCAATGCAACTATATTAGAGGAATATGCAGATGTGTTCGACTTAAATGTTGAGATGGTGACAATCGCAGATTTTGGGGGCTGGGAAGAAGCTACACAGAAGCATTTTGATGATGGAGCTACATTTGACAGTATCTATGAAGAATAACAGCGAGGCTGTATAACTGAAAGGAATAGTGTAATGGCAGAGACAAAAGGATTCGCAAAGAGGCGAAAGAGAGTGATACCGGGCTTTGGCCTCTCAATGGGAATTACGATCAGCATGCTTAGTATTATCGTGATTATACCGATGGCCTCAATTGTTATCAATGCATCAGGTTTAAGCCTGCAAGAGTTTTTTTCAATCATTACAGAAAAGCAGGTGCTATCCGCTTACAAAGTGAGTTTCTTTTGTGCTCTGGCAGCAGCACTTATCAATAGTGTATTTGGAGTCATACTGGCCTGGATTTTAGTCCGCTATGAATTCCCCGGAAAACGTATTTTGGATGGATTTATTGAACTGCCATTTGCATTGCCGACTGCAGTTGCCGGCATCGCACTTACGACCCTGTATTCCGATCAGGGGTGGATCGGACAATTCTTTGCCAGATTTGATATCAAGATTTCCTATACCCGTATCGGAATTGTGATTGCCATGGTGTTCATTGGCATTCCTTTTGTGGTCAGAGCCATTCAGCCGGTTCTTGAAAAACTGGATGGGCAATATGAAGAAGCTGCCAGTATGCTGGGAGCCAGCAGAAGCCGGAGTTTTAGAAAAGTCATTTTTCCCGAGATTTTTCCGGCGGTGCTTACCGGATTCGGTCTGGCACTGGCTCGTGGTATTGGTGAATACGGAAGTGTCGTATTCATAGCCGGTAACATTCCTTATAAAACGCAGATTGCACCATTAATGATCATGACAAAGTTAGAGCAGTTCGAATATTCGCAGGCGACGGCAATAGCACTCGCCATGCTGCTGGTATCGTTTGCCATATTATTTGCCTTAAACCTGATTCAGTCACATGCCAACAAAGTGGTAAAGGAGTAAAGCGATGAAAAGCAAAATAGTGAAATATACACTTATTACAGTCAGCGTGCTCTTTATTGCCATTATGCTGCTGTTGCCTCTTATTACAGTCATTGGATATTCTCTGCAAAAAGGTTTTGAAGCCTATGCGGAAGCTGTCTTCGATACTTATACAATTAAGGCATTACAGCTTACGCTGCTGACTACGGTATTGACTGTGATTGTAAATACCTTCTTCGGTGTGTTCGCAGCCTGGGTCATTACGAAGTATACCTTTCGCGGCAAGCAGCTTCTGACAACATTAATCGATATTCCGTTCGCAGTTTCACCAATCATCGCCGGTCTGGTATTTATATTGGTCTTTGGGCGTATCGGCTGGGCTTACGATTTCCTGCAGGCGCACGACATCAAAATCGTGTTTGCGGTACCGGGAATTATTCTGGCTACTGTGTTCGTTACATTCCCATTCGTCTCACGTGAACTGATTCCTGTGCTTCAGGCACAGGGCAAAGAAGAAGAGGAGGCGGCAGCCCTTATGGGAGCGGGCGGCTTTCGGATTTTTAGAAAGATCACGCTGCCGCATGCCAAATGGGCCTTGTTGTACGGAATCATCCTGTGTACCGCCAGAGCCATGGGTGAATTCGGCGCAGTTTCGGTGGTTTCGGGACATTTGAGGGGCAAGACCAATACCTTGCCGCTTCATGTTGAGATTCTGTTCAATGAATTTAACATTACAGCCGCCTTTGCGGTATCCTCCATCCTTGTAGTCATGGCGATCATCATATTGATCCTTAAGACAATTGTGGAGTACAAAGGGAAAAAATGATCATAAGACATGAGGAGGATCGATGCCATGTATGTTGAATTAAAAAATATAAATAAGAACTTTGGAGACTTTCAGGCGTCCAAAGAAGTTAGTTTTACAATAGAGAAGGGCAAGTTAATCGGGCTGCTGGGACCAAGCGGAAGCGGAAAGACGACAATTCTGCGTATGATTGCAGGACTCGAATCACCGGATCAAGGCGATATTCTAATTGACAATATCCGAGTCAACGATTTGGCGGCCAGCAAGCGTGGGATTGGGTTCGTATTCCAAAGCTATGCATTGTTTCGCTATATGACAGTCTATGAGAATATAGCATTTGGCCTCGAAGTCCAGAAAAAAGACAAGAAATTCATTCGTGACAGAGTCTATGAACTAATTGATCTGATTGGGTTAAAAGGGATGCATAAGCGATATCCGCATCAGCTCTCAGGCGGTCAAAGACAGCGTGTGGCATTCGCCAGAGCACTGGCTCCGAACCCACAGCTCTTGCTGCTTGATGAGCCATTTGCAGCGATTGATGCCAAAGTAAGACAAGAGCTTAGAAGCTGGCTCAAGGAAATGATTCATAAGGTGGGGATTACCAGTATCTTTGTAACGCATGATCAGGACGAGGCATTTGAAGTAGCGGATGAAATTATTATTACCAACCATGGTCAGGTGGAGCAAAAGGGAACTCCGATTGAGATTTATAAGAATCCGGCGACACCGTTCGTTGCACAGTTCATCGGACAATCACGTGTCCTTGAAGAATATGGAAAGCTGCATGGGTTCTCTCATGAGCATGGCAGCGCAAAAGCTGTCATACGCCCTGAGTTCGTACGTGTAGCCAAAAAAGGAAAGCTGACACAATATATGAGCGCAGCGGAAGAGGGCAGGGTAGAAGAAGTTGCATTTCGCGGAAGCTATCTTGAGATTACAATTAATATTAAAGATATTGTGTTTACGGCAAACCGCTCCCTGGAAGAGGAGATTGTTGAAGTCGGTGAGCTGGTGGATGTACTGATTTACCGCATTTATGTGTTCGATACGAACAAAGCCTATCTAATGGAGAATAAGGCGATGCAGGATGAGGACATGGTGTACATCTAATACAGAGGGGACGGGTAGAAAATGAAGGACAAGGTAGAAATCAGACGGCTTACGACCGATATACTGATTTTGGGAGCCGGTACAGCCGGATGCTATGCGGCGCTGACAATTGCCGAGCAGTCAGATGCTTCCGTACTTATAGCGGAGAAAGCCAACATAAGGCGCAGCGGATGTCTGGCCGCCGGAGTCAATGCAATCAATGCGTATATTGTTCCGGGACGCCGTCCGCAGGACTATGTAGAATATGCGAAACGCGATGCGGATGGCATTGTGCGTGAAGACCTGCTGCTGACCATGTCAGAAGGGCTGAATAAGACTGTCGAGAAAATGGAGCAGCTGGGCTTGGTACTGCTAAAAGATGAAACGGGTGCCTATGTGACGCGCGGTGACCGTAATATCAAAATAAACGGAGAAAATATCAAACCGATTCTGGCCGATGCAGTGGCCGCCCAGCCACAGATTCAGGTGCTCAACCAAGTGAATATCATAGATTTTATGGTGGAAGATAATACCATCTACGGAGCCTATGGAATCGGAGTGGAGGATGCCGTATTGTATGCCATCGAGGCTGGTACTGTCATCTGTGCCACCGGCGGGGCAGCAGGATTGTACAAACCGAACAATCCGGGATTTTCCAGACATAAGATGTGGTATCCGCCGTTTAATACGGGGGCAGGCTATGCCATGGGGATCCGCAACGGAGCCGAGATGACAACCTTCGAAATGCGTTTTATTGCACTTCGATGCAAAGATACGATTGCACCAACCGGTACATTGGCACAAGGTGTCAAAGCGGCACAGATCAACTCACTGGGAGAGACGTATGAAGCTAAGTATGGCAATACGACATCGGAGCGAGTCTATGGCACCCTAAAAGAAAATCTGGAAGGGCGGGGTCCATGTTATCTGCGCACTGAAGGAATCACGCCGACGCAGGATGCGGAGCTCAAAAAAGCATACCTGAATATGGCACCCAGCCAGACTCTGAAATGGGTAGAGTCTGGGAAAGATCCCAGCCAGCAAAATGTTGAGATCGAAGGTACCGAGCCGTATATCGTCGGCGGGCATACGGCAAGCGGGTATTGGGTGGACACCAATCGTGAGACAACGATTCAAGGGCTGTTTGCAGCCGGAGATGTGGCAGGAGGATGCCCGCAAAAATATGTGACAGGCGCTTTTGTAGAGGGCGAGATTGCCGGTCTGGCAGCTCTTCGCAGCTTCCAAGACAGGCAGAACCGCACACCGGATACGTTTGAGCAAAAAGCGCAGGCTTTAGTAAGCGAAGTACAGGGATATCTTACGGCACAGGAAGCGCTCTATACAACGGAAGAGCTTGAAGAGGCAATGCAAAAAGTCATGGATGTCTACGCCGGAGGAATCTCAGCCAATTACCAGTTCAACAGCCGGCAGCTGGCACTGGCGGCAGATAAAATCGAGCAGCTGATGCGTTTAAGCGCAGGGCTTGCCGCCGCCGATATGCAGGAGTTGGTTTATATCTACGAGCTTACGGAGCGCCTGCAGTTGTGCCAGTCAGTCATCGCTCACCTAAATGCCAGAAAAGAGACCAGATGGCATAGTTTTGCGGAAAATCTGGAATATCCGAACAAGGATGACAAGTGGCTGAAATATGTGAATTCCAAGATCGTAGACGGCAAATTGCAGATTATTTACAGAGATTTAATCAAACGAGGTGAAACCTATGAGCATAGTGATTCGTAAAGAGCAATGTACCGGATGCGGTCAGTGCATGAAAGTCTGTCCGGGAAGCCTGATCAAAGCAGATGCAGATCATAAGGCGTACATCCGGTATCCCAAGAATTGCTGGGGCTGTGTTTCCTGTATCAAGGAGTGCAGATTTGATGCCATGTCTTTTTATCTCGGAGCTGACATCGGAGGACGCGGCAGCCTGCTTTCCATTGAAAAGCAAGGGGATTATATGGACTGGAGAATTGATGAACCCGGCAGACCAAGACAGACAATCCGGGTAAACAGCAAGGATTCGAACCAATATTAAGAGTACAGATCAAAGGCCCGGTACAGGGCGTTGTTAGGAGGAAGAAAGATGGGTGAATTAGCACACTTAGATGAGCTGGAAGCAGAGGCCATTTATATTATACGTGAAGTGGCGGCAGAATGTGAGAAACCGGTTATGTTATATTCCATCGGAAAAGACAGCTCGGTCATGCTGCATCTTGCAATGAAGGCTTTTTATCCGGAGAAACCGCCATTTCCCTTTATGCATATAGATACCATATGGAAATTTAGCGAAATGACAAAATTTCGTGACCGCAAAGCCAAAGAGCTGGGTATCGAGATGCTGGTATACAGCAATGAGGAAGGTATACGGCAGGGAATCAACCCATTCGACCATGGAGCTGCCTATACGGATATCATGAAAACACAGGCATTAAAGCAGGCACTCAAAAAATATGAATTCACCGCAGCCTTTGGCGGCGGGCGCAGAGATGAGGAAAAGTCGAGAGCCAAAGAGCGCATCTTCTCTTTTAGAAACGAAGCACAGGCCTGGGATCCCAAGAACCAGCGTCCTGAAATGTGGAAACTGTATAATACTAAGATTCATAAAGGTGAGAGCATCCGGGTCTTTCCGATATCCAACTGGACAGAAAAAGACATCTGGCAGTACATTCAGCGCGAAAACATCGATATCGTACCGCTGTATTTTGCAGATGAGCGCCCGGTCGTAAACCGGGACGGTAACCTGATCATGGTGGATGATGACCGTTTTAAGTTTCTGCCGGGTGAGAAGCCGGAGATGAAATATGTGCGTTTCCGCACGCTGGGCTGCTATCCGCTGACCGGTGGTGTGGAGTCAAGAGCCAATACGCTGGATGAGATTATTGAAGAGACATTAAGTTCTGTATCCTCCGAGAGAACCAGCCGTGTCATTGATGCGGAAGAGACAGGAAGTATGGAGAGAAGAAAAAGAGAGGGGTATTTCTAGATGAAGGGCTTACTAAAGTTTATAACATGCGGAAGTGTAGACGACGGAAAATCCACTCTGATCGGACATATCTTATACGATTCCAAGCTTTTGTATGCGGATCAGGAAAAAGCGCTGGAATTAGACAGCAAGGCGGGCAGCAGAGAGGGGAAGATTGATTACTCACTGCTTCTCGACGGTCTGATGGCGGAGCGTGAACAGGGAATCACGATTGATGTGGCATATCGTTATTTTACCACAGAAGCACGCAGCTTTATCGTGGCAGATACACCGGGCCATGAGGAATATACCCGTAACATGGCAGTAGGAGCTTCCTTTGCCGATCTTGCGATTATTCTGGTGGATGCTTCCCAGGGAGTGCTGGTACAGACGCGCCGCCATGCGAGAATCTGTGCGCTTATGGGAATCAGAGAGTTTGTATTCGCTGTTAATAAAATGGATTTGATTGATTTTGATGAGGCTAAATTTGCAAAAATCGAAGAAGAAATCATCAAATTAAAGGAAGAACTGTCACTGCCTCATGTGAAGATCATTCCGCTTTCAGCTACCGAAGGTGACAATGTCACACGTACTTCGGACAAAATGCCCTGGTATACGGGCGGGCCGCTCATTACCTATCTCGAAGCGGTAGATGTACAAAATGCCAGCCAGGAGGCGGGATTTTATCTCCCGGTGCAAAGAGTATGCCGGCCGAATCATACGTTCCGCGGATTCCAGGGGCAGATTGAAGCCGGAAGCGTACAGGTGGGAGATGAGATTATCTCTTTGCCAAGCAATGAGACAGCACATATCAAGAGTATTCATAATACCGACAAAGAAGTAACGCAGGCAGCAGCCGGAGCGGCTGTTACAATAGCACTCGACAAGGAAGTAGATGTTTCACGCGGCTGTGTTTTGACCAAGGCAGCGGGACTTTCGTCCTCAGACAGCTTTGAAACTACCATCTTATGGATGGATGATGATACTCTGGTACCGGGCAAAGAGTTTTTTGTCAAAATCGGGACGCGGATGCTGCCGGGACATGTTGCCACGATTCGCTATAAGATTGATGTGAATTCAGGAGAACACATTGAAGCAAAAAGTATCACGAAAAATGAAATTGCCTTATGCCGTATCAAGCTGACACAGCCTGCCGTCATTGATGTTTTCAAAAAGCACAAGACACTGGGAGAATTGATTTTGATTGACCGGGTCACGAATATGACATCGGCCTGCGGTGTGGTGGAAGCGCTGCTTGATGCAGAAACACTCGCCGAAGAGGATGTGACTTTTTCATGGCAGGGGCTGCAGGCACGCGGAGATATCTTCGAAGAATTCTACTATAATCTGGAAAACACAGGAGTTTCCAAGTTCAAAAAAAGCGGCCGCCGCTATACCGTCGGTGATACAATACCGGTCAAAGGCGAAAGCTATGCCTATCCGCAGGATCTCGATATTTTGTTCCTGCGTGACAAGATTGCCATACAGGTGCGTGATGCCGTCATTACGGCAATGGTGCCGCTGGCAGAGTATACCTATACGGGTGTACCGCTCGTTAATGGACGCGGGTTTGCAATTCATGTACAGGATCACGCCACTTGGGAATCCTTTATACAGGAGTATGCCAAGGAGGGCAGCCAGCTCTCCGCTGATTTCTTTAATCAATGGCTGGTCTTTGAAAAGTACAGAAGGGTTGTGTTTCACGACAATTATTGGGTGATATAGATGAAAAAAATCGGATTTAACACTTCATTACTTCATGGCAGACGCAGCGGCGCAGCAGAATTCGGAACGACCCTGCCACCCATCTATCAGTCCTCTGCGTTTGAGCAGGGGACGGCACAGGAGCTTGAGAATGTATTTAAAGGCCGGGCGCATGGGTATGCATATACCAGAATCAGCAACCCGACTGTGGATGCATTGGAACAAAGGATGACATTACTCGAAGGCGGGATTGCTTCAGTTGCATGTGCCTCAGGTATGGCGGCAATCTTCAATACGATTATGAACATCGCACAAAGCGGTGATGAAATCATATCGTGTGCGGGAATCTTCGGAGGGACCATCGGTCTTTTTGAAGATTTGGAAGCCTTTGGTATCCATACGAAATATGTGGATGCACCGGAAATTGAACTTCTCGAGCCGCAGATTACGGACAGAACCCGGATTCTGTTCGCGGAGACGATTGGAAATCCGCTGCTGAATGTCTTGGACATTGCGAAGATTGCAGAGTTCGCCAGGGCGCATCAGCTGGTATTTATTGTGGATAATACGGTTGCAAGCGCATATCTGGTTCGGCCGTTGGCACTGGGAGCCGACATCGTCGTCAATTCGACGTCTAAATATGTAAACGGAAGCGGAAATTCTATAAGCGGTGTGATTACAGACGGCGGTAAGTACAAGTGGGATCCGCAGCGGTTTCCGCAGTTCGCAAATTACAAGAAGATGGGACCCTATGCGTTTACGGCTAAGCTGCGGGCAACCTTATTTCGTAATACGGGAGCCTGCCTCTCTCCCTTTAATGCCTATCTAAACTGTATAGGCTTAGAGACGATGGGACTTAGAATGCAAAAGGCCTGCGATAATGCACTGGCGCTGGCAGAGCATCTGGCGGCAAAGCAGGAAGTATATGAGGTGAACTACCCCGGGCTTGCGGATACGCCTTATTACACAATCGCGAAACAGCAGTTCGAGCATGGCACCGGTGCCATGGTCACGCTGCGTGCCGGTTCCAAGGAGCGAAGCTTTGCCCTGATTGACAGGCTGAAGTATGCATTGAAGGTTTCCAACATAGGAGACTCCAAGACACTCGTCATACATCCTGCTTCTACCATCTATGTACAGAATTCACAGCAGGAACGTGAGAAAGCCGGTGTGTTTGATGATTTGATACGAATCAGTGTAGGAATCGAAGATATCGAGGATCTGATCGAGGATTTCGACCAGGCGATAGAAGGAATGGAGGTATAAAACGATGGCAACAGATTATACAGCACTAAAAAAAGGCGGCTTCATGCGTCAGAAACAAAAGGATAATTTCTCGCTGCGCCTGCAGGTAGTCGGCGGCACGCTGACCGTCGAAAATATCAAAAAAATCGCAGAAGTAGCAGAAAAATACGGAGCCGGTCATATCCATCTGACCTCACGCCAGGGTGTGGAAATTCCGTTTATCAAATTGGCGGATATTGAAGAAGTCAAGGAAGAACTGGCCAAAGGCGACTGCCGCCCCGGTGTATGCGGTCCGCGCGTACGTACGGTAACAGCCTGCCAGGGCAATCAGATTTGTCCAAGCGGCAATATTGATACCTATAAAATCGCAAAAGAAATCGATAAGCGCTATTATGCCAGAGAATTACCGCATAAATTCAAATTCGGAGTTACAGGTTGTCTGAACAACTGCTTAAAAGCCGAGGAAAACGATGTCGGAGTTAAGGGCGGTATGGAAGTCCGCTGGAAAGAGGATGCCTGCATTTTGTGCGGTGTCTGTGTTAAAGCGTGTCGTGAAGGAGCTATCTCCATTCAGGATAAAAAGCTGACGGTCGATACAGCAAAATGCAATTTCTGCGGACGCTGCGCGAAAGCCTGTCCAACCGATGCATGGGATACCAAGAATATATATTTACTCTCTTTTGGAGGACTTTTTGGAAATACCATCAACCGAGGAGAGGAACTGCTGCCCCCTATTGAATCAGAGGAACAGCTGTTCAGGGTAACAGATGCAGCCATCGAATTTTTTGAAGAGTTTGGAAAACCAAGCGAGAGATTTAAGTTCACACTGGACAGAGCAGGCAAGGATGTGTTTAAGAAAAAATTGGAGGAAGCCTATTATGACAGAGCTTAAAGTGACAGATACAGTCGATATTACAGATGTGGTCTGCCCGATGACCTTTGTAAAGGCCAAAGTGGCAATGGAAGAGCTTGAAGAGGGCGAAATACTGCGCATAAAGCTAAACGATGGAGAGCCGGTGCAAAATGTGCCCCGCAGCTTCAAAGAAGACGGGCATCAGGTATTAAAGTTAGAGGACAATGAGGATGGAACTTACCACCTCTATGTGAGAAATCAGGGATAATACAGGAGGCAGCCTATGGCAATCAGAGTAAAGGAAGAGGATTTTGCGCAGGAAGTGCTGCAAAGTGACAAAGTAGTGCTGGTCGAGTTCTATATAGACTCCTGCATTCCCTGCAAACGTTTTTCGCCGGAGCTGGCACGTCTGGAAGAGGCCTATGAAACAAAGGCCAAGGTCGTAAAAGTCAATGCGAATTTCGATCAGGCACTGGCGGCACAATACCAGGTGCTGGCTTCTCCTACCTTTGTATATTTCAAAAAGGGAGAGGAAGTAGCCAGAGTACGGGGGCTAAAAGAGCAGGCACTGGTAGAGGCAACACTTAAGAAAACAATAGGCTTAGAATAAAAATAAGAGGAGAAACAGACCCTATGAAAATAACAGTGGCAGATACAACCAAGGAAGTAAAAGACGGCATTACTATTTTAGAACTGATTGAAGCTGAAAATATCGAAAATGCGCAATATGTGACAGTAGCCGTCAATGACGAATTTGTCGATAGAGAAAAATTCGGAGAATTCGCAATTCCGCCGGAAGCGGTCGTGGAATTTCTGTATTTTATGGGAGGAGGGTGTTTCTAGATGGCTTTTACCAATGAACAGTTAGAACGCTATTCCCGTCATATTATTTTAAAAGAGGTGGGCGCCAAAGGGCAGAAAAAACTGCTCAATTCCAAAGTGCTGATCATCGGCGCGGGCGGCTTAGGTGCGCCTGCCGGTATGTATCTGGCGGCCGCAGGTGTCGGAACCATAGGAATTGCTGATGCCGACGAAGTGGATTTGTCGAATCTGCAGCGTCAGATTATCCACGCAACAAAGGATGTGGGCAAGGCGAAGGTCGAGTCTGCCAAAGAGACGATGCATGAGTTAAATCCTGATGTACAGGTCAAGACATACCGTACGTTTGTGGATGCCTCCAACATCATGGAGTTAATAGAGGAATATGATTTTATCATCGATGGTACGGATAATTTTCCGGCAAAATTCCTGATTAACGATGCCTGTGTCATGGCAGAAAAGCCATTTTCTCATGCAGGAATCATCCGGTTTCAGGGGCAGCTGATGACCTATGTGCCAAAGCAGGGTCCCTGCTACCGCTGCGTATTTCAGACTCCGCCGCCCAAAGATGCGGTGCCGACCTGCAAGCAGGCCGGAGTCATCGGTGCGATGGGCGGTGTGATCGGAAGCCTGCAGGCCATGGAAGCTGTCAAATATATTATTGGGCAGGGAGATCTGTTAGTCGGACATCTGCTGACGTTCGATGCGTTGAAGATGGAATTTCGCAAGATCAAGCTTCCGCATAAGGCGGATGGCTGTGCCGTATGCTCCTCCCATCCAACGATTACGGAGCTGATTGATTACGAGCAGACAGAGTGTGAAGGTATATAAGAGGAGAGTAGAATGATACGGATGCGCAAAGAGCAGTATCAGGCCTTTTTAGAGCATGCAGTACGTGTATTGCCGGATGAGGCCTGCGCCCTGCTGGGCGGTACGATACAAGGCTCGGATAAAATAATCGAAAAAGTCTATATTGTCAAAAACATAGATGCAAGCAATGAGCATTTCTCCATGGACCCAAGAGAGCAGCTGACGGCAGTCAGGGAGATGCGCAAAAGCGGCTATGTCCAGATCGGTAATATCCATTCTCATCCGGAGACACCGTCCCGTCCATCTGAGGAGGACAAACGTCTGGCGTATGATTCACAGGCAAGTTATCTGATTCTCTCCCTGGCTGATCTCCAAAATCCTGTGGTAAAAGCATTCCGGATTCAGGAGCAGACAGAAGTCACCTTGGAAGAGCTGGAACTTTTCACAGAGATATAACGTATTAAGGATTGACAAAAATGGAATCTCTGCTTATACTGTAACGTATTAACATACAGAGGCAGCATCTTAGAGGCGTTGCTTATATATGATAAATGCCATGATAGGGAGTAGTACATAATATTCTAAAATGCAGAGAGAAGGCGGTTGCTGAAAGCCTTCATGAGGAAGTTATGGAAGTAGCCCTGGAGCAGCAGACCGAACCGGCATGGAATTGCTTTAGTAGACTTTGACGTTATCCTACGTTACAGGGAAACAATATCGGAGGAATCCCGTATTGGAATGAGTGCAAAGATATACGCTTTGAATTTAGGTGGTAACACGGATTATATATTCGCCCTAGGCCGGTTGGCTTAGGGCGTTTTTAGTTTCCTGATTCATAGGAGATAGGAGAGAAGTATGAAAAAAATATCGGGTAATAAATTATTGGTTAAGGCATTAAAAGAAGAGGGCGTTGAAGTTGTTTTTGGATATCCGGGGGCAAGTACTCTGGAAATCAGCGATGAATTATACAAAGAGGAAAGCATACGTGTCGTCTTGCCGCGTCATGAGCAGGCGCTGGTGCATGAGGCAGATGCCTATGCACGTTCCACAGGTAAGACAGGGGTCTGTCTGGTAACAAGCGGTCCCGGAGCGACCAATCTGGTCACAGGAATTGCTACTGCGAATTACGACAGTGTGCCGCTGGTATGTTTTACAGGGCAGGTGGCGAGCAATTTGATCGGAAGCGATGCATTTCAGGAAGTCGATATCGTGGGAATTACCAGAAGTATCTGTAAGTACGGAGTGACTGTACGCAGACGTGAAGATCTGGGGCGGCTGATCAAAGAAGCGTTTTATATCGCCAGTACCGGCAAACCTGGAGCGGTCGTAGTAGATCTGCCCAAGGATATTATGGCAGAGCTGGGAGATACCGCATATCCGGAGACGGTAGATATCCGGGGCTACAAGCCGAATACCAGCGTACATATCGGACAGATCAAGCGGGCAATCAAAATCATGGAGAAAGCCAAACGTCCGTTGTTTCTGGTAGGCGGCGGGGTGAGCCGTTCTGACGCGGGAGAAGCGTTTACTAAGCTGGTGGAACAAACTGGGATTCCGGTCGTAACGACCATCATGGGCAAGGGAACGATTCCTTCCACGCATCCGTTGTATGTGGGAAACCTGGGAATGCATGGCTCCTATGCCTCTAATATGGCAGTCTCGGATTGTGATATGCTGTTTTCCATCGGAACACGCTTTAATGACAGAATCACAGGACGCCTCAAAGAATTCGCACCTCGTGCGCAGATCATTCATATTGATATAGATACCGGAGCAATTTCCAGAAATATTCAGGTGGATGTTCCGATTGTAGCGGATGCCCCGGAGGCAATCGCCAAGCTGCTCGAGTATGCACAGCCCAGTGAATGTGAGAAATGGGTTGCGCAGATACAGGCATGGAAGAAGGAATTTCCGATTCAGATGAAGAAAAAGGACAGCCTGAACCCGCAGGAAATCATTGAAAGCATCAATCAGACCTTTGAGGAAGCGATGATTGTCACAGATGTTGGCCAGCATCAGATGTGGACAACACAGTTTATCGAATTGAACGACAAGAAAAAATTATTTACGTCAGGCGGTCTGGGCACTATGGGCTTTGGCTTCCCCGGAGCCATCGGTGTCAAAATCGGCAATCCGGATAAAACGGTTATCTGCATCTCGGGTGATGGCGGCGTACAAATGAATATACAGGAGTTCGCAACGGCAATGATCGAAGATGCACCTGTGATTCTCTGTGTATTTAACAATAGCGTGCTTGGCATGGTACGGCAGTGGCAGAAACTTTTTTATGGCAAGAGATATTCCATGACCAAATTAGCAAAAGACAGTGAGACCAGAGCCGATATGGCGCCGGCCTATATTCCGGATTTTGTGAAACTGGCAGAAAGTTATGGAGCGCGTGGGATTCGTATAACCAAGTCGGAGGAAGTGGTTCCTGCGCTGCTTGAGGCACGCAGCGAGAAAAAGGTGCCGATTCTGCTTGAGTTTGTCATCAGTCCGGAAGATCTGGTCATTCCGATGATTCAGCCGGGGGGAACACTTGAAGACATGATTACAGAGAATTAAGGAGGGAAGCGCATATGCAGAACAGAAATAAAGATGGCAATCTGATCAAGAAAAGATGGATTTCACTATTTGTGGAAAATGAAGTAGGCGTGCTCTCAAAAATCTCAGGGCTGTTTTCGGCAAAGTCCTATAATCTTGTAAGCCTTACAGTCGGAACTACGGAGGATGCGACAGTCTCCAGAATGACAATTGAGACAGAAAGTGATGATGAAACCTATGAGCAGATCAAAAAACAGCTGAACCGGCTGGTTGAGGTCATCAAGGTGATTGATTTTACGGAAATATCCACCTGTATGAAGGAAATCCTCTATGTGAAGATCAAAAAATGTACCAAAGCCGATAAATCCGAAATTTTATATGTGGCACAGACCTTTAATGCGGATATGGTAGATTGCGGCAAGGACAGTATTCTGCTCGAATTCGTCCAGACCGCAACCAAGAATGACGCAGTCATTAAACTGCTGAAAGAGACATTTCAAAATATTGAAGTGGTGCGCGGCGGCAGTGTAGGGATTGAATCCATCAGCGTCTTGTCATAACAACAGCTGATAGACTGCCAGATCAAGGTAGCGGTCGAATTTGCGGCCGACCTCCCGCAGTATGCCGCAGCAGGTAAAGCCCGCCGCCTCATGCAGGCGGATACTGCCGGTATTATCCCCGGTAATAAGCGCAAGCAATGAATGGAACCTGTTTGTTTCCCTGGCATAGGCCAGGCAGGCATCCACGAGTCGTCGGCCGACCTGTTTGCGGCGGTGCGCGGTGTGAACGTAGACTGAGATTTCGGAAGAACAGGCAAAGCCCTTTCGTGAGCGGTATTCGGACAAAGAGCCGTAGCCCGCAATCTCACCCTCTTCTTCCAACACGAATATGCAGTACGGAAACAGATGCTGTTCGAACCATATCCTATGCTCAGCGAGTGTACGCTCTACAAGATCAAACGTAGCTGTGGTGGTTCTGACAGCATCATTATATATCTCTAAAAGGGCAGGAAGATCCTCCCTTTTGGCAGGTCGTATCATGGTAAATTCTCCTTTTGTTTTTGGTTTTATACTACTGCACAGTATGGAAAAATGCAAGCCTGCCGCCAAAGCGAGGGGGCGTATTCGTAAAATATTATACTGGGGGGTTACTTATTTTGTATAAAAATGATATAATACCATGGTAATTTGTGTGTAAAACCGAAGGGCGATAGGGGTAGTGTATGAGTGAAAATGTAAAGATTCGAGGACAATTGAGAAAAGTTCTGGTATGGCCTTTGTTTTTATCCATTATTCTGCTGCTGGTCAATGCGGTGGTCTACTGGTTCGATCGCAACTCCGGATTTGTAGTATCGCTTGGACTCGTCATTTATGTGGCGATTGCTTTGACTGTGTTCTTTCGCACCAGACCGGTTATTTTAGGCGAATTAATCAATTTCTCAAAACAGTTCACACAGGTGCAGAGCCAGGCGCTCAATGAACTTTCCATGCCCTATGCGTTCGTCGATGCAGAGGGACAGTTGTTGTGGGCCAATGCATCTTTTTTGTCAGCCATCGAAAAAGACCGGTTCGTGCGGCGCAATGTCAGCTTCTTTTTCCCTGAGATTACCAAGGCGGTGTTCCCGAAAGCACAGGAAGATGTTGTGTTCGAAATCAGCCATGAAGGCAGGGATTACAGCGTCACGCTGCATAGATGTATGATGGAGGAAGTCCTGCAGGAGACAAGGATGTATGAAGCCTCCGAAGAGTATAGCTATATTTATACCATCATGCTGCAGGATGTGACGGAGTTCAATGAGTGTGTCAGACGCCACGAAGATGAAAAGATGGTGGTGGGACTTGCCTATTTGGACAATTATGAAGAAGCGCTTGAGAGTATGGAAGAGGTACGCCGTTCTCTGCTCGTGGCACTGCTGGATCGAAAAATTGTCCGGTATTTCTCGGAATTTGACGGACTTGTTAAAAAAATCGAGAAAGATAAATATTTCCTGGTCATGCGCCAGCGTTCTTTGAACCAGCTGATTGATCAGAAATTTAAAATATTAGAAGAAGTCAAGACTTTGAACATCGGCAATACGATGTCCGTTACGCTCAGTATCGGTATTGGTATTTCTACGGACAGTTATGAAGAGAATTACGAGCAGTCCCGCATCGCCATAGAGATGGCTTTGGGGCGCGGCGGGGATCAA
Organism: Lachnospiraceae bacterium; assembly: GCA_047975025.1. Lineage (GTDB taxonomy): Bacteria > Bacillota > Clostridia > Lachnospirales > Lachnospiraceae > JBKECY01. Next base: position 21,304 of record JBKECY010000037.1, read on the forward strand.
GTCGTCATAAAAGAAGGCGAGAAAATCTCGTATTTCGGCGGCAAGTCCCAGCAGATCGAGAAGACCACCAGAGTGAAAGCACGTGTGAAGGCACAGGCGTTAAAAGAATTTATGATGGCCAAGGAACGTGTCGTTATCATGGGGCATAAGATTATTGATGTAGATGCATTTGGTGCGGCCATCGGAGTCTATCGTGCGGCCAAGACGATTGGAAAGACGGCGCATATCGTGATTGACACACCGACGACCTCCATTAAACCACTGATGACAAGGTTCATGGAGAACTCGGATTACGAAGATGATTTGTTCCTGACATGTCAGCAGGCAATTGAGATGGTGGATGATAATACGCTTCTGGTCGTTGTGGATACGAATAAACCAAGCTATACGGAATGCCAGGAACTGCTTCAGCAGACGAATACAATCGTAGTCCTCGACCATCACAGAAGAGGCAATGAAATTATTGATAATGCCGTGCTCTCCTATATAGAGCCGTATGCGTCCTCTACATGTGAGATGATCGCGGAGATTCTGCTGTATTTTGCGGATGGTATCCGAATCCGAAATATCGAAGCGGACAGTATATTTGCGGGTATCATGATTGATACGAATAACTTTATGACGAAAACAGGGGTTCGTACATTTGAGGCGGCTGCATTTTTGCGCCGCAACGGTGCGGATGTTACCCGTGTTCGAAAATTGCTGCGGGATGACATTGATGCAACGAAAGCGAGAGCAGCTGTTGTACAGAATATGGAAATTTTTGATGAGTGCTTTGCCATTGCCATCTGTCCGAGTGACGGTCTGGAGAGTCCGACTGTCGTGGCTTCTCAGGCAGCCAATGAGCTGCTCAATGTGGTAGGGGTACGCGCTTCTTTCGTGCTGACAGAGTATAAAAAGGTGATTTATATAAGCGCCAGAGCGATAGATGAAGTAAATGTTCAGATTATTATGGAGCGTCTAAACGGCGGCGGGCATTTGAATATTGCCGGTGCGCAGGTCGAAGACCATACGATCGAGGAGACCGTAGTAATGCTAAAACGCATCATCAATGATATGATCAGAGAAGGAGAAATTGCATGAAAGTAATATTATTAGAAGATGTAAAATCATTAGGCAAAAAAGGTCAGATTGTGGAAGTAAGTTCCGGCTATGCCAGAAATATGATTCTGCCCAAAAAACTTGGAATTGAAGCCACACCGGCTAATCTAAATGATTTGAAGCTGCAGAATGCACGCTCGAAAAAGGAAGCACAGGAAGTCTTAGAGGAAGCTAAGGCACTGGCGGAATCTCTGGAAGGAAAAAAAGTCGTCCTTAAGCTAAAGACCGGAGATGGTGGTAAAGTATTCGGTTCAGTTTCTGCCAAAGAAATTGCGGAGGGAGCCATAGCCCAGCTTGGACTCGAATTAGATAAAAAGAAGCTGCAGCTGGAAGGACCGATCAAAGGCCTTGGAGTTGTTGAAGTACCGGTCAAGCTGCATCCGCAGGTCACAGGCACTCTGAAAGTAGAAATACAGTCTCTATAAGAGTATAGGAGGAGCACTGTGGAAGAAGCTTTAATCAAAAGGATACTGCCAAACAGTCCGGAAGCAGAGCAGTCTGTCATCGGGTCGATGCTCATTGACCGGGATGCCATCCTATCGGCTTCTGAGATCTTGACAGGCGAGGACTTTTACCAGCATCAGTATGGCATTATTTTTGATGCCATGGTCGAATTGTGCAATGAAGGCAAGCCGGTCGATCTGATTACGCTACAAAACAGGCTGAAGGAAAAAGATATTCCGCCTGAAATCAGCAGTATGGAATATGTCAGAGAACTGGTAACGGGTGTGCCGACTTCGGCGAACGTCAAATATTATGCCACCATTGTCAGTGAGAAAGCACTCTTGCGCCGTCTGATCAAAATAAATGAAGAGATTGCCAATGAATGCTATGTTGGCAAAGAAAGCACGAATGATATTCTGGAAAGTACTGAAAAGAAGATTTTTAATTTGCTTCAGAAGCGGACAAGCAGTGAATATGTTCCAATTCAAAAAATTGTCTTAAATGCTATTGAAAATATAGAAAAAGCTTCCAAGATCAAAGGCAATGTAACCGGAATCGCCAGCGGATTTCTGGATCTGGATTATAAGACGTCCGGCTTCCAGCCGTCGGATCTGATTCTGCTCGCCGCCAGACCTTCCATGGGTAAAACAGCGCTGGCCTTGAATATTGCATCCCATATGGCTATCAAATCCGAAACAACCGTTGGAATCTTTAGTCTGGAGATGTCCAAGGAACAGCTCGTAAACCGTATGCTGTCCATGCAGTCCAAAGTGGATTCACAGGCGCTGCGAACAGGAAATCTGCGGGATGAGCAATGGGGACAATTGGTCGAAGGCGCCAATATTATAGGACGTACGAACCTGATTATTGATGATACCCCGGGAATCTCTGTATCTGAACTGCGCTCCAAATGCCGCAAGTACAAGCTGGAACATAATCTGGGAATTATTTTTATTGATTACCTGCAGTTGATGTCGGGAAATGGCAAGACAGATTCCAGACAGCAGGAGATATCAGATATCTCCCGCTCACTTAAGTCACTGGCCAGAGAATTATCCATACCTGTGGTTGCGTTATCACAGCTTAGTCGTGCGGTAGAATCCAGAACCGATCACCGGCCGATGCTCTCGGATCTGCGTGAGTCCGGGGCGATTGAGCAGGATGCCGATGTGGTCATGTTCATTTATCGTGATGACTACTACAACAAAGACAGTGAGAAAAAGGACATTGCAGAAGTCATTATAGCAAAACAGAGAAACGGCCCCATAGGGACCGTTGAACTCGTATGGCTGCCAAACTATACACAGTTTGCAAATCTTAGCAGAAACTAGGAGGCGGATTGCCGTTTCGCAGAAGTCTGTAGCCTCCTACGTCCGGCATAGAACAAAAATCCAATGCCAATGAGCCCCAGCCCGGCTGCCAGAAGATAATACAAAAGTAGATAAGAAGAACCAGTGCCTGCAATCTCGAATACACCTGTCAGGATACGTGCGATAATCAAAGTAATCGTAGCCGACAGGAAGAGCCTGCAGGCATTTTTTCCTGCATTCGTAGCCATGGCCTTTCTCATTAACAGGTACAAAAGCCATAACAGCAACAGCAGCCCCAATGGAAAAATCCATACGGTATTCATGGCCAGACTTTCGACCCCATGTCCAAAATAGTTATATACCATGTGAAAAACATATAGAAATGCTGCCAGAAGCGAAAGTGCTGCCGTCCATTTCTTAATTGACATAAGAATCACCTGCTTTCTAATAACCAAAATAAATAATATCACTGATGGTCCGTTCACTTCCGGAACTTCCCTTGGTGCCTGCGACCGGTGTATTGATGACTTCTCCGTTAAATACCAGAGTAGAGGAACCGCCGCCATCGAGATTATAAGCAATTGTCGCTCCCTTTTCCTGGAAGATTTCAGCCAGTTCATAGAGCGAGAGTCCTTCACTTTCTGAAGTCCGGCCGTCCGATACAACAATGATAAAGTGATTCTCGCTGATCTGTCCAATAGCGGTTCGGGGATTACTCGACATGGACTGTCCGACTTCCTCAGTAGAAGATACGGCGATTTCACCGTCTTCAACAAGGGTAGGTCCAAATGAAAATACTTGTAATGCCCCTTCTTCTAAGAGTGTCGCAGCCGTCACATCTGACTGGTTCACCACTGTCATGCTGCCGTCAGAATTGATTACTAAAGCATCTGTATCTTCTTCTGCCGTATCTCTGTACAGTACACCGTTGCGTATGACATAGCCGGTATCCCTGAATCCATAGTAGTCACCATTGATTGCCAGAATTGCGTTATTTTCTTCCGCCATAGCTGAGGTGGTTTCTTTGATATTACGGCCATATGTATTGTTGGCAAATGCTGTTTTGAGATACTGTATATCGCTGACGGTGATATCAACAACGTAATAGGTCGTATCGTTCGCCCGCTCTTCGGTAATGGTAATCTGAATATTGTCATCTGAATAGCTGCTCTCCGTAAGCGTGACTTCACCGGTGCTGTCTGAGGCAGTGCTCTCAGAAGTATCCGCCGAGGTATCAGAAGTAGTCGTGTCCTCGGTACTTGTTGTAGAGGCTGCATCCTGTGTTGTCGTTGTGGTCGTTGTCGTGACCGCAGCATAGCTCTTTGGCAGCAGGAAGGTATCCAGAAGGACGAATGCTGTAAATAGCACCAGGACGATATAATATAGTATAAAAAAACGTTTCTTATCGGTTTTTTTTTTCTTCATGCAGTCTGCTCCTTTTTTCTGCGAAAGACAACAGTTCTTTGTATGTAAAAGCTTAAAACGAAGAGGGAGGTATCTACGATGATTTTAATCAGAACCACCCATGGGAATACCTCAGAGAACATTTTGACCAACAGCCAGCTCAAAAGCAGCTGTGAGACGAACAGGATGCCGTAGCGTAAGCTTTCCTGCGAGGCTCCGGCTTTGGAATGAAACACGATTCGCCGGTTCAAATTGAAATTCAGTATACCACTGCAGATGCGGGCAAGTGCGGTAGCCAGCAGCAGTCCAAATGCGGCGTTGGCAGATAAGAAGGTATAGAGTATGGCAAAAAGCGTAATATCTGCCAGGGCACTGCAAATAGAACTTGCGGCAAATGTCAGAAACGGGCGGTATACCAGATAAGAGTCTTTTAGCACCCTGAAATGAGAATGTTTATTCTTCCCGAAATACAGGGTCTGAATGGGAATTCGCAGTAACGTTACCTTTAGCTCAGGGATCTCCATCAGCATATTCATCTCATAGTCAAACCGCTCCCCCTTTAGTTGTATGAGTTCAGGCAGCGAGGTTTGCGGGATACCACGAAGCCCTGTCTGCGTATCTACATGCCATAACCCGGTCGAAAGCCCATAGACAGTCGAGGTGATTCGGTTCCCGAACCGACTCTTAAAAGGCACATCTGGTGCTGTAAAGTCCCGACTTCCCAAAACCAGAGTATTGGCAGAGGCGTCCAAAGCCTCGGCGATGGTCAGGATATCTATGACAGCATGCTGACCGTCGCAGTCGGCGGTAACGATTCCCAGACTGGACGGGAAGTGTTCCAGCTGGTATTTCATGGCTGTTTTTAAAGCCGCACCCTTTCCCCGGTTGGCCGAATGCTCCAGCAGCACCACGCCCATCTGTGCAATACTGTTGAAAATGGAAGCGTAGGCAGGACCGGAACCATCATTTACAATGAGGATTACCCGATCGGTCGCTTCGATCAGCCGGTGCACCAAAGAGATAAATTGTTCATGTGGTTCATAGGCGGGGATCACAATAGTTGATTTCATACAGCTTCATCTCCTTTCTCCTGATGTACTGTGTGTTGAAATCAACTATAAGGGATGTTTCTGAAGTTGACCTGAAATATATATGAATAATTCTGAATTTGACGCTGAGGGCAGCAAGCGCTTATTCTTTTGCTGCAAAGTTCAAAAAAAGCAGCACCTCAGGATTTGCATCCATAGGTGCTGCTTAGCATTGCAAACGATACATATTATTGAGCAACAATTGCTTCTGTGGGACAGGCTTCTACACAAGAGCCGCAATCGATACAGGTGTTAGCGTCGATTTCATATCTCTCGTCACCCTGGCTGATTGCTTCAACAGGACATTCACCTTCACAAGTTCCGCAGTTTACACATTCGTCAGTAATTACATATGCCATTGTAGTCTTCCTCCTTGTTAACATTCTATTCTACAGCTATTGTAGTTAATGATAATTTTATACCATATAGGTTTATATTACAAGTACAATTTCGTAAACAATCTATGGCCTAATGTTGAAAAAAAAGGAATAATAGAATATAATTGTAGCTGGAGTATACACAATTGAAATAAGGGAGACAACCATGCTTTTAAGAAAAAGAAAGACAATACTGGCATTATGTATGCTGCTTATCCTGCTGTTAACGAGCCGGGTAACAGATGTTAAGGCAGCTGTGAATAACGGTGAAGTATATCCGGTGGCGACAAATGCAATTGAGGGATGGCCGCAGGGACCGGAGATCACTTCGGAAACAGGTGTTGTCATGGAAGTAGAACCAGGTGCTGTGGTCTATGATAAGGGAATGAATGAAGCTCGTTACCCTGCCAGCATTACCAAAATACTGACCACACTTCTGGCGCTTGAGAACAGCAGTCTGACAGATGTAGTGACATTCACAGAGACCGGACTGCATGATATGGCTCTGGGGACAAATGTCGGCATGCAGGTAGGAGAGCAGTTGACAATGGAGCAATGTCTCTACCTGATTATGATACAATCAGCGAATGAAGTATCAACGCAGGTGGCGGAATTTGTTGGGGGAACGGAAGCCAATTTTATCGATATGATGAATGCTAAAGCAGCGGAGCTGGGATGCACCAACACACATTTTTCCAATGCCAATGGTCTGCCTGCGGATGACCACTATTCTACGGCCTACGATATGGCACTGATTTATCGCGAAGCCCTAAAAAATGAAGAATTCAGAAAAATATCCTCCACACTTTCCTATACCGTAGGACCGACCAACATGAATGCACAGTCGAGGACGGTAACAAGCCATCATGCAGCACTGGTTCCGAATACGCTGGAATATTATGAGGGATGCTTTGGGGGCAAGACGGGCTACACAGATGCTGCAAAGCGTACGCTGGTGACCGGTGCCTGCCGTAATGATATTGAATATATTGTTGTACTGATGCGGGCAGAGATCGCGCCGATCTATGCTGAAACATCGCAATTGTTTGATTATGCCTTCTCCAATTTTCTAAAGACAGATCTTGAGGGAGGTGCGGTGGTGTATCCGAATACCCTTACGGTAGATGCGCTGCAGACGAAGACAGAAGAAACAGAAGACCAGGAAACCACGCAATATTTTTATCAGGATCACTTTTTGGGGCAAAGCGTTGTAGAAACATCGGTACAGCAACAGACAACTGGTACAGACGATACAACACAGGGGGCGGCAGATACCACAGAACTACAGACGCAGGAGCAGCCACAGACGCAGAGTAATTTTGGTACGATTCTGATGGTTCTTTTGATCGTAGTGGGAGTCCTGCTTCTATTCTTCATTATATGGACGATTTTGCGCATTCGCAAGAAGAACAGACGGCGGAGAAGAAGACAGAAACTGTACTAAATTAATAAATATTTCATGAAATATGAGTTGAATAATACCAAAAAAGATGGTATAGTGAGTTCAAAGTCAATAGAGCAATCAATTGCTTTGGCAAATATACAAGGGTAATCAGAACAAAGGAGGAACTGTTATGGCACAGATTTCAAAAGATATGTTAATTGGAGAATTACTTCAGGTAGACGCAAATATAGCAACTATTTTGATGAGAGCAGGGATGCACTGCCTGGGATGCCCATCAGCACAAGGAGAATCTCTCGAAGAAGCTGCTATGGTACATGGAATTGATGCTTCTGTATTAGAGAAGCAGATCAATGATTTTCTTTCAGCTAAAGTGTGAAACTAATTTAGATGAAGTGAATATGTGATGAAGGAGCTTACAAAATTCTCCTGAGCACAGACAAAAGAAAACCTTCCGGGTGCACCCGGAAGGATTTCTTTTGTCTGTGTTTTACATAGAAACCAATTTTTGCAGGGCTTTACGTGAAATAATTGTCTCATCATGCTCTCTTAAATGTGCCTCGCCCGAATAGGTAAACGCAACACCTGATCCATATTCGGAAAGAATGTTGCACACTTTGTTGAACTCTTCAGCAGTAAATGCTGACTGATGTATAACTAAAGAATAAGTTCCGTCTTTTTTGCGTTTATACAGTGAATTCAAACCAGTAAAGTAGCCGCTTAATCCGCGTGCTGCTTTGAATACACTATCTAAATCCGGGAAGTTGTATATACGAACCAGATTCACATCGGGCTCTTCCACCGGAGCAGTCGTCTGTGGCGATTCTTCCTTGGAAAGTTTGCCTTTGTTCTTAGCGTCGTATAATTTCTGGAACACGTTGATGATGCTGTCTGCTCCGTCAACCTGTGCCTTTTCATCACTGCCGGATGTACTGTTCGGCGCAAATTTCGAAAATCTTGTATCTAATTCTTCCGGATCATCTACTTTTGTAATGATCAGAATAATGCTTTCCGTATTTACCGGAATAGCCTCTATCATAAGTGGGATATTATCCGCTTCAAATCCAAACTCTGAATTCGCTTGTTTCATCATATCGTGAAACAGCTGCTTTGCTTTATCACTTCCATAAGCCAGTTCGCTTAGATTAATCTGGTGCGTAACTAAGTCCTCGCGAGTAAGGGTACAGCGTATTTGATTATCACTTATTTTTTCTATTTTCATACTAACACCCCTTTCCAGTCCCTGACCTGATACTATTAATTGTTCTATGTAAATTCATTATATACTATTCTTATTCCTTATGTAAAGCAGTTAAGAAAAAATTCATTATTTATAGAAATTATACATAATTATTGTCTTGAAATGTGAGAATCCATCCGTTATAATACCGATAGGAAGAGGCAGTATTGTTTGATTTATGCTGATTATTAACGTACACTCTTTTACAGAACAATTCTTTGCAGCGCTTCTGCTGCAGAAAATCCCCCGTAACGATCAAAACTATACAAACAGTACAAAATTTTCCTGAATCTATGTGGTGTTCCTAAATAAAGAGGAAAGGAGGAGCTGTTATATCGCGTAAAAAGAAAAAAACGGACGAGCTGCATCACGAACTCGAACTGTATGAAGCCGGAGGTGTGACGCTATGGCTTGACGGCCGGCCGCGCAGATCTGCCAAGCTTGTAAAGCTTCTGCAGGTGCGGGAAGACGGAAATTATATGCGGGCCTATGTCCATAATGGGAAAGGAGAATTAGAGCGCATCATTTTTGATTTTGTCAAAGTAAAATAGTGAAAAACTCCCTGAAGATGACAAGGTTCTGCCAATACAACCGGATTCAGGGGGGTTTTTGTGTGAAAAGTTTAAATTTACTAATGACGAATATAAAAATTATGTTATAATGGTACACAATGGAGGTTATGTATGGGGAGAATTGGCAATAAAGGGAGAAGAGTGATTCTGCGAATCACAGTTGCGCTGTTTGTAATGTTGGTCATCATTATAGCATTTATTGTGCAACGCTACACTCCTACGAAAGCACAGATGGATCTGACGGAATATTATGGTACGCACGAGGTGACGAAGACACCTGTAATTATAGATGAACAGATAGTAGATTCAGACTTTTTTATTGAGGAAGATACAGTATATCTGCTGGCGGATACAGTCAGCGGCATGGTCAATGACGAGTTTTATTATGACGAGGGGAACGGGCAAATGCTGTATACCACGCCTACTTCAGTTGCAGAAATTCAGGCAGACACCATGAGCGTTGTCATTGATGATGAAACTTACGAGAGTGCTACGGCACTGCTGCTTTTTAAGGACAGTACGCCGTACCTGAATATGGAATTTGTCAAAGCCTATACGGATATAGAGTATCATACGGAGGCCTCTCCGGATCGTCTGGTCATAGATGCTGTGTGGACAGATGTACAGACGGCGACAGCCAAAAAAGAAGCACAGGTTCGCTATAAGGCTGGAATAAAAAGCCCAATACTCGTGACACTTGAAAGCGGTACTGCCGTTCGGGTTCTAGATAAGCTTGACTCCTGGTATCAGGTCAGAACCGAGAGCGGTGTGCTGGGATATGTGGATCAAAAGCAGATCACTTCTCCTCAGGAGGAGGTATATGACCGCAGTTTTACAGCACCGGAATTTACGAACATCTCATTGGATACCCCGGTTATTATGGCATGGCATCAGGTGACGAATCCGGATGGAAACGCGGCGTTTGCGCAGACCGTAGAGCAGGCACAAGGACTCAATGTCATATCTCCTACGTGGTTCTCGGTTCTGAACAATCAGGGAGAAATTTCCTCTCTGGTCTCTGCCGACTATGTTGCACAGGCACATCAGCGCGGAATTCAGGTGTGGGGTCTGATTGACAACTTCAGTACAGACGTAGATACACAGGTGCTTCTGGCAAGCACACAGGCGAGAAATGCAATTATCACAGCCTTGATGGCACAGGCTCAGGCCAATGATCTTGATGGCATTAATCTTGATTTCGAGTCCATCCCGGAGGAGGCCGGAACAGATTTTGTCCAGTTCGTCAGAGAATTGTCAGCGGCATGCCGTACGAACGGCCTTGTGTTCTCCATAGATAATCTGGTTCCAGCCTCGTTTACCGAGCATTATGCAAGGGAAGTACAGGGGAAAGTGGCAGATTATGTAGTGGTCATGGGGTATGATGAATATTATTCTGGTTCTGAGAGTGCAGGTTCTGTTGCTTCTTTATCATGGGCCGAAGAGGGATTGGCGAATACAATTGCCGCTGTGCCTAAAGAAAAAGTGATTTTTGGTATACCTTTTTATACAAGATTGTGGAAAACGACCAGTGGTGTGTTGACCAGCGAAGCTATATCGATGAGCCGAGCTGCTGAACTGATAAGTGATAAGCAGGATGTTACATTTTTCGACAGTGATGCCGGACAAAATTATGCCGAGTGGGAAGACGGCAGTGATTTTTACCAGGTATGGATGGAGGATGAAACTTCTGTCAAAGAAAGAGTGGATTTGGCACAAGAGTATGAGGCAGCAGGAATAGGGGCTTGGAAGATAGGTCTTGAGACCGATGGGGTATGGTCGATTATTACTGATACAATGGCAGACTAGCGTGATAAAGTGTTGGAGAAAGGGGATCAGAGTATGGCTGAGTTTTATGAGTTCAAAACAACGATAATGGGGGGCTTTGACAAGGATGATGTGCAGGAAAAATTCAAAGTCGCTATGGAAGAATCAACTGAAGCACAGAACAAACTTCGCAAAGAAATCGAAGACCGCGATGAGAAAATCGCACAGTTAAAGAAACGAATCGAACTTAAGGAACTGCAGCAGGAAAGACTCGAGGCTGAAATTCAGGACAAATACAAAAAATACGTAGATAAATATGATAGTATCGGCCGTCTGGTTTTCGATGCTCAGGTCAAAGCGGATGCAATTGTTGATGAGGCCAAGAACCGGGGACGGGAGATTATTGCGAAAGCAGAAGTTGATGCGCTGACCAGAGTCAACAGTGTGCAGAACAATATAGATGACCAGCTGCAGGATGGAAAGCGCAAGTATGTGGCCATCCAGGAGGAAATTGATCAGATTGTAGAACTTGTCAATCAGGCGCAGATCCGCTTCATGGAATCCTATCGTGAGATTCATGGTATTGTACGGGATATGCCGGAATTCATCCAGAAGATTGAGGATGAAGAAGCAGAAGCGCCCGAGGAGGCTCCTTTCTTAAGCCATCTGCATGAAGAAGAATTTTCTGATGAACGATATGAGGAAGATTCCGATACTGTGGATGAGGATGATGAGCTGGATGAAGATGAAGACAGAGAATTAATGAAGGCAGTGGAAGCTTTTCTGGATGAAGATGAAGAAATAGAATAGTGTAGCTTACTACGAGGAGCATGGGGAGCACGTAATGAGTAAAGTGATCAAGAAGAATAAAGCATTGGTAATAAAAGCTGTAATAGCATTACTGGCAATTGGAGGTGCAGTCTTTCTGTTGGGGGACGACGCACTTCCCTTTATGTCATGGTGGCTTATGATCTGGCTTCTGGGATGTGCCTTCATGCCGCTTGCAGGATTACTTTTTGCCGGTTTTGATGACAAAGGCTGGATGTTTTCTAAAGTTTTGGGAATTCTGGTGACCGGCTACCTCACCTGGGTATTGGTGACAGCGGGGATTCTGCCATTTACACCCCTTAGCTGTACCATTATTACTGCGGTTTGTATCGTTGGATTTTTAGCAGCAGAAGTACTATTGACGAAGAAAGGCAAAAGCTCCTTCCCGATAAAAAAAGGAAACTTGATTTTCGGGGAAGAACTGATTTTCTTCGTTATATTTCTGATGTGGACCTATTTTACCGGGTTTCGACCGGCCGCCTATGGGACAGAAAAATTCATGGACTATGCGTTCATGGAAACCATGATGCGCAGTACGACGCTGCCGGCTCCGGATATGTGGTTCTCGGGGGAAGCAATCAATTACTATTATGGCGGACAGTATTTTGCAACGTTTCTGACCAAGCTGACACAGACCCACGTTGAGCAGACGTACCATATCATGCGGACAATGGTCGCAGGGTTTGCTTTTGTGCTTCCTTTTTCAATCGTGCGCCAGATCTACAAGGACCGGGTCCTTGCAGACAAGCAGAAGCATAACTGGAAGATTTCGACAGCAGCCGGTGTACTGGCAGGTGCGGCAGTTTCCATTGCCGGCAATATGCATTATGTGATCTATTCGATAGTACTGCCTGTCTTGCGCAAGACATTTCTGATCGAGGGTGAGTTCGAGGACTATTGGTTCGCGAATTCTACAAGATATATCGGGCACAATCCGCAGAATAATGATCGAACGATTCATGAGTTCCCGTCCTATTCGTTTTTTATTGCCGACCTGCATGCACATCTGGTAAATATTATGTTTGTGCTGCTGCTGATCGGAATCTTATATGCCTGGACGAAGAAGAAGAACACGAAGCGTCTGCTGGAGCCGGCCGTAATTGCGTCTGGTGTACTTGTAGGTGTTTTCCAGTGGACGAATACCTGGGATTCAGCCATTTATTACGTGGTGGCATGCGGGACCTTCTTCTTTGGTAATTTTTTAAAGCACAAAGATGATGCCAAAAAAGCGCTTGGAATTTCTGTAATCCAGTGGCTTGAGATTCTTGTGATTGCTGTGGTGGCATCGCTTCCATTCACGCTTCAGTTTGAATCCATGGCACAGGGAGTGGCATTGGCACAGAATCATTCTGCGTTCTATCAATTATGTGTCTTGTGGGCGCTGCCCGTATTTCTTACCGTTTCCTATCTGGTATCAGTACTGCGTCCGCTGTTAAAACGCAGACAGACAAAATACTTTTTTTACCGGATTACAAAAAGCGACATGTTCATAGTCATTCTGGGACTTTGCGCGATTGGCTTAATCGTACTGCCCGAATTGGTCTATGTAAGGGATATCTACGAAACGACAAGTGCAAGATCCAACACAATGTTCAAGCTGACCTATCAGGCCTACATTATGTTCGGAATGGTCATGGCGTATGCGGTCGTGCGGTTTATGAATGCTAAATTCAGCCGGATCAGAAAAATCATCGGTACGGCCGGTCTGGTCGGTATCCTGCTGACCTGTGGCTTTTTCGTGCATACAGTGCCGGTATGGTATGGTGCGGTATGGAAAAAAAGCGAGTATAAAGGCTTGAATGCCACTGCTTTCCTGTATGATGATTTCCCTGATGATGCCAATGCCATCTATTGGCTGAAGGACAATATTGAAGGTTCTCCGGTGGTGCTTGAAGCGAACGGGGATAGTTTCTCCAACTACAATCGTGTTTCCGCCATGACAGGACTGCCTACGGTGCTTGGCTGGTATGTCCACGAATGGTTATGGAGAGATGACACGCCTACACTCGACCAGCGAGCTGAGGATATCAAGACAATCTATACCTCAACAGATACCCAGGCCGTCGAGGAGCTGATTGACAAGTATCAAATCTCCTATATCTTTGTGGGAAGTACGGAGAGAGAGAAATATCCCGAAATGAATGAAGATGCAATCAAAAATCTGGGTGAAGTTGTGTATGCAGATACGGCATTTATTGTAAAAGTTCGCTAGAGCATCAGATAAAGCGTGGTGAAAATGAAAAAAAAGGCAACAATTGTAAAAATCGACTCCGAACATATGGATGCTGAGGTCATTCGCAGGGCGGGGCGTATTATAAAAGACGGAGGGCTGGTAGCATTCCCGACAGAGACAGTCTATGGACTGGGCGGCAATGCACTGCAGGAGAGTTCCTCACGCAAGATTTATGCGGCGAAGGGGCGACCGTCCGATAATCCACTTATCGTACATATTTACAGAATGGAGGATGTGGAGCGGCTGACAGACGAGGTTCCCGCCCAAGCCAGACAGGCCATGGAGCATTTCTGGCCGGGGCCGCTTACCGTAATCTTGCAAAAATCAGCAGAGGTTCCATATTCGACCACGGGAGGGCTGGAGACAGTCGCCATTCGTATGCCAAGCGATGCTGTGGCACTGGCACTGATTGAGGCAGCCGGAGGATTCGTATCGGCACCTAGTGCCAATACATCAGGACGACCCAGTCCTACACTGGCAGCGCATGTTGCCGAAGATCTGCAGGAACAGATCGATATGATTTTAGATGGCGGCATGGTAGGAATCGGCCTGGAATCCACCATTGTAGATTTTACGCAGACAATACCGACGATACTGCGACCGGGCTATATTACACAGACGATGCTGGAGGCGGTGCTAGGAGAGGTGAAGTACGCCCGGCTCTTGCCGGAGGAAGAGGCACGGTCCAAGCCAAGGGCACCGGGGATGAAATACACGCATTATGCACCGAAAGCGCCGCTCACTATTGTAGAGGGCGTACCCGAAGCCGTAGTGGAATATATTAATCAACAAATAGAGATGCGCAGACTCCAAGGAGAGCAGACCGGCGTTATGACGACGGAGGAATCTCTGGGAAGCTACCCGCATGCTATTGTAAAAAGTCTGGGGGACCGGACGAGTGAAGCAAGTATTGCACTGCATCTCTATGAAGTGCTGCGTCAGTTTGATGAAAGCAGTGTGACACAGATCTATTCAGAAGAATTCTCGTCGGCCGGTATTGGCAAGGCCGTCAGGAACCGCCTGCTAAAAGCAGCGGGTCACCATATAATGCATGTATAGAAAGGTGGTACCTATGTCTGATAAGAGAACAGATTATATTACATGGGATGAGTATTTTATGGGGGTGGCAATGCTCTCCGGCATGCGTTCTAAGGACCCGAGTTCGCAGGTGGGTGCCTGCATTGTTAGTGAGGACAACAAAATATTGTCGATGGGCTATAACGGATTTCCGCGCGGCTGCTCTGATGACGAGTTTCCATGGAACCGCGATGCCATAGGTATGGATTCAAAATACTTGTACGTTACACATAGTGAACTCAACGCTATTTTGAATTATGCGGGCGGCAGTCTGGAGGGCGCCAAGATTTATGTTTCTTTGTTCCCCTGCAATGAATGTGCAAAAGCAATCATTCAGGCAGGAATCAAGACCATCATTTATGATTCGGATAAGTATGAATCGACGGATAGTGTCATGGCTTCCAAGCGGATGCTCAATGCCGCAGGGGTACGTTACTATCACTACAATCGAACAAATAGGGAAATATTGATTAAAGTTTAGTTTTGGAGGAAATCATGGCAAAGGATAAGAAACTTGTAGAGGCAATTACATCCATGGAGGACGATTTTGCCCAATGGTATACGGATGTTGTTAAAAAGGCAGAGTTAATGGATTACACCAGTGTGAAAGGCTGCATGGTCATAAAGCCGGCTGGTTATGCAATCTGGGAAAATATACAGGCCGAGCTTGACAGACGGTTTAAAGAAACAGGAGTAGAGAATGTATATATGCCTATGTTCATTCCGGAGAGCCTGCTGCAAAAAGAGAAGGATCACGTGGAAGGATTCGCACCGGAGGTAGCCTGGGTAACGCATGGGGGACTCGAGCCGCTGCAGGAGCGCCTGTGTGTGCGACCGACGTCAGAGACCCTGTTCTGTGATTTCTATGCAAAAGAGATCCAGTCCTATCGCGACCTGCCTAAGAATTACAACCAATGGTGTTCCGTAGTGCGCTGGGAGAAGACGACGCGTCCGTTCCTGCGTTCTCGTGAATTCTTATGGCAGGAAGGCCATACCGCACATGCAACCGCACAGGAAGCGCAGGAGCGCACGATACAGATGCTCAACGTGTATGCGGATTTTTGCGAAGAGATTCTGGCAATACCGGTCGTACGCGGACAGAAGACAGATAAGGAAAAATTTGCCGGTGCTGAAGCCACCTATACAATTGAGTCTTTGATGCATGACGGAAAAGCATTGCAGTCAGGCACCAGCCATAACTTTGGAGATGGATTCGCTAAGGCTTTTGGAATACAGTATTCAGACAAAGAGAACAAGCTGCAATACGTGCATCAGACCTCCTGGGGGATGACGACCCGCATGATTGGCGCCATTATCATGGTACATGGTGATGACAGCGGATTGGTGCTGCCGCCACGAATTGCACCTGTACAGGTGGCTGTGGTTCCGATTCAACAGAAAAAAGACGGTGTACTGGATAAGGCACAGGAACTTTCAGCAGCGCTTCGCGCCGCCGGTGTACGTGTCAAAGTTGATGATTCCGACAAAAGTCCGGGCTGGAAATTCTCTGAGCAGGAGATGCGGGGAATACCGGTACGTATAGAATGCGGTCCGAAGGACATTGAGAATGGTCAGGTCGTGATCGTCCGCAGAGATACCAGAGAAAAGCAGATTGTGGGATTTGCTGATGTAACGGGGACAATTCAGACAGTATTAGAAGATATACAGGCGGCCATGCTGCAGCGTGCTTCGGCTCATCTGCAGGCGCACACATATACCGCAGGTGATTATGAAGAATTCAAGTCAACAGTAGAAAGCCGCCCGGGATTTGTCAAAGCTATGTGGTGCGGTGATCAGGCGTGCGAAGATAAAATCAAAGAGGATACACAGGCGACGTCACGTTGTATACCGTTTGATGAAGCTGCGGTCTCTGATACCTGCGTTTGCTGCGGCAAAAAAGCAGCACACATGGTGTATTGGGGCCGGGCTTACTAGGAGAGGTTCTGTGAACACTAAGATTGAAATTCCGCCAAATGCGCGGCAGATTTTACAAGTGCTGGAGGAAAATGGTTATGAGGGGTATGTCGTAGGCGGTTGTGTGAGGGATGCCTTGATGCATCGTATTCCGGATGACTGGGATATTGCGACCTCTGCCACACCCCAGCAGGTCAAGGCACTGTTTCGGCGGACTGTTGAAACAGGAATCAGTCATGGCACCATTACTGTGCTGCAAAAGAAGGAAGCCTATGAAGTGACAACCTACCGGATCGATGGAACCTATGAGGATCATCGCCATCCGTCGGAAGTGATTTTCTCAACAGATATCACCCGAGACCTGACGCGCAGAGACTTCACAATTAATGCAATGGCCTATAATGATACGGCCGGATTGATTGATGTGTTCGGAGGACGCAAGGATTTAGAGGCCGGTATCATACGCTGTGTGGGAAATCCCAGAGAACGCTTTGATGAAGATGCCCTGCGGGTACTGCGTGCCGTACGGTTTGCAGCACAGTTGGGATTTACGATTGAGCCGAAGACTTTAGAGGCGGTTTACGAGATGGTCGACACTCTTGCCTACGTAAGCAAGGAACGGGTGCGGGTTGAGTTATGTAAACTTCTGCTGTCAGAGCATCCGGACACAGTCCGGCTTTTGTCTGCTACGGGAATGCTGCGGTTGATCCTGAAGCGGGAATGCCAGGTTACAGAAAAGATGCTGGACTTACTGCAGTCTTCTCCGAAAGATCTGCTGCTTCGGCTTAGTATATTACTGCGTTCATTTTCGGAAGAGGAAGTTCAGACGCTTCTGCGGGAGCTTAGGTTTGATAATGTCACTTTGAAGAAGACGTCGCGTCTGGTGGCTCTGTACGATCTGAAGATCGAAGATAGTGCCCCGGGTGTGCGAAAAGCAGTGTATTTGGCAGGACCGGAGCTGTTCGAGCGGCTGCTTCTGCTCCAAACGCTGGAGGCGGCTTATACAGGGGATACGAAGCAAGAAACAGTGCTTGCTCATATCCGGCATATCTATGGAGAAATCCTCCGGAAGAACGAATGTATCAGTATGCAGATGCTCAAAATCAGCGGGCGGGATTTGCTGGCACTGGGAGCAGATCAGGGTACTGTTATCGGTGAGATACTGCAAAGTCTGCTGGAAGAAGTACTGGAAGATACCGCGAAGAACACCCCTGCGTATTTGCAGCAGCGGGCGCAGGAGATGATTGAAAGACACCGGTCAATGTAAAATGCAGCTTGTTTTGATTTTTAGGCAGGAATAGTATATAATCTAGGAAAAAAGCAAAGGGGAAATCATATGGATTACAAGAGTATATATCAGGAATGGCTGAGCAATCCTTATTTTGATGAAGCAACCAAAGAAGAACTTAGAGCAATCGAGACAGATGATCATGAAATCAAGGAACGATTCTATAAAGAACTGGAATTTGGAACTGCCGGTCTTCGGGGTATCATCGGAGCAGGAACGAACCGGATGAATCCCTATGTTATCAGGAAGACGACACAGGGGCTGGCTAATTACATCAAATCCGTCGGGAAAGAAGCCGCAGGTGTGGTCATAGCATATGATTCCCGCCGTATGTCACCGGAATTTGCACAGGAAGCGGCATTGTGCCTGGCGGCCAATGGAATTAAGGCCTATATCTTCGAATCACTGCGTCCGACACCGGAGCTTTCGTTTGCCGTACGCTCTCTGAAAGCAGTGGCAGGAATCAATATTACGGCCAGCCATAATCCACCGGAATACAACGGATACAAGGTGTATTGGGAGGATGGCGCACAGATTACGCCTCCGCACGATACCGGAATTATGAAAGAAGTAAGTCTGGTAACTGATTTTGCAAAAGTCAGGACAATGGAGCTGGCACAGGCGGAAGCCGCCGGTCTGTATGAAGTCATCGGAAGTGCAATTGATGATGCTTATATGGCAGAGCTTAAGAAACAGATTCTGCATCAGGAAGCAATCGACGCGCAGGGAGATTCTCTGAAAATTGTCTATACACCGCTGCATGGTACGGGTAATCTGCCGGCACGCAGAATCTTAAAGGAAATCGGATTTAAAAATGTCTATGTTGTCAAGGAGCAGGAGCTTCCCGACGGTGAGTTTCCTACGGTCAGCTATCCAAATCCGGAAGCGGAAGAGGCATTTACGTTAGGCCTGGCACTGGCGAAGGAAGTGGATGCGGATTTAGTATTGGCTACGGACCCGGATGCAGATCGTCTGGGGGTACGTGTCAAAGACAGTCAGGGTATCTATCATGACCTGACAGGCAACATGTCAGGCAGTCTTCTGGCTGATTACGTTGTAGGGCAGCGCAAAGCATTGCATGGTCTGCCGCAGGACGGTGCAATCATTAAGTCGATTGTTACCACAAATCTGGCGGATGCGATAGCCAGACATTATGGTGTTAAGCTGATTGAAGTGCTTACCGGTTTTAAGTTCATTGGATTGGAAATGCTGCGCTTTGAAGAGACCGGAGAAGGGACATATCTGTTCGGTTTTGAGGAAAGCTATGGCTGCCTGATCGGAACGTATGCACGTGATAAGGATGCGATTGTTGCAACAATGGCCTTATGCGAGGCGGCGGCCTATTACAAGACACAGGGCAAGACACTTTGGGATGCCATGCTTGCTATTTATGAGAGAGACGGCTTCTACAAGGAAGATGTGCAGGCTATTACGTTAAGCGGTATTGAAGGTCTGCAGAAAATCAAAGGTATCATGGGGTATCTACGAGAGAATCCTCCGGTACAGATTGGAAGTTATGCAATTCATTCCGTACGGGATTATGCCGCCGGAACTGTTACAAATACCAGAACTCAGGAGGTTACGCCAACAGGGCTGCCATCTTCTGATGTGCTCTACTACGACCTGCAAGACGATGCGTGGATCTGTGTGCGTCCGTCAGGAACAGAACCTAAAGTCAAATTTTATTATGGCATCAAAGGAACTTCACTGGAAGACAGTGAAGAGAAATCAAAAGCACTCGGAAAAAGTGTGCTGGCCATTGCAGATTCAATACTAAATCAGTTATAAAATAGTGCAAAACGGCAAACTTAAGACGAAGTGGGGAAATATGGACAAATATGACCGTTTTTGTGCCGTAAAACACCAAAAGTGTTGAAAAACCTTGACATTTCGCGCTAAAAGGTTTATAAATAGGATTAGAGTCTGCTATATAACGTAGCTCATAGAACGAATGTTTATTAATAGGAGGAAATACCATGAACAAAGCAGAATTAGTAGCAGCTGTAACGCAGGATACTAACTTAACAAAGAAAGACGTTGAATTAGTCCTGAAATCATTTACAGATGTTGTTTCTAACGAACTAAAGGACGGCGGAAAAATCCAATTGGTAGGCTTCGGTACTTTTGAAGTATCTGAGAGAGCATCCAGAACTGGAAGAAATCCTCAAACCGGAGAAGCAATTACATTGAAAGCTTCTAAGACTCCTAAATTTAAAGCAGGAAAAGCATTAAAAGATCTGGTTAATAACAAATAAGAAAGATACCAAGAGGAGGACGTCAGGTTCTCCTTTTTTGTGAGGGAAGATGAGATTAGATAAATATCTGAAAATAACACGTATTATTAAGCGCCGTACCGTAGCGAATGAGGCTTGTGACGCAGGACGTGTCAAGGTCAATGGGAAAACAGCAAAAGCCTCGGTCAATGTCAAGGTCGGCGACCTGATAGAAATCAGTCTGGGCAGCAAGCTGGTAAAAATTGAAGTACTGGAAATCAAAGAGACTGCCAAAAAAGAAGAAAGCGAAAAATTATTCCGCTACCTCTAATATATAGTTGATTTTTTCAACAGAACACTGTATTATAAAAGAATATAACCATAAGTGTTCAACAAGGGAGTTGTGTCGTGAGCAGACTAGCACGCAAAGAGTCAAGAAGAAAGAATAAAGTAGCGATGCTGTGCATTGTTCTAATCGTTTTTACGATACTGGGGGCTATGTTTCTTCATGGTCGCAATTTAAATGCGCAAATTATTGATTATGCGGAAAAAGAAAGCACTCTTCAGGAACAGATCGATCAGGAGACAACCAGAACGACTGAGATTGATGAAGAGAAAGAATATATGCAGACACATGAGTATGCAGAAGAAGTTGCCAGAAATAAACTGGGAATGGTAAAGGATAACGAGCTTTATTTTAAACAGGTAGAGTAAACCGTACTATATATTACAAATGCCATGTCCTTGAGCAGCATTGCTTGAGGCCATGGCATTTGTAACGAAGCGGAGGAAATAAATGCAGGATAAGGTTAGACGGTATATCACAGACCATAAATTAATCGCGAAGCATGATAAGGTGCTGGTAGGTCTTTCAGGCGGTGCTGACTCGACAGCACTGCTTCTTTTGTTGTATGAGCTGCAGGAGGCATTGAGCTTTGAAATAGTGGCGGTTCATGTGAATCATGGTATACGGGGCGCAGAGGCGCTGCGTGATGAACAGCAGGCAGCTGCACTTTGCCAGCGGCTGCAGATTGCGTATGAATCCGTTTATGTGGATGTGCCCAAACTTGCACAGGAAAGAAAGCTTTCGCCGGAAGAGGCGGGGCGTATCGCACGCAGAGAGATATTCGAAGAGTGTGCCGGCAGATATGGGGCAGCTAAAATCGCCCTGGCGCATCATAAAAATGATCTTGCAGAAACCATGCTCCACAATCTGGCAAGGGGGAGCGGACTGACAGGACTGATTGGAATCAGACCGGTTCATGGAGCAGTGATACATCCGCTTCTGTGTGTCGAACGCAGTGAAATCGAGGCCTATCTTACAGAGCGCGGGCAGGACTATATACAGGACAGCAGCAACAAGACTGATGCGTATACAAGAAATCGGATTCGCCACCATGTGGTACCGCTTCTCACACAGGAAATCAATGTACAGGCGGTTGAACACATGGCGCAGACTGCCGGAATCATGGCAGAGGTCGAACGCTATCTGCAAAAGCAGGCAGATGTCTTGTATTCTCAGTATGCGTATGCTGCACCGAAGCTTATCGAGTTCGATGAGGCCTTGTTCTCGCAAGACAAAATCATGGTACTCTATGTAGTAAGGAAAGGACTGGAGGTGCTTCAGGCACCGCAGCAGGATCTGGGACGTGTGCATTTTGAGCAGATGATAGAGCTTGCGGCGAAAGAAAGCGGCAAGAGTATTTCTTTGCCTAATCAGCTGCGTGCGCGAAGGGGATACCGAGGAGTGATTCTGGAGTTTGTAAAGAATGAACTGCATGATTTGCGACCGCAAAGTATTACGGTACCGGGGGAATACCAATATGGGAGATTTGTGCTGACGTTTTCGGTAGTTCCCTATCGTCGGGAGATGATTCAGCAAAAAAAGTATACGAAATGCTTCGATTATGGTAAAATAGGACTTGATTTATCAGTAAGGACCAGACAAAACGGCGATTTTCTTATTATTAATGAAACGGGGAGGCGAAAGAAGCTTGGTGATTACTTTACGGACTGTAAGGTGCCGCGCATCAGCCGGGATGGTATTCCCTTGCTGACCGCAGGCAGTGAAATTTTATGGGTCATCGGTTATAGAACGTCTGAGAACTTCCATATCACCGTACAGACAAAAGAAATATTGGTTGTAAGCTGTACTATCATTGAAGAAACAAGGAGGGCATCACGGTGAGTGAGCACATAAAAGTATTAATTGAAGAGCAGAAAGTAGATGAAAAGGTCAGAGAGATTGCTGCACAGATCAGCTCTGATTATGAGGGGAAAGATGTACATATTATCTGTGTATTAAAGGGGAGTGTCTTTTTTGCCTGTGAACTGGCTAAAAGGCTTACCGTCCCGGTAACACTTGATTTTATGTCAGTATCCAGCTATGGTAATGATATTAAGTCAAGCGGTGTGGTTAAGATCATTAAGGACTTAGATGAACCTTTAGAAGGCAAAGATGTCCTGATTGTGGAAGATATTATTGATTCAGGCAAGACGCTTCATTATCTGATTGAAATTCTGCAGAAACGAAATCCGGCCAGCATGCGTCTATGCACACTTTTGGATAAACCGCAGCAAAGAGAGAAAGAGGTGTTCGTTGATTATACCTGTTTCGAAATCCCCGATGAATTTGTTGTGGGCTATGGTTTGGATTACGGACAGAAATACCGCAATCTCCCCTATGTTGGAGTACTTGAATTAACCGGAGAGGAGAACTAATTTGAATAGACAGGCGAACAGAGTAGGAATGTATGTAGCCGTTGTAGTCCTGGTGATTATCGGCTATCTATTATTAAGTGAACAGATTAATGTGTACGATGATTATACGCAGGAACAGCTTGCAACTGATTTAGCAGATGGTAATGTAAAAAGTGTTGTGATTCGTCAGAATCAGCAGGTACCGACAGGAAAGGTAACTGTCGAGCTTTCCTCTGATGAGACCAAACAGTTCTATACGCTCGATGTAAGGGAAGTCAGAGCTCTCTGTATTGAAGAAGGCATCTCACCTTCCATACATGATGTGCCACAGAATAATGTATTTCTGACTTCGATTCTGCCGATGCTCCTAATGGTGGGCGCCATCGTATTCCTGTTCGTATTGATGAACCGACAGATGTCAGGTGGCGGAGGCAACCAGAAAATGATGAATTTTGGTAAAAGCCGCGCTAAAATGTCGACAGATAAGGATAAAAAAATCACCTTCAAACAGGTGGCAGGTCTAGAAGAAGAAAAGGAAGATCTTGTAGAAATCGTAGATTTTCTCAAAAGTCCTGAAAAATACACATCTGTGGGAGCCAGAATTCCCAAAGGCGTATTGCTTGTGGGTCCTCCGGGAACCGGTAAGACGTTATTGGGAAAAGCGGTAGCGGGTGAAGCAGGGGTTCCTTTCTTCTCAATTTCCGGTTCTGACTTTGTGGAAATGTTCGTCGGTGTCGGTGCTTCACGTGTCAGAGACCTGTTTGAAGAAGGTAAGAAGAACGCACCATGTATCATCTTTATCGATGAAATCGATGCAGTCGCAAGACAGCGCGGTACGGGCATGGGCGGCGGTCATGACGAGAGAGAACAGACGCTGAACCAGTTGCTGGTGGAGATGGACGGTTTTGGAATCAACGAAGGAATTATCGTTATGGCGGCCACAAATCGCGTCGACATTCTGGATCCTGCGATTCTGCGTCCCGGACGGTTTGACAGAAAAGTGGCAGTGGGGCGCCCTGATGTAAAAGGCCGTGAGGCAATTTTGCAGGTGCATTCCAAAGAAAAACCGCTGGGTGACGATGTGGATCTGCTTCAGATCGCACAGACGACCGCCGGGTTTACCGGGGCGGATCTGGAGAATCTTCTTAACGAAGCAGCCATACTGGCGGCAAAGCATGCCAGAGCCTTTATTATGCAGGAGGATATCAAGTCCGCGTTTATCAAGGTAGGAATCGGCGCAGAGAAGAAGAGTCGTATTATTTCCGATAAGGAGAAGAGGATTACCGCATATCATGAGGCAGGGCATGCGATTTTATTCCATGTACTTCCTGATGTGGGGCCGGTCTATACAGTGTCCATCATTCCAACCGGTATCGGAGCAGCCGGCTACACTATGCCGCTTCCGGAAAATGATGATATGTTCAACAGCAGAGGTAAAATGCTGCAGGATATTACAGTGGCGCTCGGAGGCCGCGTGGCGGAAGAAATCGTATTCAATGATATTACGACAGGCGCTTCCAGCGATATCAAGCAGGCAACTTCCGTAGCCAAATCCATGGTGACCAGATATGGTATGTCTGAACAGATCGGACTGATTACATATGGTAATGATGACGACGAAGTATTTATTGGGCGGGATTTGGCACATACGCGTGGATATAGTGAAAATGTGGCCATGATGATCGATCAGGAGATCAAAGGAATCATCGACATGTGCTACAAGCGTGCGAAAGACATTATTACGGAGCATTTTACAGTACTTGAAAAATGTGCGCAGTTACTTCTTGAAAAAGAAAAGATAACCCGGGATGAATTTGAGGGGCTGTTCGAAGAAACCTCTCTGAACGCGTAAGTTAGATCGCTTTTGGAGGCAAAGGAGAAAACAGTGCAGTGCGATAATATTTTTAAGAAAAAAAGAGTACAGGATTATATTTTAGGCCTGCGGCCGGTATTTAGTAAGGAAGCGACGTTTTCCGACGAATCTCCTTATTACCGGTTTCCGCAGGAGCCCAAGGCCGGAGATCCCATCACCGTTCGGTTCAGGAGCAAGAAGAACAATGTGGACGCTGTATTTCTGGTGATGGATACACAACGGATACAGATGCAGGTGGATAAGTGGGCGAATGGGTTCGCGTATTATGCTGCTCAATTTACGTTGCCGCAAAAAAGTGTGCATTATTACTTTGAGCTGCGAATTTCCAATTTTATCGGATACTATAACAAGAAAGGTTTTTCTTACACCATTCACCGCGAACTGGATTTTGTCGTGACTCCTGACTTTACTACACCGGCCTGGGCGCAGGGTGCGGTTATGTATCAGATATTTGTTGACCGTTTCTGTAATGGAGACAAATCGAACGATGTACAGACGAACGAATACAACTATCTTGAGCGCCCCAGTGTCGGGGTCAGCGAATGGGATGCGCTGCCGGAGAAGATGGATGTCAATCGTTTCTATGGCGGAGACTTACAGGGCGTGATCAACAAACTGGACTATCTGGAAGGCTTGGGAATTGACGCAATCTATCTTAACCCTATTTTTGTATCTCCAAGCAATCACAAATATGATTGTCAGGATTATGACTATGTAGACCCACATTTTGGTGTGATTGCAGAGGATGGCGGTGAGTTGCTGCCGGAGGGAGAGCAGGATAACAAGAAAGCTACGAAGTACATCAAACGGACGACGGACTGGAAGAACTTAGAAGCAAGCAATGCCCTTTTCTGTAAATTGACACAGGAGGCGCATCAACGCGGAATCAAGGTGATTCTTGACGGCGTCTTTAATCATTGCGGCTCTTTTAATAAATGGCTGGATAAAGAGTGCATCTATGAAGGACAGCCCGGCTATGAGAGCGGTGCATATGTGGCAGAAGACAGCCCGTATCATACCTTCTTTCAATTCAGCGACCAGAGCGCATGGCCGTATAACGCAAGCTACGACGGCTGGTGGACGCACAGCACGCTTCCCAAGCTGAATTATGAAAAATCCCCCAAGCTGTACGAATATGTCCTCGCTGTGGCGCAAAAATGGGTCTCACCGCCCTATAATGCGGATGGATGGCGTCTTGATGTGGCGGCGGATCTGGGATACAGCAGTTCTTTTAACCATGATTTTTGGAAACGATTCCGAAAAGCGGTCAAAAAAGCCAACCCTGAAGCCATCATCATTGCCGAGCATTATGGCGATCCGCAAAGCTGGCTGCAGGGAGACGAGTGGGATACCATCATGAACTACGATGCTTTTATGGAGCCTGTTACCTGGTTTTTGACCGGTATGGAAAAGCACAGCGATGATTATCAGGAAGGCATGTATGGCAACAGTACGGCCTTTTGTGATGCGATGCGTGAGAACAATGCGAAATTTCAGTCTCCATCGCTGTATACTGCCATGAACGAGCTTTCAAATCATGACCATTCCAGGTTCTTAACGAGGACAAATCACAAGATTGGGCGTTTGGACAGCCTGGGCAGTGCAGCGGCTTCTGATGCGGTTAATCCGGCCGTATTTCGTGAGGCTGTGGTTATGCAGATGACCTGGACGGGAGCACCTACGATATATTACGGTGATGAAGCCGGATTATGTGGATTTACGGATCCGGATAACAGACGGACGTATCCCTGGGGGCAGGAAGATCAGGAAATGATCCGATTCCATCAGGTGATGATTGCGCTGCATAAGAAATATGAAATCTTAAAGCATGGTTCATTAAAAATGATTTTCACCTCTTATCAGGGTCTGGCTTTTGCAAGGTTCTCAGATGAAGAGCAGATGATAATAGCTATAAATAATAGTGGGGAAAGCCAGCATATGGATATACCTGTCTGGGAAGCAGGGATGTCACGTGTCAAGGAGCTGGAGCTTACCCAGATCATGCTGACGGATCATGAAGGATTTAGTACGCAGGAACAGCATTACGATGCGCCGGCAGGCATCCTGGAATTGGATCTGCCGCCGTATAGTGCCATCGTGCTGCATCATAGAAATAAAATATAAGCTTTCAAAATCGGGCACTGCTTGTGTGGAATTTAATTTCGCTCAAACAGTGCCCTGCTTAGTAAGCGGACGAATGGTCCGACGAAGAAAATCTGTAAAAAGAATGCCATAGGGAAATTTAAGGCAGTTGTCTGCAGCCAGACAGCAACAACCTCTGCACCAGCATGTTTATACAGGAGCGTTGCGACCAGACTCATTGTAGGGCACATGATGCAGACAATCATGGAAGAAATGACCAGTATAATCACAATTTGACGATCCTCTGGGCGCACAATTCGAAATGCCAGATAGTGTGCGATTTTATCGACTACAAACATTTCCAGAACGAAGGCAATAGGAGCCATAATCACTAATTCACTAAATGCCTTTAAAAAGACCTGTGTGGTCATTCCTCCGATATTTAGAGAAATATTGTAGCAAATAATGACATAGACCATAAGAATTGCCATAATGGCGGTAAAGACAAAATTTTGAAACTTAGTTTTGGGCATAAAAAAATCTCCTTTTATAATTAAACTTACACAAACCGCGTGTTGTTCGTTAATCATTCAGGAGAATGTACGTTTCCAATTCGACCATTAGTAGTATCAAATTGAATTTTACGACATTGGTCAAGGATTGTCAATGCCCGGTGGTGAAACATGCAAATTTTTATGCCAAAAGAAGCAAGTGCACCAACATGACACTTGCTTCTTTTGGCAATACACTTACTCTTTTACCTCGGGCAGTCCCGCCAGGCTTGTCAGTAGCGACAGAAGCCCGGCAAGCAGGCTGGCGGATACGACAACCTTCCAGTCTACGGCGGAAATTATGACGGCAGTTCCAATCATTGCGATTGCAGTTTGTGCGATTGTTTTGACTGCTCTGGTAGCGGCTGCTTCCCACCAGACGGTATTTGTTAATCTTCGCATAGTATCCCCTCCCATAGTTATTCATAGTTTACGTGCTCTTTATATGAATATTATAGCAGATAGGAGTGAGTGAGTGTGTGCGTTTTATCCGATTGGTTCATGTCTAAAATGCATATTTAGTTGCGGAGTAATTATGGTTGAACAATGAAAAACACTATTTTATGGTTTCTACTTACAGACTATTATATTAAGTAAATCCTGTGGGAGTTCTGGTTTTAAATCCTGATAGGCCAAGCCTTTTTTTATTGCATATACTAAGGTATAAGGCATTTTGACTTGTGCATTCTTTTCAAAAACCAGAGAAATACGGTAGGGTTCAGTTATATAATCTGATCCCTGGCATAGCATTGTTGTGGTTGGAAATAAAATGTTATGATAATCGCACGATGAGTTACTAAAGCCCAAAAGTCCATCGGTATAAATTAGACCAACCTGGAATTTATTATATTGGGTGATGGTATCCTTTTGTCCAATACGATAAATCGAACAATTATGGTAGTTTAAAAGAGAGGGGAGTACTGATAACTTTTGACTGACAGTTTTTTTGTTATGAGTAAATTGAACTAAGTATTCTTCGTCTAAGTTGTTGTCTAAACAGCGCTCAAAAAAAGCAGATTTACTAGTACTATTTCTGGTATTGATATTAAACCCCGTTAAATGAGCAAAAGAACTTTTACGAAACGAAACAATATGATGTTTATATTCTTGGAGTGTGGGAATAAAATAGACGAATAAAATGTCCTTATCAACATAATTATTATAGATTACTGCAGATTTTGTAAGTTGTATGATTATTTCTTCATAGGAATAAACTTTTTTACCTGAACGAATTTGAGAAATATTAGTCATATGATTTCCAATCATTAAAAAAGTCCCAACCAAAAAGTTGAGACTCTTGAATAATCTATTTCGCTAATTTTTAAGTTGCCTGTCAACTGGATGTAACATGTTGGGTCAACTCCAACGGCAGTACAGGTTTTTAGGTTGTTAGCGCAACCGAGGAAGCTCCTTATCCTCATAGGAAGTGATTCATTATTAACCACCCGGCTCCTATATTCAAGACCAAAAGTCTTAATATACATAAAATACAAGTAATATTTTTATTGGTAACTTAATTATAACAAATCATATTGACATGTCAAGAGACTGCCCAATATTTAATTGTTTGTTTTGCCAGAGATAGGTTTTCTTTAATGAAAAATTTAGAAATGTATCAAATCAACAATTGCTTACTGGGTGAACTACATTAAATGCTAATGTTTTGTTTTCCCTGCTCAATTCTCGCAATATATGATTTATATGATGACTTATAAGATGTCCAAACTGCATTTCATGGGATCCAGACCATTGCCTCTTTTTTCGCATCCAAAGAATGGAATCAAGAAAAGAGACTCTTAAAAGCGGCAGGACATGGGGAAACTAGAGTATGAGATAGTAGAATATACTAGGAGCAGATTCAAAAAGACAAAAGAAAACCCCCAAACCACTGAAAGTTCAATGAATTTAGGGTGTTCAAGAAAAGCGTGAGACGGGATTCGAACCCGCGACCCCAACCTTGGCAAGGTTGTACTCTACCAACTGAGCCACTCACGCATGCGCTCTTTAACTTAGCGACATGTGATACTATACTACATTTTCAGAGTGATGTCAATTACTAAAATTAAATTTTTTGCTTTTAATCAGAGTCAGTCGAGGATGGATGAATCATAGAGGAATATTCTGAGATTTCAAAACCCATGCGCTCGTATAATTTCTGCAGATGTGCTTTGTTTGATACAAATTCCAGGCGAAATGTTTTGATCCCTTCAGACAAATGAGTTTTCATATATTCTAAAAATGCTGTTCCAAGCCCCTTGCCTTGAAATGCTTCTGCAATGTACAATTCATCTAAAATCGCCACCATACCGCCGCCCTCCATGGAATAAGTATAGCATAGGATGGCATAGCCGGCCGGCTTAGAATCCACTTCAATTATAAAACCATCAATATAAGGACTGTCAGCAACGATTTCTTCAAAAGCCTGCTTCATATGATTCGGAGGAATCGGCTTGGATACGGAATCTGTTGCATAGAATTCCCGGGCAAATACAAGAAAAATTTCCAGATCTGTGGGCTTGAATTTTCTGATTTTCATACATATACCTCATAGCGCGTACTTCTTTTGGGTACCATTATGTATACATATGTACCATATAGTGTATTAAAAGTCAATTGAATCTCCCCTTTTAGTTTCCCAAATCACAAGAGGTAAGAGAAGAAAAAAATCTATAATGCGTTATGACATACGAAAATAATAAAAAAATACTGTAAAATCAGAATATAAAATGACTATTGACAATATAACGCACAAGTAGTAAAGTGGTGTGTAGTTGCAGCAAAACAGGAACAGGTGAGGTGCCAATGAAAAAGAATATGGATGTATTAAGCTATAATCTCTCTCTGAATCTCAAACGGATTCGCAACGCCAGGAATCTAAGTCTTGATGCCGTAGCGGATCAGACCGGTATCAGCAAAAGTATGCTTGGACAAATCGAACGAGGTCAGTCAGTGCCAACGATTGCGGTGTTAGGGAAGCTGGCAGATGGCCTGCGGGTAGATTATCGAGAACTTCTTTCAACACAGGGACAGGACGAGTATATCATACGAAAAAGTACGTTTGTCCCCAGCCGGGACCATCGGGATAATTACAAGGTCTATACATATTTTCCTTATGAGGCTTCTCGGAATTTTGAAGTGTATCAAATTCAGGTACTGCCGCAAAAAGCATATGAAACTGCATCACATGGGGAAAACACAGTTGAATATGTTATGGTAAATGAGGGGACACTGACTTTAATTCTGCCGGACAAAACCCACGTCCTGGAGGCGGGGGATGCGATTCGCTTCAATACTGACCGGCCGCATACATATAAAAATGAGGACAGCGAACAAAGCTTGATGCTTACGATTGTGTTTACGCGGGAAGGCACCGCAGAAGCGTGGCATCTGATGAAGGAGGAGACAAAATGAAATTACAGGAATGCGGTAAAAACGCCGAAGAAATCAAGGCATTAAACGAAACCTATATGATCAGCACCTATGCAAGGTTTGATTTCGTATGTGAATCAGCCAGTGGGATGTATTTGTACGATGAGAATCATACGCCATATCTGGATTTCTATGGTGGAATCGCTGTAAACAGTACGGGCAACTGCAATGAAAAGGTGGTAGAAGCAGTGCGGGAACAGGCGTTGGATGTTATTCACACCTTTAACTATCCCCATACGATCCCCCAAGCCTTATTGGCAGAGAAAATCTGCACGACACTTGGATATGATAAAATTTTCTATCAGAATTCCGGAGCAGAGGCAAATGAAGCCATGATTAAGATGGCACGAAAATACGGGGTGGATAAATACGGTGAAGAGCATTATCAGATCATCACTGCCAAGAATAGTTTTCATGGGCGTACCTATGGAGCACTCTCGGCTACCGGACAGCCGGATAATGCCTGCCAGATTGGCTTTAAGCCTATGCTTCCAGGATTTCAGTATGCGGACTTTAACGATGTTGCATCCTTTCGGCGTTTGGTGACAAAAGATACGACAGCCATTATGCTGGAGCCAATACAAGGGGAAGGCGGGGTGCTGCCTGCAACGCAGGAGTTCATGACCGGGATTGCAGATTTATGCAAAGAGCATGATATATTGCTGTTAGTAGATGAGATACAGACCGGTTGGTGCAGGACCGGTGAGATCATGGGGTATATGCACTACGGTATCAAACCGGATATTGTGTCTATGGCCAAGGCGATGGGAGGCGGAATGCCAATCTCGGCGATTGTCACATCTGAGGCGATTGCGCAAGCTTTTTCCGCAGGTTCTCATGGCACGACTTACGGAGGAAATGCCGTATGCTGTGCGGCATCTCTGGCACAGATTACAGAGCTTTTGGAGCGTGATCTGGCAAAAAATGCAGCAGTATTGGGAGAGCGCTTTATGGAACAGCTTCGCAGACTGCCGGGCGTGAAAGAAGTACGCGGCCGGGGACTGCTTGTAGGTGTGGAATATCATGCACCGGTCGGTGCGGCAGTTAAAAAGAAGTGTCTGGAGAAGAAATTACTGGTGACTTTAATCGGGGATCGTATTATCCGTATGGTTCCGCCTCTGATATTGACACAGGAACACGTTGATCAGGCGGTCGCCATTCTGGATGAAGCTTCCCGAGAGGTTAGTAAAGCCAGCTAATAAGTGAAGGTGGTACAAAGAAAGAGGCTCTTGTTTCGGTTATTGAAACAAGGGCCTCTTTTTGG
Source organism: Lachnospiraceae bacterium (assembly GCA_047975025.1). Taxonomy (GTDB): domain Bacteria; phylum Bacillota; class Clostridia; order Lachnospirales; family Lachnospiraceae; genus JBKECY01. The sequence goes on from JBKECY010000037.1 coordinate 53,458, forward strand.
CTGCCTAGGTCAGTGTATAGACTAGTTTGAAAATCTCAAATAAGCTGCTGTCACTTGGATAGTCATTGATAATAATCTGCTGTCTGTGGTACGGAAGATTTGACATAGTTGTTATGACGGCATCATAGGGCGCTAGTGACGGCAGTGAATCGCTGGGAAAGCCAATCGTCTTAATCGTGATATGAATAGAGCTCTCTTCGCATATATAGCGCCTTAAAAGGGTAGCTATAAAATCGGCATGATGCCGCCCGCGGTCGCTTACCACCAGCAGACGCTTTGTAGGTGGTGTGACAATCATAGCCGGGTAAGCCATATATGTAAAGAAAATCAGGCTGTCTAGCGGAAGCGGTATAGTAAGCTTAGTAGTATCTGTAAACTTCCGGGCAGCAGTATCGAATACGCGATACGTTCTGTCATTGTTTTTGCGCATCCCCTCCACAAAATACGTATCTCTGGGAAATAAGGAGGCCATTTCAAAAGGAAATGACTTGGTAAACACATAGAGGCTGCACAGCATGAGCTCTAAGCGTTGCAGCTCCTGTGGGGTCGGTTTCAGGTTTAATACCGACATAATTGTGGCGAACAACTGATGTATAGCGACTTCCACAAGAGGCCGCTCTTTAGGATCCATTCGGCCATAGGCCATAGTTTCAATGTATTCGTGAATGGGTTGTGAGTTGGACTGTGAGATATTCTTGAATACCGAAGTAATGTGCCGCATCTTGTAGGCTGGGAGTTTCCGGGGAAATGTATAATCCGATGGAATACAAAACCCCTGATCTTCCCGAATCAGCGAGGCGAGATACAGCATGTCGTAGAAAGAAGCGGATACCTCGAACTGAGCGGCTTCGTTGTCAGGCAGGATATCGCGTCTGACAATACTGCGAATAATCGAAAAATCAAGCCCTCGAAAGTAGGTGTCATGATATAAGCCATGCATTTTAATCAGGAAAAAGGAGAAGAATCTGCGGACATAAATTTCATTTTCGGAGTGAATATAATATTTACTGCGGTCATTATGTATCTTGATTCCGAACTGACGAAGCCGTAAGTTGATCTTCGGAAGCAGCCGGGATAATGTTGATGGACTGACGAACAGCTCCTTGGAAAAAAAGTCGGTGGAGCTGTAAGGATGAAAGAATATTGATTCAATCCATCGGATAGCCACAGAATCACTTAGGATGTCAGAGATTACCTGCTGGATGGCATAAATACTTTGTGTAATAATTCTAAAACCCTGATGCATGGAAGTCTGCACATCAAGATGATTTCCCCAGCGCTGTTTTAAAGACTCAATATCATAGAGAATCGTACGCTCAGACACCTCCAGTCGTTCGGCCAGAGCCTTGGCAGTCATCCAGGAATCTTTCTGAATCAGTATCTCTGTAATTTTGATGATACGTTGAGAATAAGGGTCTAAAAGTCGTCTCATAGTCGTTGTTATTACCTTTCTGGAAAGTCTTTTTATACATAATATTATATAATATCCTTTGGAAAACCGTAAAGATTTATTTGCATTCTGAGCCCTCGAAGGGCTAGGTGGTGAATGTTGTTAAATCAATGAAAACGTCAACTATTGCATATGCATATGAGCATTATGATTGAAAACTGCCCCTTTTTGAGTCAAAAGTCCTATGAAAAAACTTCAATTGAAGTTTTTTTTTGATGCAAAAAAGTGATTTCCCCAGACTGGTGCGGAAAACACCAAATACCTCATAGCATACTGAAAACGGTGCTGAACTACTTGCCGCAAAATTGGTGTATAGTGAAATTCGGATGTGTGGAATCGTGTATCCGCGCTGTTAGTGGACAAGGATAGTGCGGATAGGGTATGGGAGGATAGTTGCATATGGGAAAGAAATACGGGCATGGTCTTAACGAAGTAAGGGCACTGGCGCTCCAGCATAAAAAGTGGTTAAGCAGCGAGGCATTTCAGAAAACCCGGGAGAATATGTATCCGTTGGAAGAGAATGAAATCGACAAAGTGAACATGATACTGGGAATCTTCCGCATGTTTACCGAGACCAAAAGAACGCAAGAAGAAGGAAGCGTTATTGAACTCAACAGCGATTTGGACGCGGCGGAACTAGAAACAGTCAGACTCATTATGCACAATGCCGGCTGGAGCCTGACCTGTGTGCAGGGGCTGCTGAGAGCTCAGGCCTTTATCCTGTCATTGGAGCAAAAGGAAAAAATTATAATTTAGGAGGTAGCATTATGTTAATAACAAAAGAATGTGATTATGCAGTAAGAATTTTACGGGCATTGACAGATAAATCAATGCTGAATGTCAAAGATATCTGCGCAGAGGAGGAAATTACCGTTCCGTTCGCCTATAAGATCCTTAATAAACTGCGGATGGCAGAACTGGTAGATGCCTATCGCGGCTCTAATGGAGGCTATGCTGCAACAGAAAAGGCCAAGAAGAGTACACTGCTGGATGTATACCAGGCCATAGATCCCAACTTTTCAGTTGGAAGTAAGTTCAATATGTCCAAGACGAAAGCGTCTTATCCGGGAGCTTCGACAGATGGTAATATCCGGGAAGAGATTGAAACGTCCCAACAGAATTTTTTTAAAGTATTGCAGCGCAAGACACTCCAGGAAGTATTTCGGGGCAGATGAGAATATTCTGACTAAAATAAGCAAGATTTAAAGCGTTTTATTTTTAAAAATGTGGTATAGTAAAAATAAAATGCAGGAGGTAGATACACGATGAAAGTAGGAATCTTAGGAGCAGGCAATATAGCGAATCATATGGCGGAGGCCATTCAGGGGCTAGATACATCGGTAGAAGGTTATGCAGTAGCTGCCAGAGACCTTGCAAGAGCTGAAGAGTTCGCACAAAAATGGGGAATTACCAGAGCCTGCGGCTCGTACGAGGAGATGCTGCAGGATCCTGCGGTTGATCTGGTGTATGTGGCCACTCCTCATATATTTCATTATGAGCACGCCAAATTATGTCTGGAACATGGCAAATCTGTCATTTGCGAAAAACCCTTTACGGTGAATGCAAAGCAGGCAGAGGAATTGTACCGGATCGCGGCGGAGAAAAAACTTTTGATTACCGAAGCCATTTGGACCCGCTATATGCCAAGCCGCCGGATGATTGATGAGATCATGCAAAGCAATGTAATCGGTGAGATTACGTCTTTAAGTGCTAATTTAGGCTATGATCTGCATAATGTGCCGCGGATGCAGGAACTTGCGCTTGCCGGCGGAGCGTTGCTGGATTTGAGTGTCTATACAATTAATTTTGCATTTATGTTCTTTGGAAGTAAGGTAAAAGAAGTCAGTTCATCTTGTGTTAAGCTGGATACCGGAGCAGACGCACAGGATAGTATTACTTTCTTATATGAAGACGGACGGATGGCCGTATTGTACACCACCATGCTTGCAGAACCGAACCGCTTGGGAGAAATTAATGGTACCAAGGGGTGTATTGAAGTACAGAATATCAACAATTGCGAAGAAATCCGGGTGAGAAATGAAAAGCGTGAGATTATAAAAGTTTATGAAATACCGGCGCAGATCAACGGCTATGAATATGAGATTCTTGCTTGCAGAGATGCCTTGGAACAAGGCCTGCTGGAATGCCCTCAAATGCCGCATAGCGAGACTCTTGAAGTTCTTAAGATGATGGATCGTATCAGAAAAGACTGGGGAATCACCTTTCCTCAAGAAGGAATCTAAGAACAGACAGAAGTAGGTAGAGGATGGTTGTAAGGGAGAAGCTATGACTAAGGTAGATTTAATCACCGGGTTTCTCGGAGCCGGTAAGACAACATTTATTAAAAAGTATGCAGAGTATTTTATCCGTAAAGGTGAGAAAGTTTCAATAATCGAGAATGAGTTTGGGGCAGTGGCCGTAGATGCGGCTTTTTTGAAAGAGCAGCCTTGGGATGTGGTGTCAGTCGCCGGAGGATGTATGTGCTGCGGCGGAAAATCCGCATTTCAAAAGCTGCTGGTAGAAAAGGCGGAAAGCCATACGGATCGTATTATTGTAGAGCCATCAGGTATTTATGATGTTGATGAGTTTTTTGATGTTATGTTAACTGAACCTGTAAATCAATATTGCGAGATCGGATGTGTGCTTACCATTGCAGATGCGCGTCTGGAGCAGGACCTGACAGACGAAGGGGACTATCTTATGTATTCCCAGCTGCTGAGCGCAGGCAGCATCATTCTAAGCAAGACAGAGGGCTTGAATCAGGAACAGATTTCCGCGGTAATTCAAAAATTAATCAATCGTGTTGCACTGCGGACGGAAAGCCGCGCCTTTTCGGCAGAAAGCGATTTTTTCACAAAACCCTGGAGTGATTTCTCAGAGAGCGATTATGAGACTTTTTCACAGAGCGGCTATCACCTGTTCGAGCACGATCGTGAAGTAATGCAGCATGAAAAACTATTCAGAGTATTCCTGCTGGCGGATTTGTGTGAAAATGAGGAACATCTGAGAGGGACACTAAAGCTGATCATGGAAGATACTTCCTGTGGAAATATTTTTAGAATTAAAGGACATATCGCAGATACCGACGGGAACTGGTATGAAGTGAATTGTTCTGTGAATACAATCAGTACAAGACCTGTTGTTATAAAAAAAGGAATTTTTATAGTGATAGGACAAAATATGGAGGAAGATAAAATCCAGTCGTATTTCCTTTCGAGGAGAACCAGTAAGCAAAATGCATAAGAAGACCGGCCGCTATAAGCTCTTTGCAGAGCGTGCAGCGGCCGGTTTTGTCATCTTACGATAAGTTTTTGCCAAAGGTCAGGATTCCCGGGGGGACAGCCGCCCGTCTGACATAACATAGGTCGACTGACTGTAGCTTAGTGTGTCCAGTTCATGGGTCACCAACAGGACCGCGGTTCCCTGTGCAGCAATATCCTGAAACAGCTGCATGATGCCGGCCGTCGTCTGCGCATCCAGATCACTGGTAGGCTCATCGGCAATCAGAAGCGGCGGCTCGTTGATAAGAGCACGTGCAATCGATACGCGGCGCAGCTCCCCTCCTGAGAGTGCTTTGGGAAAGGAATCTGTCAGATGACTGATTCCGAGTTCTTCGAGGAGCTGTTGGGCACGTTGTGTATTGTCGCCCTCACGCTTAAAGAGATAATAAGGAAGGCGCACATTATCCAGTACGGATAGGTTGGAAAGTGTGCTCTGCCCCTGAGGGACATAGCCAATTCTGGTATTGCGGAATAAAGAGAGCTCCTTATCAGAATACATACTGATATCATCCCCATTATATAGAAGAGAACCGGAAGTGGGGAGGAGCAAGCCGGAAAGCAGGTTCAAAAAGGTGCTTTTTCCACTGCCCGAACGTCCGATAATACTGACGAAATCACCTTCATGGATTGAGAAATCAATATGGTCTACCGCATAGAATGCATGTTCACCGCGCGTATATTCTTTGGTTAGTTCTTTGGTTTCAAGCAGCATGTCATTCCCCCTCCTTTAACGTCTGATATGTTTCCGGTCTGCTGATCTTCAGTGCTGCATAGAGTGAAGCCAGCGGGCCGATGAGAGTTGCAAAAAGCAAGTTCAATAACAAGATATACACAAGTACGGATGGCTGCGGTAAAATGTACGGAAGTTCGAGTACATCACCGATATATGTGCTGAAAGGAATAATGAACACAGCCCCCAGCAGGATACCGGCCAGCGCGCCCGCCAGACTGATCAGCAGAGATTCCCGTAATAGCACAGACAGAAGTTTGCGGCGGGTAGCTCCGGCAATTCGCAGCAACGCAAACTCTTTTTTTCGCTCCTGCAGGCTGATTGAAAAAATAACAAGCAGCACGATGGCGGATAAAATCCAGATGATGGCAACAATCGTGTGCAGATAAATCGTATGTGCCTCAATATTGTCACTGATGGTACGAATCATACTTTTTGAGACAATGGTGTCCACTTCGGGGAGACTCTCCCGTATATTCTCTGCTACTGTAAGCGCATCATATCCGTCTGCCAGCTTAATCATTACGGTCGAGATCGCGCCCTCGCCTTCCGTATCGGACAGGAAGCGGGTGCCTTTTTCATGGGCTTTTTCTATCAGAGATTTCAAAGTATCCATACTCATGAATACGGAGGCATCCAGCCCGGTGGCGCTTTTTTTAAGTTGGGCATCTACCTTGTAGTCAGTATCAAAAAAACGAATGCTGCTATCCTCTTCCAGGACGATATCACTGCCGGCAATAATTTCATTGCTGCCGGAATATTGTGAATACTCGCTTTCAATCCAGGGCTGCAGGATAAAATCACTCGCAGGGTCAAAACCGATAATCTGTACCTTGGCAGAGCAGCAGTCGGAGGACAAGGAGGCAAGGAAGAACTGTTTGGACACAAGCTCCACGCCCGGAATTTTGGCAAGATCGTTTAGAATAGAATCATCAAAGTAGAAATAGTTTGGCTCGCCTTTTAGCAGCACCTCTTCCGTTGCGGCTTCATAACCTTGTGGGACGACCATAAGATCCGCCCCCAGACGTTCTTCCACGTGCTGCAGACCGTTTTGCAGGCTCAAAGAGAGTACGGAACCGCCGAACAGTGTGAAGGACAATACAGTGACAATGGCGGCCAGACCCAGTGTGCGGTAGCGCTTTTGCACCAGATTTGCCCAAGCCAGCCGGGTGGATGTAAGTTTGTGAGGTTTCTTAGGAGTACTCATAGTGTTTTACCTTTTCGCAAAAGAACAAAAATATGAATCACAGAAATGATGAGCAAAGCAGCACCGGCAATAAGGACGGCAGGCAACGTACCACTTCTGCAAGGCATATGAGCTCCCGCGCATACGCCTATGAGAACAGTAGGAACCAAGAGTGTATAGACTGAGAGTCCCAGAATGCCGATACTAAGCCCCAGACGGATTTCGGTCGACTGTATAAATAGAAATAAGATGGCGAGTATCACAAGCAGGATACCCAGACTCCATACTATGCGGCCGCTCCAGAAACATTTCATGGGAGAACTATCCGCTTCTACCGGGCAGACAGGGAAGAGTAACCGAGGAAACAACACCAGAAACAGACTCGGAATAAAATAGCTCAGACTCGAAAAGAAACGTTTTTTCATAATACCCCCTACTAAATATATATGAATTATATGTTAACGTTAGAGAGATTCTAGCACTTCCGGATATACCTGTCAATAAAAAACTGAGAAAAACTGTAAAAGCGTCAGCTGGAAAAAATAAGCAAGGGAAAGAAATAGAGAGGAAACGGTCAACAAAAAAGGAAAAACAACAAAAAAACAGAAAAAAATTCAAATAAAAGTTGTGGGATTCAGAAAAAAGTGGTATGATAACGATGTATAAATTTTTAATCTCAATTTGAGCGAAGATGAGGATAAAGGGTATAGTACATGAAACAGTCTAAAAGAATGGAAATATTAAATAATCGTCCGGTCAATAAGGACGGATTTATCAATGAATGGGCGGAGAAAGGCTTTATTGCCATGAAAAGTCCGTACGATCCGGAGCCATCCATTCGCATCGTAGATGGAAAAATCGTTGAGCTTGATGGCAGAAAACGAGAAGAATTTGACTTTTTGGATCAGTTTATAGCAGATTATGCGATCCAGACCGCCAGGGCAGAAGAATATATGCAGCTGCCATCACTTACAATTGCCCGCAAGATTGTGGATATTAATGTACCAAGAAAAGAATTATTAGAGATAGCTGCGTCCATTACCCCGGCCAAGATGGTTGAAGTCATCAATCATCTAAATGTAGTAGAGATGATGATGGGTATGCAGAAGATGCGTGCTCGCCGTACACCGGCGAATCAGGCACATATCACCAACCTGAAGGATGATCCGGTACAGATTGCGGCTGATGCAGCAGAAGGTGCCTTGCGTGGGTTTGCCGAAGAAGAAACAACTGTGGGTATCGCACGTTATGCACCATTTAATGCGATTGCCCTTTTAATAGGAGCACAGGTGGGACGAAAAGGTGTCCTGACGCAGTGTGCGGTGGAGGAAGCCACAGAACTTGAACTGGGAATTCGCGGATTTACTACGTATGCTGAAACCATGTCGGTCTATGGTACGGAGAAGGTCTTCATTGATGGAGATGACACACCCTACTCCAAAGCATTCTTGAATTCAGCGTATGCCTCGAGAGGTCTTAAGACCCGGTTTACATCAGGCTCCGGTTCAGAAGTACTTATGGGAAGTGCCGAGCAAAAATCCATGCTCTACCTTGAAACCCGGTGCCTCTATGTGACAAATGGTGCAGGATCACAGGGAATTCAAAATGGTTCTGTCAGCTGTATTGGTATTGCCGCAAGCGTACCATCCGGTATCAGAGAGGTCATGGGAGAAAATCTTGTCGCATCACTTCGCGGACTGGAATGTGCTTCTTCAAACGATCAGAGCTTTTCTAATTCAGATATGCGTCGTACGGCTCGTACTATGCTGCAGTTCTTCCCGGGTACGGATTTTATTTTCTCCGGCTATGCGGGAGAACCCAATTACGACAATCTGTTCGCCGGTTCGAACTTTGATGCGGAGGATTTTGATGATTATAATGTACTGCAAAGAGATATGCAGGTTGACGGCGGACTTCGCCCTGTAACAGAGGAAGATGTGATTCGTGTGCGCCGTACGGCGGGGCAGGCAGTACAAGCTGTATTTCGCTACCTTGGCCTGACAGAAGTAACAGATGAGCAGGTCGAAGTGGTCACCTATGCGCATGGAAGCCATGACACACCTGACAGAGATGTGGTAGCAGACCTTATGGCAGTCGAAGACATGATGAAACGTGGAATCACCGGAATTGATATTGTAAAAGCACTGGCAGAGTCCGGATTTGATGAACTGGCTGAAAGTATTCTGCAAATGTTAAAGCAGCGTGTAGCCGGCGATTATATGCAGACCTCAGCTATTTTGGATAAAGAATTCAACGTAATCTCAGGTGTCAATCAGCCGAATGACTATATGGGACCCGGCACCGGCTATCGTGTGGACGGAGAACGCTGGGAAGAGATCAAGGCAATTCCGCATATTATAGATCCCAATCAATTTTAGGAGGCCGTAGCAAATGGATGAACAAAAACTCATAGAAGAAATAACAAGAATCGTCCTGCAGCAGATGCAGGAGCAGACGCCTTCGACCCAGGACAGCCATCTCGCGGCAGCAGTAAAAGGTACAGACCCCAAAGAAGTCGTTATTGGTGTCGGTCCGGCGTTTCAAAGACAGATTCGTTATACAATCAACGGTCTGGCCTTAGAAGATGTGCTTCGTAATCTGAAGGCAGGCATCGAAGAAGAAGGTATGACAGCAAGGGTTGTAAAAATTTACAAGACTTCAGATGTATGCTTTATGGGATTGGAAGCGGCGCGCCTAAGCGGCTCAGGCATCGGAATCGGTGTGCAGTCCAAAGGGACCGCTGTGATTCACCAAAAGGATTTGTATCCCCTGTCAAATCTGGAACTGTTTCCACAGGCTCCGCTAATGACACTGGAAACCTATCGTGCAATTGGAAGAAATGCGGCTCTTTATGTCAAGGGCGAGAAAGTCACTCCGATTGAAGGGCGCAATGATCCGATGGTCCGGGCGAATTATCAGGTAAAGGCAGCGCTTATGCATCTAAAAGAAACTGAACTGGTGGATACGAAAGCCCCCTGTATCGAATGGCCTGTGTAACCGACCGTCAGCAGGAGCGAAGATAAGGAGAACAAGATGAACTATCCTTTTAGTGAACATGAACGAGATTCAATCCGTTCAAAAACCGGTAAAAAGTTAAGCGAAATTTCCCTTGAAGAAATCAAGAAGGGAAATGTAAAGCCGGACGATATTAAGATTTCTAAGGAAATGCTGGGTAAGCAAGGTGAAGTAGCCATGCAAAATGACAATCCTGGATTGGCCCTTAATTTTCAAAGAGCTTCAGAACTGGTGGACGTGCCAGATGAAGTGATTCTTACAATGTATAATAAATTAAGACCGAATCGAGCCACGAAGCTTGAATTAGTGAAGATGGCAGAAGAACTGATGGATACCTACAAAGCAGCGAATTGCGCCCGTCTGGTGCTGGAGGCTGCTGAGATCTATGAAAAGAGGGGAATACTGCTTTGAAATATATTGCCGGAGTTGACATAGGAAACTCTACAACGGAAGTTTGTGTCGGCCGTATTGATGAAGAGGGTAAGCTGCAGTTTCTTGCTTCCCATTCTGAGATGACGACAGGAACTAAAGGAACCACTGCGAATGTGACCGGTATTACAACGGCGCTGGCAGCGGCTCTTTCGTCTGCTTCCATGTCAATGCAGCAATTAGATCTGATTCGTATTAATGAAGCGGCCCCGGTTATTGGTGATACGGCGATGGAAACGATTACGGAGACGATTATTACAGAGTCCTCCATGATTGGTCATAATCCGTCGACACCGGCGGGCGCAGGACATGCCGTTGGTGAGACGATTCGCCTGTCACATGCCAGAGACATGCAGGCAGATGTGCCGTATATTGTTCTGGTAAATCATATGACGCCTTTTGAAGAGGCGGCGGCAGCGATTAATCACTATGCCGAGACACGAACGATTACGGCGGTGATTCTTCAGGCGGATGAAGCGGTACTGGTCGCCAACAGATTGCGGCATAAGGTGCCGATTATTGATGAAGTAAAGAATATTCAGGACATTCCCGAGCACAAAACGGCGGCTGTGGAAGTGGCACTTCCGCAGGAATCGATCCGTATGCTTTCTAACCCCTATGGGATTGCAACGCTGCTTTCGCTGGATGCCCGCGAAACCAAAATGGTTACCCCCATTGCAAAAAGTCTGATTGGAAAGCGCAGTGCGGTTGTGATTAAGACTCCGTATGGTAAAGTGCAGGAAAATGTGCTGCCGGCAGGAACGCTTCACATTCGTGCCGTTTCCAAGACAGGAGCCGGACAGTTAGAAGAAATCAGTGTTCCGATTGATTCAGGCGCAGAAGCAATTATGCGGACAGTGAATGCCGTCCCTTCCATAGAAGATGTACATGGCGATGCAGACACAAATGTCGGCAATATGTTTGCTAAAATCAAACAGGGGATGCAGATGCTTTCAGAAGAGCGTGATACGCAGGTACGCATCACAGATCTTCTGGCAGTCGATACACTGGCACCTGTACAAATTGCCGGGGCACTGGCGGGAGAAACCTGTCTGGAAAAGGCAGTGGGAATCGCAGCCATGGTAAAGACGGCACAGCTGCCTATGGAGAGAATTGCTGCACTGCTGCGTGAACAACTGCATGTGAATGTAAAAGTAGCCGGAGTGGAGGCGGTGATGGCTGCGATTGGAGCACTTACCACACCCGGAACGACCCTGCCGCTGGCAATCCTGGATCTGGGAGGCGGCTCTACCGATGCTGCAATCATTAAGGAGGACGGCAGCGTGGCAACGACGCATAAAGCTGGGGCAGGAGAGCTTGTATCAATGCTGATTCAAGAAGAACTGGGGTTAAAGAGCCGGATGATGGCGGAGCAGATTAAGCGGTATCCGCTTGGTAAGGTGGAGAGCCTGTTCCATATGCGTCTGGAAAGCGGTGCGGTTCGATTCTTCGAAGAACCGACAGATCCTCGTTATTTTGGCAATGTGGCCTTGCTTAACGGAGCAGAAATGATTAAAATAGAAGAAGACATTCCGCTTGAGAAAATCCTCTCGGTGCGAAAAGAAGCCAAGAAGAAAGTATTTGTTACAAATGCGCTGCGGGCACTGCGCGAAATTGCACCGGATCATGAGTTGCGCAATATTCCGAATATTGTACTTGTTGGAGGTTCTGCGGAAGACTTTGAGATACCGGAAATGCTGATGGAAGAGTTTTCCAATTACAAGATCGTGTGCGGACGAGGTAATATCCGCAGAACACAGGGACCGAGAAATGCCGTAGCTACCGGCTTGGTGCTGTCCTATCTTGGAGGTGCATCTGATGGAGAATAGACCGGAAATACTGGTGTATGCCTGTAAAGCCGACACAGCAATGTTACAGGAAATCTGCGCCGGAATTGAAGAAGAGGGCGTGTTGTACCGAGTTGTGGAGCAGAGGAGCACAGATCTGGATCTGCTTTCCTATCAGGCGGCGAATGATTCAGTCCTTGGAACCGGGATTGGTATCCTGGGGACACAGGCTGCCATGCAGATGCGCACAGTAGAAAAAGGCAGGAATACATTTGTTCTGCGTACTCCGCTGGACTGGCAGAGCAGAAATCTGGGAGCAAATGCGGCACGCGCCGTCAAACGTGTATCGTTCAAGCAGATTTATTAGAAGAAATCACAGGAAAGGTGTCGATATGGATATATACACTAAAAAAGGTGACAGAGGCATGACAAGCCTGATGAACCTTGCACATGTGTCAAAATCAGACGATCGGATTGCATTGCTTGGAAGTATTGATGAACTGACAAGCCATCTCGGACTGATCAAAGCGGACGCGGGTGAAGTATCATTTCAGGATCAGATCGAGCGGATTCAGGCCAATCTGATTACCATTATGGCAGGAATCGCCGATCGTTATAACGTGAAATATAAGTTGCCGGACGAAGAGGTACAGGTTCTTGAGGATTGCATTACTTCCATAGAGGATTCTTTTCCCAGAGAAAAGAAGTTCGTTCATCCGGGGAAGACGAAACAGTCTGCCCGCATTGACATAGCCCGCACTGTTGCCAGAAGAGCCGAGCGTCAGATGACAGTCGTACATAACAAACTCACAGTGGATGCCAGGGCACAAAAGTATCTGAACCGGCTTTCGGATTATTTGTACATGAATGCCAGACTGCTCGACTATCTTGTAGAGAATGAAAGGAGTGTGCCGACGATGACAGATGAAGCTGTGGTACAGGCCGTACTTGAGAATCTGGGACAAAATATGCAGCGGATCACGCTGGAAGCAGCCAAGAGATTAATTGAAAAAGTTGAGGAATATTCAAAATCAGTAGGCCTTAATGCAGTGATTTCCGTCTGTGGACCTGATGGAAATGCAATTGCCGTACATGTGATGGACGGTTCCTATCTGGCTAGCTTTTCCATTGCTATGAACAAAGCTTATACTGCGGTTGCTGTTAAAATGTCTACCAAAGAATTAGGCAGGCTGGCAATGCCGGGCGAGACTTTTTACGGCATAGACAAGGCGGATAACGGGCGTATGATCATCTTCGGCGGCGGTGTGCCTCTGGTCGTGAACGGTACGATTATTGGGGGTCTGGGAGTCAGCGGCGGTACAGCGGAGCAGGATGCAGATATCGCAGAGCATGGACTTCTATTTTTGCAGGATGCGCTGATTTCATAGAAAATCCCTTGACAGTCTGCGGTACTATGGTGTAACGTAGCAGTAGCAACCGACTTACGCATGGAATCATGCAGGGGGATAAGTATTTGAAGAACGAATTAAGTCAATATCACTGTCCGAGATGGGAGGAACTTACGGATATTCCGTTGTATCTCGATCAGATACTCATGGTAACGCAGTCAGCGACCGGAGTGTTTGCAGAGGATAATGAGCAGGGACTGACGAAGACAATGATTAACAATTACGTCAAGCAGAAGTTCATCCAGCCGCCTCAGGGCAAAAAGTATGACAAGGTGCATATGGCCAGTCTGATTGTGATCAGCCTTCTAAAACGTGTGTTTTCGATGGATGAAATCAGATCACTGATTGATTGTATGATAGATGAATGCGGAATGGAAAAAGCGTATAATACATTTTGTGACAGGCTGGAGATTCTATGTCGAGAGGGCGATGAAGGAACTCAGTTAGAGGCACCTGAGAGTCAGACAATTCTGATTCTGGATGCAGCACTTAAAGCACTGGTCAACAAATGGCGTGCACAGCGGTTTTTGAAGCAGTTTACGGCGGAAGAAAAGCCGAAAGAGCACGAATGATTTGCAGAGTTTAATAGCGGGGGCAGCGGTAGTGGCTGTGTCCGTTTTTTTATATGTCAGACATAGAAATAGAGTTGACAACTGTATTAAAAGATTATATACTCTACATAATGCAGTTATAATAACTGTAAAAATGCAGATGGGAGTTTACCAATGGAATATAATATAATTGCCGACAGCTGTTGCGATGTGACAGAAGAGCTTCAAAGCAGGGTGAAGATCAGTACGGTTCCCCTGACACTGACAGTAGGGGAGCAGGTTTTAGTCGATGACAGTACGCTTCAGATGAAGCAGTTCATGGAAACGATGAAGCACACGAAAGAGAAGACCACCTCGGGTGCACCTTCTCCGGCAGCGTTTTGTGACAAGATTCAGAAGGACAGTGTGAATTTTATTGTTACATTGTCGGCGAATATTTCAGCTTCCTATCAAAGTGCCATGACGGCCAAGGGAATCATGGATAAAGAAGGGGCACAGACCTATGTGTTCAATACCATGAGTGCCTGTGCGGGTGAGAGTCTTGTGGCATTGAAGCTCAACGACTTAATACACTTAGGGCTTGATACGATGGAAATCGTAGCACGTGTACAGGCTTTTATTAAAGATATGAAGACCTATTTCGTGTTGGAGGATCTGAGCAACCTGATCAAAAGCGGACGGCTTAGCCGCATCAGCGGGAGAATCCTGACAGCGCTTAATATACGCCCGATTATGGGAGCCGATGACAAGGGATTTATTGCGCAGTATTCTCATGGAAGAGGAAAAAAGCAGGTGATTGAGCGGCTGCTGCGTCTGATTACGGACAGCAAGAAGAAGACCAGGGGAGAGCGTCTGGTCATCAGCCACTGTAATAATCCGGGCTTTGCCTGTGATTTTTCCGAAAAGGTGCGCGGTATGTTCGAATTTGATGAAATTGTCATCAATGAAACGAGGGGAACCAGCTCCCTGTATGCGAACGATCAGGGAATTATCATAGCGTTCTGAGTTTCTTTCTTGTTTTTTAACATTTTATTTTCATGACTTTTCGCCCGCAAAATGGTATACTTTTTATAAAAAGGGGATGAAAAATAATGACAGATACTATGATTCAGGTAAAAATAGGTGATACGATCAAGCAATATCCCAAGGGGATATCCTATTCCGCCATTGTCAGTGAATATAAAGAAATTGACGGTGCGCCCATCGTACTTGTCTATGTAGACGGCAAGCTGCGGGAGCTGCATCACCATGTAAAGAAAGACTGTGAGATCAAGTTCGAGACCACGAAGGGAACTATCGGAAGGAAGACCTATCGCAGAAGCGCCTGCCTGGTCTTACTAAAGGCGATTTATGATATCGTCGGCAAGAAGAATGTCCAGCGTGTGGTGCTGCGTCATACGATGGGAACCGGGTACTATTTTAAAATTGCAGATATGAATGGAGTGAGCCAGAATTTTCTTGATGCAGTAACTGTACGGATGCAGGAGCTGGTGGCACAGAAGCTGCCGATTATGAAGCGCAGTGTGGGGACGGATGAAGCCATTGAGTTGTTCCATAAGCATGGGATGTACGACAAGGAATATCTGTTCCGGTACCGCAGGGTATCGAGAGTAAATATATATAGTATTGAAAACTATGAAGACTATTATTATGGCTTCATGGTAGAAGATACTTCCTATATCAAATATTTTAAACTCTTTCCCTATGATGAAGGGTTTGTAATGCAGCTTCCGACACTTGAAAATCCTGGTGTGGTGCCGCCTTTCGTGGATACACCTAAAATTTTTAAGATTCAGAAGTTCTCCAAGGAATGGGGAGAGCGCTTCCATGTGTCTACGGTAGGTGAACTCAATGATCGTATTTCACAGGAGGGTCTGCAGGAGATCGTTCTGGTACAAGAAGCGTTTCAGGAAACGCAGGTCAGCAAAATTGCTGAACAGATCATGGAACAGGGCAACCGGAAATTCATTATGATTGCAGGCCCGTCTTCTTCCGGCAAGACCACGTTTTCGCACAGGCTTTCCACACAGCTGTCTGCGCATGGGCTGCATCCGCATCCGATTGCATTAGACAATTATTTTGTGAATCGTGACCAGACACCGCTCGATGAATTTGGAGAGCGCAATTACGAAACTTTAAAGGCCATTGATATTAAGCAGTTCAATGAAGATATGATGCGCCTTATACAAGGTGAGACAGTTGAGCTTCCGGAATACAATTTTAAGTCCGGTAAGCGGGAGTACAAGGGCCGCAGCCTGACACTCAAAGAGAATGATATACTGGTGCTCGAAGGAATCCATGGCTTAAACGATGAACTCAGTCATTCGCTGCCCAAAGACAGTAAATTCAAGATTTATGTAAGCGCCCTGACACAGCTGAACATAGATGAGCATAACCGGATTCCTACGACAGACGGACGCTTGATTCGCCGGATTGTCAGAGACGCAAGGGGGCGCGGCACAACGGCGAAGGAAACCATCGCTATGTGGAAATCAGTACGCCGGGGTGAGGCAGAAAATATCTTCCCATTTCAGGAAGAGGCAGATGTTATGTTCAACTCTGCGCTTGTATACGAACTGGCCTGCTTAAAAGTGTATGCGGAGCCGCTGCTGTTTGCAATCAATAAAGGAGAACCTGAATATTACGAAGCCAACCGGCTGCTGAAATTTCTGGATTATTTTATACCGATTCCAAGTGATATTATCCCTAATAACTCGATTCTGCGTGAGTTCATTGGCGGAGGATGCTTCGGAGTGTGATACGGGGCC
This sequence comes from Lachnospiraceae bacterium, assembly GCA_047975025.1. Lineage (GTDB taxonomy): Bacteria > Bacillota > Clostridia > Lachnospirales > Lachnospiraceae > JBKECY01. The sequence continues at coordinate 70,064 of JBKECY010000037.1, forward strand.
AAACTTTGGGATTCGCGTATTTACAGGATTGTCAAATCGTGATAGAATAGGGAAGCTGCCGTAAGTAAGGCAAGTGGTCGCAGCTGAAACAGCCGAAAGGCCTCAGGAGAGGAAAGTCCGGGCTTCATAGAGCAGGATGCCGGATAACGTCCGGTGGAGGTAACTCCCAGACCAGTGCAACAGAAATAAACCGCTGCGTGTCGTAATGACATGGAGTAAGGGTGGAAAGGCAGTGTAAGAGACTACCGCTTATCTGGTAACAGATAAGGCTATGTAAACTCCATTCGAAGCAAGACCGAATAGAAAGCTATGTGGCTGCTCGTCACGCTTTCAGGTGGGTCGCTAAAGTCTGCCGGTAACGGCAGATGTAGACAGATGACCACTCACGACAGAACCCGGCTTATCGCTTTGCTTACGACAGATACATAAAATAGTAAAAATTTACCGGCAGACTGATTGTCCGCCGGTAGTTTTTTTAGTTTACGTCTGAATATTTTTCCTCGCAGTATTTACAGCGATAGGTTTCTTCTTTCTCATCAACGAGGAGGAAGACCTGATCAAGCCCCTGCTCAATTGATGTGATACAGCGTGGATTCTTACAGCGAATTACGTTGGTAATCTGCAGTGGCAGATTTAAAACTCTCTTTTCTACGATGACACCGTCTTTTATAATATTCACAGTAATATTATGATCAATAAATCCCAGAATATCCAAATCCAGCTTGTCAATCGGGCACTCTACCTTTAGAATGTCTTTCTTTCCCATCTTGTTGCTGCGGGCATTTTTGATGATTGCCACAGTGCAGTCCAGTTTATCGAGCCCAAGGTTATGATAGATCATCATACTTTTTCCGGCTTTGACATGATCGAGTACGAAGCCTTCGCTAATTTGACCTACGTTTAGCATGTTGTTCCCTCCAATCCCAGAAGCGTAAGTATAAGTGCCATACGGACATATACGCCATATTGTACCTGCTTGAAATAGGCAGCCCGCGGGTCCTTGTCCACGTCAACATGGATTTCATTGACGCGTGGCAGCGGATGCAGGACGAGCATATCTTCCTTCGCGAGTTTCATTTTGTTAGAATCCAGAATATAGAAATCTTTCATACGTACATAGTCTTCTTCATTGAAGAAGCGTTCTTTTTGTACACGCGTCATATACAGAAGATCCAGTTCAGGAAGTGCATCCTCCAGACGTACCATTTCCTCAAAATCCTTATGGTTCTTCTGCAGCACACCGGTGCGGATGTAGTCAGGCAGACGTAATTCTTCAGGGGAAATCAGAATAAAGCGGACGTTTTCATAGCGTACCAGCGCTTCGATTAGTGAATGGACAGTGCGCCCGAACTTCAAGTCACCACAAAGCCCGATGGTCAGGTGATCCAAGCGCCCTTTCAAAGAACGAATGGTCAGCAGATCTGTCAGAGTCTGGGTCGGGTGCTGATGTCCGCCGTCACCGGCATTGATTACCGGTATCGAGGAGGCCATAGAGGCGACCAGCGGAGCTCCTTCCTTGGGATGGCGCATCGCCGCGATATCGGCATAGCAGGATGCCATGCGGATGGTATCAGATACACTTTCACCTTTGGTGGCAGAGCTGGAAGAAGCATCAGAAAATCCTAATACCTTCCCTCCAAGATTCATCATAGCCGCTTCAAAACTGAGCCGAGTTCGCGTGCTTGGTTCATAAAATAAAGAGGCCAGACGTTTCCCCTCACACACTTTTGCGTACTTCTCCGGTCGTTTCTCAATGTCATTGGCCAGGTCAAGAATAGATGCTAATTCTTCGACCGACAAATCCAAGGGACTCATTAAATGCTTCATGTACTACCTCCTGGTTTTTGCGATAATTCTATTTGCTTACTTCGTATACTATAATATAATAGTCAAGGCCTTTTTTCAAGAGCAACTTGAGTTTAGAAGGGCGTTGTATTATAATGGGGAATAAAGAATTCAAGGGCATTTGCTGCTGGGAAAAGAGACATAAAATGAAGTATCAGGAAACTATGGAGTACATACAGAAAACTAAAGAAATCGGTTACATTTTGGGACTGGATTCCATGCGGGCACTGCTGTCGCGGCTGGGCAATCCGCAGGACGCGCTCACTGTGATTCATGCCGCCGGCACGAACGGCAAAGGTTCCGTACTTGCGTATCTGTCTACTGCGCTGCGCAAGGGAGGATACAAAACTGGAAAATTCACGTCACCGGGGGTCTTCTCCTATTTGGAAAGCTTCGAAATCAATGGGGAAGCGATAGCCAAGGAGGCCTATGCAGCGCTGATTACAACGGTAAAAGCCACAGTGGATGCGATGTGTGCAGACGGTCTTAGACATCCGACGACTTTCGAGATCGAGACAGCCGCAGCGTTTTTGTGTTTTTACACACAAAAATGTGACATTGTCCTATTGGAGACCGGAATGGGAGGATTGACAGACGCGACGAACATTGTTCAAAATACGCGGGTAGAGATACTGACATCTATCGGGATGGATCATATGGAATATCTGGGAGATACACTGGAAGATATCACCCGGATGAAGGCAGGCATTATTAAGCCGCATAGTCTGGTTGTAAGCGCTGTACAAAGCCCCGAGGCAGCACAGGTCATAGCTGACACCTGCAGGAAGCAGGAAGCCAGACTTTATATCGCAGATGCAGCGCAGGTCCGGATTCTTCAGGAAAGTGCGGCAGGCCAGACCTTTGTCTATAAAGGTGCGACCTATACTTTGCAGATGGCCGGGACATTTCAGATTGAGAATGCCGTCCTTGCCATTGAGACATTACTGCTTCTTAAAGCAGACGGTCTGCATCTGACGCTGGAGCAGATACAGGAGGGACTTTTGCAGACAAAATGGCTGGGGCGTTTTATGCTGATGCAGACACAACCGGATATTATTCTTGACGGAGCCCATAATCCACCGGCGGCACTGCACCTCAAAGAGTCGCTGCTCCGCTATTACAAAGGTCGTGACTTTGTCTTTGTCATGAGTATGCTAAAAGACAAGAATTACGATGAAGTGGCAGAAATCATGGCACCGCTGGCCAGGCAGGTGATTACCGTTACACCCCCCAATCCCGGGCGGGCTTTAGAGGCCGGACAGCTGGCAGAGGCAGTGCGGCCGTTCAATCCGCACGTACAGGCAGGTGATTCTGTGGAGGAAGCAGTTGAGCTGGCCTGCAGCGGCGCAGATACGCAGGATGTGATTGTAGTATTTGGAACCCTTTCTTTTCTGAATACTGTGAAAAAAGTGTTGGAAAACAAGAGGAGAACATAATGGATTTAAATGAAATACGACAGGATATAGATGTAATAGATGATGAAATCGTCCGGCTGTTTGAAAAGAGAATGAAACTTTCCTCGGAAGTGGCAGATTTCAAGATCAAGACAGGGAAGCCGGTCTTTGATCAGGAACGAGAAATCAGCAAGCTGGCAGCGCTTAAAGCGAAGGCGCAGAGTGAATTTACGGCTGCGGGTGTACAAGAGCTGTTTCAGCAGATTATGTCGATGAGCCGCAAGCTGCAATACCGGCTGTTGACAGAACATGGCATTGAAGAGGCGATTGACTATGAATTTGTCGAAGAACTGCCCATTGCCGGAAAAAAGGTGGTTTATCAGGGCGTAGAGGGTGCCTATACATATGAAGCCATGCACCGTTTCTTTGGTGAGAATGTTCAGAATGAACATGTGCACACCTGGCGAGAAGTGATGGAGTCTATTGCCAGGGGAGATGCACAATACGCAATACTCCCCATTGAGAATTCCACTGCCGGAATTGTGACAGATGTCTATGATCTACTGGGCGAGTTCGACCTGTATATTGTAGGTGAGCAGGTTATAAAATGCGAGCACGCCCTGTTGGGGGTACGCGGGGCAAGCCTGTCGGACATCGAGGATGTCTATTCGCATCCGCAGGCACTGAGTCAGTGTAAAAAGTACTTGGAGACGCATCCGCAGTGGACACAGCATGAGTATGAGAATACGGCGAGTGCCGCCAGGAAGATTGCCCGGGATCATCGCAGAACACAGGCCGCCATTGCCAGTGAGGCAGCCGCCAAAATATTTGATCTGGATGTTCTGCAAAAGGGGATTTACTATAATGAAGACAACTATACACGCTTTATTATTGTCAGTAAAAAGCAAAGATATGTGAGTACGGCAAACAAAATCAGTATATGTTTTGAGATTCCGCACGAAAGCGGAACGCTGTATAATATGCTGTCGCACTTCATATATAATGGATTAAACATGTCAAAAATCGAATCGCGTCCCATCCCCGGTAAAAGCTGGGAATACAGGTTTTTCGTGGATTTCACAGGAAATCTGCGCGACAGTTCGGTGAAGAATGCCCTGCGCGGCATCCGTCAGGAAGCAAAATATGTGAGAGTTTTTGGGAATTACTAAAGAAACGGAGAGCAGGATGAATACCAAACTTCAATGTGTTGTATACCGTAAATTCGAGCATGACGGTATCCTAAAAGAAATTATACAGTTGCTGGAACATAAAGAGCAGGAACGAAGTGCACAGGCAAGAGTCCTGTCAGTCCTGCATGATTTGATTGAGTTTGCCGGTACCTATGGGTTTTCAGGTAATCTCTGGCAGATTTATCTGACGTTTCTGCTGGTCAATCACGAGAATACGTTTAGTAAAGCCTGTGAGATCAAAGGAAAGGCGGATGGAACCATTAATGCGTGCGCGCTCTATGATTTTGCAATTTTCAAGGAGCTGTATGCAGTAGATATCATGAGGCTGGCACCTGGTCTGGCAATAGATTTTTCGTTGAATCAATATGTACAAAATGACAGCAAAAGCAAGATCTTCAATCTGCGCATCCGGGATCGTATTACGGAATTATCCGAACGACTGGCCAACAGTGCAGATGCGGCACAGTTCAAAGAGCATATGGAGCATTTCTATAAAGATTTTGGCGTGGGCAAGCTCGGGCTGCATAAGGCATTTCGTGTCGCGCACGACAGTCATGATGAGGTGGTCATTGAGCCAATCAAGAATATTGCGCATGTTCATCTCGATGACCTCGTAGGCTATGAACTTGCCAAAAAGAAACTGACCGATAATACGGAAGCCTTTGTTGCGGGGCGAAAGGCGAATAACTGTCTGCTCTTTGGCGATGCCGGTACGGGTAAGTCCTCCTGTATTAAAGGAATTCTAAATGAGTATTATGATAAAGGCTTACGGATTATAGAAGTATATAAGCACCAGTTTCAGGACTTGAATGAAGTCATTGCACAGATTAAGAACCGTAATTACAAGTTCATCATCTATATGGACGATCTTTCTTTTGAGGAATTTGAAATAGAATACAAATATCTTAAGGCTGTGATAGAGGGCGGCCTTGAGAAGAAGCCGGACAATGTATTGATATATGCCACTTCGAACAGGCGTCATCTGGTGCGGGAGCAGTTCAGTGATAAAGAGGGGCGGCGCGATGATTTGCATTCTTCTGACACTGTACAGGAGAAACTTTCGCTTGTTGCCAGGTTCGGTGTGACCATCTTTTTCGCGGCGCCTGAACGTAAAGAATTTCACAATATTGTAAAGGAACTGGCGAAACGTCATCATATTGATATGCCGGAAGAAGAGCTTTTGGCCGAAGCCAATAAGTGGGAGATACACCACGGCGGACAGAGCGGCCGTACTGCGCAGCAGTTTATAGACTATCTGCTGGGAAGCAGGCTGGAAAAATTAATCGAATAGCAATTGTAAAACCGCCGTAACGGTACATTTGTTTCTTAACAAAGGTATTGTAAAATTACGGCGGTTTTTGTTAAATAATTGTAAAAGCCCTAGAGTTTTGTGTATAAAAAAGGTAGAATAAAAACACTAAGAAATACGGGAGGTAGGAAGATGGCGGTTACCACATTTGCGGCAATTGATATAGGTGCTTATGAAGTAAGTATGAAAATATTCGAGCTTTCGAAAAAGCAGGGGATTAAGCAGATCGATTACCCCAGATACCGTATTGAGCTGGGGCGGGATACCTATAAAACAGGAGAAATAGCGATTGAACAGCTGCATAAACTGTGTGAAATTCTATGCGACTTTTCTCAGATCATGAAGGAATACGGAGTCACAGAGTACAGGGCCTGTGCCACCAGTTCGATTCGTGAGCTTAGAAATCCCGATATTTTGTTGGAGCAGATTCATCAAAAGACCGGAATCACAGTTGAGATTCTAAGTAATTCAAAGCAGCGGTTCCTGGGGTACAAATCTATCGCTTCTATCGAAGAGGATTTTAAAGAGATTATTCAAAAAGGGACGGCGATTGTCGATGTGGGCGGCGGAAGTGTACAGATTTCTTTGTTCGACAATGATGCGCTGGTCGCCACACAGAATTTAAAACTGGGAAATCTGAGAATCCGAGAGAGACTCTCTTTATTAGAGAAAGAATCAACTCATTACGAAGAGCTGATACATGATTTTATCTTTAATGAGGTTATGAGCTTTAAGCGCCTTTATGTGAAAGACCGAGTCATTGAGAATGTCATTTTACAGGGCGATTTCCTGGTGGAAGCCATGTTCCCCAGTACAGCCGGCAAGGGACGGATTCAAAAGGCCGAGTTCGATGAGCGTTACGAGATGCTGGTGCACAAATCTGAGGCAGATATGGCAGCACAGCTGGGCATTCCTTTGGAATACGCTTCTCTGGTGGTACCGACAGCAGTTCTGTATAAAAGTTTTATTGATATGTTTCAGGCAGAAACCATGTGGGTGCCCGGGACAGTTCTTGAGGACGGGCTGGCCTATCATTTTGCTGAAGAAAATAAGTTCATTAAGCCGGTACATAATTTTGAGCGGGATATCATCATTGCGGCCAAGAATATCGCCAAACGCTACTCAAGCAATCAGACACACACCAAAGCGGTGGCTGAAATTGCACTTAAAATGTTCGACAGTATGAGGAAAATTCATGGGTTATCAGCACGTGAACGGCTGCTTTTGCATATCGCGGCGCTTCTGCATGACTGTGGTAAATATATCAGTCTGGCGAATGCGCAGCTTTCTTCCTATAACATCATCATGTCCACAGAAATCATAGGACTTTCTCACGAAGAGCGGGAGATGATCGCCCATATTGTGCGTTACAACACCATGTCGCTTCCCGCATACAGCTGCCTGCACCGCGAATCCGACCTGACGCTTCAGGAATATCTGATCATCACGAAATTAATCGCATTGCTGCGTATTGCCAATGAACTTGACAGAAGCCATCATCAGAAAGTCAAAGATGTGCAGATTCGGTGGGGCAAGAATAAGATGCAGCTGATTGTCGATGTGACGAAAGATTTCAGCCTGGAGGTAGGACTGGTACCTGATAAAATTGATTTCTTTGAATCGGTATTCGATGTCAGACCGGTGATTAAGCGGAGCAAGAGCACAAAAGGAGGAAACGCATGAGCAGTGAAAACAAATATGCACCCTATAAAAAGCCGGAATATTACGTCAATAGAGAACTTAGCTGGATGAAATTCAACCAGCGTGTGTTAAGTGAGGCAAGGGATAAAAGTATCCCTCTCTTTGAGCGTCTCAAATTCTTGAGTATTACTTCGTCAAATTTAGATGAATTTTATATGGTACGCGTGGCTTCTCTAAAGGATCAGGTCAATGCGGAATACACGAAGCCGGATATCGCCGGCTATACGCCAAAGGAGCAGTTAAGTCTGATTTCAGAAGCGGCGCATGAGCTGGTCGCAATGCAGTATTCTACATTAACAAGATCACTGCTGCCGGTATTGCGTAAGAATGGTTACAGACTGGTTGATGAGCATGAAGATCTCTCCGAGAGCCAGCAGCGCTTTGCAGACAAGTATTTCGATGAATACGTATACTCTGTGCTTACCCCCATGGCCGTAGACTCGTCCCGGCCCTTTCCTCTGGTGCGCAATAAGACACTGAACATTGCGGCCCTGCTTTTGAAAAAGGACAGAAAGAAAAGCAAAGACGAGAAAGAGGAGTTTGAATTTGCAACAGTACAGGTTCCCTCAGTGCTTCCAAGGATTGTGGAACTGCCCTTCGAAGGTTCGGAGCGCAAGGCGATTCTGCTGGAAGAAATTATTGAGCGCAATATAGGGAAGCTGTTTCTGACCTATGATGTGATATGTGCGCACCCCTACCGAATCATGCGGAATGCGGATCTGACGATTGATGAAGATGAAGCAGAGGATCTGCTCCAGGAAATCCAGAGACAGCTCAAGAAGAGACAATGGGGGGAAGTCATTCGTCTTGAAGTCGAAGAAAAAGTGGACAAGAAGCTTTTGAAGATACTCAAACGGGAATTTAGAACCAAAGATGAGGATATCTTCTATATTTCCGGACCGATCGATCTGACATTCTTAATGAAATTGTATGGTATTGAGGGGACGGAAAACTTCAAAGCCAAACCGTATCACCCGGCACGTGTTCCGGGAGTGAATGAGGATGAGGATATTTTTACCTCCATCTCACGAAAAGATATTTTTCTGCATCATCCGTATATGACGTTTGACCCGGTCATAGATTTTGTACGCCAGGCAGCCAAGGATCCGAGTGTGCTGGCCATCAAGCAGACCCTGTACAGAGTCAGCGGTAATTCTCCAATCATAGCGGCGCTGGCCCAGGCAGCGGAGAATGGTAAGCAGGTGTCCGTACTCGTCGAGCTGAAGGCACGCTTTGATGAAGAGAACAACATTGTATGGGCGAAGAAACTCGAGCAGGCGGGCTGCCATGTTATCTATGGACTGGTTGGTCTTAAGACACACAGCAAGATCACTTTAGTGGTACGGCGCGAGGAAAACGGTATCCGGCGCTATGTGCATCTGGGAACCGGCAACTATAATGACAGTACGGCCAGACTATACACAGACTGTGCGATTTTTACCAGTGATGCGCGTATTGGAGAAGACGCTACCGCAGTGTTCAATATGCTCTCCGGCTATTCGGAACCACAGAGCTGGAATGCACTGATTATGGCACCGTTATGGATGAAAAAGCGGTTTTTGCAGCTGATCGACAATGAAGTTGAGCATGCCCTGCATGGCGGCAAGGGACATATTATTGCGAAGATGAATTCACTGTGTGATCCGGATATCATGGCAGCGTTGTATTATGCTTCGGCAAGCGGTGTACAGGTTGATTTGATTGTACGCGGTATCTGCTGTCTGAAGGTCGGAATTCCAGGAGTCAGCGACACAATCACCGTACGCTCTATCGTAGGAGATTTCCTTGAACACAGCCGGATCTTTTATTTTTATAGTAATGGTGCGGAAGAAGTATTCATGGGAAGCGCTGACTGGATGTCAAGAAATCTGGATCGAAGAGTGGAAATCATCTTCCCGGTCGAAGACGAAGATATAAAATGTGAGATACTGCATATACTGGATGTGCAGTTCAAAGACAATGTCAAAGCGCATATCCTGCAGGATAACGGCGCCTACGAGAAAATCGATAAACGCGGAAAGGTACTTGTCAATTCACAGACCGTATTCTGCGATGAAGCACAAAAAAAGGCGGTCATAGTAAAACCGCCTGAAGAAACAAGAGTGTTTGTACCGGCGCAGCATATAGAGCTGCCGGAGGAATAGGACGGGAGCAGACAGCTACGCATGCTGTAAGGCTTCCCACAAGGAATAGGGGACGAATAGGTTCCCTTTTCCTGTCCCCATCTCAATTCCAGGGGAATTTTCACCATGAAAGTCGGAGCCGCCCGTAATCGGCAGTTCAAATTGCTCCGCCAGATGGCGCAATCGGCTGGTATCATCGTTCTGGTTCTTGGAATACACGACCTCGATGCCGTCAATGCCCTGTTCCTTTAGCATACCTACGTGTGTTTTGAGTCCGTTGCGGGAAAGTCCGTATAAGAGCGGATGGGCGAGCACTGCTTTGCCGCCGCCTGTATGAATCAGGTCAATACCCATCTGCGGTGTGACTTTTTCACGTGGTACGAAGCAGGGTGCCTTGTCCCCAAGATACCGCTTAAAAGCCTCATCTTTGGTAGCTACATAGCCATGGTTCTGAAGATAGGCGGCCATATGAGCGCGCGTCAGCACACCGGCGGGGAATTCCGCCTGCAATTTTTCCACTGAAATGTCAATCCCATGTGCTGTCAGGCTGGCAATCAGCTTCCGATTGCGTACGGTGCGTGAGTCACGAAACTCATGTAAGGACGCTAAAAAGACTTCGCTCGTGTAATCGATGCCAAGTCCCAGAATGTGTAAATCTCTTCCGTTGTAATTGGTAGATAGTTCGATGCCTGCAATCACCTCAACAGAACTGTCTGCGGCTGCCTCTCTGGCTTCGGGAATACCGCGTACGGTATCATGGTCTGTCAGAGCAAATGCACGCAGATTCTTGGCCTCGGCAATGCGTACCAGCTCCGTGGGGGTACAAGTGCCGTCGGAAAAGGTAGAATGTACATGTAAATCAATTGCTGCTTCCATTTGGACGCTCCTTAGGTGACAACGTATCATAAGATGGAGCATAGGGGACTCGAACCCCTGACCCCAACACTGCCAGTGTTGTGCGCTCCCAGCTGCGCTAATGCCCCTTCTACGGCATTATAGTAAAACCAGAGCTAAAATGCAAGGGGTTAGAGTAAATTAATTGCGATATTATGATAAAAAAACGATTAATTGCGTGAATCCCCAGGAAGATAAAAAAAGTGCTTGCATAAATCCTGAAAGTAGGATAGAATAGGCAAGTACGATTCAGATATGGTCTGTTGGTCAAGGGGTTAAGACGCTGCCCTCTCACGGCAGAATCAGGGGTTCGATTCCCCTACAGACTGCTATTAAGATTGTTGAAGATACGGGAGATTTCGCATGTGTGCGAGGTCTCCTATTTTCATTTCTAAAGTTTTTTCTAAAGTCGGAGATTTATTTATTGTATTTTGTGGTCTGTGGTGAATAAAAGTACTGCTTGAATAATCATTGGTTTTGCCTGATTTGCCACAGTCCCGGTGTAGTCCCGTAATATCTGCGAAATGCGTTGTTAAAGCCATGTGGCGTTTCATAGCCCACAAGCTGTCCTACCTCTGTTACTGAAAGCTGCTGATTCTTCAAAAGGTCGGCAGCTTTTTCCATGCGCAGCAGGCGAAGATGCTCATAAATGGTTGTGCCGAATATTTGTCGAAATCCTGTTTTTAGCTTGTATTCGTTCAAGGCAATTATCCGAGAAAGTTCGCTTATACTCGGTGGGTCAGCCATCCTGTTCTCCAGAATATCCAAAACCTTATACAGCTGCCCGGTATCGAAGGCACTCAGTGCCACCTTCTCCTCCTTTCTCTCCTGCTCAGAGATGCTGATAAGAACCGAAATGATTTCTAATACCCTGCTTTCTACGAATACCCGCAATGCAAGCCCCTCGCTGTGATGCTCCAAAATCTGCCTGAGTATGGGGGGAAGCTGCTTCATAATGACAGCTTCATCATAGGACTGGATGGATGCGATAAAGTCCATCACGTCTCGCGTAGTAAAGCGCTCGAAGAAGGGCAGGAACAGATAGGTGTTCACAGCACGCATGGAAAAGCCGGAGTCAATACCCACATCCAGAACCTCGTTGCCAGGCCAAACAGCGGCGGGCATTTTATTTAAATGAGGGCTTTCCCTGTAGGCAAAGGAGATGTATTGCAAGTCATCTTGAATGTACGATGCTTTTAACTCTTGATTCAGAACAAAATCACAAGTCCACACCGCCCACAGTCCCGGTTCTGTAAAAGACTCGGCAAATCCGCGACCGCTCTTTTCCGATACAGAGTAACGGTCGCTCCATGGTGTTTTTTCACAAGCAATATCAAATTGCCTGGCAATATAGTCGATCCATGCCTGCATTCCCTTTATAATCACTTACGCACCTCGCAACACAAGAAGGAGCTATTTCACACAGGAGGGAGTTTCCCGTCCCATTCACTTGACGCAAGCCACTTCTGTAATATAATCTGGTTAGACAAAGCTAACTATATTGTATCATAGCACAGCTGCTGAGTAAATATTTAATCTGGACTGAAGGAGGAAGAAAAATGAAAAGACAAAAGAAAACAGCCCGAAACACGCAGCAAAAGCAACCCGGTCTCATGAGTCTTGCCGGTCAAAAAAGAGTACTGCTGACAATATCCGGCATCATTGCCATTGTGGGGACCCTGCTGTCCTTTGCACCCTATCTGGGGATTTATGCAATTGTGCGGGAGATACTGATGCATATTGATGATTTGAGCAAAGCATCTGTGCCAATGCTGATGCAGATTGCGGTGGTCGTATTGATTGCTACAACGGCAGGGCTTCTGTGTAGCTTTGTGGCAAATCTGATCAGTCACAAGGCGGCATTCCATGTGGTGCATGACTTACGTATGCGGTTTGCAAGACATATCGCAAAACTGCCGATGGGCTTTCATACGGCTAATTCCACAGCAAAAATCCGAAAGACCATGAACGAAAACATCGGTAAAGTGGAAACATTCATTGCACACCAGCTGCCCGATACTATTGGGGCGTTTGCTGCTCCCATTACAGCAATTGTGTTGCTTTTTGTGTTTGACTGGCGGTTGGGGCTTGCTTGCTTCGTGGGGCTTTTGGTCGCTTTTGCGGTAGAGATGTACGGGATGTCCCAGCCTGCTTCGCGCAAATTTGCCGAGCTGTATCAGCAAAAGCAGCTGGAAATGGCGAATTCCTCGGTGGAATACATACGCGGGATACCGGTGGTCAAGGCTTTCGGACAGACCATTTATTCATTCAAGCGATTCTATGAGACCATAAAAGAAAATGAAACAATGTCTCTGGACTATGCCAACAGCGTAAAACGCAGCTATACTCTGTTTCAGGTGATTCTCAACAGCCTTTTTTTGTTTGTGCTTCCAGTGGGGGTACTGATCGGCAGCCGTACAGCGAATTACCAGGCATTTGCACTGACCTTTCTCTTTTATCTCTTTTTCGCAGGAGCCCTTTCAGGGCCAGTGATGAAGCTGCTATATGTATTTACCTCGTTTCATGCCATGAAATTTAGTGTGAGTCAAATCAATGATATTTTTGCCATGCCCATCATTGCCGACGAAGGAAAAGTGACCAATATCACAGATCACACAATTGCGTTTGAGGAGGTCAGCTTTTCCTACATGGATGACGAAGCCAGCAACGCGCTGGAACACGTGAGCTTTACGGCAAAGGCGGGCAGACTTACGGCGCTGGTGGGGCCGTCCGGCAGCGGAAAGACCACCATCGCACAGTTAATTCCCCGTTTCTGGGATGTGCAGACAGGCAAAATCACCATCGGCGGCGTTGATGTGAGGGATATAGCCAACGAAACCCTGATGAGTAACTTAAGCTTTGTGTTTCAAGATGTGTTCCTATTCCAAAAGAGCATCCGGGATAATATTAAGGTGGGGCGGGAAAGCGCCACCGATGCGGAAGTGATTCAAGCCGCAAAGGCCGCCATGTGTCATGATTTTATCGAAGCGCTTCCCAATGGGTATGATACCTTGTTCGGTAAAAAAGGTACTTATTTTTCAGGCGGTGAGATGCAGCGCATCGTCATTGCCCGTGCGATTCTGAAGAACGCGCCGATCGTCATCTTAGACGAAGCGACTGCATTCGCAGACCCGGAGAACGAACAGAAAATTCAAGAAGGGCTGGAGCAGTTGATGGAGGGAAAAACGGTGATTATCATTGCCCACAGGCTGTCGACCATCCGCAGTGCGGATCATATTGTGGTGACTGATTGCGGTCATGTTGTGGAGCAGGGTACCCATGACGAGTTGATTCAAAACGGAAACAAATACAAGGAAATGTGGGCGTCCTATTCTGCCGCCCTTGCATGGAAATTAAAGGAGGGGGTACAAACAGCATGATTAAAAGATTCTTACTTTTGTCCGACGCCGCATGGAAAAATATGAAGAAGTCGATTCTGGCATCCACTCTTGCACATCTTAGTCTGATGATGCTCTCGATGGTAACGGCCCTCGTATTCTGGCAGATACTGCAGCCTTTTCTCGGAAGCAGGGTAAATTGGCCACACATATGGATGCTGCTGGGAGTTGGAATTGTAGCTGGTGTGATAGTCTATCTGCTGCACCTGTGGCAGTACAATCTGACCTATATTTCCGGCAATCAGGCTTCCTCGGAAAAGCGCCTCGGCGCAGCGGAGCATATGCGTAAGCTGCCGTTAAGCTTTTTTGAAAAGAAAAATCTTACGGAGCTTGCGGGCGGTATTATGAACGACTGTGCGCAAATCGAAATGGGCTTCACCAGTCTGATTCCAAATCTCATCGGTGACCTGTTTTCTATTGTGCTCAGCTGTGTTATGCTCTCATTGTTCGACTGGCGCATGTCTCTTGCCATCTTTATCACGCTTCCGGTTTCCTTTGGGCTGATACTGGCCACCACAAAGCTGCAACGCTCGATGGCTGCAAAGCATTATGATACGACTTTGCAAATGGATGCCGCCATGCAGGAGTATCTGGAAGGAATCAAGGTAACCAAAGCCTTTGGCCTTACTGGTGCCGGTTACCGCGACCTTGAGCAGGCATGCCTTGAAATGAAACGCATCAATATGCGCACCGAGCTGATGGCAGGCTCCCTGTCGTCAGTGTCTACCATTATACTGCGGTTTGGTACACCAATTGCTATCTATGTCGGCGTAAGCCTGCTGACAGCAGGAAGCCTTGGACTGGTTCCGATGCTTTTCTTTTTACTTGTGGCGACACGCATTTACAGCAATCTGGCGGCACCTCTTTCTAAGTGGGGAGATATTGTTTATGCGGGTGTTGCGCTGGGGCGCTTGCGGGATTTATTTGAACAGCCGGTGATGGAAGGCCGTAGAGATGTAAATATTAGGGACTATGACATCCGCTTTGAGGACGTTGCCTTTGCCTACAACAAGGGTGAGGATGTGCTGCACGATGTTTCCTTCACGATTGCACAGAATGCCGTTACTGCCATTGTGGACCTTCCGGCAGTGGCAAGAGTACCATCGCCCGGCTTGCTGCCCGCTTCTGGGATACGGATCAGGGGAGAGTATTGCTGGGCGGCGTACCTGAAACAGAAATAGATCCTGAATTGCTGCTGGAAAATATTTCTTTTGTATTTCAGGATGTGGTGTTGTTTAACGATAATGTATTTGCCAATATCCGCATCGGGAAAAAGGATGCCACCCGCGAAGAAGTGCTAACTGCGGCCAAGGCGGCCAACTGCGACAGCTTTGTGTCCCGCCTGCCGGATGGATATGATACAATAATAGGAGAAAACGGCAGCACTCTTTCCGGTGGTGAGCGCCAACGCATCTCCATAGCCCGCGCAATCCTAAAAAATGCTCCGGTTGTCATTCTGGACGAGGCGACGGCAGCCCTTGATCCTGAAAACGAGGTAGAGATCCAAGCAGCCTTGTCTTCGCTCGTCCGCGGAAAAACCACACTGGTCATTGCCCACCGTCTGCGAACCGTTGTAGACAGCGATCAAATCATTGTGCTTGACAACGGACGGGTGGTCGAGTGCGGTAAACATGAAACGCTTATGGAACAGGCAGGACTTTACGCCCGGATGTATAACATTCAGCAGAAAAGCCTTGGATGGAATGTGAGTTCTGTAAAATAAGCAGTTTTCGTAAAGAACATTTCGTTTGCTTGAATTAACAGACAGACAATACAGCATATAAGTAAGACAGCATCCTGAACGTGAAACCCAATTTCACACATATTGGTCCTCTTCACAGGCGCACCAAGGCCACGCGTCAGCGCCGCCGCCGACAGTTCCCCGCCTATTTTTACAACGGAAATAATAAGTGGAACCATACAGTATTCAATCATAAACCAAGGACTTTTGCAGCAATCAAACGGAAGAGGCAGTATGACATTTTATACTGTGTTTCCGGGCATTCTTCTTGCCTATATTTCCATTAATGCTTCTACCTGGCCAGCACCTGATTTGTCACCGGATAATTCTGATGAAGCGTCTCCCTTGTTGTTCAATTATTGTATGTCAGGACGCTGTGAGTTACACTTGGATAATGGGAGTTTCGTGTATGTAAAAGAGGGGAATATTTCACTGACTGAACGCTTTGCAAAAGAGGACTATGTTTACCCCCGCAGAATTTATGAGGGGATTGAGCTATTTATTGACGGCAATATCGTACATAAGGAAGCGCCATACATAGCGGATAATTTTGCTATTGACAGCAGCAAACTTGCGGCAATGTATTGCCCTGACGGAAAAACTTATATCTCCGCAGGTGATACAAGATGTGAAAAAGTGCTCAAAGAGCTTTGGATGCTTTATGAAGAAACAGGACCCTCCGTCTTGTTCCAGATGAAGCTCTGCGTTCTTAAACTCTTGGGATTGCTTCTTGAAACAGATGGTTTTCCACCAAGTCGGGCATGTGCTTTTTTCACAGCAGCGCAAGTGGAAATAGCTAAAAAAGTCGAACGACTCATAACAGCAGACTTACGCAAACATCATCCGGCAAGGGAGATGGCAGAATCCTTTGCCGTAAGTGAAACCAGCCTCAAAAACTATTTTAAAGGGGTGTATGGACAAAATATATCAGCATATCTGAGAGAACTTCGCATGAAAAAAGCGGCTCAGCAGCTTTCAGGCACAGGATTAGCTGTATCTGAGATCGCGGAAAGTGTCGGATATTTGAATCAAAGTAAGTTTGCTGCGGTATTTAAGCAGCAGTTTGAGATGGCACCCCTGGAATACCGTCGCCGGGCTAATATTGATAAGACAGAACTATGAATAAACTTACATCTTCATAGCGACGAGAGTTTCTTTAGGTGTACTCGGAAGATTGTATAGCAAGCAAGATGCCCTGGGCCTTAGCGGTCTGGGGCATCTTGCTGTGAAAGTGTAGATTGCATCTTGGGTGAGAAGCATTCTTGACACTTTCTTTATACGATAAGCCTCCATCTTGCTACAACCTTGATAAGAGTACTGTTATAATCGCAGGTGTTAAGGTGATTTCAGACAGGATAGACAAAATGGAGGGTAAAACTATGGGAGTTGTGCTAATCATAGCTGGAATTATAGGAGGAATCTTACTCTTGTATTTATTCTATGTGCTATTTCGGGGTGATAAACTATGAGTTATACATTGCTGCAAGATATTTTTTATATTATTGTTTTAGTGGGCTTGTCGCTTCCACTTGGATTCTATATCAACAAAATCATGAGTGGTCAAAGAGTTTTTTTATCTCGTATATTTGAACCTGTGGAAAAGCGAATTTACAAATTGATAGGGACAACGCAACAGCAAGAAATGACGGCTAAACAGTACTCTATTTCAGTAATAGTATTTAGTGGTATTGGTCTGGTTTTTTTATTTGGCTTGCTGGTTCTGCAGGGAATCTTACCCTTAAATCCGGAAGGCGTGGGGGCAATGAACTGGGATTTGGCATTTAACACAGCTGTAAGTTTTATTACGAATACCAACTGGCAAGCATATTCTGGTGAAAGTACATTATCATACCTGTCGCAGTTTTTGGGGCTCACAGTTCAGAACTTCGTATCGGCGGCAACGGGAATTGCCGTTGTATTTGCTTTAATCAGGGGATTAGTAATAAAGCAGAAGACAACCATAGGTAATTTCTGGGTGGATATTACCAGATGCATACTCTATGTATTGCTTCCCCTATCTTTCATTGTAGCGGTGCTTCTTGTTTCGCAAGGAGTGGTGCAGACATTTTCCTCTTATAATGAAGTGACTGCGCTTGAGAGTGGTGTAGCGCAGACCATCCCATTGGGGCCAGCGGCCAGTCAAATCGCGATCAAACAGCTTGGAACCAATGGAGGTGGGTTTTTCGGAGCCAATTCAGCTTTTCCACTCGAAAATCCCACTGCCTTTTCCAATTTTGTACAAGTACTTTCTATTCTACTGATTCCGGCCGCCCTGTGCGTAAGTTTTGGAAAAGCAGTGAAAGATAGGAAACAGGGAAGAGCTATATATATTGTGATGCTGGTGTTCTTTGTCGTAGGATTGTCTATTGCGACTTTTAGTGAATATTTTCTTGGGGCTGAATATACTAATGTAGAAATAGCGGGAAGTATGGAGGGCAAAGAAATAATACATGGTGTTGGTGGTTCAACGCTATGGGCCACAGCTACAACGGCAGCTTCTAATGGTTCGGTCAATGCAATGCATGATAGTCTCACACCAGTAGCAGGAATGATTACTTTGTTTCTAATGCAGTTGGGAGAAATCATATTTGGCGGGGTAGGAAGCGGGCTGTATGGGATGCTGGCATTTGTCTTGCTTACGGTTTTTATTGCAGGTTTAATGGTAGGAAGAACGCCGGAATATCTGGGGAAAAAAGTGACGCCCTTTGATATGAAAATGGTGTGTATTATGATTTTAGCCCCTCCGCTTCTGACACTTTTGGGTACAGCGGCGGCGGTTCTCACTGCGGAGGTCAACACATGGCTTACAAATAGTGGAGCACATGGATTTTCGGAGGTACTCTATGCGTTCTCCTCAATGGCTAATAATAATGGAAGTGCATTCGCCGGATTTTCAGCAGACACACTCTTTACTAATGTTTTGGGTGGAATCATAATGCTGTTGGTTAGATTTATACCAATGATTGCGACTATATTTCTTGCAGGAAATATGGCACAGAAGAAGGCCGTTGCTGCCAGTGAAGGGACGTTATCTACCAGTAATACAATTTTTATAGGACTTTTGATTGGTGTTATTCTGATTATTGGAGCCTTAAGTTTCTTGCCGGCATTGGCGCTGGGACCGATTGCTGATTTTGTAAGTACGCGGTAATAGAAGGGGATAAAATGAATAGAAATACGGTTGATAAAAAAAATTTTCTTGATGCAATTACATACTCATTTGTGAAATTATCGCCACGTATACAAATAAAAAACCCTGTAATGCTGGTGGTTTATATCGGAGCTATTTTTACTACGGTTTTGTATGCACTTTCTTTTGTTGGAATAAAAGAGGAAGATGCGGGATATACACTCGTAATCTCTCTCATACTATGGTTTACAGTTCTGTTCGCAAACTTTGCTGAAGCAATTGCAGAAGGCAGAGGACGTGCACAAGCTGCAAGTCTTAGAAGTGCCAGAAAAGATGTAAAAGCCAAAAAATTAAACGCTGCTTTGTCAATAGATGATTCTACGGAAGTTTTATCAAACACACTGAAAAAAGGTGATATTGTATATGTAGAAGCAGGGGAACAAATTCCAATGGATGGGGACGTTATTCAAGGAGCGGCATCTGTTGATGAAAGTGCGATTACCGGGGAATCTGCACCTGTGATTCGTGAGTCAGGAGGCGATCGAAGTGCAGTGACCGGAGGTACAACGTTAGTTTCTGACTGGCTTATTATCGAAGTTACCGCAGAGGCAGGAGAAAGTTTCTTGGACAAGATGATTACAATGGTCGAAGGAGCCTCCAGAAAGAAAACACCCAATGAAATAGCTTTGCAAATTTTACTTACAACGTTAACCATTATATTTCTGGTTGTTACGGCGACACTGCTGCCATTTACTATGTTTGCAAGTGAGCAGGTACAGTCTGGTTCGGCTATTTCTATTACGAATGTAATTGCGCTCTTGGTTTGCCTTGCGCCGACGACGATTGGTGCCCTGCTGTCATCTATTGGTATTGCAGGTATGAGCCGTTTAAATCAGGCAAATGTATTAGCTATGAGTGGACGTGCGATTGAGGCAGCTGGCGATGTGGATGTCCTTCTTCTTGATAAAACAGGAACCATAACACTTGGAAACCGACAGGCCAGTGAATTCTTACCAGTGCCGGGAGTAACAGAACGTGAATTGGCCGAAGCAGCACAGTTGTCCTCAATGGCGGATGAGACAGCGGAAGGAAGAAGCATTGTAATTCTTGCTAAGCAGAGATTTGAAATACGCGCCAGAGATATTTCTAAGCTTGAAGCAACTTTTGTAGCCTTTACTGCAAAAACCAGAATGAGTGGCATTGACTATCTGGGAAATCAGATTCGTAAAGGGGCAGCAGAAACTGTGAAGGACTTTGTAATAAACAATGGAGGGATATACCCAAAAGAATGTGAGGACATTGTAAAGTGTGTAGCAGGAGTCGGAGGGACACCTCTTGTTGTGGCCAAAAACAGTCAGGTGATGGGGGTGGTCTATCTAAAAGACATAGTCAAAAATGGTGTTAAAGAACGCTTTGAAGATTTACGTAAAATGGGTATCAGAACCATTATGATTACTGGGGATAATCCCATGACAGCCGCCGCCATTGCGGCAGAGGCAGGAGTGGATGATTTTCTGGCTGAAGCGACACCTGAGGCTAAACTCGAGCTAATACGTGAATATCAGGGGAAAGGGCATCTGGTGGCCATGACAGGGGATGGTACCAATGATGCACCAGCCTTGGCACAGGCAGATGTGGCAGTGGCTATGAATACTGGGACACAAGCGGCAAAAGAAGCTGGAAATATGGTGGATCTTGACTCCAGTCCTACTAAATTAATTACAATCGTACGTATTGGGAAGCAGTTGTTAATGACAAGAGGTTCTTTGACTACATTTAGTGTGGCAAATGATATTGCTAAATATTTTGCAATCATTCCTGTACTTTTCGTTAGTATCTACCCTGAACTTTGGGTACTGAATTTTATGAGGCTTACAAGTCCGGCAAGTGCTATGACCTCGGCCATTATCTATAATGCACTTGTCATCATTGCACTAATTCCATTGGCTTTGCGGGGAGTTAAGTACCGTGAATTACCTGCGGGAAAACTGCTGAAAAGAAATCTCTTGCTCTATGGAGGAGGCGGAGTTGTCACTCCCTTTATTTTTATTAAAATGATAGATTGGCTATTAACGGTGTTTCACTTGGTGTAAGGAGAGAGAATTATGAAGAAAGGTATCAAATATCTGCGGGCGGCAATTCTCTGTTTCGCAGTGATGACTTTACTGTGTGGAGTTATATACACGGCGGCGGTGACAGGAGCTGCACAGCTCTTTTTCCCGGAGCAGGCGAACGGTAGTATTGTTAGTATTACCTTAAAGGATGGAACCGTTCGAAAATACGGTTCGGAGCTGCTCGCCCAAGAGTTCACAAAAGCTGAATACTTAATCGGAAGACCAAGTGGGGTGACAAATCTTTCACCGACAAGTGAGGAGCAGGAAACGCTGGTTAAGCAGCGCATAGCCTGGTGGCAGTCATTTGACCCTTCCAATAAAGCAGACATCCCAATGGATTTAGTCACTGGCTCAGGGAGTGGAGTAGATCCGAACATAAGTCCTCAAGCCGCAGAATATCAGGTTGCCAGAATTTCTAAGGCCAGGCAGATATCTGAAGATACTGTGCGGGAAATTATTCACACATATACCAGTGGCAGGTTCCTGGGATTCATCGGTGAACCGGGCGTAAATGTATTAAAAGTTAATTTGGCATTAGATGGTTTGTTATAGTATCAGGATGTGGTATGATTTATAATAAGGTGGTGAGAGTACATGGAAGAGTTCGAATACAGACCGGACCCGGATACAATATTAGAGGATATTCAGGCACAGCAAAAGCATGTATTGGGGCGCCTCAAAATATTTTTTGGATATGCAGCAGGTGTGGGAAAGACCTATGCTATGCTTGATGATGCGCAGGAACGTTTTCAAAGCGGCGTGAATGTACTTGTAGGATATATTGAACCGCATACGCGCCCGGAGACAATGAAAAAGCTTCATGGATTACCGAAACTTCCTATGAAAATTGTGCCATACCGTGGTATGGAATTAAAAGAATTTGATTTGGATGAAGCCTTGCGCTGCAAGCCGGAGTTGATTTTAATTGATGAGCTGGCTCACACAAATGCAGAAGGAGCCAGAAATAAAAAGCGGTATCAGGATATTGAAGAGCTACTGGAAGCCGGAATTGATGTTTATACAACGGTCAATGTGCAGCACATGGAAAGCCTGAATGATGTGATAGAGAATATCACAAGAATCAAGGTACAAGAAACGGTTCCCGACTCTATTTTTGATAGCGCCGAGGATATTAAGCTGATTGATATTGAACCGGAGGAATTGTTAAGGCGTTTTGAGGCCGGGAAAATATATCGTGCTGAACGAGCAGAAGCAGCGGTTAAAAATTTTTTTACGCGGGATAATTTAAAATTATTGCGTGAAATTGCGTTGCGCTGTACTGCTGACAAAATCAGTTTTCAAAATCAAAGTGAAAAAAGACTAACAGAGAAGATGGCCAATACCACATTTCTTGTGTGTATCGGTCCGTCTCCGTCCTCGGCAAAATGTATTCGCTGGACAGCCCGCGCAGCAGAAGCTTTTCACACAAAGTGGGCGGCAGTATATGTAGAAGATATGCAAAGCGAATATTTTAGTGAACAGCAGCAAGCAGGGATTCGAAGCAATATTGATTTGGCAGAAAAGCTGGGAGGAGAAATTGTTAACCTGACAGGAGAAGATATTGCGGGGACGGTTGCGGAATATGCCAGGTTGTCAGGTATTACAAATATTGTGGTTGGTAAAAGCAGAAGCCGGAAGAATTTTAGAAATCTGTTTGAGATGGATTTTGAAGATAAATTAATTACCCTGTTGCCAAACATTGAAGTGCATATTGTGCCCGGCAGTGAAGTTAAGCGAAAATATAAAAGGCCGCGTAGAGAGGTCAAAAGGAAAATCCAAATTTCTTGGGCGGATTCAGTAAAAACGCTGGTTCTATTAGTAATCGCATCGCTAGTATCCGTAGGACTGCATAGATTTGATATAATGAATCAGAATATTATCATGGTATACATTTTTTCAGTCCTGCTTATCTCTCGTGTTACGGAGGGGTACCTATATGGGGTGCTTGCTTCTGTTGTCAGTGTACTCATGTTTAATTTTCTGTTTACTGAGCCCTATTTCTCGCTGGATGCTATACAACCAAGCTATCCGCTGACATTTCTTATCATGCTTTTAGTTGCATTAATTACCAGTACGCTGACCGTGCGTATCAAAGCAGAGGCGAAATATGCTGTCATTCGCGAGCATCGTACAGAAGTCCTGTATGAGATTAATAAAAAGCTGCTTGGAGGAAGAGGATTAGAGAAGATTGTGGAGCTTACTAATGACTATATTACAAAGCTGTTTGGCCGCTCCATTGTATTCTTCGCGGTAGATCCGGAGCGTGGAAGCGTAGGAACAGTGCGGCAGGTGCCGGACGATGTGGATGCGGCTGTCTTTCATTCGGAGGATGAAAGAGCAGTGGCTCATTGGGTCTTTGTGAATCAGAAGCGCGCGGGAGCAGGTACAGATACATTGATGGGGGCAGCGGCGTTCTATATGCCTGTCGTATCACAAGGAAACGTGTTAGCTGTCTGGGGCATCTCCTGTCTGAAGGGGAATATTGATCATAGGACACGGCTGTTTTTGAGAATGATTGCATCACAGGTAGCGATGGCGCTGGAAAGACAACAGTTGTCTGATGAGCAGAGAAACATTATGATAGAAGCAGAAAAGGAAAAAATGCGCGGAAATTTACTGCGTGCCATATCACATGATCTAAGAACGCCACTTGCAGGAATTATGGGAGCCAGCTCGGCGATTCTGGAAAACGGAGAATCCTTGGATGAGAGCACTAAGAGAGAACTTCTGGTAAATATTCAAGAGGAATCTCAGTGGTTGATACGCATGGTAGAAAATCTGCTTTCGGTAACCCGCATAAGTGAGAATGCTTCTAATCTTATTAAAAGACCTGAGGCAGCGGAGGAAATGGTAGGGGAAGCTGTAAGCAGAATCCAACATAGGTTCCCTGCAAGAAAAATTGAAGTAAACGTTCCAGAAGAATTTTTGGAGGTTCCCATGGATGGAACGCTGATTGTACAGGTACTCATTAATCTTCTTGAAAATGCAATTAAGTATTCAGCGGATAGTTCAACAGTTGAGATGTCGTTGTCGAAAGGTGAAAAACTTGCTAAATTTGAAGTTTGTGACAGAGGAATTGGTATTAAAAGTGAGGATTTCCCGAATTTATTTCTGGGGAAAATAAATATGGAAAATCAAAGCTATGATTCCTCAAGAGGAATAGGAATAGGGCTGTCAATCTGTGATACAATTATTAGAGCGCACGGAGGAACTTTGGAAGCACATAACAGAAACGAAGGCGGTGCTGTCTTTTGCTTCACGCTTCCTCTGGATTGAAAAGGATGTGAATCATGATGGATCTGAAATGCTCGGTTTTAGTTATAGAAGATGAAGAGGCAATTTGTAATTTCATTTGTGCTGTACTGACATCAAACAATTATCATGTTATAAGAGCGAAAGCAGGTAAAGAAGGTCTGTCAATGTTTTCTTCTCATATACCGGATTTGGTTCTCTTGGATTTGGGGCTGCCTGATATGGATGGTGTGGAGGTACTCAATAAAATTCGTAGCTGGTCTAAGACTCCAATCATAGTAGTGTCTGCCAGAGGCTTGGAACGAGAGAAAGTGGAGGCGCTGGATTTGGGGGCAGATGATTATATTGTGAAACCCTTTGGCACTTCTGAATTGCTGGCCAGAATACGTACGGCATTACGCCATAGTATCCAACAGATGGGTACACATGAAGATGAAGTTGGGATATTTGTGCTGGGGGCATTAGAAATCGATTATAGTAAGAGAATTGTGTATCTGGAAAAAAAGAAGATACATATGACACCCATTGAGTATAAAATAATAGTACTTTTGTCAAAAAATGCGGGAAAGGTGCTGACGCATGATTTTATAGCACGTGAAATATGGGGCATGAATATTGATGACAGTCATACACTTCGTGTTAATATGGCTAATATCCGTAGAAAAATTGAAAAAAATACAGGTATGCCAAAGTACATTCTTACAGAGGTGGGCGTTGGGTATAGAATGGTAGAAGAATAATGCATTTCCGCCTATTTTCACAACTGAAATAATAAGTGGAACCATGCGGTATTCAATCATAAACCAGGGACTTTTACTGCCAAAGG
Organism: Lachnospiraceae bacterium; assembly: GCA_047975025.1. Lineage (GTDB taxonomy): Bacteria > Bacillota > Clostridia > Lachnospirales > Lachnospiraceae > JBKECY01. The sequence goes on from JBKECY010000037.1 coordinate 94,981, forward strand.
ACTGTCGCATAGATGATAATTATAATAAGGTCGGTTTGCGGAATTACAGAGAGCGAACTTACAAAGCTTGGGCACGAGCAGGCGCAATGTCTTGCAGAGGAAATAGCGCGCAAAAATCTGGGGATTGACGCAATTTTGTATTCTCCGCTTAGCAGAGCCAGAGATACGGCATTTCACATAGCGGAGGTTATCGGAGTGCCCTGTCGCCAAGAGCAGCAGCTGATTGAGCAGAATTTTGGAAAAATTTTTTATTCTGAATAAGGGGTCTATATTGGAACGATTACGTGTACATGATGAATAATCTCTATTGCACTGTCACCAGGCTTCTTTACAAGGAAATAGGGGAATGCTATAATTGTTAGCATAAACTAACTCAAAAAAGGGAGGTACCTATGTTTAATAAATTCATTCAAAATACACGAAAACCAGAGGGTGTACTCGGAAGATTCATGTTAAAGGGAATGAACAGCGGACATGCCAAAATGGCAGAATGGGGATTTTCTCATCTAATATTACCGTCAAACTCACATATACTTGATGTTGGATGTGGTGGTGGAGCTAACATTGCCAAGATGCTGTTGGAAGCAAAGGGAAGTGTTGTGGACGGACTGGATTATTCACAGGAGAGTGTCGCGTTCAGCAAAAAGAAAAATGCGGCAAACGTAGGGAAACGTTGTACCATCAGACAGGGAACGGTAACGGAACTTCCCTACGAAGACAATGAGCTTGATCTCGTGACAGCCTTTGAAACGATTTATTTCTGGCCGGATCTGGATGAAGCGTTCAAGGAAATCCAGAGAACCGTCAAGGACGAAGGCACGTTCTTTATCTGCTGCGAATCAGATGATGCAAAGGACACTACATGGACCAGCAGAATTGAGGGAATGAAGGTATATTCAGGGGATGACCTGAAGAGCAGACTTATAAATGCGGGATTTAAAAGTGTCGAGGTCCATAGAAATGAAAAAGGATGGACTTGTATAAATGCGGCCAAGCAGAAAGAAATTTCCGGCGATGCAGAATCGGTATAGCAGAAAGGTGACGCGAAGCGCAAGAGGACATAGTATGATTGTTAACACTCCTTTAGGGAAAATGATTGCAAGCGAAGCCGGCAGTGCCGGGCAAAAGGTGTATCGTTTCTTGAGCATCCCTTATGCGAGGGCCGGACGTTTCGAGCCGCCGGTTAGAATTGATGACTATCCTGCGGGGCATCTTATCAATTCCGAGAAAAGTTATTGCTTTCCGCAGCGTGCTATCCCGGCGTTGGCAAATATTTTTTTAAAGCATCATATGATGCGGGCAGAGTTTTTGACAAATCAGGATATCCAGACTGAAGATGCGTTCATGCTGAATGTATGGACCTCGGATTTGGATACGATAAAACCAGTTCTGGTCTATATCCATGGCGGGGGAGATTATGGTTCCGGTACCTCGCCAATTTACGACGGTGCGCACCTTGCGGCACAAAATATCGTCGTTGTAACGATTAACTATCGCATTGGCTTTTTCGGCTACCTGCCCGTCTATGACGGCGATAAGCTTCGCTGTAACTGTGCGGCGCTTGATCAGCAGGCAGCGCTTCAATGGGTAAAACGAAACATTGGATTTCTGGGCGGAGACAAAGAGAATATATGTCTTATGGGGCAATCAGGTGGTTCCATGTCAGCCCTGAACCAGTTCTTAAATCCACATAGCAGTCAATTATTCCACAGACTGATTCTATGCGGGGGGCCTCTGCCTACGGCAATTAGCCAAGCGGGTGCGAGGGATATCTATAAGCAGACGATAGCAGCCAACGGACTGAAGAACCTCCATGATTTAAAAGCCTTGCCGCCGCAAAAGCTCGTCAGACTTAAAGCAAAAAACTCCATGAATGACATAATAGACGGAAAATTTTTCACTAAAGACCCTAAGGAAATATTGGCGTATGGCGAGTTCCCGAAGATTCCTATTCTAGTTGGTGCCAACGGCGATGAGTTCTCCATGATTGAAATGCCGATGTTCTACAAAGCGATGGGCATTGCAGTTAAGGAAAAAAATCTGAAGGAAGCACTTTCACACAAGTATGGAACGTATGCGGATCTGCTGGTGCAGGCCATTGCGCCGGAAGCTGCTGACATAGTGGATTTACAGATTAAAATATTGGAACTGATTGTTTTTCATTCCACAAGTCTGAAATTAATGACGAGTTTCAGCAGAAAATGTCCGGTATACGGGTACCGTTTTTGCTATGTGCCGAATCTGTATCATGGTTTGCGAGGCGCTTATCATGGGGCGGAAATCGCCATGTTTTTTAATAATCTGGATAAGATGAAAATTGAAATTACAGAGCAGAATCGAAAAGAAGTCAGGACTTTGCAAAAGGACTGGCTGTCGTTTGTTAAGACAGGGCAGATTCCTAACCGGCCGCTTTTCGATGAAAGACAAGAAATCACATTGTACGATGCCGGGACACGAACCATACCCTTCCCCCATGCATCCCTGCTTGCAAAAGTAAGCGACACAAATCTATATGAAAAAGCATTTGGCGATTATCTGAAAAACCGCTGACCAGCGCTGTCAGATGTTATCATTTTTTATAGCTGAATGATACAGAGAATCTATGATTTAGTAAGAAAAGAGGAGGGTCCTATGGTGATTTGGAGTCGGGCGGCAAAAGAGGTTCCGGCGTTTCATTCGCCCAATGAAAATCACGCACCAGAACCACCACTTCATCTCTTTTTACATGAAGCAGCCCATGCAAAGAGTGCCCTGCAAGTTCTCCTTCTCCCGTCTTTATGAGGATTCGGCCTTCCACAACAGCGGCAATCATGGGCGCATGACCGCCCAGCACCGTAAGGCGCCCTTTGGCGCCCTCTAAAGTTATAGAGGTTACCGGGTTTTCGTACACGCTCTCTTCTGGTGTTAGGATTTTCAATGGATAGCTACTCATAATTTTTTGGCCTTTTCGTAAACGTCATCAATCGTGCCGGACATATAGAACGCTGATTCGGGGAGCGAATCACAATCGCCTCCCAGAATCGCTGCAAAGGAGTGCACCGTATCGGCAACCGTAACATACTTGCCTTCCACGCCTGTAAACGCCTCTGCCATGCTCATAGGCTGGGAGAGAAAACGCTGTATTTTACGGGCGCGCTCTACGATTTGCTTGTCCTCTTTTGATAATTCATTGATTCCCAGAATTGCAATAATATCTTTTAGTTCATTATAGCGCTGCAGGCATTCCTGTACCTTACGGGCGGTAGTAAAATGCTCTTTGCCCACAACGGCTGCTTCCAAAATGCGTGAATTAGAGTCCAAAGGATTTACCGCAGGATAGATTCCCATTTCGGCTACGGAGCGCGACAGAACAGTGATGGCATCCAGATGAGAGAAAATAGCAACCGGAGCCGGGTCGGTCAAGTCACCCGCAGGTACATAGACCGCTTGAATTGAAGTGATGGAGCCATCACTGGTCGAGGCAATTCTTTCTTCAAGCTCCCCAAGTTCACTTGCCAGCGTCGGCTGGTATCCTACCGCTGAAGCCATCCGGCCCAAGATGGAGGATACCTCGCTTCCGGCCTGCACATACCGAAAGATATTATCGATGAACAGCAGTGTGTCCTGCTTCATTTCATCGCGGAAATATTCTGCCAGTGTAAGCCCGGAGAGTGCGACCCTAAGCCTTGCCCCGGGCGGTTCATTCATCTGTCCAAAGGCCAGTGCTGTGTTATAGAGCGCTCCAGTTGGTTCCATATCCAGAATCATATCACTGCCCTCCCGGGAGCGTTCGCCGACCCCTGCAAATACGGAGTAATCACCGGAGTTGCGTGCGACATTGTTGATTAACTCCATAATCAGAATTGTCTTTCCTACACCTGCGCCGCCAAACAATCCGATTTTGGCACCTTTGGCATACGGTGTCAGCAGATCGATGACTTTGATTCCTGTTTCAAAGAACTCAGTCTTAGGATTGATGGCCGTAAGCTTTGGCGGATCCCGGTAGATGCTCCATCGCGAGGCAGTAATCGGACCCTTGCCATCAATCGGACGGCCCAGTACATCAATCGTTCGTCCCAGCATATTTTCTCCGACGGGGACGCTGATAGAACCGCCGGTGGCTGTGATTTCCTCGCTTGCGAACAGCCCGTCTGTCGGATCAAGAGCAATACAACGCACTAAGTCAGGAGAGACGTGAGCTGCCACTGCCATATGGATGCCGCTTTTTGAAATAAGCAGCTCTTTTAGCTCAGGCAGCGAAGTGTCAAAATGAACATCCAGTACAGGACCGTTGATTCGTGAAATCACTCCTTTATTTCCCATATTGATTCATTACCTCCTCTGATAGAATTGCCAAACATAATAATTTCCTGAGTAATGGCAGACTGCCGAATGCGGTTGTATCTTGACTGTAATTCGGAAATGATTTGATCCGCATTTTGTGTAGCGTGATCCATAGCAGAAACTCTGGCAATCTGCTCTGCTACAAATGCCTGTAAATGTGCCTCATATACCAAAGACTCCAGGTATTCCGTCAAGATAGTTTTACATAAGTCTTCTTTGGGCGGTTCTAAAATCACCATTTCGTTGGAGGACTGTGGCCGGACTGGGGGGGAAAGCTGTTTTGTGACCTGTTCGTAACCCTGTGTGTATAGGATTGACACAGCCTGTACGTTCTGACGGTTGTATAGGTCAGCCGCAATTTTTGTAATTTTGCCGGCGGTTGCAACGGAAGGGATTTCATCATCAAAGTAATAGAGGGGAGTCGGATAAACTGAGGTAGTGGCGCTTCCGACTGCAATCACATCGTGCCCATGCGTGAGGGGGAGTGTGTAGCTAAACAAATTTGTCCCGTAGGCACCTGAGAGCCCTTCGCTGCCACCGAATAGAATAAACGCTTTTTTCGTGGGTACGGTAGGGGTGTCGGGAACCATAAAACAGGAGTCGGGCAAGCAACCTGCTGTCTCTCGTACATGCGCAGCCCAGCGGCTGTAATGGGAGAGCATCGACTTTCCTCTGTATAAGCGGGAGGATGCAATCAGTTCCATAGTACTTGTAATCTTGCGTGTCTGCCTGGCTGCATTGACGCGCTTTTTTATGTCAAGTAAATTCGTCTCAGACATGGTTAGGTTCCTCCATAGGCATCCATCGCATTTTTAAGTGTCTGCATTTCTTCATTGCTTAATTTACCGGTGGTTTCGATGGCGAGCATTGAGCTGGCGTGAAATACGTGCAGGTATTTCAACAGATCTTTTCGTGCCTCCCTGATTTCGGTAAGCGGCAGATCATAAAAGACGCCATGGGAGAGTGCCAGAAGGAGTACAGCTTCCTCTGAAATCGTATAAGATTCATTTTGCGATTGTTTCAGGAGCTCCTGCATCCGTTCTCCTCGATGGATCTGCTGAGCCGTAGCGGAGTCTACTTTCGTGCCAAATTGGGAAAAAACTGCAATTTCGCGGTATTGTGAAAGAGCCAGACGCAACCTGCTGCCAATCCATTTGATTGCTTCACATTGGGCATTGCTGCCGATCCGCGATACAGACAGACCTAAGTTGATTGCAGGGCGCATACCTGCGTAGAATAGTTCGCTGGACAGATAGATCTGTCCATCCGTAATCGAAATAATATTTGTTGGAATGTAAGCAGAAATATCTCCGCCAACAGTTTCAACAATAGGAAGCGCGGTCATTGAGCCGCCGCCAAGATACTCAGAAAGTTGTGCGGAGCGCTCAAGCAGGCGGCTGTGCAGATAAAAAATATCACCGGGATAGGCTTCGCGTCCGGCGGGACGCTGCAACAACAATGACATGGTTCGATAGGCTATGGCATGTTTTGAGAGATCATCATATACAATGAGTACATCTTTTTGTTCATGCATGACCCCTTCTGCAATGGCGCAGCCGGCAAACGGAGTCAGGTATTGCATGGCGGGTCTGTCACTTGCGGAGGTTGCGACTACAATGGTATATTCCATGCACCCGGCTTCAGTCAGTTCATGTATGATGCGTGCGGTGGCGGCAGATTTCTGACCAATAGCACAATAGATACAAATCACATCCTTGTTGCGCTGGTTCTTGATGGCGGCGAGCGCGATAGTGCTCTTCCCCGTCTGGTGGTCACCGATGATCAGTTCCCGTTGCCCGCGGCCGATAGGAATCATACTGTCTATGGATAGAATTCCGGTCTCAAGCGGCCGCTTTACCGGAGCGCGCTCAATGATACTTGGTGCCGGCTGTTCAATGGCGCGAGTTTCAATTCCGGTCAGAGGCATTCCGTCGAGCGGCCTTCCGAAGGGATCAATCACGCGGCCGAGAACCGAATCACCAATACAGATATCGGCGACTTTCCCAGTTCCGCGCACCAAAGAACCAGCCAGGACATCCGATTCCTTAGTCAGAAGTACGGCACCAATAGAATGCTCTGAAAAATCAAGAGCAAGGCCGTATACATTGTTCTCAAACTGAAGTATTTCCCCATAGTGGCAGCCGGAGAGTCCGCGAATCCATATGACATCATCCTGCGTACTTTGTACGGTGCCATAGTAAAACACAGATGATTCAAATACAAATTCCCCCACCTTTTCTCTCAAAAAATCATTCGGTTTTTCTCTTGAAATGTCATTTCGCAGCATGCTAGATGTCCTCCGTACCCTCATTGTTTGTCACTAGCGGAATAAGAAGCGAGTTAAGGATATACGCATTGATATCCGTCAGACGTTTTTTCCCGCTGACATCGTAGATGACTCCTTGAATATAGGCGATAAAGCCGCATAAGAGTGACGAGTCCTCAATGACTTCAAACCGTACGGCGGTATGGAGTCGCTTCTCAAATTCCTGTTCGATATATCGTATCATAGCCTGATCATAGGGCGGTGCAATCTTAAGAACCGGTGCGGTAAGGGTTTTCATGGTATAGTCTCCTTGCTTTCGACAGAAGTTCTACTTGGTATCTGTTGGCGGAGCTTTATAGCGATCTATATCTACGGCATTTTCTGCAAAAAAACGTTCGATAATTGCCTGATTATCTTCAAGGGTCACTTCCCGTTCCAAAATACGGGATGTCAAATCTCCTGAAAACGCAACAATATCCGTCAGCGCACGTTCTTGTGCAATCTGACGCTCCATGTCCATTTTTTCACGCGCGCTCGCCAGGATAGCCGCCGCTTTATCTTCGGCATCATCAATTATCTTTTCGGCTGAAACAGCGGCATGTTCAATTGTCTCGTGCGAGATTTTCAAGGCCGTTTCACTGGCTCTTGCTACTTCGCTTTGCGCCTCTGCCAACAGCAGGTCAGCTTCTTTGTTTCGCTCTTCGGCCTCCTGAATACTGATTAAAATACGTTCCTTGCGATTGTGCAAGAACTTGCTTACAGGTTTATATAGAAGCAGATACAGTATTAGAAATGTGACTAAAAAATTGATAAAGTAAATGATGATGTCAATTAGGTTAGCATTTTCCATAGATCCTCCCTTCTGATCTATCTGAATCATCATTTAACGAAACAGCATAATTAAAGCAATTACAAAACCATATATGGAAGAGGCCTCCGTTAATGCCAGGCCCATCATAAGCATGGAAGTGATTTTTCCGGATGCCTCCGGCTGTCTGGCCACTGCGTCAACGGCCTTGTAAGTTGCGAGCCCCTCGCTCAATCCGCAGAAAGCAGCGGGTAACAGACATAAAGCAATAGCAATTGAATCCATAGAAATTCTCCTTTCTGTTGCAAGTGATAGAAACCGTTTGTCTTAAAATAGATATAATGAGTCTAGTATTCGACAGCAGTCGTTGCCTCATTAATACAAGAAAGTGCGAGTGTGATAAAAATAATCGTCTGAATCAAAGCGGTGAAGACATTGAAGTACAGCCCGATGACACTGGGGATTCCTGTCCCATAATTACCCAACACAGAATAAATCAGATTCATAACAATCATTCCGCTGATTGTATTTCCGAACAGCCGGAACGACATAGACAACGGATTGGCCAAATCAGTAATAAGTTTTACAGGAAGCAGCAGCGGAGACGGCTTCATGAAGCTTTTCAGCCGTCCGCTGAATGTCTGTGTCTGAATGCCGTACCAGTTCGCGATTATAAAGGTTAAAGCAGACAGCGATAACGTAAACATCAAATCGGAGGACGGAGAACGAAATCCCAGAAGTTCAGCCACAGCATTTCCAATCAGTGCAATGCCAATGGTGAAGATGAAGCCATACATAGGGCGTCCCAGATGAATCGTACGTTCGGATGCATAAGATTCGACAGTCGCAACCAGACTCTCAATCACATTCTGCAGTTTCCCGGGCGTATCACTAAGCCTTGGAATAAAGAAAAGTCGCAGAAATACAGCTCCAATAACCAGGACTGCCGTAATAGCCCAGCCGACAACAACGGTTTCGCTCGGAGTGTATCCCAAAACAGAAAAGTTCAGACGAGGTGGGAAGATGCTGATTGCTAAATCAGGTGTTTCGTACGTTTCCCTAAAGTAAGTAAATATGGAGCCGATCAAAAGCCGGTTATTCCAACTTCGTGGTGGATAGGGCATTTTAGGACGCCCTATCGCACTCCTTTCCCTTTGCCGCTTTTTCATCCATTGCCCTCATCCCCGCCATAATAAGTTCACGAATCATTTCAGAGTTGTTTCGGTCATAAAACATCTCTTTTT
>JBKECY010000043.1:0-7324 GCA_047975025.1 Lachnospiraceae bacterium
TTGACGATGATTTGCTCCGTTGTGTACCTTGCTTTTCCCATTTTTGTACTGCTCCTTTTTGTTAGTTTATCATATCAAAACTAACTCTTCCACTGGTACAAAGATCGGGGGGCACTCCAGCACTATCCGAACTTTTCTAGAAGGGTATGATTCACTTTGCAAATTAGTCAGAGAAAATATGATTTAGTACGTAAACTAAGACAAGGGTAAGGAGAAGGCGGGAAGAGTGAAAGTAAAAAGCATGATTTCATTGTTGTTGCTACCAGTAATCTGGGGGTGCTATTACGTTGCCAGTCACAGGGCAGTAGAAGGTTTATCAGTGTTTTCGGTAGGAGTAATCATTCGATTTATAACGATGATACTTTTGACGATTATGATGATTCAAAAAAAAGAAATCCACCTCCTTCTTAGGACACAAGGTGTTATAAAACGATTGCTGTTAATCGGATTATTAGGATTTTTGCTAGATTTGACAGCATTTCTCGGGCTATCATTTTCTTCTGCAGGAAGTGGAACAGCACTATTAAAGTGCGATATTATTTTTGTTAACTTGATTTCTGTTATTATATATAAAGAAAAATTCACAAAAAAGGATTGGATGTTTTCTGGTGTAATGCTCTTTGGCGTTATGATGGTAATGGGAGTTGATTTGAGGCAATTGCAATTTGGAGGAATTGGAAATATATTTTTTATATTAAGTGCCTTATTTATTTCAATTAATGCATTTATTATTAAAAGTGTTCAATTAGATAAGAAGAATCCTATGAATGACAACGTAGTAGCCTATTATAATAATTTTGTGACAATGCTTCTGTTCCTGATATCGTCTTTTATTATGGGAACTGTTGGCGAAATTAGAGAACTCGCTAATGACAAGGGCAGCATGATAGCAGTGCTCTGTGTGGGAGTAGGGCAGACATTGGTGTATGTGGTATATTACTATAATCTAAGGAGATTTCCGGTTTGGATTGTTAAGGTTGCACTCCTTTTAATGCCGATTGTTGCAGCACTTGTATCCTATGTGCTTTTTGGTGAGGAAATGAAGAGTTATCAATATATTGGCATGCTAATTGTACTAGGGGGCGCTTTTGGTGTGCTTTTGGAACAGAGGAATAAAGCACAAAAGTAGGCGCTTAAAAAGTGGACCTTTCATATATTTTAAGAAGCACGATGTAGACGAATAACGGCCGTCTATACCGTGCTTCTCCGTTTGTGATGTATAAGTATAGCGATATTCTTCTTAGAGGCACACGAAACAAGGCAAACGTTAAATGAAAAGGTAAATTCATGATTTGTCCGCACCCCCGAATCATGAATTAACTTTTACATTTTACAACGAACAAGGCAAAAATCCTTGACTTAGAGTTAACTTTAAGGAGTAATATATAAATATACTAAAAGTAAGGGAACATAAAAGAAATGAATAAAAAAAGAACAATTGTAGTAACCCTGGCATTGTTAATGTCAAATGCTATGGCAGGCTTAGACGGCACTATTGTTAATACTGCACTTCCTTCTATTGTAAGTGAATTGCAGGGAATTCAGTATATGGGATGGATTGTCGCGGTGTTTTTGCTTGGAATGGCAGTGGCAACACCGTTGTGGAGCAAAGCCGGAGAACGCATCGGTAATAAGAGAACCTACCAGATTGCCACACTGTTGTTTGCACTAGGTGCGTTATTTCAGGCTTTATCCGGAAATATTATTTCCTTTTTGATTGCAAGAGCTATTATGGGAATCGGCGCAGGAGGCATGAACGCCATTCCCTTTATCATATATGTTGATCTCTATGAGGATCTGAAAAAAAGGTCGAAGGTCATTGGATACGCAACTGCGAGTTTCAGTGCAGCTTCAATCGTAGGGCCGTTAGTGGGCGGGTGGATAGTGGATTCCTTCAGTTGGCACTGGGTATTTTATATTAATATCCCGATTGCGGTGCTTTCGATCTTGTGCATCCAGGTATTCTTTGCGGAACCTAAAAAAGAACTGGCAGGCAAACCTGTTGATTTTGCCGGAGCGGCTGTGCTGGTCATATCGCTTGTCATGCTTCTGACAGGAATTCAATTAGTGGATACACTGCCAGTATTCGCGGTTGTGGGCTTGGTAGCAGTTGGCATTCTGTTATTGGTGTTCTTGTCAATTATCGAGGGCCAAGCAATAGATCCCATCATACCGAAGCGGCTTTTTAAAAATCTCCCACTTGTTGCAGATTTTCTTTTGTTTGCACTGCTGTGGGGCGCTTTTATCGCATTTAATATTTATATACCAATGTGGGCACAAGGAGTGCTTGGATTGAGCGCGCTGGTAGGAGGTGCAACACAGATTCCGGGGGCATTTACCAACTTTGCAGGCTCTATGAATGGCTCGGCAATTCAGTCAAAAGTAGGAAAATACCGCGCGGTTGCAATAGGAACCCTTGCCTTTATTGCGGCATTTGCAATTATGGTTGTTGCAGACGGACACACACAGCTGTGGGTGCTGCTAGTTGCCGGTGCGTTTGAGGGAGTCGGGCTTGGAATCAGTTTTAATGTGCTGCAGTTAAATGTTCAGGAAGATGCAGAGAGAAGAGATGTTCCGATTGCGACGTCTTTCGCATACTTATTGCGTATTCTTAGCCAGACCTTCATGTCCGCAGTTTATGGGGTCATCCTAAGCCATAGTATTATGCAGGGAGTCAATCATTCCGGGGGTGCTGTTACGGTAGCAATGATGAACGATTTGAGTAATAATAGCCGGGCAGGAGAGCTTCCGGCAGAACTATTGCCGGAAATGAAGGGGATTTTGTTTCAAGGGCTGCATAATATCATGATAACCGCCCTTGTACTCCTGTTGTTGGCATTATTGTTTAATTTGGCAGTGCAGAAAAAAGTAGCTGTGAAGCATAGTAAGAGGATAAAAAATGTAGATTAGCGGAAATGGAGGAAGAGAAAATGGGATTTTTTGAAGGTAAAAAATTAGGATTTGGATGTATGAGACTGCCGGTGTTAGATCGGACTGACCAGACGTCTTTTGATTACAGTGCCATAGAAGCTTTAGTGGATACCTTTATAGAACGTGGTTTTCGCTATTTTGATACGGCATATACCTATCATGGTTATAAGGCAGAAAAAGCCATAAAAAAGGTCCTGGTTGACAGATATCCCAGAAACTCCTTTGAGTTGGCTACCAAAATGCCACTTCGTGATTTTAAAGATGCAAAAGATTTGGAAACTATTTTTAACGAGCAGCTGCAAAACTGCGGAGTGGAATATTTCGATTACTATCTGCTGCACAACATGGGACACAACGTGTATGAAAAATGCCGGACCTACGACGTGTTTGGCTTTGTAAAGAAACAACAGGCAGAAGGGAAAATTAAATATGTGGGAATGTCCTTCCATGATATGCCCGAATTATTGGAAGAAATTCTTTCCCAGCATGCAGATGTATTGGATTTCGTGCAGCTGCAAATTAATTATATTGATTGGGAACAGCCCAATGTGCAGTCGAAAAAATGTCTTGCAATTGCCAATAAGTATAACAAACCGGTGATTGTAATGGAGCCTTGCAAAGGCGGCACACTGGTCAATATACCTGAAAAAGCAGAACAGCTGATGAGGGCATTCAACCCGGAGGCATCTGTCGCAAGCTGGGCATTGCGCTATGCCGCTAGTCAGGCGGGAGTGTTCCGCGTGCTTAGCGGTATGAATCAATTAGAACAAGTGATTGATAACACAGATACATTTATGGAGTTTATACCTCTGACTGAACAGGAATATGAAGTACTTGATAAAGTAGTGAAAATCATTAATTCCAATACGGCGATTGCCTGTACTGCCTGTGAATATTGTACTCATGATTGTCCGAAGAACATACCTATTCCGCAGTACTTCGCACTGTTTAACAGTATGATGAGAACATCCGGGAGCTTCTCGAGCCAGATGGTCTACTACAATAATATTGTGGTGAACGGTCATGGAAAGGCCAGCGATTGCATTCGTTGCGGAAAATGTGAACAAGCCTGTCCACAGCACTTAACCATTCGAACGTATTTAGAGGATGTGGTGGCGAAGTTTGAAAAAGACAGTATCCTGCCAGTAAGAAGGCAGCCATAGAAATTACGAACACATGATTTTCTATTCAAGATCGAATAACTCCCGTATTCTGCCCTCATTTTCTTTGGTAATAGGCAGATCATTTGCCAGCCGTCCATCGTCAAAATGCAAGATACGATTACAGACCCGGCAGACCAGCTCATAATCATGGGTCACAACGAATACAATGCCTCCCTGCCCGGCCAGCTGCTCCATCAGAGCCGATACGCGCACCATGCTGTCGAAATCAAGACCGCTGGTAGGCTCATCAAATACCAGAATATCCTTGCCGCATACCATACTTACGGCTACAGCCAGCCGTTGCTTCTGTCCCCCTGAAAGGGTATTGGGATGTTTTGTACGAAACATCGAAAGTCCCAATTCGTCTAATGTCTTGTCTGCCAGTGTCACATCCGGGTTCTTTAGTCCCAGCACACACTCCTTTGCGACACTTTCGGCAAAGAGCTGATATCCCACATCCTGCATCACAAGGTAAGATTTCTTGCGGCGTGCTTTGGCGTCCAGAGGTTTCCCGTCAAAAGAAAAGCCTCCTTCACAGCCCTTATGCAGACCGCAGAGTGCCCGGGAAAAGGTGGTCTTGCCGGTTCCGTTGTTCCCCATGACAGCGATGATTTCGCCCCGAGCGGCCTGAAGAGAGATGTTTTCCAATACAGTTTTTTTCTGATAATGCAGGCATACGTTATTTAATTCCAGTGCCGGAGCCGGTGTACTGGCCGGATAAGAATGCGGGCGTGGATGCAGCGCATGAATATCTACGGTGCGCAGTCCCAGGGAGCTGCGCTGTTTTTGCGAAAGTGTTTTTAAATCCGGTGGCGTATAGATTTGTTTGATTTGCCCCTGTTCCAGATAGACGATTTTGTCGGCGAGATCCAGAAGATAATAGAGGCGGTGTTCCGCAATCAGGATAGTTTTCCCTTGGGATTTGATGAGCTTTAGGTAGCCTGTAAGCTCACGAATGGAATCCATATCCAGATTGGAAGAAGGCTCATCCAGCAAATAGACATCTGGGTTCATGGCATAGACAGAAGCAAAGGCTATTTTTTGCTTTTCCCCACCGGAAAGTGCGAAAATACTTCTGCCGCGCAATGCCGCAATGTCGAGTTCCTGTGTAGTTTGTTCCACACGCTGTTTTAGTAAGGGCGGAGGAAGCGCCTGATTCTCCATGCCAAAGGCAATCTCACTGTCGGTATCTACATTGAAAAACTGTGTGCGTGGGTTCTGAAATACAGAGCCCACATGCTCTGAGAGCTGATACATAGGAGCTTGCGAGCAATCCGTTTCATTCCAATAAGCAGCACCTTCTCCTTCGCCTGAGAAGAAATTAGGAATCAGACCATTGATCAGGCGCAGCATCGTAGTCTTGCCGCAGCCGCTGCGGCCGCAGAAAAGTACGCATTCTCCTGCGGCGATGCTGAGATTTATATTTTGCAGACCGTCAGATTCCTGACCGGAGTAGGCGAAGGAAACATGCCTCCATTCAATCATAAAAATACCCCCTTATAAAGTTGTCCGGCAGCGAAATAAGCGGCAAAGCATAGAACCGCGATGACATCCGCCGCCCCAAAGCGGATTTGAACCAGGCAGGTGCGGGGTCTGGGATTTTCTATACCTCTGGTGACCGAAGCGATGGAGAGCTCGTCGGCGGCTTTGGATGCCGCCATCATCAGAGGTACGTAGACGCACTCTGCCGTCCTTACCGGATGGGTTACGAGCCCCACAAAGCTGGGCGATACATCCCGCAGCCGCATGGCATCTTTGATGAAGTGCCAGTCTTCTCGTATGGCGGGCATATAGCGCAGCATAACAGCGACCGGTATGACTAATTTCTGTGGTGCGTGGATACGATTCATGGCGGAGAGGAATTCGCTGACTTTGATGGTGGCAATCATCACCGATGCCAGAAATCCGCAGGGATAGACTTTGTGAAACAGACCCAAAAAAGCAATCAAGGTTGCCTGTAATGCCGAGCCGTCCGTTTGGGCGGCCGCAAGAGTCAGAAGGTAAAAAAGAAGGTAAGCCAGAAGACCGAGCACAGCCTTTCTGAACTCACCACATACCAAAGCGGTTACGGCCACCAATACGACAAGCCCCAATTCATACTTCAGACTGGGAGCCATTGTGGCAGCCAGTACGGTCAAAAGCAGCAGCAGAAGCTTCGTACGCGGGTCGAACCACAGCCCGGATTTTTCTTTGCCGTTCATGCAGTGATTCCTGCCTTTTCGAACTGCTTTTTCAACAGTTTGCTCCCTGCAAAACCGCTGATAGCAGCGACTGCGGCTGTTCCAAGCAGGATGACGGGAAGCATCCAGCCTTGAGCAGCGCTATTCATGGTATCCAGATAGCTTTGTGCGGTACCGCCATTGAGCATCAGGCTGCTCCACGCTGCCGGATTTACAAAAAATGCGATATATGTGCCGGTAGAGCCCAGGCACAGGCAAATATAAGCTACGATATTCATCTTTACGCTGCGGTATTTTTTGCTTCCGGCGATGATATCTCCCAGTATACCGCACAGAATATAACCCAGATCCATTGCCCAGTGCATGCCGGTGGCAAAGAAAACCACACCCGCCAAAATCCCGACAATTGTAATGGGACCGCGTTTGGGAACTTTGGCTACAAGCAGCAAAAAGACCGGGCCGCCAAGCAATGCACTGCCTAAAGGCATATAAAATGTCAGAAGTGGATTTGGAGCAAAGGGTATGCCGCCGATTAATATCGTCACAAATAAGATGGCCGCGAAAATACCGGTAGTTACGAGATCTTTGACGGTCAGTCCTTTTTGACTGGCACTTTTTTGATATGTCATTATAAAACCTCCTCTTGTGATTGCCTCGCCCCGCAGGACAGAGGCATACTTTACGAAGTTAGACTTTGCTAACACAAGTGCTATGATACAAAATAATAGCTGGTTTCGCAATCAGAGCAGAGCGAGTCCGTCCAAATATGATAAAAAAGCGTCCGATTGGAACCTGGCATTTTAACAGAGTGCTTGGGAGGCGTTCCACATGGCTGCGTATTTTCCACCTCTGGCAACCAGTTCATCATGAGTACCGATTTCTGCCGTGTGGCCGTTTGCCAAGACAAGAATCTGGTCGGCGTGCTTCACAATAGGCAGAGTGTGGGCAATCATCACGACCGTCTTGCTGGAATTGAGCAGATTCGTGATTGCCTGCTTTACTAACAGTTCGTTTTCAATATCCAGCGAGGAGGTGGCCTCATCCAATAAA
>JBKECY010000057.1:0-17444 GCA_047975025.1 Lachnospiraceae bacterium
TAAATGTGAAGATTGCGGAACTGGACAGCCGCAAGCAAGCCCTTGTCAAAGAGATTGCGGATTTAACAGTGGATACCATCAGCCCGGAACAGGTACAACAGATTTCCGGTTACTTGGACACATGGGAAACCGTCAGCTTTGACGATAAACGGCGGGTGCTGGATTTGCTGGTTACTACCGTGGAGGCCACCAGCAAAAAGATGAACATTACATGGAAAATCTGACGGGCAATACACCACCCGTCAGGACGCTACCCTGTGTAGTCCCTTGTATACTGTACTTTAGTATGAGATAAACTATTTGCCTTATTGGCCATTAAAATCACCTTTCCTTTCGTTGGTATAGTAGCTTGAACACTTCTATTCTAACGGAAAGGTGATTTTTTTGTATAACAATCGATGCGCACCCGCATAGCGGGTGGTTTTTTGACTTCGCACGTCTTGCGAGCTCAGCTAGGCTAAAGCCATAAATGAAAAAAGCGCCCCTGCCTATGCGGAGCGCTTCGCCAACTACATTCAATCTTACAACCAGACTTTAATTGGGGAAACGGTCAAAGAACTGTCTGATTCTCTAAAATACTCGAAGGAAGAAATTACATCCATTAAGCACTTTCTGATTGACATCTATATTCTGGTCAAGCAAAAAATTATGCTGCTGTACCCCAATGTTGACATTCCTTTTCCAGCCAATGCCTCTGCCATCGTACTTCTGGAGCGCAAATATTATTTGTACGAAATCATCACCTTTTTAAGAGAGCAATTTGATATGTGGATGCAGTCTGTCGGACGTTCTTCTGGTGAGAATGTCATGGACGAGGTATTATATTATATCCACCACAATTACAGAGAGAATCTAAAGCTCGAAACCATCGCTATTTTATTCGGGTACAACAGTTCCTACCTGGGGAAAATTTTCAGCCGGAAAATGGGGATTAATTTCAATACCTATGTCGATCAGATACGAATCGAAGAAGCCAAAAAGCTGCTGGCGCGAGACGACCTGAAAGTCTACGAAATCGCCGAGCAAATAGGCTATAGCAACGTCGACTATTTCCATAAAAAGTTCAAGAAAAACGTAGGTACAAGTCCTGCCGAATACAGAAAATCCCTGGGACCATACCTTTAAGCCATAAATTCTATCATTTGCCGGCTCCAGTCATGGGCGGATTTGCTAAATGCCAGTCCACATCCATGTCCGCCATCAGGATATAGATGAAGCTCATGTCTGACATGGGCTTTTTCTAGCGCCTGCGCCATACGACGGGCATTCGAGGGAGGGACACAGTCATCGTCGTCACAGGCCCACACAAAGGCAGGCGGATAGTCCGGTGTTACAAGCCTTTCTACCGAAAGTCTATCTCTAAGCAATGTATCCTCACCGGCTAATGCCAATGCACTTCCTTCATGCGGCTGTTCAATAAAACTGATGACCGGATAGCATAGACAGACCTTGTCCGGTCTGGCACTTACTCCCAAAAGGAGGGCGGCATCCGGGTCGTCTGCTTTAGCCAGTTCGCGATCTACAAGGGCTCCCACTTCTTCATGCAACGCTGCTTCGGAGGCACATAAGTGCCCACCTGCTGACGCGCCCAAAATCATAATATTGTCAGGATCTGCACAGTAGGCGGCAGCATTCGCTCGTACATACTTGACAGCAAGTGCCAGATCCTCCTGCGGTTTCGGATAAGCTGTAGGAGCCACCTGATATTTTAAGATAAAGGCGCAATATCCTTTTGCCTCCATGAAATTCAAGATCGGCGTGCCTTCTCCGCTAAAGCATACATTTTCGTACCCCCCTCCGGGGCAAATGATGACTGTTGGCCTGCGTTCCTTCTTTTTCAAGATGTTATTCTTTATCAAAGCATCCTGCGTAGGCGCTACCAGAAATACGGCATCTTTCCCGCACTTTTTCTCCTTGGCAAGCGACCACACCTCCTTAGGATTCCACAAGGACAGCAATTCTCTGGCAGAATTTTCATAGATATCCAAAACCAGATTCGCTGCATCTACCAGTTGGTCTACCACAACAAAAAAGGGTTCTTCCCAAGGTGTCTCTCCAATTTGTTCCATGCGCGCAAGCGGCAGCGCATACGCTTCTTTCGGATACAGCTCCAGTAAAAATTCCGAATAAAAAACTTTCAGATATTCTTTCATATTGGGGTAGGACAAAATGTCCTCTAATGAATTATACTTCGTAAATTTCATCCTCATTCCCTCCAAATAGATGTTTCGTGTGTTGTATCCACTGTCTGGCAATCAGCTCATGTCCATTTTCTGTCGGATGAATTCCATCCCAGATCCAGTAGCTGGAGTCACGATGCTTGCATGCTTTGTGAAAATTCTCCTGCAGCGGAACGAACACAGCATTGAATTCTTCTGCCAATGCACCTGCTTTTATTCTGTATTCTTTAATGCAGTTTTCCCACTCTTCATACCGCTCATCAAGAGCCGTACCGCTCTGCCCTATAAAAGGCTCACAGATGACAAGTGAAACCTCCGGCAGCGCTGCCCTGATTTCTTCCAGCAGCATCCGATACAGCGTCTCAAATTTAACTGCGCCTGTCGCCTGATATCCATGTTCTGCCTGCGGTCCATCATTTACCCCCACCAGAATACTAACCACATCCGGTTTTAACAGAATCAGATCCTCATAGACTCTTCCATATAAATCGATGACACGATTCCCGGAAATACCGCGATTTAGAAATTCATAGCCTTTTTCAGGCGCATTACTTCCCAGAATTGCATTAACTACATAGGCATAACTATGCCCCATCTGATGATTCAAATCTCCTCTGTCTTTTTCCTCTTTGTACCGATTTCCGTCAGTAATACTATCTCCTATAAAAAGAATTCTTTTCCCCATCTCTTAGCCCCTTTCCGGCAGGTTATATGGTCTGTATCCGAAGGACAACAGGCATATCGCAAACTACATTTGAAATCTTTAGGTGCAGCCCCGTTCTCTCTTTTTTCCACTCAACAATCGCCTCTTCAAATCCCAGCACTTCGACGCTTTGCAAAAGTCCATGAAATTCCGGCACATTTTGATCTGCTGCATCTTTGAGTGCTGTTATCGTTACGGCTCCATCTTGGGGGAATTTCATAACGAATGCATAAATACTATCGCCATTAGCTGTAAACAAAATATCCTTTGATGTAGAAGGTACTATTTCATTATCTGTAAACTGCCCCTCGCGGATACGTGCCGTTCCCTCCTGTGCCACTCTCCATGGCTTGCTTCCATAGATGGCTGGCTCGTTTCTCTTCATCCAGATACCAATCTCCCGCAGGATTTGTTCGTCCTCTTGCGGGATGGAACCATCGCCTTTGGGTCCTACATTTAAAAGCATATTCCCATTTTTGCTTATGATTTCGATAAAGGTGCAGATAATCTGCCTGCTGGACTTATATTCCAGTGTATCCGTATAGCACCATGAATTTTTGGCAATCGCTGTGTCTGTCTGCCAGAGATAGGGTTTCGGAGCGGCCAGTGCTCCTCTTTCAACTTCTACAATGCCGCTTCCAAACATCATAGCATCATGCTTATAACATATGGCAACTTCTTTTCCCCATTTTTTACCGCAGTTATAATAATAGGCAGCCAGTTTCTTTAGCACCTCTTTAAATGCTTCATGCTGCAGCCACCAGTCGAAATACAAAAGTGCCGGCTGATATTCATCAATCAGTTCACAGGTCCGAAGCAGCCAGTCTGTGAGAAATTCCTCGCTGGGATATGGCGTACTCTGCAGCTGCTGGTTGTCCGGTTCCGGCATGGCAGGCCAGTAAAAGTCCCCTCGCTGCAGCGGTTCTTTTATATCACTGTCAAACTCCTTGCCATGCCCCATGAAGAACCAGTGTTCCGCCCGATGTGAGGAAGTACAAAACAGCAGCCCCTCCTCTTCTATGGCTTCCTTTAATTCGCCCAGCAAATCGCGATTGGGCCCCATATCCCATGCATTAAACCTGGATATCCTGCTCTTATACATTTGAAATCCATCATGATGCTCCGCTACCGGAAAAACATATTTTGCACCTGCCTCCTGAAACAATCTGGCCCATTGATGCGGATCAAACTTTTCGGCTGTAAACAACGGGATAAAGTCCTTATATCCAAACTTTGTATGCTCACCGAAGGTTTTGCGGTGAAACTCCCATTCCTCCTTTTCCTGAATATACATATTTCTAGAATACCATTCATTGGCATGAGCAGCAATGCTGTATAGGCCCCAGTGAATAAAAATCCCAAATTTGCTTTTGCCAAACCAGGACGGCGGCTGGAATTCAAACAGTGAATTCCAATCCGCCTGGACGGACCTTCTGCGATTACCTGCTCGATTTTTTCCAAATATTTTTGTTCTTCCTGTTTCGTCATTTAGCTACCTCCCTCTGCTGTGTACAATACATTAACCCATGTGAATGATTGCGACACCTTTTGCTTCTAAAACCACTTCTTCTTCGCTTTCATACAGTCTTCCGGTCAGCATATCTGTTCCGCTTTTTGGCAGACACACTCGGTGTTCCACCACAGCATGATTTAAAAGGAACAGAAAGCTTCCATTTTCATTGACTCTTTCTGTTACTTCCAGCTCTCCATGTGCCTTGACCAGCGGTTCCACCATTGCTTCGTCACATATTGTCTTTAAAAATCCGGCATAGAAATCAGGATTCGACCGAGTTGCAACGTAATACGCTCTGCCTGTTCCAAAATCGTTTCTGGTGATTGCCGGCATTCCCGCATAAAAATCCGTTGTATAGGCACCAAGCGATTCTGCGGTTTCTAAATGCAGCAAGTCACAGAGCAGTCTTGCCGGGTATTCCTCTTTTTTGTAAATGAATTTATTTTCTGTTCCGGATGGAAGTGCGTCCTCCTCCTCTACCCAGATTCCCAGAATATCCCGCAATTTCCCCGGATAGCCTCCTGTCAAGATCAAATCATGCTCATCAGCCACTCCACTGAAAAATGTAGTGATAAAAGTGCCTCCGTTTTTGACAAAATGACGTATGTTTTCATCATATCCGGGCTTCGTCATATATAAGATCGGCGCAACCAGCACACGATACTTCCCGAGATCATCTTCAGGGCCAACAAGATCCACAGGAATATGCATCTTATGAAACGCCTCATAATAATTAAATATCTCATCTTTGTACTTTAGCTCACAGCTGGGACCCGCTGAACATTCCACTGACCACCAGATTTCCCAATCAAAATATATGGCAACTTTTGCAGTGGTTCGAGCCCCCAGAATAGCACCTCCCAGAATATCTAATTCCTCACCCAGTCTTGCCACTTCCCGGTATACTCTTGTCTTGTTCGTGCCCACATGATCGATGACCGCACCATGTAATTTTTCACAGGCCCCCACAGTTCTGCGCATTTGGAAGAACATAACTGAATCCGAACCATGGGCCACCGCCTGATAGCTCCACAAACGCATGACTTGCGGGCGCTTCAGCGCATTATATGGCAGCCAGTTGGTAACACTTGGAGTTTGTTCCATCAATAAGAATGGCTTGCCTCCTCCCACACCCCGCATCAGGTCATGGGCCATGGCAATTTGAGCTGGTGAATCTTCATTGGCAGGATAATTGTCCCAGGAAACCACATCCATATGCTGCGCCCACTTTTGATAGTCCAATCCCTTGTAAAATCCCATCAAGTTTGTTGTAATCGGTACCTCTGCTGAAATGCGTTTAATTTCATCGTATTCCAGCTTATAACATTCCAAAATACTGTCAGAATTAAAACGTTTGTAGTCCAGCGTGATTCCCTGAAACATACTTCTGTCATATTCAAAATGTTCACTTAACAAGTTGGGGAGTACAATCTCGTCCCACTCATAAAAGGTATGCCCCCAAAACGAGGTATTCCACACCCGGTTCAATTCTGAAAGTGTTTTGTACTTTGCTTTTAACCAGACTCGAAAGGCCTTCTCACAGTTTTCGCAGTAACACTCCCCACCATATTCGTTGGATATATGCCAAAGCACTATATTGTCATAGCCTTTATATCTTTCAACGATTTTAGCTGCGAGTCTTTTGGCATAGGTTCGGTAAACCAGACTGTTCGGGCAGGAATTATGACGTCCCCCGAATTTGCGTTTCATACCATTGAACTCAACACGCAATATCTCCGGATATTTTTTGGCCATCCATGCCGGATGCGCCCCCGTAGATGTTGCAAGGCATACCTTAAAACCGTTCTCTCGCACCAGATTCATAATTCTGTCAAGTTTTGAGAAATCATACTCCTCTTCCGATGGCTGCAGCGCAGCCCAGCTAAACACATTCAGGGTTAAAATATCCACATGTGCTTCTCGTAACAGTTTCATATCTTCCTGCCATATGGTTTCCGGCCATTGCTCCGGATTATAGTCTCCTCCATATACGATTTTTCTGACCTTTTCGCTATATTTCATACATCCTCCTAAAAAGAAAATGCCCCAAAAGAACTGTCATTAAAATCATGTACCTGCTGTTTTAATAGACATCCCTCCTGGAGCATTCTTTTATTCAACCTACTATTCTGCGCTTTGTGTAGCCTCCGCCGGGTAGGTAAGAGCAGACTCTGCTCTTGCTGCAGCCTGGTCTTTTGCATTTTGCATATCTACTGCCAGCACATTTTCGTAGCCCAGTCCTATTGCCGTATCCTGCATATTCTGTAAAGTACTTTCAAACTCTGATGCACTCGAAGCAAATATCATTTTCCATGAGTTGTCAACAATCGTGGATTTGCACTGTCCCCGTACCGTCGTGATATTTGAATCGGCCTCCGGAATTGAGTAGCTGGAACCTGGAGCCACAATAATCATATCATTTTGCTCCAGATATTCCATTGTCGTTGCGGCTCCCATCTCAGCTTCCCAATCCTGACTTAGTACAGTCTGATTATCTGCGATTGTTGTTTCCCATGTTGTATAGTCATAAGCCGCACCAGTATTGGGGTCAATGTCCGACAGATTGACTGGTTTAAAGTTCAGCGCTGAGATTCCGTCTTTCCAGTTTCCACCGCCAAATTCTTCCGGCACTTCTACCTGATTGATTGGCAGTGCTTCTTTACCAAAATCTGTCAGTTGAGGAAGTCCATCCTCATTCATTTCCCACGTCAGCCCTTCAATACCGGCAGCTCCGTTGGCCTGTCCATTCAGCTCGACACCTTCTGCCGAATACAACCAGTCAATAAAGTCTGCAAGTCTTTGAGGGTCTTCCGCATTAGTTCCAATAGCGATTACCCTGTTAGAATCACCCTCCGGGCAGCTTCCATAAGAGAATATTTCCATATCATCTACAGATGCCAGCATAAGTCCTTTTCCGGCTGCTTTATTCTCAGCCGTATTATAGAGGTTCTGTCCAACCCAGGGCCATGGGCAATACAATACTTTACCATTTGTGTATTTAGCTGACCAGGTATCATAGTTTTGTGTCGTGGAATCCGGATCTACCAGACCTCTTTGATTGGCCTCGTAGAAAAACTCTAACACTTTGATATACATGGAATCATCATCAATAATACTCTGGTCTTGCGAACCGTCTGCTTTTGAAAGTACAAATCCCATTTCATCGAATCCATACATGCATGCAATCTGCTTTGCGTTATTCATCATGTTATCATCCCAATCCTTGAATAACGAAATCGCATAAATATCGTCAGTACCTTCTTTTTCTCTTGCCAGAGCCTGCATCTGCTCGAGTACGTCCAGAAAATCATCCAGGTTCTGCATCTCCGGATAGCCTAATTCTTTATAATAGTCCCAACGAATGTAGGGACCATAGGTTGGCTCTAATCCTTCACTTGACTCTGTGGCTGCATCCGTAGATACCGAATTGGGGAATGCGAACATGCCTTCTTCAGAAAGGTCATCGTTAGTAGCTGTAATTGCTCCTTCGTAATTCGTTACAATGTCTTTTCCGTCCATTAATTCAGTGGCATCTAGGATAAGTCCTGAGGCTACAAGATCGTTTAACTTTCCATTGGCCGTATTGATCAGTACCAAATCCCCCAGATCACCTGCTGCGGAACGTGTCTGGTACAAAGTTTCTCCGCCGCCCGCTACATTAGGTGCGATGATATTCAGTTCCATATTAAACTTGTCTTTGACAACTTTTGCAAACCATCCGCTTTGAATTCCCTGGTAGTTAGCAAATTCATCATATACGTCTACCGTAATAAAATCCTCGTAATTGCCATCTGTTGAACCGGTATCGGTTGACGTTTTGCTTCCTGAACTGCATCCTGCCAGCAGCGTCACTGCCATTGCAGTACATAATAGTGCACTTATAATTCTCTTTTTCATAATACATTTCTCCTTCTATTCTATTTCCACATTACAATCTATTCAAAATTATCCTTTTACCGAACCAATCATAATTCCTTTGACAAAGAATCTTTGAAAGATAGGATAAATACACAAAATAGGTAAAACTACGATGACAGATACCGTCATCTGTATGGAAGTCCCTGTCTGCTGCGTGGCAAGGGCCGTCGAACTGATTGCGGCTGCACCTGAATTTCTGACCATGGCGGCAAGAGAGGTGGCCTGATTAATATAAGTATACAATAAATATTGCAGAGAATATAGTTTTTGATCGGTAATATAAATAAGCGTATCCTGATAATTATTCCACTGATTTACCGCTCCAAAGATCGAAACCGTTGCCAGAATTGGTGTGCAGGTAGGCAGAATGATTTTGTAGAAAATCTTAAATATTCCTGCTCCATCTATTTCTGCAGCTTCCTGCAGTGCTTTGGGCAGAGATTCTATATAGGTCTTTACCAGTATGATATTGAACGGCTGTATGATGGCCGGAATTACATAGACCCAGAATGTATTTGTTAAATGGAGGTTTTTCATCGTAATAAACATAGGAATCAGCCCTGCATTAAAATACATGGTAATCACAACGAAGCGATACCAGAATTTACGTTTCCACATTCTCTCCTGTGTAAACATAAAACCCAGAAATGCTGAAGCCAACACCATAAAGGCAGTTCCAATTACAGTCTTTCCAACAGACACCAGCGCTGCACTTCCTAACCCTTTAAGCTCAATTAAAGCCTTATAGTTATCCAGATGCAGACCGCTGGGCAGAAAATTAATGCTTCCTGCCGCACTTAAATCATTGGCACTGATTGTATTAATAATCATGTAATAAAAGGGGTAGATACAAATCAGTGAGAATATTCCAAAGAGCAGATAATTGACGATACTAAATGCCTTATCTCCTGCTGCTATTTTCTTTTTTTGAGGTTTTGCCATCGCCTGACTCATTTATGTATCTCCTTTCTTAAATCATTGACTCGCCACGAGCTTTTTTTGATACCAGATTGCAGACTGACAGAAGTACTACACTAATGATACTTTTCAGCATACTGATTGCCGTTGCCAGTGAATAACTGCTTCCGGTCATACCTATGTTGTACACATATAAGTCAAGCACCTGTATATGCTCTTTGTTAAACGAGTTCTGGAATACAAAATACTGATCCAGCCCATTGTTAAGGAAGTTGGAAATAGCCAGCATCAACATAATAAAGAAGGTCGGAAGCAGCGCCGGCAGTGTAATATGACGCATGAGCTGGAATCGATTGGCACCATCAATACTGGCCGCTTCATACTGCTCTTGGTCAATGCCGGCAATAGAAGCCAGATAAATGATGGCTCCCCAGCCAAGTCCTTTCCACGTGTTCCACAACAGCATCCAGAGCCAGGTGTGCGCATCACTATCCAGAAACTTTAGTGAATCTGTAATGATTCCCATATTCTCCAGCAGACTGTTCACCATACCTGTGGAAGAAAACAAGGCAAAGGCTACAGAATATACCAGTACCCAGCTTATGAAGTTTGGCAGTGTGGTAAACGTCTGTACAAAAGTCTTGAACTTTTTATTTTTGACTTCGTTTAGGAGGATTGCAAACCCAAGTGGAAGTATTGATGTCAGGATTCCAAGGAAGCTCATCGCAAAAGTGTTTTTCATGACCTGTATCAGCTGCGCCAGCTGCGTTTTGTTCGTAAACAGCATCTTGAACCACTGTAACCCTACGAACTCACAATCTGCCAGACTTCTCGGCGGCTTATAGTCAAAAAATGCGTAAATCCATCCATGCAATGGAAAGTACGAAAACATAAACACCAATATTAAAAAAGGCAGTATCCACAAGAAATATTTGAGTCCTTTCCGGCTTTTTATTTTTGAGCGTGCCGGACTGGCAACTTCACTATCACCCTTTTTCATCAATCTAACCTCCTACCAAATCAGTTACTTGTTTCGCTGCATTCATCCTATCACTCACTTTTTTAAAAAAATACCTTAAAAATTCACATTCATTTCATGCTTAAATTAGATTATTTTTAGATTTAGGTATAGAATATCTGTTTTTTACTGTATTTCAGTGCGCTTTTTTCTGGTAGTTATTTTTATCTCTACTTTATATATTAGAAACAGCTATAAAGGTGTTTTTACCAATGGAGGGTATGTCATGAAAACAAAGTTTCTAAACCCTGTGTTCGATTTCATCAACACACTATGCAATTTTATCGTATTAAATCTAGTATTTTTGATTACGTGCCTGCCGGTCATTACGATTGGAACTGCACTTTCCTCTCTGTATCACGTTACGATTAAAGAGGCCCGGGTGAATACGGTTATCTGGTTCGCACTTATTTAAAAGAATTCAAATCCAATCTAAAATCCGGTACTGCAGCCTTTTCTATTCTTTTTGTCATTGGTGCCATATTACTTTTTAATCTTTTTTTCTGGTTCTCAATGGGCACGATTCTCTCTGCTGTTGTCACCGCCCTGCTGTTTGTTGCCTGCCTGGTCTGGTTCCTCATATTCAGCTATACCTTTCCGCTGATTGGCCGCTTTCAAAATAGTACCCGACAGACCCTTAAAAACGCTTTTTATCTTATGATGCGTCATGTCAAAACCACACTGGCCATCTTGTTTATAGACGCATTTGTATTTTTCATCTGCCTGTTCCTGGAGCCAATGAAACTGCTCATGGTACTATTTGGATTTGCTTTTGTCGCCTATTGCCAGTCCTATATCTTCAATAAAGTGTTCGAGCCATATGAAACTGCGCAGCAAGAGGAAGTTTCTAAAAGCTCTGAAGCATAAATCAAATACTAAATACCGGAGGAAGTTTATTATGAAATATGGTTTTTTTGACGATGCAGCAAAGGAATATGTCATTACATCCCCTGCTACACCCCTGCCTTGGATCAACTATCTTGGCAATGAGGATTTTTTTTCCTTACTATCGAATACCTGTGGTGGATACAGCTTTTATAAAGATGCCAAACTACTGCGGCTTACGCGCTATCGCTATAACAATGTACCGGCTGATACGAATGGCCGTTATTACTTTATCCGCCACAACGACACAGTATGGACCCCCGGCTGGCAGCCTGTAAAAACTGCACTGGATTCTTATGAGTGCCGACATGGGCTTGGATACAGCAGGTTTACGTCCAGCAAAAATGGTATTCAG
Source organism: Lachnospiraceae bacterium (assembly GCA_047975025.1). Taxonomy (GTDB): domain Bacteria; phylum Bacillota; class Clostridia; order Lachnospirales; family Lachnospiraceae; genus JBKECY01. The sequence goes on from JBKECY010000057.1 coordinate 11,491, forward strand.
GCTGTGCTTACAGCCTTCGTTCCCCTAGGTGAAACCTGTGAGGTCAATCAACTGCGGCTTACGAATGACACATCAGCGCCGCAGTCATTGGACTTAACTTCCTATGTTGAGTTCTGCTTCTGGAATGCTGTAGATGACTCTACGAATTTCCAACGGAATTTAAGTCTTGGAGAAGTTGAGGTATGCGGCTCCGAAATCTACCACAAGAGCGAATACAGAGAACGCAGGAATCATTTTGCCTATTATACCGTCAATACCGAAGTGGATGGTTTTGCTACAAGTCGGGACAGCTTTTTGGGTGTATATGGCAGCATTGAACATCCCGACGCTGTCTATGAAGCAGCGAGTACCAACTCTATGGCAAGCGGAGGTGCTGTCATAGGTTCACATCGCCTCACGATAACACTCGCCCCCGGTGAATCACGGAGTCTCATTTTTATCCTGGGATATAGTGAAAATCCTCAGGATGACAAATGGGAGGCACCTGGTATTATCAAAAAGGAAAATGCACGCACTGCCATGAAACGTTTATGCACTGACGAGCAAGTGGATGCTGCACTTTTGGCATTGAAGGAATACTGGCAGACACTGCTTTCCTCCTATACGGTTGATAGTCAGGACGAGAAACTGAATCGAATGGTGAATATCTGGAACCAATATCAGTGTATGGTAACCTTCAACATGTCGCGCTCTGCCTCCTATTTCGAATCTGGTATGGGACGCGGCATGGGATTTCGCGACTCGTGCCAGGATCTCCTGGGGTTTGTACATTTGATACCCAAACGGGCGCGGCAGCGAATCCTGGATATTGCAGCTACCCAATTCGAAGACGGAAGCGCCTATCATCAGTATCAGCCTCTGACCAAAAAAGGAAATTCTGATATCGGAAGTGGTTTTAACGATGATCCCCTGTGGCTCATAGCAGGCACCGCTGCTTATCTTAAAGAAACCGGAGATCTCAGTATTCTTGATGAAATGGTAGATTTTAACAATGACAGCACATTGGCACAGCCGCTCTTAGAGCATCTGAAACGTTCTTTTGACTATACACCTACGCATGTTGGACCTCATGGCCTACCACTGATTGGACGTGCTGATTGGAATGACTGTCTGAATTTGAACTGTTTTTCTGAGGAACCCGGAGAATCCTTCCAGACTTTTGGTCCTTCGGAAGGCCCTGTGGCAGAATCCGTCTTCATTGCAGGGATGTTTGTCAAATATGGAAAAGAGTATGCGCAAATTCAGGAACTCATAGGAAATTCGGAGGAAGCATTAAGAGCACAGCAAGCCGTTGATTCTATGTATCAGACGGTTTTAGACGCAGGCTGGGATGGGGAATGGTTTATCAGAGCCTATGATGCTTTTGGGGAAAAAGTAGGTTCCAATGAGTGCGAAGAAGGCAAAATTTTTATCGAGCCACAAGGTTTTTGTGTGTTGGCAGAGATTGGTATCAAAGAAGGTAAGGCGCTAACAGCACTGGACAGTGTCAAAGAGTGGCTGGACACAGACTATGGAATTGTCCTGCAGCAGCCAGCTTATACCAAATACTATCTTAACCTTGGAGAAATCTCTTCCTACCCACCTGGATACAAAGAAAATGGAGGAATTTTCTGCCATAATAATCCTTGGGTTTCCATTGCTGAAACCCGAATCGGCAGAGGAAACAGAGCATTTGAGATTTATAAGAAAACCTGCCCGGCCTATATTGAGGACTTAAGTGATATACACCGCACAGAACCCTATGTATACTCTCAGATGATTGCCGGAAAGGATGCTCCAAAGCATGGTGAGGCCAAAAACAGTTGGCTGACGGGAACAGCTGCATGGACTTTTGTCAATGTTTCACAGTATATTCTGGGAATCCGTCCCTCCTTTAACGGGCTGGAAATAGATCCTTGCATCCCTTCCGATTTGGAAGAATTTACTGTAACCAGAACGTACCGGGATGCTCTGTACCATATTCATGTACAAAATCCCCATCATGTCGAGTGTGGGATAAAAAGCATGACCGTAAATGGTAAACCCATCGAAGAAACTACGGTAAAAGCAGTTCCTGATTGCACAGAATACTGCGTTGAAATTGTTTTAGGTTAATATATTATGTATGATATCTGAACTTTTCATATAGGACAAAATCTGTTATAATATTGCTCAAGACCAGCTTTCACTGGTACTCTGGTTTCAAACAATATTGCTGCCACTAGGGCAGGCAGGTTTAAGGAGGATGTAAGATGGCTACTGAAAAGTATGAGGATTTAGACTTAGAGCAATTAAAAGCAAAGCTTGCAGATTTGTATGACACACTTGAAGATACTGAGGATCTGCGGGATATGCAGCTCGGACAAACAGGTCACCATGTCCCCGGCGGGCTCGTTAAAAAATACAGCAGAGAAATTGATGCTATTAAAGAAGATATTGCGGCCGTTGAAACGTTAATCGAAGAGAAAAAATAATCTCTTACTGGAAATGAATAACCACTTCTCAAAAACAGAGCCGGGGCTTTTACACCCGGCTCTGTTTGCGTTCATTCTACGTCCTTTATTTTACGTATTCTTATCTCTTTTTCTCTTAATCCCCCACACGAACAGCATAATTCCCGCTGTTGTGACTGCCATCGTTTTCCATACATCCGTAGTATTGCCATCTGCTGTTTTGCTGCTTCGCAGACGCTTAGATACTGCTGTATTCTGATTCGAAGAGCCTGGCGTTACCTGCGCATCCGTTACCATTTGTACCGGTGTCGTTGTTTCTGATGGTATCACTGAGTTCGTCGGCTCCGGCGGTGTTGTGCCCGTTGGAGGCACTGAAATTGTTGGGCTTGGTGTTACTGAACCCGTTGGTGTCACTGACGCTGTGGAACTCGGTGTTGCTGTGTTCGATGGTGTCGCTGAATTCGTCGGTCTCGGTGTTACTGTGCCCGATGGTGTCACTGACGCTGTAGAACTCGGTGTTGCTGTATCCGTTGGTGTCACTGACGCTGTAGAACTCGGTGTTGCCGATTCCGATGGTGTTTCTGTTGCATCTGCTGGTGATATTGTAAGCCCTCCTGGAATAACCGAAATCTGGTACGCAGAAGTGATGTCTTGTACTCCCGGAGTATCCACTGTTCCCTCTCCTGGATCCCCGTCAAATACTTTAAATTTTGCTGCATTCTGAAAGAGTAGATAGGTCCCCACATCTGTTTCGCTTACAGAAGTAGGCTCCGTTCCTGTCAATTTCAGATATTTTCCCTCCGGAAGTGCAATGACTCTGGAGGTTCCACTAGTACCAAGCGAATATTCCACGTCTCCAATACGGATGACATTAAACCCTTCGGCACTATGTTCTGTTCCGTCCCATGTATAGCTTGCAGTATTAAATTTAACAGTCAGCGGTATCTGCTCCGGTGCATCCTGCAAATAATGCAGTGTAAACTCATAATCTTTCGTTAATCTTGAATTCATTGCAATACTACTTGGTCCAATATGCTCTGTTCCACCGTGGACGGTCCAGTAATATCCACTAAATCCCGGCACATCCAGATGTGTGGGGATTGTTATATTATTGGTAAAATAGTCGAGCCAGGTCATATTATATTTAACAGAATATTCCAGCTCGTCGGGAGTTCCATTCACGTAAATATTATCGGAAGTGCTCTGGTCCTGGTAAAAAAACCCTCCCGTATCGGGCAATGGCACCGGATTTCCGTCGACATCATACGCATTGGGATCAATATCAAACGTTACATTCACATTAGCTACATAATGTAATGTAAACAAATAGTCATCATTTATTTCGTCGCCAGGAAGAATCCCCAGACTGATTGGATTCGGATCATTATCCAGCGTCCAGTAGTAATAGTCATATCCCGAAACATCATTATGTACCGGAAGGGTTCCCCCTGTTTCACGTCCTATCAAATTTTCCCATGTGGTTCCTCTGAATGCCTCGTACACGGCTGTATCCGAATTGAGAGCCTCATGCAGCACTCCTCCTTGAGCATGATACGTAAACCCGGCGCCTGCCGGAGCACTGGCATCGATTGCAAAGGTAACTGTCACCCTTGCAGGTGGTGTAATCGACATGGGTTTAATGCTTGGCGGCTGAATCACCGGCGGCGGCACTTCTCCTCCTGTGATATAATCCAGGCTCTGATCCACCATAACATCATAAATCATATTGTAGTTATTAGGGTCTACATACACCAGCTGATCAGGATCATACAGCTTGCTTGCCGGCACCTCTGTGATTCCGGTATAACTTGCATCAGCCACCCATTTCTTAATCACCAGACCGGATTCAAACGGCTGTGGCACTCCGTTACTCGGATTCGTTGCCGTTCCGGTAATAGGTGCAAAATAGTTATTCTTCGGCAAGTTGATGACGTAGCCGGAGGGTGAATTCACATTTCTGTACTTCTGATCATAAGATAAGTCATAGCCACTGCTTATATCATGGTATTTCAGTTCCAGATGATATTGGATTAGTCTGGGTTCATCACCATTCTGATAGTTGCCATAAAAGGCATTCAGTACAACGTCCCGCTCCGGCATTGTAAAGACCATACTCGAAGCAACCGGCGACGAATTCGCAGGGTCTGAAGATGAATAATTCACATAGCCCATCCCCTTCGCATTGTTGTTGACAGCCCGGGCTTCCTGTACTGCTTCTGTACTCTTGTCCACCCAGGCAATGGCTCCCGACGGATAATTCCGCAGTGTAACAGCGGCACCAGCCGCAGCCGTTATGTTCGCCAGAACCGTTCCATTCGAATCTTTATACGTAATTGTATGCGTTGCTGCGGATGCTGTTGCTATCGGGAATATCATCTGCACCAACAGCCCCAAAATCAACACCATCATAACCACACTCTTCGCAAATCTCTCCCTCATAAATGTTCCCCTCCACAACTCTATTTTCTATAGATAATCTGCTATTTTAATTATATATCAGTGAAAATGATGGGTCAATTTCAGCGTTTTCAGTGTAGGGTGAGCATTTTGACGAAAGTACTGGATGTACGTAAAAAACGGTGCTTTTCTCCGCTAAAAGAATTTTGCGTAATAGGATACCATTTCGTATTTTTGTATTTTTCGTATTCTTTGCCACATCCTCAGTAGATTACATAATACTTTAAAATCAGTATTTCTGATAAGGTAATTGACTCAATACTATACTTACTCTTTGACTTCTTTTTTTCTTTTACGCATTCCAAGAACTAAGATTCCCGTTCCAACCATAAGAACCACCCACACAGCAACATCGGTAGTGTCTCCTGTTTTGGGTAACTGTGTATCCTTTCCAGAAGCCGGTGGATTTGTCATTTTGTCATCGTTATTTTCATTACCGACGTTTGGTGGATTTGTTGTTTCGTCATCAATGAGTTGCCAGATAGCAGTTAACGTGATATCTCCTGTTGTTCCTGCCGGTATGCTATATGGTTTGGTGACATCCGTCACTGTCCCATCTGCATACTCCACAACCCAGCCTTCAAACGCATAACCTGCTTTCGTCGGCTCATTGTCAATCGCTATCGGAAAGGTGTCTTCTACATTGTAGTCCGTTGGATTGGCGGTTGCCGGAGCTGTTCCTCCATCATACTCATAAGTAATATTATACTCATTCAGTGACCATACCGCTGTTAAGGCAATATCTCCTGTTGTTCCTACGGGGATACTGTATGGTTTTATAGGCAGTAGGATATCGGTCAATGCAAGATTTTCATAATCTACTGTCCATCCCACAAATGTATAGCCTGCTTTCGTTGGCTTATTGCTGATGTCCATCGGGAAGGATTCTTCTACGTTGTATCCGGTTGGATTTGCTGTTGCTGGAGCTGTTCCTCCATCATACTCATGGAGTGCCCCCCGATCTTTGTACCAGTGGAAGAGTTAGTTTTGATATGATAAACTAACAAAAAGGAGCAGTACAAAAATGGGAAAAGCAAGGTACACAACGGAGCAAATCATCGTCAA
>JBKECY010000062.1:0-15428 GCA_047975025.1 Lachnospiraceae bacterium
TATCTGATATTGCATCGATTGGACCGGACGGAAAGTTTGTACAGGGGAACATTATGCTGCCGCCGGGAAAGAAACCGTTTGTACTTTCACAGGATGATGTGAGTTATTATCATTATATGGATGGCGACGGGTTTGCATCACGCCTGATTTTGGATGATAATGGTGCAGTTAAGAATGAATATATTGAGGATGACGGAAGCGTTTCAGTGGGAGATTATGATATGGTTCCGTTAATCGACCAATTCGTTGAGGAACATCCGGATTTTTCTTATCGGGGAGCCAAGGGAATCATCGCCTTGACAGGATATAACGGAGTTCTGGGCTATCGAACGGATATTGCGTATAAAACACGTGAGAATCTGGATGCAAATCAGCAGGTATTTTTGGATGCGAATCCCTCCTTTGATTTTGACAAAGAGGTGGCTGAAGCGACAAAGGTGGCAGATGCAATGAAAGCGGAAGGCTGGATATTTGCAAGTCATACCTGGGGGCATATGAATGTAACAACGGCGCCGATGGAGCGGATTCAGGAAGATACGACAAAATGGAAGGAATATGTAGCGCCAATTGTAGGAGATACGGACATTGTCATCTTCCCGTTTGGTTCTGATCTGGGAGACTGGCAGGGGTATGGCGGCGAAAAATTTGACTACTTCAAAAGTATGGGGTACAATTATTTCTGTAATGTCGATTCAAGCCAGTACTGGGTACAGCTGCGGGAAAATTATTTCCGTATGGGACGCAGAAATATAGATGGTTACAGAATGTATTATAATCCGGATATGCTGCAGGATCTTTTTGATGTGGCAGCAGTATTCGATCCGGCCAGACCGACTCCGGTGCCGCCAATGTAACGTTTTTTGTCTAGAATACAAGGATTTGCAAATATGAAAAATATGTGAAAAAGTTTGAATTAGCTGTATTTTTTTCGAGAATTGTGGTATAACATGTATGTGCGCCATCGCGCCATTTAAAGTATAAAGAATAAGAGAGGAAATTACATGAAAACGAAAGTAGTAGCAGTATTACTCGCAGCTATGATGATGGTATCTCTGGCGGCTTGTGGAAACAGTTCATCTAACGACAGCACAGAAGATACAACAGAAGCGGCTGACAGTACTGAAGCAGCCTCATACAGCATTGAAGATTCAACCAAGAGACTTATAGATCTTGACAATCTGGATACGTATGTTACGGTTGGCAAGTACAAGGGAATCGAACTGGAGAAGACGATAACCGAAGTGACGGATGAAGATGTGGATGCACAGATTGACTCAGCTCTTACAGCAGCGGCCACAGAATCTACGGACACAGAGCAGGAAGTTGTTGACGGTGATACCGTAAATATCGATTATGTAGGAAGAGTCGGGGAGATTGCTTTCCAGGGCGGAACCGCAGAGGCTCAGTCCTTGGTAATAGGAAGTAATTCTTACATTGACGGCTTTGAAGAAGGAATCATTGGAATGAAAGCTGGCGAGACGAAAGAACTCAACCTGACATTCCCTGAAGATTATCAAGACACCAGCCTTGCCGGAAAAGATACGGTATTTACTGTAACTCTTAATTCAATCAGTGTTACACCGGAATTGACCGATGAGTGGGTAGCAGCTAATACAGATTACGAAACAGTTGATGAATACAAAGCAGGAATCAAAGCAGATCTTGAAGCAACGAATGAAGAAACCGCTGATAGCAGCCTGTTATCAACCGCTTGGTCACAAGTAGTGGATGCATCTGAAATAAAAGAATATCCTGAAGACGAGCTGGCAGCAGTTAAAGAAGATTATATCGCCAGAGTCAAAGACTATGCTGAGCAGCAAGGCACCACATTTGAGGAAATGCTGGAAGCACAGGGACAGACAGAGGAAGATTTCGATACTTATGCAGATGAATATGCAAAAAGCGCACTGGAGGAGACTTTGATTCTTCAATCAATCTTGGATGCTGAAGGCCTGGAGCTTACAGACGAGGAGTTTGACTCTGCCAAGACTGAGATGACGGAAACTTATGCAATGAGCATTGCGGATCTGGTTGAGCAGTACGGATCAGAAGTTTACACATATCTCGCAAGACAGGTAGTACAGCAAATGATCGTAGATTCAGCTGATATTACTGAGACCACACCGGAAGCTACGACTGCTGAGACCACAGAAGCAGCAGAATAGATAAATCAGCCCTGATTCGTACAACATGACTTGACAGTTTGATTTTACTGCACGTATAATGTAGCTATACGATATAAGGCGTTGAAGAAGACAGTAGGCTATGACTGAAAGCAACAGAGAGCCGGGGAATGGTGGAACTCCGGTGCCAGTAAGAGTAGCGGAACATCACTTCTGAGTTTCATTTCTGAACCGGTTATAAGTAAGAAATGACGGTTTCCTCCGTTAACGGGAGCGCATATCTATTGGATCGGTATGCAGTAACAGGTGGTAACGAATGGCAAGACCTTCGTCCTTTTACAGGATGAGGGTCTTTTTGTATCAAGAAATCAAAGGAGTGTATACAACATGTACAAGAAAGTGAATACAAACTTGAATTTTGTGGAAAGGGAAAAAGAGATAGAGAAATTCTGGGATGATAACCATATCTTTAAAAAAAGTATGGATAATCGCGAAGGCAGTGAAATCTATACTTTTTACGATGGACCGCCGACTGCGAACGGAAAGCCGCATATCGGCCACGTTCTTACCAGAGTCATCAAAGACATGATTCCCAGATATCGTACCATGAAAGGAAATATGGTTCCGAGAAAAGCCGGCTGGGATACACATGGGCTCCCGGTCGAGCTTGAAGTTGAGAAAAAGCTGGGGCTTGATGGGAAAGAAGAAATAGAAAAATATGGTCTGGAGCCTTTCATTAAATATTGCAAAGAAAGTGTATGGCAATACAAAGAAATGTGGGAAGATTTTTCAGGCACTGTGGGATTCTGGGCGGATATGGAGCATCCTTATGTAACATACCATAATGATTTTATCGAATCAGAGTGGTGGGCACTAAAAAATATCTGGGAAAAAGGACTGCTGTACAAAGGTCATAAAATTGTGCCGTACTGCCCTCGATGCGGAACTTCGCTTTCCAGCCATGAGGTAGCCCAGGGGTATAAAGATGTCAAAGAACGTTCGGCAATCGTACGCTTTCATGTAAAAGGTGAGGATGCCTATATTCTTGCCTGGACGACAACGCCTTGGACGCTGCCGTCAAACGTGGCTCTGTGCGTGAATCCCAAGGAAACCTATGTCAAGGTTCGCACAGGCGAATATACATACTACATGGCTGAAGCGTTGGTGGAAAAAGTCCTGGGAAGTGAGGACGTTGAAATTCTGGAGCGATTTGTCGGAAAAGATCTGGAATATAAAGAATATGAACCTTTGTACTCCTTTACCGAAAGCAAACTGAAATCACATTACGTGACCTGCGATACCTTTGTTACGCTTACCGATGGAACAGGTGTGGTTCATATTGCACCGGCCTTTGGTGAAGATGATTCACAGGTGGGGAAAAAGTATAATCTGCCATTTGTGCAGATGGTGGACGAAAAAGGTGAGATGAAGAGCGAGACACCTTGGGCTGGTGTGTTCGTGAAAAAAGCCGACCCACTGATTTTGCAGGATCTGGATGCAAGAGGTCTGCTGTTCGCCTCTCCAAAATTCGAGCATAGCTATCCACACTGCTGGCGCTGTGATACACCGCTTATTTATTATGCCAGAGAGTCATGGTTCATCAAAATGACAGCTGTCAAAGACGATTTGATCCGCAATAATAATACCATTCACTGGATGCCGGAGAGTATCGGCAAAGGACGTTTCGGAGACTGGCTTGAAAATGTGCAGGACTGGAACATCAGTCGTGACCGTTACTGGGGAACACCCCTTAACATCTGGGAATGTGAAGAAGGTCACAGACACAGTATCGGAAGTATTGAAGAGCTTAAGTCGCTTTCAAAGAACTGCCCAGAAGATATCGAGCTGCATCGCCCGTACATCGATGAAGTAACCTTTGCCTGCCCTGCGTGTGGTAAAGAGATGAAAAGAGTACCGGAGGTAATTGACTGCTGGTTCGACAGCGGTGCGATGCCTTTTGCACAGCATCACTATCCTTTCGAAAATCAGGATATCTTCGCACAGCAGTTCCCGGCTGATTTTATTTCGGAGGCAGTGGATCAGACCAGAGGCTGGTTCTACTCGCTGCTTGCAATCAGCACGTTGATTTTCAATAAAGCACCGTATAAAAATGTAATCGTGCTCGGTCATGTGCAGGACGAGAATGGCCAGAAAATGAGTAAATCCAAGGGAAATGCCGTAGATCCTTTTGAAGCCCTTGAAACGTATGGCGCGGATGCCATTCGCTGGTATTTTTATGTCAACAGTGCGCCCTGGCTCCCGAACCGTTTTCATGGTGACGCTGTGGTCGAAGGACAGAGAAAATTCATGGGAACCCTGTGGAATACCTATGCGTTCTTCGTGCTATATGCCAATATTGATGGATTTGATGCTACAAAATATACTCTGGATTACGCTTCACTTCCTGTGATGGATCGCTGGGTGATTTCAAAACTTAATACACTGATTCAGACAGAAACACAGATGATGGATCAGTACCGCATTCCGGAAGCCGGACGTGCGCTGCAAAGCTTTGTGGACGATTTGAGTAACTGGTATGTCCGCAGAAGCCGTGAGCGCTTCTGGGTCAAGGATATGCCGCAGGATAAAATCAATGCCTATATGACTTTGTATACCGCCTTGGTAACAGTGGCCAAGCTGGCAGCACCCATGATTCCGTTCATGACAGAGGATATCTACCAGAATCTGGTCAGGACAATTGATCCGTCCGCACCGGAATCGGTTCATCTGTGCGATTATCCGCTGGCGTATGCAGCCCTGATCGATGCAGAACTGGAAAAGAACATGGAGCACCTGTTAGAGCTTACGGTGCTTGGTCGTGCCTGCAGGAATGCGGCAAATATCAAGAACCGCCAGCCGCTTGCCAATATGCTGATCAAGGCACCCTACCAGCTGCCGGATCTGTTTAGAGAGATTATTGCGGATGAGTTAAACGTCAAGGCAGTTTCCTATATTGATGATATTCAAGATTACATTTCATATACATTTAAACCACAATTAAAGACAGTTGGACCTAAGTATGGTAAAATGTTGGGAAAAATAAAAGAACATCTGACCAATCTAAATGGCACGAATGCCATGAAGGAACTGACAGAGCAAAAACAGCTTACATTTGACATTGACGGCGAAACCGTTATATTATTAGAAGATGATCTGCTAATCGAGACAGGACAGTCAGAAGGCTACGTATCAGACAGCAATGGTACAGTAACGGTTGTCCTCGATATTACGCTGACGGAAGACTTGATAGAAGAAGGATTTATCAGAGAAATTGTAAGTAAAATCCAGACAATGCGCAAGGAGGCAGATTTTGAGGTCACAGACCGCATTAAAGTGTATGCGCAGGACAATGCGAAAATTCTTGGAATCCTAAAAGACAATGAAGAGAAAATCAAAAGCGAAGTATTAGCAGATGATATTATTTTGGGTGAAATGAGTGGATACGAAAAAACATGGAGCATTAACGGTGAGAATGTTACCCTGGGGGTAGTTGTGGAGGTGTGAATGACAGCATTTAAATTTGACAAACAAGCATTTATTTCAGCAGTGAAAGACAATGTACGCAGTCTGTATCGCAAAACACTGGATGAGGCAACACAGCAGCAGGTATTTCAGGCAGTGTCTTATGTTGTAAAAGACCAGATTATTGATAACTGGATTCGGACACAGGAGGTGTACGAGGAGCAGGACCCCAAAATCGTGTACTATATGTCTATGGAATTTCTGATGGGACGCGCTCTTGGCAATAATCTGATTAATCTGACCATGTACAAAGAGGTCAAGGAAGCCCTTGCAGAAATAGGGTTTGATATAAACGCCATTGAAGATCAGGAGCCGGATGCGGCTCTTGGCAACGGTGGTCTGGGTCGTCTGGCAGCCTGCTTTCTGGATTCTCTGGCGACACTTGGATACAGCGCCTATGGCTGTGGTATCCGCTATCGTTACGGAATGTTCAAGCAGGAGATTCGGGATGGTTATCAGATTGAAGTACCGGATAACTGGCTGAAAGACGGCAATCCGTTCGAGCTTAGACGTCCGGAATATGCCAAAGAAGTTCGCTTTGGAGGACAGGTAGTCGTAGAATACAATGAGGAGACCGGGAAAAATTCTTTTGTGCATAAGAATTTCCAGTCAGTCAAAGCGATTCCCTATGATATGCCGATCGTCGGATATGGCAATAAAATAGTGAATACACTGCGTATATGGGAGGCGGAGGCAATTACGGACTTCCAGCTGGATTCGTTTGACCGCGGTGATTATAAGCAGGCGGTAGAGCAGGAAAACCTTGCGCGTAACATTGTCGAAGTCTTATATCCGAATGACAATCATTATGCAGGCAAAGAGCTGCGGTTAAAACAGCAGTATTTCTTCATTTCGGCGAGTGTACAGGCAGCGATTGCAAAATACAAGAAGGCGCATAAGGACATCAGGAAATTTTATGAAAAAGCGACCTTCCAGTTAAATGACACGCATCCTACCGTAGCGGTCGCAGAGCTGATGCGTCTGCTGCTTGATGAAGAAGGCCTTTCCTGGGATGAGGCGTGGGAAGTGACCTCTAAGACTTGTGCCTATACCAATCACACAATCATGTCAGAGGCACTTGAAAAATGGCCCATTGAGCTGTTTTCCAGACTGCTGCCCAGAGTATACCAGATTGTTGAGGAAATCAACCGGCGCTTTGTTCTGCAGATTGAGGAAAAATACCCCGGAGATTACGATAAAATCCAGCACATGGCCATCATATATGACGGACAGGTCAAAATGGCCCACCTGGCCATTGCTGCCGGCTATTCAGTTAATGGTGTGGCGCGTCTTCATACAGAGATTCTTGAACAGCAGGAGCTCAAAGATTTTTATCAGATGATGCCTGAGAAATTCAATAACAAAACGAACGGTATTACGCAGAGGAGATTTTTGCTGCATGCCAATCCATTGTTGGCAGACTGGGTAACGGAGCACATAGGTGATGAGTGGATTACCGACCTGCCGCAGATTCATAAGCTGAGTGTGTTCGCGGATGACACGAAGGCACAGCTGGAATTCATGAATATTAAATATCGCAACAAAGTGCGTCTGGCTGAGTATATCAAAGAGCATAACGGGATTGAAGTTTCCCCGCGTTCGATTTTTGATGTACAGGTCAAAAGATTGCATGAATACAAGAGACAGCTGTTAAATATTCTGCATGTGATTTATCTGTATAATACGATCAAAGCACATCCGGAACAGGATTTTTATCCAAGAACCTTTATCTTTGGAGCAAAGGCAGCAGCGGGATACCGGCGTGCCAAACTGACGATTAAGCTAATCAATGCGGTGGCTGACGTTGTTAACAATGATGCGTCCATCAAAGGAAAGATCAAAGTGGTATTCATAGAGAACTATCGTGTTTCAAATGCAGAGATGATTTTTGCAGCGGCTGATGTCTCAGAGCAGATTTCAACCGCCAGCAAAGAAGCCTCAGGTACAGGAAACATGAAATTTATGCTAAATGGTGCGCCGACGCTTGGTACAATGGATGGTGCCAATGTTGAAATCGTAGAAGAAGTAGGACAGGAAAATGCATTTATCTTCGGTCTGACCTCAGAAGAAGTCATTAACTACGAGAAGAACGGCGGATATGATCCTATGAAGATCTTTAATTCCGACACTGGAATCCGTCAGATTCTGACATCTCTGATTGACGGAACCTTTTCAGCAGGTGATCCGGAGCTGTTCAGGGAGATTTATGATTCGCTGCTTAATACCAAAAGCAGTGACCGAGCTGACACCTATTTCATCCTTGCTGATTTCAGATCGTACGCAGTCGCACAGGAACGCGTGGAAGCTGCCTATCGAGATGAGGCGGGCTGGGCCAAAATGGCACTTTTAAACACAGCGTGCAGCGGAAAATTCACTTCTGACAGGACAATTCAGCAATATGTAGATGAAATCTGGCATCTCGATGCGGTCAGAATCTAAGCGATTAACAAAGTAAAAATTAAATCAGTAAATAGAAAAAGCACTTATGTCCGAATCCCATCGAGGAAGGCGGACAAAAGTGCTTTTTGTCGTAGTTTTCTTGCGCTTTTAGTTGGTATTATTATGGAAAATGTGCTATAATATAGCAAGATAAATTTGTTACATAACAATAGAAATCCTGCAAAAGCGACACGTTGCAAGCTATGTTGTGACGGGTTGTATTTTTGGTGGTAATTATAGTCTAAGGAGGAACTAAATGAGTGTAGAGTATGGTGCTGATCAAATTCAGATACTGGAGGGCCTGGAGGCCGTTAGAAAACGACCGGGAATGTACATCGGAAGTACTTCTGTCCGGGGATTACATCATTTAGTGTACGAAATTGTTGACAATGCAGTCGATGAGGCGCTGGCTGGATTTTGTGATCTGATTGAAATTGTGATTAATCCGGATAATTCCGTTACGGTCACAGATAACGGCAGAGGCATCCCGATTGGAATCAATCATAAGGCGGGAATTCCGGCCGTAGAAGTTGTTTTTACAATTTTGCATGCCGGAGGAAAGTTCGGCGGCGGAGGATACAAAGTTTCAGGCGGTCTGCATGGTGTAGGTGCTTCGGTAGTTAACGCATTATCGACCTGGCTTGAAGTTATTATTTTTAGTGAAGGCAAGCAGTATAAGCAGCGCTATGAACGAGGCAAGGTAGTGGACAAGCTGCGTGTCATCGGAGAGTGTGAGCCGGAGAAGACAGGGACGCAAGTTACATTTCTGCCTGATCCTGAAATTTTCGAGGTAGTCGAGTTTGAATACGAGACACTGCGCCAACGCTTCCGCGAAATGGCCTTTCTGACAAGGAATCTTAGAATTCGTGTGCGGGATGAACGCGCAGAAAAGGTGATTGAACAGGAATTTCATTACGAAGGCGGTATTAAGGAATTCGTCACATATTTGAACAAAAGCAAGACAAGTTTATATCCTGATGTGATTTTCTGTGAAGGTGAACGAGATGGTGTACTTGTCGAGGTCGCCATGCAGCACAACGACTCTTATACGGAGAATACCTACGGATTTGTTAATAATATTACGACGCCGGAAGGCGGTACCCATGTTATAGGGTTCAGGAATGCCCTGACGAAGACCTTTAATGATTATGCCCGCAAGAACAAACTGCTCAAGGATAATGAGTCCAACTTAAGCGGTGATGATATCCGCGAGGGTCTGACGGCGATTATCAGTATTAAGGTGGAAGAGCCGCAGTTCGAAGGCCAGACCAAGCAAAAGCTGGGCAACAGTGAGGCGCGTGGCGCAGTAGACCAGGTCGTCAGTAAACAGCTTGAGATTTATCTGGAGCAGAATCCATCAGTGGCTAAAATCATCGTGGAAAAATCAGTGCTTGCGCAGCGTGCGCGTGATGCGGCCCGCAAAGCGCGTGACCTGACCCGCAGAAAATCCGCGCTTGAAGGAATGTCCCTGCCGGGCAAGCTGGCGGACTGCTCGGACAAAGACCCGGCAAACTGTGAAATATACATTGTTGAGGGTGATTCAGCCGGCGGTTCGGCTAAGACGGCGCGCAGCCGTGCCACGCAGGCCATTCTTCCGCTGAGAGGAAAAATCCTGAACGTGGAAAAAGCCCGTCTTGATAAAATATATGCCAACAAAGAAATCAAGGCGATGATTACCGCATTCGGAACCGGTATTCATGACGACTTTGATATCAGCAAGCTTAGATACCATAAAATCATCATTATGACCGATGCCGATGTGGATGGCGCACATATTTCAACACTGCTGTTGACGTTCCTGTACAGGTTCATGCCTGAACTTATTAAACAGGGCTATATTTATCTGGCACAGCCGCCGCTGTACAAGGTAGAGAAGAACAAGAAGGAATGGTACGTATATTCGGATGACGAGCTGAATAAAGTGCTCGAAGAAATTGGCCGTGACGGCAATAATAAGATTCAGCGCTACAAAGGTCTGGGAGAGATGGATGCCGAGCAGCTCTGGGATACCACCATGGATCCGGAAAAGAGAATTCTGCTGCGTGTTGTAATGGATGAGGAGGCATCTACGGATGTGGATCTGACTTTTACAACATTGATGGGTGATAAAGTGGAGCCGCGAAGAGAGTTCATCGAAGAGAACGCTCAATATGTGAAAAATCTGGATGTATAGTCCAGACAGCCGGATCCATAAAACAAGTAAGGAGACATGATGGAAGAAAATATATTTGATAAGGTTCATGACGTCGATCTGAAAAAGACGATGGAAACATCTTACATTGAATATGCGATGAGTGTTATCGCTTCGAGAGCTCTGCCTGATGTACGCGATGGTTTAAAGCCTGTACAGCGACGTGTGCTGTATTCAATGATAGAGCTGAATAACGGTCCGGATAAGCCGCATAGAAAGTGCGCGCGTATCGTCGGTGATACAATGGGTAAGTATCATCCGCATGGAGACAGTTCAATCTATGGTGCCCTCGTCAACATGGCGCAGGAATGGTCGACACGCTATCCTCTGGTGGATGGACATGGAAACTTTGGGTCTGTCGATGGTGACGGCGCCGCGGCCATGCGTTATACGGAAGCCAGACTCAGCAAAATCTCTATGGAGATGCTGGCTGACATCAACAAGAACACAGTGGATTTTGCACCTAACTTTGATGAGACGGAGCGTGAACCTGTTGTACTGCCGGCGCGCTATCCTAACCTGCTGGTAAATGGCACCACAGGAATTGCAGTTGGTATGGCAACGAATATCCCGCCTCATAATCTTGGAGAGATTATCGCAGCGGTTGTAAAAATCATTGATAATCAGGTGGATTCAGGAGCAGATACGAGTATAGAAGAAATCCTGCCGATCATTAAAGGACCGGATTTCCCAACCGGTGCCATGATTCTGGGAACCATGGGAATTCAGGAAGCATACCGCACAGGACGCGGAAAAATCCGGGTGCGTGCGATTACAAATATCGAGACGCTTCCGAATGGCAAGAGCCGTATTGTTGTAACCGAACTGCCTTATATGGTCAATAAAGCCCGTCTGATTGAGAAAATCGCTGAACTGGTACGGGATAAAAAAATCGATGGCATCACAGATCTTAATGATCATTCAAATCGTGATGGCATGCAGATCTGTATCGATCTGCGAAGAGATGCCAATGCCAATGTCATCTTGAACCTGCTGTACAAACACACGCAGCTGCAGGAAACTTTTGGTGTCAACATGCTGGCCTTAGTCAATAATGAGCCGCGTGTCATGAATCTTCTGGAAATGCTCAAGCATTATCTGGCGCATCAGGAAGAGGTTGTTACCAGACGAACACAGTACGAATTGAATAAAGCGCAGGAAAGAGCCCATATTTTAGAAGGTCTGTTAAAAGCGCTGGATCATATCGATGAAGTTATTAAGCTCATTCGTGCATCCCGTACGGCTGCAGATGCCAAAATCGCGCTGACGGAACGTTTTGGTCTGTCTGATGCACAGTCGCAGGCTATCGTTGATATGCGTCTGCGTGCGCTGACCGGTCTGGAACGTGAAAAATTACAGGCTGAGTACGATGAACTGATGAACAAGATCAGCTACTATAAATCCATTTTGGCAGATCGCAACATTTTATTAGGCATCATAAAAGAGGAAATCATGGCGCTGTCCGAGAAATATGCGGATGACAGAAGAACTTCCATCGGGTTTGATGAATATGATATTTCCATGGAAGATCTGATTCCAAGAGAAAACACTGTAATTGCAATGACCAAGCTTGGTTATATCAAGCGTATGACGGTAGATAATTTCAAAAGCCAGAATCGTGGGGGCAAAGGCATCAAAGGAATGCAGACAATCGAAGATGACTATATCGAAGATCTGCTTATGACAACGACGCATCATTATCTGATGTTCTTTACGAACACAGGCCGCGTCTATCGTCTGAAAGCGTATGAGATTCCCGAGGCAGGAAGAACTGCCAGAGGTACGGCAATCATCAACCTGCTCTTGCTTGCACCGGGAGAGCATATTACGGCGGTGATACCAATCAATCGTTTCGAAGAAGGTCATTATTTAATGATGGCGACCAAGAAAGGGCTTGTGAAGAAAACGGCGATTGAAGAATATGCTCGGGTTCGTAAAACCGGACTGGCAGCGATTACACTTCGTGAAGAAGATGAGCTGATTGAAGTTAAGACGACGGATCAGTCAAAGGATATTCTGCTGATTACCAAATATGGACAATGCATTCGCTTTTCTGAAAAAGATGTGCGAAAGACAGGACGCACCTCGATGGGAGTTCGTGGAATGAACCTGGCTGATCGTGACGAAGTGGTGGCAATGCAGCTTACGACCCAAGGCACACACCTTCTGATTGTGTCAGAACATGGCATGGGCAAGCGCACACTGATGGAAGAATTTACAATCCAGAACCGAGGCGGTAAGGGTGTCAAATGTTATAGAATCCTTGAAAAAACAGGCTATGTTGTCGGTGCCAAAGCGGTCAATGAGGACAACGAAGTTATGCTGATTACAACCGCGGGAATTATTATTCGTATTGCATGTGCCGAAATTTCTGTATTTGGCAGAATTACAAGCGGTGTTAAGCTGATGAATGTTCAGGATGATATCTCGATTGCCAGCATCTCTAAAGTGAGGGAGCAAATAGAAGCAGCAGATACGACTGAAGCAGAAGATACACCGAATACAACGATTTAAAGGGGGTCGTAGGGAGTTAACACGTTGAAGGGTAGAATGGGGAGACTTATGAAGAGTAAAAGCCGCCAGCGGGAAAGACTGGTTATCTTAAGTATAGCGGTTCTGATGTTTTTAACAGGCTGTTCTGAAGATTTCATGAATTCCAATAAAGTTCTTGAAAATTTCATTGTAGCTGTTGCAGCGGGAGACGCAGAAAAAGTTGAAAAGTTTTATGCACCTGATAACGAAGAGGAAGAGGCACAGGTACAAGAAGAGATCGATTCAAAAATTGCGTATTTTAAAGCGCATAGTGTCAAAGAGGTTCAGGTTCGTTCCGTAGGTGTTATCGAAAATTTCACTGAATATTCGTACTTATATGTTGTATATGATTTGCTATCAGAGAGTGATAAGACATATCCCTGCGCAGATACTTATTTCATGGAAAAAGAAGAAGAAAAATATTACATCATGCCGGCGGCGCAGGTCTCGGAAGCAATGGCGGCACAGGCAACGGAGGCCTATAAGGTCTTCCGGAAATCCGAACCATATAAAACCTACGAAAAAGAGTATCAGGTATTTATGAACCAAAATCCGGATTATGAGCAGAAAATCAATGAAAAAATGAACGTGTAGAATGCATTTTCGTACAAAGGGCTTGCTGTGTAAGCCCTTTTGCGTATTCGTATACACAGGATTGTAAGAGGAGGAAGATGCGGTGAGAGAACTAAATGTTGCCGGACTTACACAAAACATCAAAGAAATGTGTATTGAAGCAAATCATAAGCTGGCACCAGATATGATTGAGAAGCTTGACAGTTGTAAGGAGCAGGAATCTTCCATACTTGGAAGGCAGATACTCGGGCAGCTTCAGGAAAATCTTGCAATTGCCGAAGCCGATATGATCCCAATCTGTCAGGACACTGGAATGGCAGTCGTTTTTCTGGAGATCGGCCAGGAGGTGCATTTTAGCGGCGGCAATCTGGAGGAAGCGGTAAACGAAGGCGTACGCCAAGGCTATACGGAAGGTTATCTGAGGAAATCCGTTGTTTCGGATCCGATTCTGCGTGAAAATACCAATGATAATACACCGGCGATTATCCATTATAGCATAGTGCCCGGCGATCAAGTGAAAATCACAGTGGCACCAAAAGGATTCGGAAGTGAGAATATGAGCAAAATCTGGATGTTGAAGCCTGCGGATGGAATAGAAGGTGTCAAAAATGCAATTTTGACAACCGTAAAAGAAGCCGGGCCCAATGCCTGTCCTCCGATTGTTGTAGGTGTCGGCATCGGCGGAACCTTTGAAAAAAGTGCGATTTTGGCAAAAAAAGCGCTGACCCGGCCGGTTGATGAATCTTCAGCTATACCTTATGTAAAAGAGCTGGAAGCAGAGATGCTTGCAAAGATAAACCATTCGGGATTAGGGCCTGCGGGTCTGGGCGGAGATACTACGGCGCTGGCTGTCAATATCAATACATTTGCGACGCATATTGCCGGGCTTCCGGTAGCTGTTAATATCTGTTGTCATGTGAATCGTCATATTGTGCGTACACTGTAACGTTACTATTAGTATAGGAGAATGTATATGGAACATCATATTGAACTGCCCTTGACCAGAGAAATAACAGCAAATCTGCATATTGGAGACGCGGTGTTTCTGAGCGGAACAATTTATACAGCGCGGGATGCGGCACATAAACGGATGTATGAAGCACTTCAGAAAGGCCAGCCGCTTCCGTTTGATATTCAAAACGTGGTACTCTATTATATGGGACCTTCTCCGGCACGTGAGGGCCGGCCAATCGGATCAGCAGGGCCAACTACTGCCAGTCGTATGGACAAATACACACCGCAGCTGCTAGACTTAGGGTTAATTGGCATGATTGGAAAAGGAAAGCGCACGCCGCAGGTCCTTGAAGCCGTTGTTCGAAACCAGGCAGTCTATTTTGCGGCTATTGGTGGTGCGGGAGCACTTCTGTCCAAAAAAATCCTGGCATCCACAGTCGTAGCATATGAGGATTTGGGAGCAGAGGCGATTCGCAAATTGACGATTAAAGACTTTCCTGTGATTGTCGTAGCAGATTGCTCCGGAGGAAATTTATATGCGGAAGTGGGGAACTAAAGCTGGTAAAAATGCCCACTTTCTGGAGTAGAAAAGTAGCAGAAATAAAATTAATCATTTTTCTAAAAATAAAAGTGTAAAATCATTGACAAAGCTTTGGTAATTACGTATAATAACCCTTGCGCTATGTGATAGCGACAGCGAAATTATGCTAAAACAAGTTAATATATAAGTACTTATGAGGAGTATGAAGCGCTTCTCGTAAACTCAAAATGTTAGTATGGAGAAGTACTCAAGTGGCTGAAGAGGCGCCCCTGCTAAGGGTGTAGGTCGTTTGCGCGGCGCGAGGGTTCAAATCCCTCCTTCTCCGTTCGATATCATCATAAAAAAATGAAAAAAGTAGTTGCTTTATTTCAACATCTATGATAAGATATCAAAGTTGCGTTTCTTTACTTCTACAAGCAGAGAAACAGCGGCAACAGTACCTTGATAATCGAAGAGTGAAACACACAAGAACCTGTAAATTCATGCGATGTATGAATTTATAGATCTCGAAAATTCCGCATGAATCGGCCTTTGAAAAAAGGAAAGATTCATG
>JBKECY010000051.1:0-24581 GCA_047975025.1 Lachnospiraceae bacterium
CCGCCCTTGAACAATCCACCAAGAAATGTTACGATGTCGTCAAGCTGATAAGGATTTACCCTACCGGATACCGGTCATTACTAACATTGCGACTGGTACAAAAATCGGGGGCAGGTCAAAAAACTTCAAGAATAAAACCATTCGGTGATTCTAAAAAGCAGAAATCAGAATATGCACCTTCATCCAATTGATATAATGCATAATGTGAATGTATAAATTCTTTTTCGAATATTCCTTTCATACCTAATGTAAATCCAAAATAACGAGAGTAAAAGTCAATAGTTTGCTCCATGTCTGATACTGTTATTCCTACATGTAAAAACTCCGCACCTCCCATTTTGTCAACCTCCTTGCTTAATTAAGTTATTTTACAGTCAAATACCACCATACATTTGATTCCGGTTTAAAATATAGTGTAAATACCACACTGTTTTTCTATCACAATTCTACTATTTTAGGTTATTTTGAACAATTTAAATTCAGCTTAACACCTATTCTATAATGGAATAGGTGTTAAGCTGAATTTAAATTACTATATTTAATTTTAAGTACCCATCAAATCCTGAATGTCCCTCTATTTTTCTCAACCGGAACTAAAAAATGCTTTCTAATTTTTTTGTATCCTCAACCTGTCTGAGTATATTCGGAATTCCACATTTCCAATCCTTCCCAATCAGGAAATCCACTGACGCGCAATGTCAGATCTTCATCCCATTGGAAATTCAGTTCATAAGTTTCATCTATGTACTGTGCTGTGTAATCTCCTGTAATAGTTGCTGTTGCCTCCGTTAAAATCATATTGCCATATGGTTCCTGACTTCTGTCAATAATATGGAACTTAAATGTGTTTCTGGTGATATGATATATTTCAATCACCTTATCTGCCGTAGAAGAGGGCTGATACACTCCTGCGACTCCTTCAAAATCCACATGCTGTTCATTCAATATTTCCTGCTTTACTTCATCTTTTATTTCTGCTTTTAACTCTTCTTTTAACTCGGTTCTTAATTCTTCTTTAAGCTCATTTTTAAGCTGCCCGCCCAATGCAGCATACAGTTCGTCCGTCGTAGTGGCAGTTTCTTGCTTTGTGGCAGTTTCTTGCTTTGTTGCACTTTCCTGCTCGGATTTTGCGCAACCTCCCAAAATAACCAATGTTAGTATACCCAGTAGCAAAACAAGACTTTTCTTCATAGTTTTCCCTCCCTCTAATTGAATCGTACAAATCCACTAATAATTAGATGTTTATTTCAGCAATCGTTCATATCCCAATCCCTTGAACGAGCGCTTCAAAAGCAGCCAGGCAATCGCGGCTAACACAGCCCCCAAAGCCAGCAGCATCCATTCATTAATCAGCATGACTCCTGCAAACTGTCCTACCGCCAGCAGAATAATCGGCAGAATCAAAAACACACTGCGCTGCTGCGACTCTTCCACTGACTGTGCTTTTGCCGACCCTTGTACAATAAGCGTAATGGCAATAAGGGAAAGCGCCGGCGATACCACGATAATGAGTGGCAGCCAGCTAAGCCCCGGCAGGATAAATACCCCTGTAAGCAGCCGCACCTCTATCTCTACCACCAAAATCATGACAACAAATGAACTTAGTGCCACAAACATACTCAGTACAAACGAGGCATATACCTTCGCATGGTAGATTTGTTTAATTGTCATTGGAGAATACAAAAGTGTCTCCAACGTATGCTTTTCCTTCTCACCCACGAACGAGCTGGCTGCCATGACCGAGGCCGCCATAATGGGAATCAGCAGGAAAAAAATGGGCAGGATACTGTCAAGTAAGAGCTTAATGACCATATGTACGGGGTCTGCCACCGTAGTAACCGGCAGCAGCGCTAAGAGCTGCTGAAAGTCCTCAGAGTCAGTGGGGGACAAAATGACAATCAGGATAAAAACTGAAGGCAGCACAACTGTCATGACCAGTGGTACGATGAGAAGCACCGAAAAAATCTGCTTATTCGCCGTCACTGAGCGAATATCCTTTTTAATAAGTGCTCTTTGCATGAAATTAATCATTTCATCACCTCCCGATCTCTTTGCTGGTCAAGTAAGGTAAAGTAGATTTCCTCCAGACTCTTTTGTCTGGCGGCAACGTAATAGAGCTTGGCTCCTTCTTGGACCAGATGGCTGACGATGGAAGGAATTTCATGTTCTGACGCTACTTTTAGGTTATAGAAGCCTTCTGCATCGGTTGTCATCCCCGCGAGCGCCGGCATATTGTCTGCTCTGATTGTAACGGTAAGATCGGAGTCGACGGTAGCCCGCAGCGCAGCCAGATTTCCTACCCGCAAGAGTGCTCCGTTGTCGACCAGACCATAACAGGTACATATTTCTTCCGCATAGCGCAGCTGGTGGGTGCACAAGAACACTGTGGTACCTTTTTCTTGCGAAAGCTGCGTAATCATTGTATTGACACTCTTGGTACTTTCGGGGTCAAGTCCCGAGGTGGGTTCATCCAGAAACAAGATCTTGGGGTTGTGCATCATGGCTCGTGCCAGGTAGAGGCGCTGCCGCATTCCAGTGGAATAGGCACCAAGCTTCTTTCCCGCCGCATCGAGAAGCTCTAATTGGTCGAGCAATTCTCCAGCTCTCTTTTTGCCATCGGTTTCGCGGATACCAAATAAGGCTCCGTATAACACAAGATTTTCCTCTCCTGTTAAATTATCATACATTTGGGCATGTTCGGTCACGACCCCCGCCGTACGGTGCACAATTTCAGGCGAACTGAACGGATCAATATCAAAAACTTTGCAGCTGCCTTCTGAAGGTGCCAGCATTCCGTTTAATAATTTGACTGTTGTTGTCTTACCTGCCCCATTGGGACCCAGAAATCCAAAGATTTCTCCTGCATCCAATGAAAAGCTGATGTCGGAAACTGCTTTTTTATGGTCATCGAATATTTTAGACAGATGCTCCACTGTAACTGCTTTCATAGTATTCCTCCCATGCCCCGCTTCTTCTATAAGCTAACAGTAGCATTATGCCCAAAATAAGTCAAGTCTGATATCACCAGGTCTTGCCACACTATAATAAAGCCCTCTGCCAAACAAGCAGAGGACTTCTATGATTACAATTTATATGATGTTTATCCTTCAGAAAAGGTTATTTCTTTGCTATATAAGGCATGTTCCGTCAAATATTGTGCAAAGGTTTTTTCTTTCCTTTTCTCTTCATAGTCCGGACCGTAATAATACCCTTTCAATTCATCCAGATATTCAATTTCATCACAAACAAATACGTAAATTGTGCTGGTATCTCTGCCATACGTTGAATACACATCCGTACCACTTCCCTGATTATCCAGGAGATCTCCCTGTGCATCACAGATGGCAAGGAACTTCGCAGTAGCGACCGTTCCGGGCGCACTTTGTATGTCTGCTGTGACTTCATACGGTGTTTTTGTCACGACTCCAATACCCGTCCCGGTTTCATTTATTTCATTCACAGTGACTACCTGTTCTTTGGATGGGTCGTTTACAACCTCAAGTGTAAAATCCCATGTTCCTTCATAGCTTTTGACAATGGGTTCATTGATTGTAATGACATCTCCTTCGGCTGCAGTCACTTGTGTCTCAACATACTCAGACAGGTCGGAAGAAATTGAAAGAATCGTAAATTCATAGGTGAATGAATCCGGCGTACTGAGCTCTTCTCCCGCCCGCGGGAAGGCTTCTTTGATTCGATTATTATACTCCTCTTCCTGTTGTATACTCTCCTGCGTCACCTCACCTTCCGTCACCTCTAAGTCTTCGATACCGGCTGCCCGAATTTCTTCACTTGACGGCCACCACCTGTACCCGCTTAGCGGTATACGGATAATTCCGACAAATGTATGCATATCTTCATACTGCCCTTCAATATAATAGGGATTAAGCTCGATTCCCTCAATCGTGGTCGGCACCACTTCCAGTTCAAGGCGGTCGTAATCCAGGACATAATCGGCCTGATTCTTGATTCTGTTAAAATCCGCCGGGAATTCTTCCTCGTTTTCAATTTTAACGGCAAGATACAATGCGTACTTGTTGCTGTAAGATTCCGAGATGGTCACTGTAATCCCACCGGAAGTTTTAACAAATTGATTTTCAGTCAGTTCCTCATTTTCCAGCTTTTCAGCATCTTCATTTGTAATAAGCTTTTGCGACTTTTTACTAAAGTCCCCCTTATAGCTGACAGTTTTCTCAGTTCTTGCAAAGAGATGTCCAATGAGCGGTAATTTCGTTGCCATAACCGGATTATTTATACAAAATGTAATCATTGCCGCAAACACAAGTACCGTAATACTAATCGTGGTTACGGAGCGCTTTAAGATTTTATTTCTTTGCTCCCGGTGTAATGTCTTAATGCTTTTATCTATTGCCTGATCCAGTTTGTCAGAAACCGGAACATCATCCATCGGATTATGCATAATGATATCCCTCCTTTAAATACTTTTTTAATTCTTGCTTTGCTCTGGTAAGGTACGCTGATACCGAACCTTCCGGAATTTCCAGTGTACTGGCAATCTCGGTAATTTTCAATTCGTCGAAATACTTCAGGATAATCACTGTCCTGTACTTCTCCGGCAGCATATCAATTGCTTCATATAAGTCCCATTTTTCCTCCTGTGAAATTGTAGATACAGACTTGGTATATGCCGTATTCTCAATGTTCTCCAAAGGCTCAAAGGAAACTTTTTTCTGGTAAAAATCATGTGCGGTATTGAATAGGATACGTGTCAGCCAGGTTTTGAACCATTCCGGATTTTTTAAGGATTTGATTGTCCGAAACCCCTTTAGTACACATTCCTGCACAATATCCAATGCACTGTCTTCCTCTTTCGTATATAGAAACGCTGTCTTATACAGATATCCCTTATAATGTTCGACCAGAGTTCCGTAAGCTTTGACATTTCCGCGGACTGCTTTTTTAACTAATTTCAAAATGTCCTTTTCTTCTGTCATACATTTCCCTCTCTTTTGCCCCGGCGCCGGGTGCAAGTATTTTGTCTTACACTATATTAGACTCTGACTTTTATCAGAACCATACATTTTTTCAGAATATTTTTTAAACTATTATTACTTTCTTATAGTATAACCTAAAAAAGCATTGGACAACAGTTTCTGTCCAATGCTTCTAATCTAATGTACAACTCTATGCTTCGCCAACGACTGAAAAACGTTCCTGTACATGATTAGCCTGCTCTGCCTCATCAATCATAGCAATGGCATAGTCCGCATAGCTTATAACGGTCTCCTGCTTTGCATTGAGGATCAGTTCTTCTCCGCCGGCTGAATACCGGCCGCTTCGCTTACCGTCTGCCTGAAAATCAGCCGCAGGACTTAAGTAGGTCCACCGTACATCATCGCGGCTGCGCAGCGCTTCCAGCGCTTTTCCCATGTTCGAAGCCAGGGGTTTGAAGCTATCCGGAAAATCAGGCGTATCCATCAGCTGTATTGTATGTGCCGCATCCACATATAAACTGCCCGCGCCCCCTACGACCAGCAGGCGATTTTCTTTGCCGCTTACTACATCACTTAAATGCTGCAAAGAAGTTTGATGCAGATTAAGTGTATCGGGCGTCCATGCCGCGAAGGCATCAATGACCACTTCACTGTCCTTGATATCCTCATATGTTAGTGCAAAAAGATCTTTCTCCAGCACTTTGACCCTGGGGTCTGTGATCTTACTTTGATCACGTACAATGGCAAGGACATTGTGGCCTCTCTCCAATGCTTCCGCGACAATCAGGCTTCCAGCCTTTCCACTTGCTCCTATAACTGCTATATTCATACTATTTCCTCCTTATTCCGTCCTATGAATTGACGTTTGCTTTCTTTAACATTATAATAGGGCTATACAGTACAAAAGTAAAGTAAGCACTTCAAAGTACCCTAGTATCACTTTAGAAACCATTGGAGGAACTATGATAAAACAATGCGAATTACCTGCCTGCCCCGTTGAAATGACACTGGCACTTATGGGCGACCGGTGGAAAATATTAATCGTGCGCGATCTATTGGATGGAACTATGCGTTTCGGAGAATTGAAAAAGTCACTTACAGGAATTTCTCAAAAAGTCCTGACACAACACCTGCGTATTATGGAGGAAAATGGACTTATACATCGTGAGGTCTATGCGCAGGTGCCGCCAAAAGTGGAGTATTCTCTGACCGAGCTCGGACAAAGCCTGCGGCTCGTACACGATGCAATGCATGCCTGGGGGCAGGCCTATAAAGACTCTTTTTCAGAGGTGTAAGATTGTTTCGTGTATTTTCTCATGTATTTCTTCATGCATTTTTGCACACGCAAAATCGGCACACTGAATTCTCGGTCTGCATTTCTATACGCTTCGCGGGGCAATAAAAAATGCCGTTTTGTTCTGTTATACAGCCGCCCTGCATGTGCATACCCAGCGGATGCAGCGGCTTTTTTGCAATACATACAAGGTACGTTGACACAAGTATACTGTATTGTTTTAGCTGCAGCTGACTGGGGGCGTACGCAGCAAAATACAGTTCCATACAGCTATGCAGTTTGTCTGCAACAGACTCATCAATTTCCCCTGCATCTGTTCGAATCTCTCCCGTCAGAATTTCAGCAAATACCTGCGCATTGTAGCGTGACATTACTGCATTAATATATGCCAGAGTGCCCGGCTCATAAGGAATCGTTCCTTGACTGCCGGCCTTTAGAAACTGCTGTATACGCTCCTGCCTCATAAGTGTTTGCGCCTCCTGCCGAAGCCGCTGCCACATCTCATGTTGTTTCATCACAGTCACCCATTAACTTTTCCAAAACTCCCAGCAAATAAAATGCTATATAGAAAGTTGTCTCAAAATGCACATAATCCAGTGCTGCGGTATCCCAGAGCAATTTTAGTTGTGCCGAAAATTCATCATCACTGTTCCAGAACTGCAGCATGACTGGAAATCCCTCGAACACTTCCAAGATGTAACTTACGTCTGCATAAGGAGCTTTTTCGCCTCCCAGTGTCTGGCAAGCAGCGCACAGCCTTGGAATCCGACCGTCAAACTTCGCTGCATAGGGAGCGAACAGGTCACTGCCTACTGCCTGCCCGGCATGGGCCATACCACTTAGGTGATTCACACTGCTCCACTGTCCGGTCAGCCTGCGCTCTGCTTTGGCATAGCTTAACAGATCTAAAATCGACATCACTTCGTTAAATCCCGCAGATACAAAGCTCTTTTCTGATGTGACTGACTCCCGCTCTATCTGGCCTGTAACGCGATGTATACGGTAGAAGGATTTAAAGAACTTTATATACAGATAGGTAGCATCAAGAGTAAGTTCGTATTTTCTTGCGATCTCCTCGTGCTTCCATTTTGGGAATTCTAACTGTGCTTTTTCCAATTGTATCTGATAATTTGATTTTTTATTTTTCATATACCTCCTTACCGAATCTTTTTACATTCGTTTTGTGCATCTGTCGTCCAAAACAAACTGAGCTAATTCTCTTCATTAATTTGGTCCATTAAGTTTCTTACAGCAATACATGTATCTTCGAAAGAAATATCATTTGCATATTCAAAATCTTTTTGATAACGCCTCCAGTGATTTTGCATTATTTCACTATTCTGAATCGCTTCTAAAATATCTTGATAGTTGTTCAAGACTTTCTCTGATCCTCTTCTTTCTGCTGTTGCATGTACTGCACTCTTCAACTGTTCTTTCGCTATATTCTTTGACTGCAACTTACTAAGGATATAGACATCATAGAAATCTCTTGATCTTGTGTTCTGATTTCCACGAGAAATAACAGTTTCCAATTTTTCTGCCAATACTGTTTCCAAATTGTATGCCAGAATATATATACTTCTTTCTTCCAGTAAAAGCTTAAATTCATAACTGATTTCCTTCGGTGTAATCTTATCTCCCGTTGTAATATCAAGTTTCAATGGAACCTGCATTGGTGGATAATTTGCTAAAATTGAGACACAGTAGCCTGCATATTCATCATCCTCTCTAATGTCTCCTATACCAATAACAGTAAAGGTCACATTATCCGGCAACGATGTAGCACATATTTCCTCAAACATTTTCTTTATGGCATCTTTTGTGACTGCTATTCCCTTAATCGTTGCATCCATATCCATAGTGGCTCTAGCGCCTAATCCTACCATCGCAGCAATTAGAAATCCACCTTTTAGAATAAATAAGTCCTGATATTTGGAAACCGATACTCTTTCTAAAAACCTTTCTAACATAAAATTCTGTATGACAAGCTGAGCTGAAATACTTTTTTCTTTTGCAATATTTTTAATAATTGCTTTTAGTTGCATTGCATTTTTCATAACAGCACCTCTAAATAAGCTCTAAGCCGCTTTTCAACATGTAAGTTTTCAGCATATTCTGATAGTAAAGGAATATTTTTATCTAGTCTTTTGGCATATCTTTTGAATGCATCAGAAACCACTTGAATATCGACATCATTTTGGATTCTTAAAATATCACAAAGTGTTTTCTCCATACAATATGCATTTACCAAGTTACCTGCTGGAGTTTTTAATCGAATTACACCCAGCTCATACCACTCTGGTTTTGTTCGATTGCATTTTACATTCTCCTTTTTCAAGACTCCAATATTATATTTCAATGGAAATGTCATATGAAAACGAATTGGTGTTCTATCCGTCAAATCACTGAGAAAAAGTGCAGTTTCTCCTGAAAAAATCCCCTTCTTATATCTAATTTGCAGTTGATACATTTCATCATCCCATACTTCTGCTAATTGATATACACCTCTAGCAGCATGCTCTAGTACCCCAGAATCGACCAGATGCTTTAAGCTGCCTCTTGAAATACCAGCTTGGGTTACTTCTGCTGCCGTTACCACCCCATTATTCTTTTGCACTAATTCTAATATCTTTTCTGCGTTTGACATATATCAATTTCTCCCTAAAATTATATGGTCCCTAAAAGAATTATTAAAAATACATTTGACTTTTATGCATACTATTTTATTACTCATATGCATAAAAGTCAATTTTTTATCAATATTAATTTGAGAATAACGTATCCCGTACCCTGTCAATGAAACAAAGGTTTCCGGTTAAAAAAGATCACACTAAAGAACGTAATACTATTTGTTCCATTATTGTATGCTATCCCTCCACGTTTTGCTAATTCTGTTACCATGATACCGTAGCCTTCTGTGGCCGGATGCATACGGTTCGGAAAGCGACAGGGCTGGTCAGGATATGTACAGCTATTGCAGATTTTGCATCCCTCTGTTGAAAGAACCAGCGAAGACGTTGCATTATCTTCAACAATTCTGGCAACCGCATCTGTGACTGCTTCATGCCTGACACCTGCTTCTATCCATTTTTCAAAATCATACTTATCTTCTAATTCGGTCACCGTCGTCATGACCAATGCATCGGCAAATGCCTGGTAGCGTGCTTTGCACTCTGCTACCGTCCCCACAGCGGGCGGACAGGCCCAGGAAGTATTATACAATCCGCATCCGTTTCCCTCGCAGATGGTACGCACATCGTCGGAAAAAGAGATGTCTGACGCAGCCAGAAATGCATATTCATGCACTCCTGCCGTTTCCTTTTGCTCCTGTAGAATATCCTCAATTTTTTTCTTCATCTGCCTTCTCCTTTCATTTTGTTCATCGTATCTTACCACCAGGCTTCTGTCAACCGGATCGCCGTCATACACATAGAAAAAGCACATAAATCCAAACGAATTTATGCGCTCTGTCATTCAATTTCTACTTACCTTGGCTCAAAGAGTACAGCTCCCTGACCCAGTAGATTTTCCTGCAATTCCTTGATGTCTTTTTGAAGTTCTCTCGGTGTGATGCCTTTCTTGATAGAAAGGGCTGCCGCTGTTCCGGCTGCCTGTCCGGTCACCATTGTCTGATGCAAATATCTAAGGTAGGCCGGACGGTCTGTTGATACACATTTTCCAGCTGCAAGCAGATTCTCAATCTTCTTGGGAAGCAGGCAGCGATACGGTATATCGTAGGAACCGCCGTCTTTCGGAAATGCCATATCATTCTTGCCGTCATGGCAGACCGACAAGGTATCCATTGCGGCTACGTGGTATCCACCCGCCTTAAAGGAGCTCTTGCCAATGGTATCAGTAAACTGACGGCATGCCGCCACGTCTTCTCTGGTCAGTATATATTCTCCTACAATTCTAGGGCCTTCTCGCAGCCGCAGTTCTGTGCAAGTACGTGTGATATACGCATGCTCAAATCCAGGCACATAGCGTTTAAAAAATCTCCATGCTATCATGTTCTGCTTCCGGCACTCCACATTGCATCTGGTCAGATCCCATGCATCTGTCGGCAGTGCATGATCTACTTGCGAGGAATGCTGGAAGTGTGCCTGAATATGCCCGCCTTCTTTCGGTGTCAGGAAGAACCCGGCACCGGAATAAGGATGCCAGTCCCCATTCTTAAGTGCCATATCACGTAATTCATAGAATCCCATGATTTCTCCAAGCTCGGTCACGTTATAGCATTTGCGGTACATCTCCTCGACATCCTCACGTGTGTTCGCATTCTCATAAGGGAATACCAGCTGTTTGAACGAGAATTGTGATGGGTTGGACCGTATGTAAGTCAGAAGTTTTTCCCAGTCCACACCGTCTACCGTAAAGGCTAATGTATGCGGCTGAATCGTTTCCTTGTCCACACAGGCAGTTTCAGCTTCGGCATGCATTGCTACATAGCCTTCTCCTGTGCAGTCAATCAGGATTTCAGCCTGAAGTGCATTACGGCCATTGGCATTTTCTACGGTTACCCCTGTGACCTTATCCCCGTCTTTTTGTACACCCACAACTAGTGTATCTAACAGTAAATCCACACCCTCTTCTTCCATCATTTCAAAGATCAGTGCGACCCACCAGTCAGGATCAATGTAAGAAAACGTATAGGCTGCTTTTTCGCGGATCGGACTTCTCCATTCCGGCAGTGCATGACCAGTGTTCAATAACCTTTGATATGTTTCTTCCACAATACCGCCCACATCTCTTTTTCCCTGTGAATTAAATAATCTCGCGTAAGCAAATCCCGGAGGTCCCGACAGGCTCATCTGTCCTCCCAAAACTCCTGTTTTTTCTATCAGCAGTGTCTTTGCTCCGTTTCGTGCACTTGCAATGGCCGCTGCACATCCGGAGGTACCACCGCCGCAGATGATAACATCATACTTTGTATCATATCCCATATTTGTTCTCCTTTCATGAAATGGTATGAATCTTATTTGGTTTTAAAATCTTCTATAGATTTGGCAATGGTTCCGTCCGGCAGGCGAAGTGCTTCCACACATCCTTCACTATGCAGTGCCCAGGGCAGAATTACGCCGGAGTGCCCGCCGCGACCGCCAATACACACAACTTCAACATCTCTTGGTGTCCGGGTGACAGGCAGCGGATGGCGATTGGCCCATTCTTTGGGACGGACAGGCACTAATCCTCTGTTTCGCACCATCGGTACTTCGTGGTATACATATTGGTGTATATGCTCCTGAATCATTTCTTTGGTATAACCGGCTTTTTTCAGCATAATTCCATGATCAGGCGTCAGGCAGATAATCAGGGGACCCGGCATGTACGCATTGTTCGAGCCAAGGGTCGTGCAGCAGGCCGTAATCGTATCCAGCAGATCATGCCCATCAAGGCTAAGGAAATCGATAATGTCATGCAGCGGCTCGGCTTTTAACACATAGACCGTTGTCGTATTGGCATCGTAGCGATCCTCATTGATCATATTCCACTGTGCCAGTGACGGCTCTTCTGCAAAACAATATGTAAATTCAGCCTGTGATGCAATACAGTCCAGATCACAAATGCCGGGAACCGAACGGAATACATTCATGATGACCAGATTCACAGCGCGTCCTATTGTCGCATTGGCTGGATACCCCGGCCCCTGGCAGCCTTGCTTTCCGGAAACACCTGCCTGCTGTGCAATCGGACCTGATACAAGCACCAGATTACCTCCGGGGTGTGATGTCGTAACCGACTGGTTCAAATTGTATTCCTTGTGATTGAGCGCCTTGAATGCAGCAATTAAAATCGGAAGTGCATCCGGTGTACATCCTGCCATAATGGCCGCAATGATAACATCTTTGACGACAACGCTCTTGCCGCTTGGACCGCTGGGATCGCAGAGCACCAAATCCTCATCAAATGGGCAATAGGTAAGCATTCTCTTATACCGCTCGGTGGTAGGAGGGATAATCGGCAGACCATCACTTATATGTTCTGCGTTAAAATACTCATTAATCTCCTCCAGATATGCGCCCGGCTCTCTTAGCCCCACTTCATCAGCTTCTACAACAAAGGGCAGGAATCCATCTTCTGCCGGGGGAATTTTATCCATTTTGGCATCAATATGTGCCAATGCTTCCAGCTTCTCACCGTTTTCAGTCAGGGAACCCAAAATGTAATCCCATTTCAAATCCACTTCCTGCTCAATTTCCGCAACGGTACTTGCCTGAAAAATATCCACAGAACACAGACACAGATGACCTGCGCGATACAAGCCCACGCCTTCTGTAATCCCGGTTCCGGGAGGTGCCGTCATGTAGACGGTCGGAATCCCCAGTTTCTCAAGTGCAATACTTAAGACTGTTGTGGAGGATGAGGTTCCCATATCTCCGAAAGCTACGATTGCAGCCACCGGCTTTTCTTCGGCCATCATCGCTGCATATTCTGCGAGCATGGCGGCATCCTTACCTCGTACAGTTTCTGTATATTCCACAAAGTTCGTAATTCCTATCGCCTGCAGCCTCTCTTTGATTCTGTCGAATACCGTATAATAATTACAGAAGCCAAGCTTTGTGTTGTTGTAGAACAAAATCTTACCTTTTTTCAATTCTTCCAGACTTACACGGGTAGCAAGCTGGATTGTCTCGCGATTCTGATATCCTCTGGGATCCAGAATTTGGTTCAAGTTTTGTGACATAGTATTTCTCCTTTCGCACTTTTTTTCCTATTTCTAATGTATCGTATTTCTACGGGGACTACAATTCACTTTGCGCCCATGAAATATTCCGAATATGAATAAATTAAGAAGCCTCCTGCGCCGCTGTTTTTTAATATGGCAGCTGCGTAGGAGGCCTGTAATCATACTTTCAAATATACATCTGTTTAGTTTTTAGATACTGATTTCATGCGGAAATGATCCAGAATAAGCGCCAGTACCAGCAGCAGTCCCTTGGCAACGGACTGCCAGAACGAGGACACACCTACGACAGACAGGCCGGTATTAAAGCACTGAATAATCATCAGACCTACAAAACAGCCAGCAATGGTTCCTTTTCCGCCTGTAAATGCAACCCCGCCCAATACTGCTGCCGTGATAGCATCAAAATCTGCGCCTGAAGCAGCTGTGGGTGCACCTGTATGCATACGCGCCGCCAGCAAGATACCGACCAGCGCACCGATGGCAGAACTTAGTATATAGAGAACGGTACTAATATGCTTGGGACTGATTCCCGCCAAATGCGCTGCCTCTGCATTGCCGCCTATGATATATACTTTGCGTCCAAAAGTCGTCTTCTTGAGTACAAATCCGAAAACCAAAAAGAATACGACCAGAATGATGACAGGTATAGGAATCCAGTCAAATATTTTGAAAGTTCCCAAATTAATGAAAGAACGATTATTCACCGGTATGGGGCGCCCGTTACTTGCAATATATCCGATGCCCTCACAGATTGATGCCACTGCCAGCGTTGCGATGAACGGCTGTATGTTGAACACATTCGCCAACGCAGAATTAACAAGTCCTACGACTGCTCCAATCAGCAAAACGATCAGCATTGCCAGCCCCCAGGGAACCTCAGCCCTGATCAGCAGGGAGACCAGCACCCCGCTCATAGCGGCCAGCGCTGAGTTCGACAAGTCAATGTGTCCTCCGATAATCAAATAGGTCTCGCCGATAGCCAACAAGCCCACTGTCGTTGCTGAGTAAAAAATATTAGTGGCATTCTGAGTAGAAAAATAATTGCCGTTCAGCACTGAAAAAACCACTACAACTACAATAAGAATCAATAGTAAGATAGCGCTGTTCGACTTTAGCACAATCTCAGAGATTTTTAGTTTTTTGTTATTATTTTCCATACTCTATACCTTCTGCTTCCCGGAATCATTCATTGCGGCCGAAAGAATTACTTCCTCCGTACACAAATCAGTCCTGCGATTAAATTGTCCCGTAACACGCCCTTCGTACATAACAATCACATTCTCGCACACATTAATTACCTCTGTCAGTTCAGATGAAATAAAGATTACGCCAATTCCCTGCCGGGCAAGATTGTGAACCATCTGATAAATCTCGGCTTTCGCCCCCACATCAATTCCTTTGGTGGGCTCATCCAATATCAAGATCCTTGGATTAGCAGCCATCCAGCGTCCTAAAATCACTTTTTGCTGGTTACCGCCGGAGAGCTCCTTCGTGATTTTCTCAATGGTCGGTGTCTTGATATTAAAATTGCTGACAGCTTCCTTTGATATTTTCTTCTCTTTGTCCCGCTTCAAAATTCCACATTTGGAAACGCGGTCCAAAACCGACATGGTGATGTTCTCCCTGACGCTGCTTCCCAAGACAAGCCCCTGAGTCTTTCTATCCTCCGGGCACAGCCCCATTCCTAACCGCATTGCATCTTTGGGGGATTTGATTTTCACTAATTTCCCATCAACATAAATACTGCCGCTGCTCAGATGATCCGCACCATAGATAGCGCGCATCGTTTCGGTACGTCCGGCACCCACCAGTCCCACGAACCCCAACACTTCACCTGCATGAAGTTTGAAACTTACGTGGTCAATATTCTCATTGCACAAATCTTTGACTTCCAGCAAGACTTCTCCCAGCTCTTCGTTGCGTTCGAGCTGATTATATACATCTCCCAGTTCACGCCCGACCATATATCTGACTAGTTCATCGGTTGTTGTATCGCACGTGTTTACTGTAGTTATATAGTTCCCGTCTTTTAGTACCACAATCCGTTCCGTCAGTTCAAACAGCTCCTTTAGACGATGGGATACGTACAAGATCACTCGGCCTTCTTCCTGCAGCTTTCTGATAATCTTAAATAGTCCATGAATTTCCGTCTCTGTCAGACTGGCGGTTGGTTCATCGAACGCAATGACGGGACACTTTCTCCTCACAGCTTTAATGATTTCCACCATTTGCTGGTGACTTACAGATAATTCGCCTACCTTCTGCGTTGCTTTAAAAGGCAGCTCGAACATATCAATCAGGGTCTGTGTACGTGCATTGGCATTTTTGTAATCGACCACACCATGCACAGAAGGAATATTCTCCATATAAACATTTTCCATGACAGTCAGGTAAGGCACAAGCTGCCGCTCCTGATAAATGATATTAATACCATGCTTGATCGCATCCAGCGGAGATGAAAAATCCATCTTTTCGTCATCCAGATAAATCGCTCCTTCATCAGGAGTGTAGACTCCGCTCATGATTTTGAGCAATGTACTCTTGCCCGCTCCGTTCTCTCCCAAAAGCGCTACGATCTCACCACTTTTAGCTTTAAATCCGACATTGTTCAATGCCTGCACTCCAGAGAACGCTTTCGAAATATTCTTTAATTCCAGTGTATGCTCCATACTCACTTCTCCGCTTTTTGTTCAGTTACCGCAACCTGGCGTTACCATTACTCTACGTATTCTTTATAGTTTTCATATGTGATAGCTGTACCTGAAATCGTCTTGGTTCCATATGTCTGTCCTTCAGCAATGTTATCTGAATACACTTCTTCAAGTGTCGCCTCGTTGTTTACAACAGACAGTAATCCGTCAACCACCGGCTCTGTAAAATCCATTGCTGTATAATATACGGTGGCATACCAGGGTTTTGTTGTACCGCCTTCCCATTCGGGAATTGCCTGCTCACCTCCCAGGCTCACAAGAATCGAAGTATCTGCTGCGCCCGCTTCTTCGATGGCCCGGCAAGCTCCCAGAGCGTAATCATCCTGTACACCAATAATAATCCATGACGTCATATCCGGATGCGCCGCCAGCACCGCACCGGTTTCTGTATATCCACCATCTATATAGTCGTCAGAGCTGGCAGATATATCTGCAATATAATAGTTTTCTTCGGGTATCTCCGGCATCTTCGCCTTGAGTTCTGTCATTGCCCCTTCATGACGCAGAACCGCATTCTCTGTCAGTGTATTCGTGACAAAAATCACGCCGACTTTTGAAGTATCACTCAAATCTACTTCTGTTGATTCCCAATTTTCTGCCACCCAGTCGGAGGCTACCGTACCACAGCCTGCCGCATCAAGCACTACACAGGGAATCAGCCAGTTGCCATCCTCATCCTTCAACGGCAGTGATTCACCAATCATAGGAATTCCTGCATCAGCAGCAATCTCAGCCGCAGCCTGTGCTATACCCTCATCAGCAATATGCATGAAAATCGCATCGACCCCCTGATTGATTGCGTCATTGAGCTGGTCTAACTGTGTTGCCGAATCACCATCTGCATCAAAGGTAAGTACTTTAAACCCTTTTTCCTCCCCCAGTGTCTCAAGTGATGATTCAATATTCTGATTCCACTCCGATGCAAGAGATTTCATCATCAGTGCGATGACAATCTCTTCGTCTTCTGTTTGGGTCGCCTCGTCAGAAGATGCTGTGTCTGTGCCGGCATTATCTGACGAATCCCCTGCTGACGTTCCTCCGGAACACGCCACCATACTAATCATTAAAGCCAGACAAAGAATTGCAGATACCAACTTTCTTGCTTTCATTTCCTAACCTCCTTTTGGAATATCAATATTTGGTTTTTTGTCTTACTGCTTTCTTGTTCCTAAGTGTATCTTGTTTCATGGGGTCAAACAATTCTTTCTGACTTTTAGGGTGATTCCAAATTAGAATAAACGTACATTTTAACTTATTATATTCTGTATTTTTATTCATTTAGCACAAAGTATGTGCTCTATTTTAGTCCATCCATAATTATTTTGTGGGTGTTTCACAGTTTATCAAAAGAATCCGTAACATATTCGATAAACGCTGAAACTGCATCTGTCATGGCATCCTTTCGGACGATCAGCGTAAGGTTAATAGAACAAGGCTCCTCAAGATGAATGATCTTAATTCTGGGGTCATCCATATACTTAATCGACTGGTACATCATCAATGAGACACCCTGTCCATTGGCCACCAGATTCTTAATCGTACTGCTGCGCACATCCAGCACCTGCTCTCTTGGGACAAATCCCGCCCGGCTGCAGGCCTGCCGGCAGCTTTCATACATCCCTGTATTATTCCCCAAAAATAAAAACTTCTCATTTTCCGCTTCTTTAAGATCAATCTTGTCATATTTAGCCAGCCAGTTTGCATAATTGGTGACCAATACCAGCTGGTCATCTACCAGCGGGTAGGTCTTAAAATCTCCTATGGGCAGATAATTATTCCGCAAAAAGGCAATATCTATCTTTCTTTTGGTGAATTCTTCTATGATTGGTACACTGTTCGCTTCTGTCACCCGCAGACGAATATTTGTGTAATATTCCTGAAACCCGAAGAACATATCCGTCAGTCCATAATGATTCATAACCGGAATCGTCCCCACATTAAGAACTTCTGTATGTCCTTGCTCATACTTCTTCATAGTATTCATCATCTTCTGGTATTCCGAAAGTATTTTTTCAGCCGAAATATAAAACTCTTTACCGGCATACGTAATCTCCAGCTTTTTGGTGTTTCTGTCAAAAAGTTCGACTCTGCCAAGTTCCTGCTCAAGCGCTTTGATTTGTTTCGACAGCGAGGACTGTGAAATAAAGCATTCTTCTGCCGCTGTTGAAAAGTTCTTGAGTTTTGCAATTGCCATGAAGTACTGGAGTTGTTCTATTGTCATATGCGCCTCCTCGTATAATTCCAATCCGGGTCAAGTATAAAAAGTTACTACACGCAAGCCAACTTGGACACTCTTATAGGAGAAGAATGCCCAAGCAGCTATGTATATCTACCATGTATTGTATTATTCCGGAACCCATTTCGTATAATCTAATTCCAGAAATTTTGAACGCTCAAACTTAGTTTTCGATGCAAATGGTACAGTGCAGTCGAAGATTGTTTTGCAAGACATTCCATTGTCCCGCAAGTTGATATTGTATTCCATTCTCTGTGTCGGATCGAGAGGATGGCAGCGGACTCCGGGTATAAAAATCGTATCTATATCCCCTTGGTACCGGGTATTGAGTGCCCAGATCACATCACTCATATCAAAGGGATCTACATCTTCATCCACAAGAATGATATGTTTTAATTCGGAAAACGCAGCAAATGCCAGTAGTGCCGCCTGTCTTTGCCTGCCTTCATCACTTGGCTGGCTTTTTTCAAATTGCAGTACGGCCATGTATTTTCCGCCGCCGCAGGAGGGACAATATACATTTTTCAAACGTCCCGGCATGGCTTTTTCCACCATTTGAATGATACTGGCTTCTGTTGGAATCCCTGCCATATTGACATGTTCTTCACTTGGGCCGATACAAGTCTGCATGATGGGATTCTTCCTATGCGTTACTGCCTTAACACGTATCAGCGGTACCGATGGATTTGCGGCTCCCGTATAACCGGGAAACTCAGGCATGGCTTTACCGGAATTTGTAGTCATGTCCTCACGCATATAACTATCCAGTATCAACTCTCCTTCAATGACGTATTCTGCATTTGCTATGCAACGTTCTGGTATTGTCAGACACTGTGCCAGTTCTACCGGGCTTTTTCGGATAGCACCGGCGGCACACAATTCGTTGTACCCCAGCGGAGTCGTCGGCGGTTCAAAGCAAGCGGCAATCTCAATCGCCGGGTCCACTCCTATACTGATAGAAATCGGAAGCGGCTCTCCCCGCTTTTCAGCTTTTTCACGGAACACGCCCAAATGTCTGGCTCCGGGTACAAAATACATAGAAATCGTATCCTTGGTCTGCAGACAGAGGCGGTGAATCGTAACGTCTGACTCCTCAGTCTCCGGATCAGAAGCATAGCACATGCCCATCGTAATGTAAGGTCCCGCATCTTCCGGTGTATTAGTCGGCGCCGGCAGCAGTTTTCGGATATCAAATCCGGGCTCGTCCGCATAGTGTACGATTTCCTGACACTCTGCTTTCTCATGCTGCAGCACAACTGGCTGGATAGGGTGCTGTACCGCATTTTTCAGCAAAAATCCCAGATTTTCCGGCTGCTCATCCAGCAGCAGCCCCACCCGTTTTCTGGATGCAAGCAGGCCGATCAGGACTCTGGCTTCTTCGTGCCCCGTAACTGAATTGAACATAAGTGCCGGTCCCTCTTTTGTGGGACGTTTTACAGTACCGCCAGCTCCCACATAACGGTAGATTCCGGAAATTTCCGCATGCGGTTTGACCGGTACGTCCGTCTCAATGTATTGCCCGGATACGGTCTTTAACTTTTCTATAGCGCTTCGCAAACTATTTTTTTCTGTCATACATACCTCACTTCTTTTATGGTTTCTCCCACCCTGCTCCCCTAGCTTCTGATTGCAAATTCTTTGTCTGTACCGCGATACATTGTTTTTAAATATAAGATCCGCATATCTTTTGGTGTCGTAAGGCGTGGGCAGTGCAGCCAGATTTTAGTCTTTTGTGCATCCTCAATCATTTCATCAAGATGCTCTTCTCCGATTCCCATCTCTGACAGATTCTGCGGCAGCCCCAGACGTTCATTAAGTTTAATCAGATACGTAATCAGCATATCTGTCTCAAAATCTTCCGTATGGCTGTGTCCTGTACGCAGAAGATTATAAATTTTCTTGTATTTTCCGCGATCTGCGATGGCGTTAAATTCCATTGTTGTAGGAAACAGCAGTGCATTGGCAAGGCCATGTGGCACATGATAAAAGCCGGTCAAAGGATGTGACAGTGCATGGGCCTGATTCGGCAGGCACAAGGACAGGGTGATACCGGCCAGAGTACTTCCCATCAGCATATCGGCAGCCGCCTCCAGATCTGCACGATTCGCAACAAATCGAGGAAGCGCCGGTCCGATAAGTTCCATCGCTTTTTCAGCAACCGCATCTGAAAACGGAGTTGCCAAATCACTTAAATAGCATTCGACCGCATGGATGAGTGCGTCCATTCCCGTTGCGGCTGCGACACCTGCCGGCAGCGTAGTGATCAGTTCCGGGTCAAGCAGTGCTACCGCCGGAAGCAGTTTATCATTTAAAATGACCATTTTATATTTATTCTCATCAGTGATAACGATATTTCTGGTAACCTCACTCCCTGTTCCTGCCGTTGTAGGGATGGCAATTACCGGGATGGACTCATGCTCTACCGGCAGATAATACCCCCAATAGTCATTGATTCTCTTGCCGCTGCGTCCTACCAGTGCGGCCCCCTTTGCGGTATCCATAGAGCTGCCGCCACCTACTGCGACAACACAATCTACGTTCTCCTCCACAATCATGGCAACTACTTTTTCCACTACCCAGCATCCGGGATCAGGTTCCACCTCGGTAAAGGTGACAAACGGATAGCCCGCCTCTTGCACAATGGCTTCCACTCTTGCCGTAATTCCGGCTTTGACAAGTCCCGGGTCCGACACAATGAGAATCTTTGTCCCTGACAATTGCTTAATGTATGCACCCAGTTCATTGACCAGGCCTGCGCCAAATTCTAAATCTTGTTTTACTGAAAAGCTATGTTTGTTAATCATACGTACATCCTCCCACTTACATCACTTCTGTTTGTGTTATTTGATCGTTTATTTTAGTTTGTACCACGCAGTGCTTTCTCTCTTTCAGGTGCAACAATGTTCCAATATTCATCCATATATACTTCCGGATGTACACAGAAAAAAGATCTCCATGCAACGAAACTGCCTCCCGGTGCCAGTTCGGTCAGAACCCGCCGCACTTCTGCTCTGGTTTCTTCCTCACTGCATCCCTCCCGGTCAAGAATTCTCACATTGTCAAAACCGCCGAGGAACGTGATTTTGTCCCCGTATTTTGCTTTTAATTCTTCCGGATCATTCATGACCTGCACCGGATGTACCGCATCAGCCCCCAATGCAACAATGTCTGCAAAGATGGGTTTATAGTAACCGCACCCATGCAAAATATAATACAGTCCGCATTCATGCGCTGTGTCAATCATGCGTTTCAATTGCGGCTTAATGAGTTCACGAAACACATCCGGACCAAACATCATAGATTCCTTCGCCCCATAGTCATCAAAAATCATAATGGCATCCGGTTTATAGTATTTCGCAATATGCCGAATCAGCTCAATGCGGTAATCTGTGAATTTCTCAAACCACCCCTGCATTTCTTCCGGGTCTGCGAGTAAGGCACACAGCACATCTTCAAATCCCATCATCATATGAGCACGTTCGAACATACCATTAAAGAGCTGAACAATCGAGAACCGGTTCTCACGATCCCAACCGGAAGTATCACGCTTGGCTGCGGCTTCCCAATCCCTGTGTTCGAGATCTGGAAATGGCAGGTCATGCCAATCTTCAATCTCCTTAAGCCGCTGCGTCCCCGGCCGCATGATAGGTCCCTTGGCCTCCTCGTTATAAATATATTCCACGCCGAACTCATCAAATCCGCTGTCTCTGCCTTCGTACCGCTCCATAACAGCAGACTGAAGTACTATGTCACAGTCTGTTACACTGTTTGGTATCCAGTACGGAACCGTATGCTGCATAGCCAAAATAACATTATCTCTTGCTTTAATTTCCATACTGCAACGCTCCTTTCGGTGCTATTCCGACAAAAAACCTTTGAGTACAATCACTTTCTCACGCACCATTTCCCCTAATGTGGCAAAGCCCTCTTTTCCCTGACCGCTTAACTTATAGCCGCCAAATGGCTGCATCATGTTTCTGTAAGTTCCTGTGCCATTGACTACAACACCACCCGATTCGATTTTCCTGGCAAAGTACATTCCCTTTTTCCAATCTCTGGTCATGACACAGCCCGAAAGTCCGAATTGGCTGCTGTTCGCAATTTCTATTGCCTCCTCTGGTGTATCGAACCCTATAATAGGAAGTACCGGACCAAAGATTTCCATATCTTTTGCCACATCCATATCCTTAGTTACATCTGTCAGCACTGTGGGTTCTATGAATGAGCCATGCCGCTTGCCGCCATGCAAAACCCTGGCTCCCTGCGCCAGTGTATGCTGTATCTGCTCTTCGACGGTACGCGCCGCACTTTCTGAAATCAGACTGTTCATCAGCATCTTCCCGGGTTTTAGATCCGTAAATTCCTTGTCTGCATATATGT
The DNA here is from genome assembly GCA_047975025.1 of Lachnospiraceae bacterium. Taxonomy (GTDB): domain Bacteria; phylum Bacillota; class Clostridia; order Lachnospirales; family Lachnospiraceae; genus JBKECY01. The sequence continues at coordinate 22,265 of JBKECY010000051.1, forward strand.
CCAGTTCCTGCTCAATATCCATATCAAATCCCATCTCGATCTTCTGTACAACACGTAAGGCTGCCTCGGTAAACTTCTCTTTGACGGAGTTTTGCACCAGAAAGCGCTTAGGTGCTATACAAACCTGACCTGCCGAGTTCATGCGCCAGGAGGCCGCTTCTATCCCTGCCGCTTCCACATCTGCATCCTCCAGTACTATAAACGGATCATTTCCGCCCAGTTCCAGTGCGCATGGTGCCAGACGCTTTGCCAGAATTTCTGCGATATGCAGCCCGACATCCGTGCTCCCGGTCAGAGTAACCGCATCTATCCTGGGATCTTCGACCATCCAGTCGCCCATCTGTGCGCCGCTGCCCGTAACAACCTGTAATGCATCTTTGGGAACTCCCGCCTCCCAGAAGAGATGGATCAGTTTCATAAGTGCCAACGGATTACTGGTCGGCGGTTTCACAATGACCGCATTGCCTGCCGCCAAAGCCGGTGCCACTTTATAGCCAAATAACATCAGCGGCGCATTAAACGGCACAATTGCCAGAACAGTGCCAACCGGTTCATATACGACCATCTGCAAATCATGTTCTGTCTTTCCGTCATGCCCCGGCTCGGTGCCGGGTACCAGCAGTGATCCATCGTAACGCTTTGCCGTCTCCAGATAGCCGCGAAACAATCCCGGGATTCCCTGCCATTGGAACAGTGCATTGCGCATACTGCATCCGCTTTCTTTCATCAGAGTTCCCAGGATATCCCGTTTGTGCTCATTCATTAATTCGAAAAATACTTCATATATCTTTTCTTTGTCTTTTAGAGGTACTCGACTCCATTTTGCAAGCCCGCGTTTGGAAGCGGCCAGCGCCCTGTCAACATCTTGTTTTGAAGCCTGCGGAATTGTATCCACGACCTCATTCGTTACTGGATTTTTCACTTCGATTGTCCGTCCGTCATAGGCATCTGTGAGTTCTCCGTCAATCAACATTTTCATCTCTTTGTTACTCCTTTCTTAGACTGTCAAATTCTACTCTATCTACTGTATCTCCTACTTAACTTTTCCAGCGCTTATATCCAGTTGGTTCTATACCGAATCGCTCCAGACTTTTGCAAGCTATGTGATGTACCATGTCCTCAATCTGACGCGGCTTATTATAGAATGTCATCATCATGGGCAGGATTTCCGCCCCTGCATTAGACAACTCCAGTAAATTTTTCAGATGAATGCTGCTAAACGGACTTTCACGAATGACCAGTACCAGCTTTCTTTTCTCCTTTAGAACGACATCTGCCGCTCGAAGCAGAAGCGAATCGCTGTAACCTACGGCGATACCGGCTGCTGTCTTCATACTGCATGGGACAATCAGCATCCCTTCTGTTTTGTAGCTTCCACTCGCAATTGCAGCTCCAATATCTTCCGTATTGTACACGCAGTCAGCAAGACTTTGAATTTCATCCACACTGAGTGAACTCTCATATTCTATTGTGACCCTGCCACTTTTCGAGATTACCAGATGGCTTTCGTACATTGTTTCCTGCCGAATCATTTTAAGTACTTCAATCGCCACAGGAATTCCACTGGCACCGCTGATACCAACCACAATTCGTCTTTTATTCAACTCTGATACCCTCCAGCTCTTTTTTCTTTTTTATTATGCACTTTTTAGTTATATTATTCAATTCAGTTTTTAATTTTATCTTATTCCACAAATGAATAGCATGTTTTATGTATTTGTTCTACACTTTTGTATGAAAGGAGTGCTATTATGAGGGATTTCTTACCATTCACTGTTTCTGTTGGCAACGGGAGCCGTTACGAAATCATCGCAACGGCCATTGCCTGCGGAAATGATTTGACAATTGCGGTATGCGGCGGGACTTTGCACCATGTCGGTGCCATCTCCACAGCGTATTGGGAAGGCAGTCATCTGCGACTGCATACCTATGGTATTCCCGCACACCGTGACCATTTAGTTGCAGAAATGTTCGCAGCACGCTTTGCCAGGCACTTTCATAACCATACAGCAGTCAGCGCAGGTATACATATTGACGATACTGTAAAAACAGAGATTGAGCTTTTGCTTCACAACAGCCAAGACTGCTGCGAGCTTTTGCTGTCCGCTCTTGCGGCAGACGTATAAGGAAGCATACGGATAGTTTCGGGCAACAAAAAACACGCGGCAGACCAATCAGTTCGTTGATCTATCGCGTGTTTTTTTACCTATTCAATTAATTAATGACAGCCGTACTCTCTTGTGAATCAGGCATAGACTGTTCCGTCTGCGGCGCCGAGCCGGAATTGGTATCCATTCCACCACCTGAAAACGGCTGG
>JBKECY010000047.1:0-6722 GCA_047975025.1 Lachnospiraceae bacterium
AATGACTATAACACTTTGGTAAATTTAATGTTCAGACTGAACCGGAAACATGTTCAGAAAAAATCGGAATCAATGTTCAGCTGCTAGCGGAAAACGCGTTCAGTTGAAGCGGAATTTGCAGTTTCGCACATGATCGAATTATAATTTAGGAATGAATATGAAGAATAAAGTATATACTACATCTATATAAAAAGGCATATGTGTTGAGCCGGAGAATGAATGATTTGCAAATCACATCTATGATACTAGAGAATCATTCCAGAGAATATTTGTGCATTTTGTGCTGGAAAAGTGCCGGAAAAAAGAGTATCATAAAATAATCTTGGTGAAAATGTAAGTATCTTTCTTTTTGAGAATATTTTACTAAAATCATCCTTGAAAAAAACTCGCCGATTCGGTATGCTTATCAAAAAGGAGGTAGTTGTATGTTCAACTTAGAAAATAGAGTCGTGGTAGTTTCGGGGGCATCCTCAGGGTTAGGTGCACAGATGACAAGAGGATTTGCTGAGCAAGGGGCAGACCTTGTCATAATGGCCAGAAGAGTTGAAAAGTTAAATGAACTGGCTGATGAGATTAAAGGAATGGGCAGAAAATGTCTGGTAATACAATGTGATGTTACCAATCCTGAAATCGTTGATCAGGCAGCAGAGACAGTAAAAAAGGAATTTGGCAAAGTTGACGTTCTTATAAATTGTGCCGGTTCAGCTAAAAATGCCGGAGTTCTGGACATGACAAATGATGAATGGGATTTTACCATTTCCACTGATATGACAAGTGTATTTTATGTTACCAGAGCTTTTGGAAATATTATGAAGGAACATAATTACGGTCGTATTATTAATATTGCCTCAATGTATGGTCTGGTTGGCAATACGGCAATCGATACGGTGGCATATCATGCTTCGAAGGGTGGAGTTGTGAATTTCACGCGTGCGGTAGCGGCCGAGTTGGCGAAATACAATATTACATGTAATGCTATATGTCCGGGGTATTTTGAGACTGAGCTGACGGCTGATACGCTTAAGACAGAGGCATTTTCCAGTTATATGAAGGCAACCGTACCTTTGGGGCGGTACGGTGCTTCCGGGGAGCTGAATGCCGGAGCTATTTTCCTGGCGAGTGATGAGGCCTCCTATGTGACAGGAGTAATTCTGCCGATTGATGGTGGATATACTTGCGTTTAAAGAACTGAGATAAGCAGGGCGCTGTTAGGATTGTAACTGCAATCCTAACAGCGTTTTTTATATTATATTTCGAAAAAATTCAAAAAGAGGGCAGATTATTTTATGTCCTTCCAAGAATGAATATGATACAATAAAAGAAAAGTTATCATGGATTGGGAGGGGAAGACTATGAGAAAAAAAGTTTTAGTGCGTGGTATAGTTCTGCTGATGATGCTGATTTTAATAGGATGTGGAAATGCATCAAGTTCAACGCAGTACAGCTCTGAGGTGTCCCAAGACAGCTCGTATACGTCCGCGGCAGAGTCTGCTGCAGATACCGGGAGCAAAACCGAGGAAAGTGCGGATGCTGAATCAGACATTGAGGTCGATCCGGTCAAGGCCCAGGATAAACTTGTGTATACTTGCGATATCTCATTGCAGACGTTGGAATATGACACAACAATCAAGAAGATTAACAGTCAGATACAGGCGTTTGACGGAATTCTTCAGTCACAATCTGAATCAGATTCTAATACCGACTGGTACATGTCGGGTACAACCTCTTCCTCATCAAGGAATGCCTACATTACAGTACGAATTCCTACGGACACATACGAAGAATTTCTGGAATCCATAGAAGGAAATGGAAAAGTAATTAATAAGAGCATTAATGTGGAAAATATAAGCAAGACCTATTATGATACGAAGTCCGTCATTGAGTCACTTAAAATCCAGGAAAAACGGCTGTTAGAGATGATGGAGCAAAGCACGAATATAGAAGACATGATTGCAGTGGAAGCAAGACTGACGGAAGTACAGATTCAGTTGAATCAGTACAATACTGAACTTGCATCCATGGACACAGATGTTGAATATTCTACAATTAACATCAGTGTGGAGGAAGTTCTTGAATATAGTGTGGATGGGAAGCAGCAGAAGAATAATACTTTTATAGACCGGCTTAAGAATACAATAAGTGATTCCTGGAGTGGATTTTTAACATTTTTAGAGGTTCTGTTGTTCATCGTTATCAGACTGTTTCCTATTATTTTGTTCTTTGGTGTGGTTGCATTGCCTGTCGTTTGGTTTGTCAGAAAGAGAAAAAAGAAAAAAGCAGTTTCAGGCTCGGCGCAGACAGCAGCACAAAGTACACTTCAACCCAGTCTTGAGACAGAGTCAGAAGATGAAACAGAGTAATACATTCTTTTTATCTTTTTATCTTTTCTTCTTGACCTTCCCCTTGCGGGAAGCTGTATAATGAGTCCATACTTAAGTAGAATAAGAGTAAGGAGGCATTAGATTGTTAACAATTGGGAAATTCTCCAAGATAAGTAACGTTACGACAAAGGCGCTGAGGTATTATGATGAAATCGGATTAATCAGACCTGCGCATATTAATGTGGAAAACGGCTATCGCTATTATGATGTTGCTCAGCTTGAAACTATCTTGTTGATCAATAAGCTTAAAAGTTACTTTTTTTCACCGGCAGAAATTGCTGAGGTTCTAAAGCAGCGTCAGGAAGATACTGTACTATGGAAACTGTTAAAAGAAAAGAGGCAGAGTATTCAAGAAAAGCAGATGGAGTTAGACTATGTGTTAGACAGGATTGATTCTGACCTCAACAATATAGAAAGAGGTATTGATATTATGTCATATTTAGAGAAAATAGAAGCTAATTTAGTAGAAACAGAAGCGAGGAATATTGCATTCTTAAGAGACAAGTTCGGTATAGATGAATTTGATAAGTACTTTACAAGGTTTTTTGAAAAGATTCAGGCTGAGAAATTTACAGTTTTGGGCGCCCCGATGGTAATCTATCATGATGAAGAATTCAACCCGGCTTGCTCAGATATGGAAATTGCGATTCCAGTCGCGCAAGCAACTGAAGGCACCAGAACTCTTGACGGAGGTCTGTGTGTCATGGCAACGCATACAGGAGCATATAGTGAACTGTCAAGCGTTTATGCAAGACTTGTAGACTGGATTGAGAAGGAAGGATATAGTATCGTGAGTGCTCCTTACGAAATATATCAAACAGATCCGGATACAACGGCTCCGGAGGATAATATTACGGAAGTGTATTTCCCGGTGAAAAAGAAAGAAGAATGACAGATAAATACAATTATTTTAGGAGAATAAATTGATGAAAGAACTACTCATTAGAACTGAGAGAGAAGAAGATTACAGGGCCGTTGAGCAGATGACACGTGATGCCTTCTGGAATATCTATATCCCCGGCTGTGTCGAGCATTATCTGGTACACAGCATGCGCGGACATGCGGACTTCATCTCGGAGCTGGCACTGGTGGCCGAAGTAAAGGGCCAGATAGTGGCAAATATTATGTATACAAAAGCCAAATTAATTGATGAACAGCAGGTTGAAAAAGAGATACTGACATTTGGACCGCTTTGTGTTCACCCTGCATACCAGCGCCAAGGGATTGGCAAACAGTTGATGGCCTATTCTTTTGATAAAGCACTGGAGATGGGACTGGATGTTGTTGTGATTTTTGGCAATCCAGGAAACTATGTATCCAGTGGTTTTAAGAGCTGTAAAAAGTATAATGTCTGCATGGAAGATGATGTATTTCCAAGTGCTATGCTCGTCAGGGAATTACGTCCGGACTGCCTGGATGGCAGGCGATGGTACTATCATGACAGTCCTGTATTTGCGGTGGATGAGGCTGAGGCGTTAAAGTATGATGCACAATTTGAAGAAAAAGAGAAAAAATACCAGCACAGCCAGGAAGAATTTTACATTCACAGCCACTCTGTTATTCGGTAGAACGCTTCCAAGCAGCTGAAAGGACAGGTCTATGTCAAAATATATTGCACTATTACGAGGAATCAATGTAGGCGGCAAAAATAAAATTGCGATGCCGCAGCTAAAAGCTGTATTCGAAGAGAGTGGCTTTACAGAAGTATCCACCTATATTAACAGCGGTAATATCGTGTTTTGCAGTGTGCAGGACGACGAACTGTATATCCGAGAAGTCTGTGAAGCGGCTATTTTGTCGAAGTTCAATCTGCAGATACCTGTGACAATCCTGTCAGTCAAAGACTTGGCGGAGGCAATGGAGCATGCGCCAGCGTGGTGGGGAACCGATCCGGCATCCAAGCACAATGCGATTTTCGTGATACCTCCGGCGACCTCGGAAGACATCATGGCACAGGTAGGGGAGGCGAAGCCGGAATATGAGCAGATCAGCAGCTTCGGAAGAGTGATTTTCTGGTCTGCACCCAGCAAGACATTTTCAAGAACGCGATGGTCAAAAATTGTAGGAACAGCAGCGTATCATAGCATTACCATTAGAAATGCTAATACGACTAAGAAACTGCTGCAACTTTAGAATGGGGGTAAATGTGATAAAACTTTATATTAAGCAGCATGTGTTTTCGTGGTCGACCAGGTTTACCGTTAAGGATGAATCCGGACGCGATGCATACTTTGTTGAGGGTGAACTGTTTTCATGGGGGAAAAAGCTTCATGTGTATAACGCAAATCAGGTCGAAGTAATCTATATACAGCAAAAACTGATGTCATGGTTACCTAAATATCATATTTTCATTCAGGGAACACAAGTTGCGGAGCTGGTCAAGGAGCTGACCTTTTTTAAACCACAGTATTCAGTTCATGGGCTTGGATGGAACGTAGAAGGTGAATTTTGGGGGCATGAGTATACGGTTTCAAGAGGGAATGTGCCTGTTGTAACAATTGCAAAAGAGTGGTTTACATGGGGAGATTCCTATGCCCTTTCCATAGCAAATGACCGAGATGTGCTTCCGGCGCTGGCAGTGGTGTTGGCGATTGACTGTGCGGTTGAGGAGGGACAGTCAACGACGTTGTAACAGAAGAATGTGTGCAACTAATGCAATAAAACCGACTTACTAGTCGGTTTTATTGCTGTATATTAATCTCGAAATCCAGAAGAATCAAAATATTTACGAAATTGAGTAGGGGTAATAGACGCATTTGTCTTAAAAGAGCGTATGAAGTGCATTTCATGTGAAAATCCGCATGTAATAGCGATATGCGAAATCCCATAAGAAGTTTCGGCAAGTAAAAGCTTGGCGTATTTAATTCGAAGTCCAGTTAAATATTGGTGCGGTGGCATACCGGTTGTTTTTTTGAAAAGCTTAGAAAAATAAAAAGAGTTTAAAGATACGTAAGACGCAATATCTGGTACACTGATGTTTTCCTTGAAATGCTCCTGAATAAACTGACGCGCTTTTTGGACAGAAGAAGACTCAAGACGTTTGTCTGATTCAGCTAAAACGCTCAAGATATCATGAATTGATACTGAACATTTATGGTCGTCCGGAGTGCCGGATTTCAATTCGTCCAAAATTGAATTAAAGGTAAAATATAGTCCTGTTTTTTCTGAAAAACAAGTCCCGAATCTTGCCGAAAGCATATCAAAATATGCCTGAGAAGAACAACCGTCAAAATGGAACCATTGGAAGGTGACAAGTGAATCCGCCCAATACCTGTGAGGCTTTTTACAGTCTAAAAGAACGACATCTCCAGTCTTAGCAGTAAATGTAGAATCAAGATAGTTGAAATGTAGATTTCCTTTAGTAATTCGTATAAGCAGAAAGACAGGATAATAGGGACGATTGATTTCGTAGTGCTCGTTGCAGGTGTATAAACCACCAAACAATACATAGTATAAATATTCTTTTGCAAAATTAGAGGGTGAATGAAAATAGATTCCTTCTTTATACGTGACGCCGCCATGAGGCTGAGGTTTGACTTCTTGGTAAGGTGTCATACATACTCCTTTCGTTAGTAGGATAACAACATAAAATGAATATTATTAGTAATTGAATGTACTATAATATTATAGTACATCCTTTATTCACAACATTCAATAGGTATTTTCTCATATAGAATATTAATAAGTACAGTGTGATTTCTGCACATAATCAAGAAGTGTTGCATAAAAAGAGAAGACATTTTTAGTATACAATTATTGTAGGACATAAAATGTATATAAAGTGACTAAATTAGAATAATGACATATAAAATATAGTGTCATATAATCAACTTGTAATCAGAAAAAAGCATCTGAAACATTTAGAAGTTTATGATGCGATTTTGTAAAAGGAGAACAAAAATGAAGAGATCACAGTTGGTATTAGATGTCATTAGCAAAAAGAATACTACGTATCTGCCAAGCCAGATTACATTCTCACACAGCTCAAAGAAAATGGAGACCGCCAATCGATTGGGAATGACAGAAGAAGAGCTGGATATTTACCTTGGGAATCATATCAAAATCACAGCCACCCTTGATGATATGGTACAGATTGATAAGAAAGATCCCTATCGTATGGGAGTCGCAAAAGATCATGGACGGGTTATATATGATAAAGCCCAGCCTAATATGTTCTATGATCTGTGGGGGATGAAGTATGACGCGGATGAAGGCGGCTACGGGACTATCCCAAAGATTGTGTAAACCTTCAAACTGATGTAAGATAATTACAACAGTTTGGAGGTTTTTTATGGCAAGAAGAAGAGAGGAATCACCACAGAAAAAAGCAATGCGTGAAAT
>JBKECY010000029.1:0-55990 GCA_047975025.1 Lachnospiraceae bacterium
ATTTTTCATGGTACTAACGGAGAGTGGCTGGTTCGTTTTCTGGGAGAGATGGCCTATCGCTATGTATTTACCTCGCAGCAGATTTATAAATTAGAGTTAACAGCGCAGAATATCCTTACATTTTTAATGAACCGTCTGATTCCTGCAGCGATTCGTTATGACAGTCCGATGCCGATGCAGTTCGCACAAGACAAGCTGATTGCACTGATCTCTGAAAACTACAAACAGAGTTATCATCAGCATGCCAAGGGCAAGAGCGAAGAGGAAAAGTTGTACCTGCGCCTTTTACTGGTCACTGACTATGTGAGCGGAATGACTGACAGTTATGCAAAAGATCTGTACCAGGAACTTAACGGAATCCTCTGAAAATAAAAAATACAAAAAAGTACAAATTAAAACATTGTTAAAGTATTGACATTCAATTTGCAAAATGAGATAATGAACCGAAAATTTTTATTTTTTAGAAAGAGAGGTTGATTAAAGATGGCAACTATTGATTTGACTCAATATGGCATTACTGGAACTACTGAAATCGTTCACAATCCTTCTTATGACGTACTGTTTGAGGAAGAGACAAAACCTAGCTTAGAGGGTTTTGAAAGAGGACAAGTCAGCGAACTTGGCGCAGTTAATGTAATGACTGGTATCTACACCGGACGTTCTCCTAAAGACAAATTTATTGTTATGGATGAGAACTCAAAAGACACTGTATGGTGGACTTCTGATGAGTACAAGAACGACAACCAGCCACTTACCCAGGAAGCATGGGACACTGTAAAGAAAATCGCACAGGACGAGCTTTCAGGCAAAAGACTTTTTGTAGTAGATGCATTTTGTGGAGCCAATGAAGATACACGTATGGCAATTCGTTTCATCGTAGAAGTTGCTTGGCAGGCACATTTTGTAACCAACATGTTTATTCAGCCTACTGCGGAAGAACTTGAGAACTTTGAGCCAGACTTTATTGTATACAATGCTTCCAAAGCAAAAGTAGACAATTACAAAGAGTTAGGCATGAATTCTGAAACAGGTATCTTATTCAACATTACCAGCCGTGAGCAGGTTATCGCGAATACATGGTACGGCGGTGAGATGAAAAAAGGTATGTTCTCAATGATGAACTACTATCTGCCGCTTAAGGGTATTGCTTCTATGCACTGCTCCGCAAATACGGATCTTAACGGTGAGAACACAGCAATTTTCTTTGGTCTTTCAGGAACAGGTAAGACTACACTTTCAACAGATCCGAAGCGTCTGCTGATTGGTGATGATGAGCATGGCTGGGATGATCAGGGCGTATTTAACTTTGAAGGCGGATGCTACGCTAAGGTTATTGATCTTGATATCGAGTCTGAGCCGGACATCTACAATGCTATCAAACGTGATGCACTTCTTGAGAACGTTACAGTAGCTGACGATGGCAAAATTGAGTTTTCTTCAGAGAAGAGCGGTACAGAGAATACTCGTGTATCTTATCCGATCGATCACATCAAGAACATTGTTCGCCCGGTTTCAGCAGCTCCTGCAGCTAAGGATGTAATCTTCCTTTCAGCTGATGCATTTGGTGTTCTTCCTCCGGTTTCCATTCTGACTCCAGAGCAGACACAGTACTATTTCCTGTCAGGCTTTACAGCAAAACTGGCCGGAACAGAGCGTGGTATCACAGAGCCTACACCTACTTTCTCCGCTTGCTTTGGTCAGGCATTCTTAGAGCTTCATCCTACGAAGTATGCTGAGGAATTGGTTAAGAAAATGCAGCAGAGCGGCGCTAAAGCGTACTTGGTAAATACTGGATGGAATGGTTCAGGAAAACGTATCTCTATTCGCGATACTCGTGGTATCATTGATGCCATTCTGGACGGCTCCATTGCAACAGCTCCTACAAAGGCACTGCCATACTTTAACTTTGAAATTCCTACTGAGCTTCCGGGCGTAGATCCGAAGATCCTTGATCCTCGTGACACCTATGCAGATGCTTCTGAATGGGACGTAAAAGCACAGGATCTGGCACAGCGTTTTGTTAAGAACTTTGTGAAATACCAGGGTAATGACGCTGGAAAAGCATTAGTTTCTGCCGGACCACAGTTATAATAATTACGTATCACAAATCTGAGGATAGAAAACGAAAGTTTTCTATACCTTGGATTTTTTTTACCCAGAATCAGCGTACCATAGCATGTGAAAAATGAATGGATATCCATACTACATTTTGTTCAATGAATCTCCAGATAAAATTTGACAAAAAAATAACGGTTATATATAATATAGTAGACGAAAGAGCAGTATAGAAAGGATGTAGGTTTTGGAAGAAAAAGAAATTTCAAATGCAGTAATTAAGCGGCTTCCGCGTTATTATAGATATCTAGGGGATTTGTTGAATGATGATGTTGAGCGCATTTCCTCCGGAGAACTTAGTAAAAAGATGAAAGTTACAGCATCTCAGATTCGACAAGATTTAAATAACTTTGGTGGTTTCGGTCAACAAGGCTATGGCTACAATGTGCAGTATTTATATAACCAGATCGGCAACATTCTGGGACTGGACTGTGATCATCCGATGATCATAATTGGTGTGGGTAATCTGGGACAAGCGATTGCGAACTATATGGGATTTGAGAAACGAGGATTCAAGCTGGTAGGTGTGTTTGACAACAATCCGGCCAAGATCGGTATGAAGGTTCGTGACGTTACAGTGCGTCCGATTGATGAACTGCCGGTATTTCTGCATGCAGAAAAAGTTGAGATTGCTGCGTTGACATTACCAAAAGCGAATGCTGAGAGTATGATGAACCTTCTGGTAAAAGAAGGAATCAAAGCAGTATGGAATTTTGCACATGTAGATTTAGATGTGCTGGATGATGTCATCGTTGAGAATGTACATTTATCGGAAAGTCTGATGACTCTGTCCTATAACTTAAGTCAGTATAGAAAAGATAATAATCAACTTAACGATTAGCAGTGGACTTGTCCACTGCTAATCGTTAAGTATGAAATGAAACGAAAGGCGTATACCTATGGCAATGATATTGGACAGCTTACAAATGAAGCTGGCGGAGCAAGCTACTATACAGGAGTGTGGTATGTCCTCCATGGTATTAATGGAACGGGCGGCTCTGTCTGTTGTGGATGAACTTATGCAGAAGCCGGAGCGATTACAACGGGTTCTGGTACTCTGTGGTCCGGGTAACAATGGAGGCGATGGAATTGCCGTCGCCCGTTTGCTGCACCTGCGCGGTATCGCCGTAGATGTGTTCTGTACTGTTTTACCGGAACAAATGTCGGCGGAACAGGCGCAGCAGTATCATATTGCACAAGCCTATCAGACCTCCTTTGTCAGTGTTACGGAGTACTCTAACTATACGCTTTTGATAGATGCGCTGTTTGGAATTGGACTCTCCAGAGACATCGGAGATACCTATCGCCAGTTAATCGAAGATATGAATGAATCAGGTGTTTATTGTGTATCTCTTGATATTCCCTCAGGTATTGAATCGAGCACAGGACAGGTGTTACATACAGCGGTACGGGCTTCTGCGACGATAACATTTGCCTATGCCAAGGCAGGTCTGTATTTGTATCCCGGTGCATTCCATACCGGAAAGATCACAATTAAAGACGTAGGAATCTATTGGAATCCGAACGAACACAGAAAGAGTGAGACAGCATCCCCAGTGCATCCGCCCATCTATCGTCTGACTGCCGAAGATCTGGGACAGCTGCCGGCGCGCCGTCCGGACGGACATAAGGGGACGTTTGGCAAAATTCTGTGTATTGCAGGGAGCCGGAATATGGCTGGAGCCGCCTATTTAAGCGCCCTTGCCTGTCTTAGAACCGGCGCCGGTATGGTAAAAATACACACAGAAGAATGCAATCGCCAGATATTACAGACTCGCTTCCCCGAGGCACTGCTTTCTACGTATGACCATGATGCTCCATTAAGAAAAGCACCTGATTTTTCCTGGTGCGATGCCGTAGTCATAGGCCCCGGTCTGGGCGTGACCGAAGCATCCAAAGAACTGCTGGAGTTCACTCTTCGCAACTGCACTAAACCCATGGTTCTTGATGCAGATGCGTTACATCTGCTGTCTGTACATCCCATGCTAAAGCAGTATCTATCACCTAATTGTGTTATTACACCACACTTATTGGAGATGCAGCGTTTCTCAGGTGTCAGTCTTGCTTTGCAGAAAAGCAACTTAGTTGATGTAGCACGCCAGACCGCCAGAGAATATGGCATTACTTGTGTTTTGAAGGATGCACGCACAGTGACCGCCGATGCCAAGGGCAATGTATGTCTGACGATTACCGGTAATGATGGTATGGCAACGGCAGGGGCAGGAGATGTGCTCAGCGGAGTAATCGCAGGTCTGATGGCCCAGGGCATGCCGCCATCGCAGGCCGCCGTCTATGGTGTGTACCTGCATAGCCTGGCTGGAGATGCGGCCTATAAGTCCTTGGGCAGGACCTTGCTCGCCGATGATATCATCGATCATATAAAATTTGTATTCAAGGAGGCTGACGAATGAATGAATACACCAGAATTGCAGCATATGTGTCCATAGATGCAATCAGGAAAAACCTTGATAATCTGTATCAAAATGTGCCGGAGAACACATCCGTAATCGCAGTCGTCAAAGCCAATGCGTATGGACATGGAGCCGTTACAGTGGCGCATGCCATTGAGAACCGCGACTATGTATCAGGATTTGCGGTTGCTACAATAGCGGAAGCAGTGGAACTTCGAAAAAGCGGCATTGTAAAGCAGATATTAATTCTTGGCCATACGTTTAAAGAAGAGTACGAAGAACTCATCCGATGGAATATTACACCGACAATCTGGTGCCCGGAAGATGCTGCCTGTCTTTCCGATATTGCCTTGGCATTTGAAAAGGAGATTGGTATACATCTGGCACTGGATACAGGTATGTCACGCATTGGTTTTTCAGATAGCCCAGAGAGTCTGGAAGCCATCGCAAAGATTGCAGAGCTTCCCTGCCTGAAAATCCAGGGTATATTCACGCATTTTGCAAAAGCAGATGAATCAGATAAGACAGCAGCACTTCAACAGCTGCGCCGCTTTTCAGAATTCACCACGCTCCTAAAGCAACGAGAAGTTCCAATTGCAGTAAAGCACTGCTCCAACAGCGCCGGGATTATTGAATTGAAACCCGCTCATATGGATGCGGTGCGGGCGGGTATCTCGCTCTATGGTATTTACCCGTCGGATCAGGTCAGCCGAACTGCTGTTTCGCTCTATCCTGCCCTGCAGCTTAAGTCACGTATTATAGCAATCCGCAGCATAACAGCAGGCACTTCGGTCGGTTATGGCGGCTCTTATACAGCAGAGAGCACCAGACGAATCGCCACAGTATCCGCTGGATACGGGGATGGATATCCCCGCAGTCTGTCCAATATTGGGCACGTACTGATTCACGGGCAAAAAGCACCTATCACTGGCCGGGTCTGTATGGATCAGTGCATGGTCGACATTACGGATATTCCACAGGCCGAATGCCTGGATGAGGTGGTCTTATTGGGGAAAAGCGGAGAATTGGAAATCACTTTGGAAGAACTTTCAGAGTTATCGAAACGTTATACGTATGAATTCTTGTGTGACATCAATGCCAGAGTCCCCAGAATCTATGACCATACTGTCGCTTAAACAGGGGTGTTCTTGACGAATACAGGGAAAAATGATATATTTTCTATGTCTGTGACAATTTTTGCCATAGTGGAAAAGGAGATAGAATGGAAGATAGTTCAAGTCCGTATTGGGGCATTGTGTTTTTTGCATTATTTGTAATCATTAACGGAATGTTTTACGGCTTTTTAGCGGCGCTTCAGAAGACAGATCGGGAGCAATTTACAGAAGATACTATACAGGATAATAAGAAGGCCCGGCGCATCGGGAGTTTTGTCAGAGCGCCGCTTCTTATATATAATACGGCCATCGTTGTGACCTTTACGTTTGCTCTCGTATTCGGAGGGATCTTTATCCGATCTTTTTCCGCAATACTCACAGAGCACATGCCTCAGCCATTGGCGTTTTGCATAGTTGTACTTGCTGCGATGATTGTGTTTGTTTTATTCGGTGTTTCACTGCCACGAAAAATTTCAGCCTGTTATCATGAAAAGGCAATTTATCTTTTGGTCGATTTCGTAGCATTCTTTCGAATTGTATTCTGGCCTTTGGTAACACCTGTGTTTTTTCTGTCCGCAGTACTTGCCAAGGTATTCAGGGTAAATCCGTCTAACAGCAAGGAAGAGATTAATGAGCAGGAAATCATTTCCATGGTAGACGAGGCGCACGAACAGGGTGTCATTGAGGAGTCCGAAGCGGAAATGATTCAGAACATCATGGATTTTTCGGACACAGATGCAAAGGATATTATGATTCACCGCAAGAACATCAATGCACTTGATTCTCAGTCATCACTGAAAGAAGCAATTGCTTTTATGCTGGAAAGAAATAATTCCCGTTATCCTGTTTATAACGAGAATATTGATGATATATTAGGACTGATTCATCTAAAGGACGCTTTTCGTATCATCCATGAGGAGAAGACTGATTTACAGACTCCGCTGATTTCAATTCCGGGCCTGGTGCGCAGGGTTGAATTTGTACCTGAGACCAGAAGTCTGAACGGACTGTTTGAATATATGCAGACAGAGAAGCTTTATATGGTAATTGTCATTGATGAGTACGGACAGACTGCCAGTATTGTCTCTATGGAAGATATCCTGGAAGAAATTGTCGGTGAAATCCTTGATGAATACGATGATGATATACCAAATTTTACAGTGCAGCATGATAGCTGCATATTGATTGAAGGTCTGACGCCGCTTGAAGAAGTGGAAGAGGAGCTCAAGATTACACTTGGAGACGAATTCGATACTCTGAGTGGCTTTTTAACAGATCAACTTGGCCATGTGCCCACACTCGCAGATACCTACGTTGATGCAGCCGGCTATCGATTGGAGATTCTGGCGGTCGAAGATAATACCGTAAAACGAGTACGAGCCTATGCTATGGAAAAAGAGGGAGAAGAAAAATGTCAGGACACTCAAAATTTGCCAACATAAAACATAAGAAAGAGAAAAATGATGCAAAAAAAGGAAAGATTTTCACAATTATTGGACGCGAAATCGTAGTAGCCGTCAAAGAAGGCGGTGCGGACCCCGAGAACAACAGCCGTCTGCGCGATGTAATCGCCAAGGCCAAAGCCAATAATATGCCGAATGACACCATTGATCGCGGTATTAAAAAAGCTGCAGGCGATGCCTCTGCTGATAATTATGAATTTGTGACCTATGAAGGCTATGGGCCGAATGGGGTGGCGATTATTGTAGATGCGCTGACGGACAACAAAAATCGTACAGCCGGTAACGTGCGCAGCGCGTTTACCAAAGGCAGCGGAAGTATTGGTGCCCAAGGCTGTGTATCCTTTATGTTTGATAAAAAAGGACAAATTCTGATTGATAAAGAAGAATGTGGGCTGGATGCAGATGAACTTATGATGATTGCACTCGATGCCGGAGCTGATGACTTCGCTGAGGAAGAGGATAGCTATGAAGTTGTGACGGATCCGGAAGCTTTTACAACTGTCAGAGAAGCGTTGGCTGCTCAGGATATCCCAATGGCCGAAGCTCAGGTGACAATGATTCCGCAGACATGGGTGGAGCTAAACGATGAGACTGCTGTCAAAAACCTGCAAAAGACACTTGATTTGCTGGAAGATGATGATGATGTACAATATGTCTATCATAATTGGGATGAATAGTCTGTTCACACGAATGCTGTCCGGCAACGCTGTACGGCAGGACCAGGAGGAACTATGAACGTATTACAATCAGTAATCATGGGGGTTGTACAGGGGATCACTGAGTTTTTTCCTATTGGCAGTCTGGGGCATATGGCAGTTCTGAAGAATCTATTTGGTGCCGGAAATTCTGTCACATGGTTCTATGTTTTCATGCGTATTGGAATTGTGGCGGCGATTATTGCTGCCTATCGTAAAACAATACTTTTGCTGCTGATAGAAACTAAAGATATGCTTCTTGATCTTGCATTCAATTTTAAATCGCTGCTTACGGGCAGACGTTCCGATGGCGACATTGTCTATCGCAAAATCATTACAAATAACTCCAGAAAGTTTCAGGTATTATTGCTGCTGTCCGCCCTTCCGGCCATTCTGATTGGCTGCTTTGCAGGTCGTCTGGCCCATATGGGTGAAGGTGGATTTTTAGTACCCGGCATTGGATTTCTGGTTAACGGTATTGTTCTTTTGGTGGCGGGAATGCTCCCGTCCGGTGAGAAGATGCCAAAAGAAGTACCGCTCCCAACAGGCATATGGCTTGGTATCATACAAGGTCTGTCTGTGTTTCCGGGATTATCCAGGGTTGGTTCGATTTTGGCAGCATCAGGAATCTGCGGTCTTAAGAAAAAGTTTGCGATACAGTATTCTTTTTTACTGCTGATTCCAACGTTGCTGGGTGAGTGTGTGTACCGACTGGTGTTTATCGGAGGCGAAACGCTTTCTGTGTCACGCTTCTTTATATATCTGTTAGGCAGTCTGTTTGCTTTTGCTGCGGGGTATATGTGTCTCAAGCAGGCGCGGCGCCTGCTGCAACGTGTGCGTTTGAATTTTTTCGCATATTATTGTTTTTTGGCAGGAATCATTGCCGTTATCATTAATTTTGTAAAATAGTCTGGATAGTATCACAGGAAATAGGGAGGATTTATGGCGGCCGTCAAACGAAAAAACACATCCGGTAATGCAGCCAAACGGAAAACCACAGCTTCAAAGCGTCCTACCAAGGCCGAGCAGGAGGCCAGTCTTAAATTCAAAAAGGAGATTGGTCTTATTTGCGTACTCGCAGTATCGGTCCTGCTGCTTTTAAGTTGTTTTGGCATCGGTGGATTCGTCGGCAGTTTTGCTGCCAGGATTCTATTTGGTGTTTTTGGAATAGCGGCGTATATTTTTCCGGTGATTTTGTTTGTGGGTACCGCTTTTTTCTTATCCAACAGCCGTAGTCTGCTTGCGAAGAAAAAGGCGGTGGCTGCTATTTTTTTATTTATCGCTGTCTGTATTCTGATGCATCTGCTCACCGGTCCTACATCCGGCACAGCGAATTTTACAAGGTATTATTCACTGTCCGCAACGTATAAATCCGGAGGCGGTATCATCGGCGGTGTCATAGGCAGTCTGCTCGTAAGCGCAGTCGGATTTATCGGAGCTTATGTGGTAACAATTGTGATTATTCTTTGTTCCCTGATTATTGTGACGCAGCGTTCTTTATTTGGATTTTTTGCCGGGGTCGTACGACAGGGAAAAGATCGTCATAAGTCAGCTGCTTTGCGAAGAGAAAAGGAACGTCCGGCTCGGGAGCTGGCGGCACAGCGTAAACAGGAAAAAGCAAGAGAGCGCAAGTTACAGCATCTTGAATTAAAAGCACAGACTAAACAGGAGCCAGAACAGCAGAGTCATCCATTGCCAGAGCCGGAAACAGAGGTTCCGGCCGCCGTTTTGGAAGAACCGGTTTTCACACTGCCTCTCCAGATTACTGGCATGCAGGCAGCAGATGAGACAATGACGGAGACTCCATTACCGGAAGAACCGTCCGTAGACAGCACTGCGGAGGAAGCAGAGGCGCTGCCTGCCAGAAGAAAAAAGTCATCCCAGAAAGAGTTGACAGAAGGAATGAAGGAGATTACCAGCGAGATGAGGTCACATGCCGCCGGTGAAACGAGCACGTATCAGTTTCCTCCGATCTCTTTGTTGAAAAAGCCGGCACGAACCAATACCGTTAATACAGATAAGCTGCTTTATGATACAGCACAAAAGTTACAGGAGACATTGTCTAGTTTTGGTGTAGGTGTTACCGTAACGAATGTCAGCTGCGGGCCATCTGTGACCCGCTATGAACTGACCCCGGAGCATGGGGTCAAGGTCAGCCGGATCGTAGCACTGGCAGATGATATCAAATTGAATCTTGCCGCGTCAGATATCCGCATTGAAGCACCGATTCCCGGCAAGGCAGCCGTAGGAATTGAAGTACCCAACAAAGAGAATACCGCCGTATCCTTGCGTGAATTGATACAAAGCCCCGAATTTGCAGAGCATCCCTCCAGGCTTGTCTTTGCTGCGGGCAAAGATATTGCTGGCAAGACTGTGATTGCAGATATCGCTAAAATGCCGCATTTGTTAATCGCAGGAGCGACCGGATCGGGAAAATCTGTCTGCATTAATACATTAATTGTGAGTATACTATACAAATCTTCACCAGAAGATGTTAAAATGATTATGATAGACCCTAAAGTTGTAGAATTAAGTGTTTATAATGGAATACCACATCTCTATATCCCAGTGGTCACAGATCCTAAAAAAGCAGCAGGTGCTCTGAATTGGGCAGTTGCTGAGATGACACAGCGATACAACACATTTGCGGAGTTTAATGTACGCAATCTGGAAGAGTATAATGCAAGAGTCAAGTCACTTGCCGAGCAGGCGGCTGAGACAACAGACGAGAGTTCGGAGCAAACCACTTCTGAAGTATTGCCGCAGAAACTTCCGCAGATTGTAATTATCGTTGATGAGCTTGCTGACCTTATGATGGTGGCTCCGGGGGAAGTTGAGGATGCCATTTGCCGGCTGGCACAATTAGCCAGAGCCGCAGGCATTCATTTGATTATTGCAACGCAGCGTCCGTCTGTCAATGTCATTACCGGTCTAATCAAAGCAAATATGCCTTCCAGAATAGCATTTGCAGTTTCCTCCGGTGTGGATTCCCGTACGATTTTAGATATGAATGGAGCGGAAAAATTACTTGGAAAAGGAGATATGCTGTTCTATCCGCAGGGCTATGCCAAACCGGCAAGACTTCAGGGTGCGTTTATCGCCAATCAGGAAGTTACTTCAATTGTAAAATTTTTAGCACAAAAACACCCGAATGTAGAGTATAATGATGAGATAGAGCAAAAAGTTAACACTGCGAACTTTTCTGCATCGATCGATACAAACGGCCGAGATGAGCTGGATCCGTATTTTATCGAATCCGGTAAATTTATTATAGAAAAAGACAAAGCGTCTATCGGAATGCTGCAAAGAATGTTTAAGATTGGATTTAACCGGGCGGCACGTATCATGGATCAACTCGCACAGGCGAATGTAGTCGGTCCTGAAGAAGGAACGAAACCAAGAAAGATCTTGATGACTGCGGAGGAATTTGAAGAATATATTAATCAATCATTATAGATAATGCGCGGAGGAATATATGAAATGTAAGAATTGCGGCACGCATCTTGAACCAGGTACTTTGTTTTGCCCCAAGTGCCTTACAGAAATCAACTGGGTGCCTGAATATACAACCATGGAAACCATGTTAAATGAAAAGAAGAGGAATCAGGAAAAGCAAAAAAAGGCTTCACCTGTGGAGGAGCCTAAGAAACCGCCGACTTCTAATCGACCTGATAAACGTAAAAACGGACGAAAGAAACGTTCCTCGTTTGTGTATGGTATTATTATGGCTGTCATTATTCTTGCTACGGCCATTTTTATGGGTTACTCCTTTTGGAATTATAATTCTTATCAATACCAGTATGATAAAGCACAGCAATACTATGATGAGATTGAGCAGAATGGTAATTACGAAAAAGCACTGGACAGTGTACAGCGTGCGACAGAAATCGCTCCGGAGGAAGTTGACGCACATATTCTGCTTGCTAAAATCCAGGTCTACAATGGCGGAAGTGCTGACGGGATTAAGATCCTGACCGGACTGCTGGACGATTTTCCGGATTCAGTAGAAGTATACCGCGAACTTATTACATTGTATGAGGACGAAGGGCAGGTTCAGGAAATCAAGGATTTGCTGGACGGTACGAACTCAGCGATTATCAGTAAAGAATTTAGTGATTATATTACGGAAAACCCCATTGTGGATACGGCATCCGGCACATATTCCACAGAGTTGAAGATTACAATCCAAGCAGATGATGCGTCAGTGTACTATACACTTGACGGCACAGAGCCTACCAATCAGTCTAATGTTTATTCTGGCACACTGCTTGTCGAAGAGGGTACCACAACACTAAAGACCATCGCCTACAACCAGAAAGGCATCCCAAGCGATGTCATAACCCGAAAATATGTTGTTTCCATAGAGACACCGAATCCCCCGGTAATTACACCTGATGCCGGCACATACACTGAGGCAACCTACATCACGATTGAAGTCCCCGAGGGATACACAGCGTATTACGCTTTTAACGAAATACCAACAACGAACAGTACTCCCTATACCACCTCAATCCTGATGCCTTCAGGCAGTAATACCTTTTATGCAATTATTGAGAGTGAAAGCGGCAAGACAAGTGAAGCAGCCAGTAAATATTACTATTACAGAGAATAGGAGAACAACATCATGGTAAATCATACTGTATTATGGCAATTAAAAGAGTCTTATACGGCACAGGAGAAACAGGAAATCAAAGCAAAGATCAAGCAAGGACTTGAAGGACTGACCGGAGTGATTCCCGGACTCATTTCCGCAACTGTGGAAATTGAACCTTTAGTTGCTACGAACTTTGATCTGGCTCTTATTAGTACATTTGAATCGAAAGAAGCATTACTGGCTTATCAGGAGAACCCGGCACATCTGGAAGTAGCCGGATTCGTCCGCAGCGTTGTACAAAATCGTGCCAGTATAGATTATGTATGCTAGGCATTACAATTCTATGTGTGGGAAAAATTAAAGAGGCTTCAATTCAGTCTGGCTGCGGTGAATACGTAAAGCGGTTAGGACGGTACTGCAAGCTGACAATTATAGAAGTTCCTGACGAAAAAACACCGGATAAGGCTTCTGAACAATTAAATGAACAGATTCGAAGTACAGAAGGTCAAAAGCTTTTGCGCTATATTAAGGAGACAGATTATGTCATTGCACTGGCCATTAATGGGTCCATGCTGGATTCGCCCGGTCTGGCCGCAACGATGGAAGAACTGCCACTGCGCGGACATTCGAATCTTACATATGTGATAGGCGGGTCTTTGGGGCTTAGTGAAGCGGTTATGAAAAGAGCAGATACGTCTTTGTCTTTTTCCAAAATGACGTTTCCGCATCAGCTGATGCGTCTGCTGCTGTTAGAGCAACTCTATCGGGCTTTCAAAATTATTGCGCATGAGCCATATCACAAATAAGTATTAGAAAGGATGACAGCGATTGAATATAACTGCTGTGACTATACAGGAGATTGAAGCATTTATTGCACAATTTCCAATTTATGAATACAGAATAATTGATGCTAAAGAAATAGATTTTTCTGAACGGGTGCGCTATATCTGCGAACATGAGTGTGACAGATATGGCACGACTTGGGCCTGTCCGCCGGGAGTGGGAACCCTGTCTGCCTGTGAAAGCAAATGCCGCCGGTATGACAGCGGTTTCTTTTTTTCAAGCGTTGCAGAGGTGCAGGACATCATGAATTTCAAGGAACTCTTGTCGACCCGCATGGAACATGAGAAAATCACGGATGCGGTCAAACAGTATTTTTTGCACAGAGGAATTGACTGCTACACGCTCTCCACCGAATCTTGTGAAATCTGCGATGTCTGCACATATCCGGCAGCACCCTGCCGCTTTCCCGAAAAGATGAATCCTTGTGTTGAAAGTCATGGCATTGTAGTGGCCGAACTCGTCGAAAAATACAACATGGAATACAATCTGGGAGGCAATACTGTGCTCTGGTTTTCTCTGATTCTGCTTATGAAAGGACTATCTGCCGATGGAACATCACCTGATTGAGACAAATATTAACATACCCGTGGAGCATGAAAGCAATGTGTTCGGTATGCTCGACGCGCATCTGAAATTGATTGAACGTACATTTCAGGTAACACTGGTGGCACGTGACAGCACACTTAAAATCGTTGGAGCCGCTGTCGCAGCCGAACAGGCCAAGCATGTATTAGAGCAGTTGCTGGCATTGTCCAAACGCGGTAATCAGATTACGATGCAAAATGTAAATTATATCGTATCTCTTTCAATGGATGAGAAACAGAAATCTATTATCGAAGTTGACAAAGATACTATCTGTAATACGATTCAGGGACGCCCTATTAAGCCCAAGACTTTTGGACAGAAAAACTATATTGATAAAATACGTAAGAATATGCTGGTGTTTGGCATCGGACCGGCCGGAACCGGTAAAACATACCTCGCCATGGCCATGGCCATCACTGCTTTTAGAAACGGGGACGTAAATCGGATCATTCTGACCAGACCGGCCATTGAGGCTGGTGAAAAACTGGGGTTTCTTCCCGGTGATTTGCAAAGTAAAATCGACCCGTATCTGCGGCCGTTATATGATGCGCTGTATGAAATTATGGGGGCAGAAAGCTTTGCAAAAAATACAGAGCGCGGACTCATTGAGGTAGCCCCTCTGGCCTACATGCGCGGCCGTACACTGGACAATGCATTTATTATACTTGATGAATCGCAGAATACAACACCGGCACAGATGAAAATGTTTCTGACCCGCATTGGTTTTGGCTCGAAGGTAATCGTGACGGGCGATTTGTCCCAGAAGGATCTGCCACATGGGGCCATATCAGGACTTGATACCGCCAGAGCGGTTCTCAAGAACATTGAGAACATTGCATTTTGTGAATTGACCAGCAAAGATGTTGTACGCCATCCGCTGGTACAAGAAATCGTCAAAGCATACGAAACTTATGAGGCAAAGAGCAAGCCTAAAAAACGTGGGAGGCCACAGACCAGATGACAGTCTATATTGAAAATGAAAGCGATATTGCCCTGCCTTTTGCAATCGAGCCGCTGATTACCGAAGTCGTAGAAGCCGTACTGGCAGCAGAAAAGTTTCCTCTTGCGGCAGAAGTTGAAGTTCTGCTTACAACGCAGGAGGCTGTACAGGAAACAAACAAAGAATTTCGTGGAATCGACAGGACAACCGATGTACTTTCGTTTCCCATGATTGAATTTGACAAACCTGCAGAATATGATATTCTATTGTCAAATCCAGCTGCTTACAAGAATCCCGACACACAGGAAATCACCTTGGGTGATATTCAGATTTCTGTACCCCATGTCGTAAGACAGGCAGAAGAGTACGGTCATAGTCTAAGAAGAGAACTGGCTTTTCTGGTAGCGCACAGTATGCTGCATTTACTGGGGTATGATCATATGACAGAGACAGAAGCACAGGATATGCAAGACAGACAGGAAGCCGTATTAGAAGGCCTGGCAATATATAGAGAGAGGTAGAATTCCTATGGACTTACGTAAAGAACTTAAAAACAAGAAACGGATTGTCATTAAAATCGGCACTTCGTCACTGACACATAAAGAAACCGGTCGTATTAATCTGACAAAACTCGAGGTACTCGCAAGAGAGATTTCTGATTTGAGAAACCAGGGAAAGGATGTCGTGCTGGTATCTTCGGGAGCTATCGGAGTCGGTACGGCAGCACTGGGATTAGACAAGCGTCCGCAAGAGCTTGATGTGACGCAGGCCTGTGCAGCAGTCGGACAGGCGCGGCTTATGATGATTTATCAAAAACTGTTCTCCGAATACAATCAGATTGCCGGACAGGTATTAATGACAAAGAACACGATGGTAAACAACGTGAACCGCTTTAATGCCAAAAACACTTTTAATGCTATGCTTGCAAAAGGTGTAATTCCCATAGTTAACGAGAACGATACAATTTCCACGTACGAGATTGCTTATGGAGATAACAATGAATTTGGAGATAATGACACTCTTTCAGCAATCGTTGCGGCGCTTATCGAGGCGGATCTTTTAATTATGCTTACCGATATTGATGGATTGTATACCGATGATCCGCATAAAAATGCAGATGCAGAATTCATTTCTACGGTAGAAAATCTGGACACTCATATTATTGAGATGGGAAAAGGAAGTACCGGAAGTTCCGTAGGAACCGGTGGAATGGCTACAAAGATGACTGCCGTTCAGATTGCGTCGAGCGCCGGTACTGATGTCATAATCGGAAGTGGTAAGGATTTTCGTATTCTGCACCGTCTGATAGAAGGGCAGGAAATCGGAACCTTTTTCCCGGCAAACCGCAAGGATGAATTTTATCTGATTGATTATATTGATAAATTACTTTAGGAGGATATAGATGGACCAATCCAAAATTGACAGAATCAATGAACTTGCCAGAAAAGCCAAAGCGGAAGGGCTGACACCGCTTGAAACAGAAGAGCGTTCAGAACTGCGGCAGGAATTTATCATGAGTATTCGGACGAATTTAAGATCACAGCTTGCCAATATTGATATTGAGAACGAGGATGGAAGTATTACGAATCTGGGTGAAAAATATGGCACAGAAGAGTGAGCATCACCTTGATACGGAGGAATCCATAACTGCCCGCAAGCAGGAAATTCGAGCGGATATGATACAGCGCAGAAAGGCTCAGTCACCGGCAGATATCTCGGCATCCAGCCGTAAACTCAGCGAACTGCTTTTTAAACAACCATGTTTTATTGAGGCTGAGTATATTTACGCCTATATAGACTGCAAAGGTGAAGTATCCACAAAGTATATAATTGAAGAAGCCTGGCGACAGCACAAACAGGTCGCTGTGCCCAAAGTCGAGGGCAAGAACCTTCAATTCTACCAGCTGTTGGAATATGGACAGTTGGAAGAAGGCTTCTGCCACATTCCCGAACCGGCCAAAGGCAAAGCAGTTGCGTGGGAAAAGGCACTTATGATTATGCCGGGAGTTGCTTTTGATGCCAGTAAGCACAGAGTTGGCTATGGCGGCGGATTCTATGACAGATATCTTGAGCGGCATACACAGCATGCGGTACTAGCCATTGCCTTTGACTATCAGATCGTTCCAGAATTTGAGGTTCAGGTTACAGATATAATGCCGGATTTTGTACTTACCGAAACCACAGTGTATCGTTGAAACAGTAGTTTATCTTATAGGAGGAAGCATATGTTCGAGGAATTAGACGAAATAGGACGAAGAGCCAAGCAGGCTGAAATAGAGGTCAGAAATCTTGGAACCGATCGTAAGAATGCTGTGTTGCAGGCTGCAGCCGAATCCCTGATTGAGAACACGCAGAAAATTCTGCAGGCGAATGAAAAAGATATTGCCCGCGCCAGAATAAACAAAATGAAAGAAGGTAATATCGACCGTCTGACACTAACCAAAGAGCGTATTGCCGCGATGGCAGAAGGTCTTTTGGAGTTGGTCGATTTAGAAGATCCGATTGGAGAAGTTACCGGAATGAAAAAGCGGCCAAATGGTTTGCTGATTGGTCAGAAACGTGTACCTCTTGGAGTCATCGGAATGGTTTATGAAGCACGCCCCAATGTTACTTCGGATGCGTTCGGCCTGTGCTTTAAGACGGGGAATGCGGTTATTTTAAAAGGCGGAAGTGACGCGATCGACTCGAACAAAGCCATTGTCAAATGCATCCGTCGTGTCCTTGCTGCCAAACAAGTAACACAGGATGCCTTGCAGCTGATTGAAAATACAGATCGTGAAGCCACTCGTGCTTTTATGAAATTAAACGAGTATATCGATGTACTCATCCCCAGAGGCGGTGCTGGACTGATTCGAACTGTGGTGGAAGAAAGTAAGATTCCTGTCATTGAGACCGGCACAGGTAACTGTCATGTGTATGTTGATTCAGATGGCGATATTGAGATGGCCATAGGAATTATTATTAATGCCAAGACACAGCGTGTCAGTGTATGCAATGCTTGTGAGTCCGTATTGGTTCATACGTCCAAGAAGAATGATCTGCTGCCGGCACTTGCAGCTGAGCTGGCAAAGTATAATGTTGAAATCCGCGGAGATGAAAGAGTTCTCAAATGCCTGCCTTCTGCAACTGCCGCTACGGAAGAAGACTGGGGTACAGAATATCTTGACTACATTATTTCCATCAAGGTGGTGGATTCCTTGGAGGAAGCGATTGAACATATTAATCATTATAGCACGCACCATTCCGAAACAATTATAACGAACCACTATGATCATGCACAGGCCTTTTTAGAGCAGATTGATTCAGCTGCTGTCTATGTCAATGCCTCTACCCGGTTCACTGATGGATTTGAATTTGGCTTCGGAGCAGAGATTGGTATCAGTACACAGAAACTGCATGCCAGAGGCCCCATGGGACTTCTTGCGCTTACGACTTCGAAATATATTATTTATGGAAACGGTCAGATACGGTAAGGAGGCTGTATGACAGCATTTGAGAGGGTAAAATCAGGCCTTCCCGGTGTGGATGGGATGTTGGACAATATCCGGATAGGCGATAATGTAGTCTGGCAGGTCGATAGTATAGAAGACTACATGTTCGTCGTAACCCCCTTTGTCAAACAAAGTATACAGGATGGTCGAACGATTGTATATATGCGTTTTGCAGCGCACAAGCCCCTTGTAGAGCCACAGGAGGGGCTTACCATTTATGAGTTCAATCCCGATATTGGGTTTGAACTTTTTGCAATTGCAGTGCGCAAAGTGATCACGTCTTTAGGCAAAGATGTGTTTTATGTGTTTGACAGTCTTTCAGATCTTCAGGTTCTATGGGCGACAGATCTGATGATGGGGAATTTTTTTCGGGTTACCTGCCCCTATCTGTTCGAACTGGATACAGTGGCATATTTTCCTTTGACACGCGGCGAACATTCACATGAAAGCATTGCCCAGCTGCACGATACAACACAACTGTTCATCAATATTTATTCAGGCGGCGGACGGCTCTATATGCACCCGGTAAAAGCATGGAAGCGCTATTCCTCAACCATGTTCATGCCGCATTTGTACAACAGAACGACCGATGAACTGGAGCCCTTGACGGAAGGCTTAAAGGTAAGCCAATTCTATCAGTTGATGGATCAGATGATCAAGATCACCAACGACCAGAATCTGGACAGCTGGGATAGATTTGTGCTCTGGGCCAAACTGGAATATCGCAAAGGAAGATTCTCACCTAAGACCAAACGGTTTTTATGTGATAATATGATGACCCGGGATCCACATGTCCGCCGCATGGTGCTGAAGCATTTTACCCCGGAGGATTATTTTTTGATTCAAAGCCGTATCATAGGCAGCGGCGGCGTTGGCGGCAAGGCCTGTGGCATGCTGCTGGCACGTAAGCTGGTACAGATCTACTGTCCCTCTATTTATGAAACGATGGAACAGCATGATTCGTATTATGTGGGATCGGATGTTTTCTATTCATATATTGTATATAACGGCTATTGGAAACAGCGTATACGGCAAAAGACACCGGAAGGTTACTTTTCAACCGCCGCGGTTTTAAAGAAGTGTTTCGACAGCGGAGAGTTCCCCGTTTCAATTCGTCAGCAGTTCGTACGTATGCTGGAATATTTTGGGCAAAGTCCAATTATTGTACGCTCCAGCAGCCTTCAGGAAGACGGTTTTGGTAATGCGTTCGCAGGCAAATACGAATCCGTCTTCTGTATTAACACAGGTACTATTGAAGACCGTCTGACTGCACTTGAAAATGCGGTCAGGACTGTATACTCAAGTACGATGGACCGCTCGGCGCTGGAATACAGACGGCAGCGGGGACTTGAAGAGAAGGACGAACAGATGGCCGTCCTGATACAGCGCGTTTCAGGCAATCAGTATAAGGATTTCTTTATGCCAAATCTGGCCGGTGTTGGTTATTCGTACTGCGCCTATCGCTGGGACCCGCAGATGGATCCGGCGGCAGGTATGCTGCGTCTTGTCATCGGACTGGGCACACAGGCTGTGGATCGTACCGGTTCGTATCCGCGTATCGTAAGTCTGGATCGACCGGAGACAACACCTTATACAACAACAGAAGAGCGTCACAAGTTCTCGCAGAACAAAATCGATGTACTGGATTACGCTATAAAATCCATTCATTCCCGCCGCGTTGGCAGTATTACCTCTGAATTGCCTAAATGGTTCAGAAATTCAGCCTTTGAACATGATATTGATGCGGAGCGCATGTATCTGGATCGCGGTGTACGCAAGGAGGTTCTGTTTGCCAGCTGCCATGGTATATTGTCGAATAAAACCTTTATTGATGCCATGCGGGAGATGATGCAAATGCTGCAGACACAGTATCGCTATCCGGTAGATATTGAATTTACGGTCAATCAGGTCGAGGACGGAGAGTATATGATGAATCTGCTGCAGTGTCGTCCCCTGCAGGCCAGAAAAAGTCAGGGAACTGTCAAGATCCCTGAAATCAAAAAGTCTGACGTTGTTTTTGAAGTACAGGGCTCTGCCATGGGCGGTGCCCGCAAGGATCAAATCGACAGAGTCATTTGTGTTAACCCTCAGCAATATTTTCATTTTCCCTACGCCCGTAAACACGAGATTGCGCATGCGCTGGGAATCATTAATGCTTATTACAAACAACAGGAACCCGAGGCAAAACTAATGCTCTTTGTTCCAGGACGAATCGGCACCTCCTCACCAGATCTGGGAGTTCCGGTCATGTTCGCAGATATTACCCAGTTTTCGGTGATTTGCGAAGTATCTGACAAATCCACAGGTTATATGCCGGAATTATCTTACGGAAGTCACCTGTTCCAGGATTTAGTTGAGACGGAAACGTTCTATGTGGCACTTTTTGAAAATGAGAACACTCGTATTTTTAACAGAGAATTTTTGCAAAATCATCCCAACCAGTTAGCCGCACAATTTCCGGAACTGGCCGAATACAGTGAAATCATCCGTATTCGAGATGTCAGTGAGGATCATTTGATGCTGTATTCAGACATTTTAAACGAACGTAGCATTTGTGGTATTTCCCGTTCTAAGGGTACTAAAAAAGGAATCCGGTAAGGATTCCTTTTTTATGTGAAGAATCAGACGATTCCTTGGTATTGCATAGCGTCTACCACCTTTTCAAATCCGGCAATATTAGCTCCAATAACGTAGTTGCCTTCAAATCCATAGCGACGGGATGCTTCCTCGGTCTTATCGAAGATATCCTTCATAATACGTTTAAGATGTGTATCCACTTCCTCCGCTGTCCAGCTGATTCGCATTGAGTTCTGTGACATTTCCAGAGCAGACGTAGCAACACCGCCTGCGTTTGCTGCTTTGCCAGGCATAAATAATGTTTTTTGCTCCAGGAAGTAATCTGTTGCTTCCTGTGTTGTTGGCATGTTCGCACCTTCTGCAACACAGATACATCCATTAGCCGTCAGTACTTTTGCATCCTCAAGCGTCAGTTCATTTTGTGTGGCGCAGGGCAGGGCAATATCACATGGGATTGACCAGATACCGCGTCCTTCTGTATATGTGGCTGAAGGAATCTCCTCCACATATTCTTTGATACGTCCGCGACGAACTTCTTTGATATCTTTGATAAGATCCAGATCAATTCCGTTAGCGTCATAGATATAGCCATTGGAATCGCTTAAGGCAACTACTTTGGCACCAAGCTCTGTGATTTTCTCCGTTGCATAGATTGCCACATTACCAGAACCTGAAACTACGACAGTCTTACCTGCTATGGAATGATTTGCATGCCGCATCATTTCATCTACAATATATATCAGGCCGTAGCCGGTGGCCTGCGTACGAATCAGAGAACCGCCATAGGACAAGCCCTTACCGGTCAGGATTCCGCTGTATTGGCCTGTGATACGCTTGTATTCCCCATACAGATAACCAATTTCGCGTGCGCCCACACCGATATCACCGGCAGGAACATCCTGATCCGGTCCGATATATTTTGCCAGTTCTTTCATGAAACTCTGACAAAAGGCCATAACTTCACGATCTGATTTGCCTTTTGGATCGAAATTCGAACCTCCTTTGCCGCCGCCAATTGGCAGTCCGGTCAATGAGTTTTTAAAAATCTGCTCAAAACCTAAGAATTTTAAAATTCCCTGATTTACAGACGGATGCAGTCGTAACCCACCTTTATAGGGGCCGATTGCACTGCTAAATTGCACACGATACCCCTTGTTCACCTGTACCTGTCCTGCATCATCCACCCATGGAACCCTGAAAGAAATAACTCTTTCCGGCTCAACCAAGCGCTCCAGCAGGGCCATTTTGCGAAACTGGGCTTCGTTAGCATCAATTACAGGCTGCAGTGAATCCAGCACCTCTTTGACAGCTTGATGGAATTCAAACTCGCCTGGATTTTGCACAACAACCTTATCATAAATTTCACTCGTGTAAGACATGTTCCCGTTCTCCTTTATTGATTGAATTGGTTAAATACTGTACAATTATACTATAAAATGAGTATGAAGAAAAGAAAAAAAGAGTAAAATATCCACCTGTTTGCAAAAAATAATCAATTGTTGGATTCGCTGTAACGCGGTAGAATATAGTATTAGCATAAAACTCGCTAGAGAAGAGAGGGAAGAAGGGTATGATTAAAGTATTTCTGGCAGAAGATGAAATGGTTATTCGAAACGGAATCAAAAACAGTATTCACTGGGAATCTCAGGGCTATGAATTCGTCGGCGAGGCAAGTGATGGTGAATTAGCATATCCACTGATACTTAAGACAAAACCGGATATACTAATTACAGATATTAGGATGCCCTTCGTAGATGGATTGGAACTAAGTAAGATGGTTCGTCAGGCACTCCCAGATATTAAGATTTTGATTGTAAGCGGATATAATGACTTTTCCTATGCCAAAGAGGCAATTCATATCGGGGTAGCCGAATATATGATTAAGCCAATCTCACAAACCAAGTTACTTGAGGCTCTAAAAACAATTTCACAACGCATCCATAAAGAACGTGATGAAAAGCGAGTCTTGGAACGCTTTCACCTTGAAAATCAGGAACATGTCGAAAACTGTAAAATGAAGTTGTTTGCCACACTAATTTCCGGTGATTTCTCTATGAGTCAGGTTGTAGAGCAGGCACAGAAGTACGGAATCAGACTGCATACGAGGCGGTATCTTTTGATGTTGTTTAAAGTATCTGTAAAATTAACAGACTATGAGACACCACAGCAGGCAATTCAGGTAGCCAATGAGATTGAAAGCATTACTAAAAAACTATCAGATGTATACTTTTTCAGAAGAGGTGTTGAAGGTTGGGCCTTTTTAATCACTTCAGATACTTCTGCTGAGGAGCTTTCTTATATTGAAAATGTCACAGGATTTTTGCAAAACCTGATGGAACAGTATCCTAATGTAGAGTATTACGGAGGTATCGGTGCATCTGTTGACCGTTTGCGTGATCTGGGGAATACCTATGAATCTGCTGCTCGTGTGTTTTCAGGCAGATTTGTCAGTACCTCGCGTCAGATTGTGACACAGGCGAAATTTCGAGAGCTACATGAGCAGGAAAGTGCAGTCATTCAGAATCTGGAATTCACACAGAAAAGCAGGGAGTTGATTACAAAGTTCTTACAAAGTGGGACACAGGAAGAGGTTCATAGTTTTACAACAGCGTATTGTGAAGAAATGCCGTTGAACTATCTGCAATCCTCTTTTATGCGCCACTATATTATGATGGATCTTTATATCGTTACCTGCTCTTTTTGCGATCAAATGGGAATTGATACACATGAATGGAAAAGGGAATTAGCCCTGGAAAAAACTTTGCAGGAATCCTCAGGCGATGGTGTATTCCAGAACTATTTTTATTTACTGATACAAAGAGCTGTTGATGCACGAAATACTATTAGTGGAAGCCGTTACTCAGATATTCTGAACAATGCAAAAGCCTATATTGAGGCTAATTATATGTCAGAAAATGTCTCCTTGCATACAGCTGCATCAATAGTTAATATGAGCCCCAGCTATTTTAGCGCTGTGTTTAGTCGTGAAGCAGGACTGACGTTTGTTGAATATCTCACTCAGATTCGTATTGCAAAAGCCAGCCAGCTTCTGATGTGTACCTCTTTAAAGACTTCCGAAATCGGTTATGAGGTGGGGTATAAAGATCCGCATTATTTTAGCTTCATTTTCAAAAAAACACAAAATTGTACTCCTACCGAGTATCGTCAGAGAGGAAGGTGTGAATGACTGTGTCAAAGAAAAAACGAAGCTTAAGTCTGAACAAAAAAATCGCATTAATTCCTTGTTCTGTTTTTATCCCCATGCTTCTTGTTGTGATGTATCTCCTTGCTACATTGCTAAGCTCAACAAAAGATTACAGCGCGATTACTGAAAGTGTCACCTATGCCAATCAGTATTCTCAGGAGTTCAAAGAGCGGATGGATTACAGTATGTATCTTGCCGTCATCGGCAACAAAACCTTAAGTGAACTGGGAGATGGAGAGACAACCATCAATGGAATCATAACAGTTAATCCATATGAATATATTGAGGAGCTTTCAAGCGTTTGTATTGATTTATCCAATATGGCAACTGCTCCAATTAATAAGACTAAAATCACCCGGGTGGAAAACAGTTTGAAATCTCTTACAAAACGCGTGGCCACACTTGAAAAAATGATTAGTGGCGGTAGCTCTTATGACGCTAAAATCGACTACCTGGAGGAGAATATCCGAGGACAAAGTGGTCTTACCACGATTATTCAAGGCGCACTGCAAGAGTATATCTTTAGGGAGACAAAAAACTTTGCGCAGGTCAAGCAGGCACTCCAGGAGCAGACGCGCCATGCTATCGAACTTAGTGTTATTGCGCTGGCAGGAACTGTTATTATCTCGTTGGTGCTGTCTGGGCTTGCCACACGCAGTGTTACCAGACCGATTCGTAATCTGTGTTCACAGACCAGAAAAGTCGCACAAGGAGACTTTACTGCCAAAAGTACGATGGAGAGCATTGATGAGATTTCTGTGTTAACACAAAGTTTTAACGATATGACTGCTAAAATTGGTGTATTGGTTGACAACATAAAACAGCAGGAGAAAACTTTACGCATGGCTGAATCCAAATTGCTTCAGGCACAAATCAATCCTCATTTTCTATATAATACACTGGATACCATCGTTTGGCTTGCTGAGGAAAAGAAATCCACAGAGGTTATTTCTGTGGTCACTGCCTTGTCAGAGTTCTTCAGAACGACTCTTAGCAAAGGCAAAGATCAAATCACATTGGAAGAAGAAAAATCACATATAGAAAGCTATCTAAAAATCCAACAATTTCGTTACCAGGATATTCTTGAATATAAAATGAATCTGCCGGAATCCTTATATAGGTATATAATCCCCAAGCTGACTTTGCAGCCACTGGTGGAAAATGCATTGTACCATGGAATCAAAAAACAACGTGGCAAAGGTTTCATTCACATAAATGGGTGGGAAGAAGATGGCTATATCCATTTAGTAGTTAGTGACAATGGTGTAGGAATATCGACTAAAAAACTGCAGCACTTGCGAAACAGCATTCTGCAAATGGACGCTGCGGCCAAAGACCGCAGCTTTGGACTTGCAAATGTAAACCAACGGATACGATACTATTACGGAGAAGCCTGCGGCGTTTTTCTGGAGAGTCGCGAGGGTGAGGGAACCAACGTAACAGTACTTCTCCAAGCTAAAAATAATCTACATTTTTCATAAAAAAACACCAGTTCATGTCATAAGTACTATAAGTTTCTAAAAAAAACATAAGTAATGCATAAATTTCTCTGTTTTAGGAAATGCAAACACAGTGTACGATATAAAAGTAATTTGTTATAGAATAATCCATCAAGGAGGAAAGAGAATGAAGAAAAAAGTACTTGCGACACTGCTTTGTATAATTATGGCAGTTTCACTGATGACTGCCTGCGGTCAATCAAATGGAGGAGACACATCATCGCAGGAAACGGGGACGGAGTCCGGCAGTGAAGTCATCACCGTAGGATTTTCACAGGTTGGCGCGGAGTCCGACTGGCGTACTGCAAATTCCGAATCCATGAAAGCAACATTTAGTGAAGCAAATGGATATGAACTTATTTTTGATGACGCCCAGCAAAAACAGGAGAATCAGATCACTGCAATTAGGAATTTTATTCAACAGGAAGTTGACTACATTGTTCTCGCACCTGTTACGGAGACGGGATGGGATACGGTTTTACAGGAAGCAAAGGATGCAGATATTCCAGTTATCATCGTTGACAGAATGGTTGATGTTTCGGATGACAGTTTGTTTACCGCCTGGGTAGGATCGGATTTTGAATTAGAAGGTAAGAAGGCTTCTGCCTGGTTAGAAGCTTATGCACAAGCAAAAGGAATCTCGGAAATCAACATTGTAGATATTCAGGGAACAATTGGCGCCTCTGCTCAAATCGGACGGACAAAAGGGCTTGAAGATGCAGTTGCAGAATATGGCTGGAATCTGCTGGCATCACAATCCGGTGAATTTACACAGGCAAAGGGACAGGAAGTCATGGAGTCCATGCTAAAACAGTATGATAATATTAATGTCGTATATTGTGAGAATGATAATGAAGCGTTTGGTGCAATTGATGCAATTGAAGCAGCCGGAAAAACAGTAGGACCGGATGGTGATATACTTGTCATGTCATTTGATGCCACAAATGCAGGAATGCAGGATACATTAGACGGAAAAATTATTTGTAATACAGAATGCAATCCACTGCATGGCCCTCGTGTAGAAGAAATCATTAAGCAGCTGGAAAATGGGGAAACGCCCTCAAAACTGGCTTATGTAGAAGAAGAAATATTTGCCTTTGGCTCAGACGTAGCATCCATTACAGTAGACGGTAACGAATATGCGGTCACTGAAGTCACAGAAGATGTCATAGCGCAGCGCGCATACTAGAGATATAAACAGGGTATTGTCATATAGACAAAAAAAGGTGCGGCAAAATGCAGAAGAAGATATATCACTGTCATGCTGCCGCACCCTTTTTGCGCCCTTTTTTAGACTTGAAATGAGGTGGTCATTTAAATGCAAAGTAAAAAGCAGGCAGTTCTATTGGAGATGAAGCAGATTGTAAAGAGCTTTTCTGGAAACATTGCCTTGAATCATGTGGATTTCAGGTTAAAGCGAGGTGAGATTCACGCATTAATGGGAGAAAATGGCGCTGGAAAATCCACATTAATTAAAGTACTGACCGGTGTTTATGATTTTGAAGCAGGTGAAATTCATATGGACGGAACTACACATGCAATCATAAACCGATCGCCGCAGGAAGCTCAAATGTATGGAATCAGTACAGTCTATCAGGAAGTCAACTTATGTCCCAACCTAAGTGTCGCTGAGAATATATTCATTGGACGAGAGCCAAGAAAATTCGGATTAATTGATTGGTCTACGATGTACAAAAAAGCTTCCAAAATACTTAAAAACTTAAAAATTGATGTTCTTGCAACACAAAATCTGGAAGAGTGCTCCATTGCTAACCAGCAAATGATTGCTATTGCCAGAGCTGTTGATATGAAGTGTAAAGTACTGATACTCGATGAACCCACCTCTTCACTTGATGATAGTGAAGTCGAGAAACTGTTTTCCTTGATGCGCCATCTCAAAGAAGAGGGGGTAGGAATCGTATTTGTTACACATTTTCTGGAACAGGTATATGCCATATGTGATACCATTACGGTTCTTCGTAACGGGGAATTGGTAGGAGAATTCGCTGTCAGTGAATTGCCGCGTATTCAACTAGTATCGAAAATGATGGGAAAAGACTTCAATGATTTAAAGAGCATTAAAGGTGAACACGAAACAAATGATCATGAAGAACGGCCGGTTGTCGTTGAGGCAATCGGGCTCGGACATAAGAACAGTATTCGACCTTTCGATCTAAAAATCCATCAAGGCGAAGTGATTGGCTTATCTGGTCTGTTAGGTTCCGGACGTTCCGAATTAGTTCGTGCTTTATACGGCGCTGACAAACCGGACAGTGGCTCCTTACAGATACGTGGTACAAACGTGAAAATTACTGCTCCCATCGATGCTATGAAGCTCGGTATGGCCTATCTTCCTGAAGATCGAAAAAAAGATGGGATACTGCCTGATTTATCAGTGCGTGAAAACATTATCATTGCCATGCAGGCCAAGAGAGGAATGTTCGCACCCATGAGTAAACGAGAGATGGAACAGGCTGCCGATACTTATATTGAAATGCTTCAGATTAAAACAGCGGGAAGAGAAATTCCCATTAAGAATCTATCTGGAGGCAACCAACAAAAAGTCATCATTGGCAGATGGCTGCTGACGCATCCGGAATATCTGATTTTGGACGAGCCTACCAGAGGAATTGATATTGGAACAAAGACTGAAATTCAGAAACTAATTCTGCGTCTTGCCAACGAAGGGATGGCAGTCACTTTTATTTCTTCTGAAATTGAAGAGATGATACGCACCTGCTCACGTATGATTATTTTACGGGATGGGCAAAAGGTAGGCGAAGTAAGTGGGGAAGAAGTGTCACAGGATGGTATTATGAAAGCCATTGCTGGGGAGGAGCGTGTATGAGAACTGTAGCAGCTGTTAAAAAAGCAAGTAAGATGCGCTTATTTACACCCTTGCTGTGCCTCGTCGCAGTATTACTCGTCAATGTGATTACCACACCGGATTTTTTTAAAATTTCCATAAATAATGGTGTTTTATACGGTTACATTATAGACGTGGTCAACAGAGGTTCTGAACTCGTGATTTTGTCTATTGGCATGACATTAGTTACGGCCGCTTCTGGTGGACAGGATATCAGCGTAGGTGCGGTGATGGCCGTATCGGCTGCCATTTGTTGTCAGATTCTTTCCGGCGGTGACGTATCTGTCACACAATTCCAGAATCCATTTATTCTGGCAATTATAATCGCACTTGCTGGCGCAGCTTTGTGTGGGGCGTTAAATGGCTTTTTGGTAGCCAAGCTAAATATTCAGCCGATGGTGGCTACACTCATCTTGTTTACGGCTGGCAGAGGAATCGCCCAATTGATTACGAAAGGGCAGATTACCTATATTAGGGTTGACACTTACAAACTTCTTGGAGGGTATTTAGGGAACTGCCCCATACCTACACCAGTATTTGCCGCACTTCTGGTATTTCTTATTGTAACTCTCATTTTAAAGAGAAGTGCGCTTGGTCTTTATATTGAAAGCGTTGGTGTTAATCCCACAGCTTCCCGACTGGTGGGAATCAATTCTACACGTGTACGATTTCTGGTGTATATCATATGTGCTATTCTCGCCGGAATCGCCGGCCTGGTAGCTTCCAGCAGGATTTACTCTGCAGATGCCAATAACATAGGGCTAAATCTTGAAATGGATGCAATTCTAGCTGTTGCACTTGGCGGTAATATTTTAAGCGGTGGTAAATTCAGCCTGCTGGGCTCTGTCATCGGTGCATATACAATACAGGCACTCACGACAACCTTATATGCAATGAACGTACCCGCCGATCAATTACCGGTATACAAAGCGATGGTGGTCATCCTGATCGTCATCCTTCAAAGTCCTGTTTTTAAAAAAAAGATGGCTGATATCGCTGGAAAGCGAAAAGAACTGAAACAGCCCATACAAGGAGGTGAAGCCTAATGAAACCTAAAATCATGACTCGTCGATTGAACAGTAGTACCTACCTTCTCGGAATTACCATCCTGCTTTTGATTATTATGTATGTATCGGGAATGATTGTGTTTGGCAGCAAAGGGTTTGCAAAGCCTCAGATGTTCCTGAATCTGCTGATTTCCAATGCCGGTCTTCTTGTGATTGCCATGGGGCAGACAATTGTAATGATTGCAGGAGGCATAGATATTTCTGTAGGCTCAGTTACTGCATTGGTATGTATGGTCACAGCCAAACAGATGGAACAATATGGAATGAGTGCCTATGCAGCTGTTGGCACAGCACTTCTCATCGGTCTTGCTTTTGGCCTGGTACAGGGATTTTTAGTTGCCTATCTGGATATACAGCCCTTTATTGTCACACTGGCGGGCATGTTCTTTGGAAGAGGAATGACATCCATTGTAA
Organism: Lachnospiraceae bacterium; assembly: GCA_047975025.1. Classification (GTDB taxonomy): domain Bacteria; phylum Bacillota; class Clostridia; order Lachnospirales; family Lachnospiraceae; genus JBKECY01. The sequence continues at coordinate 29,881 of JBKECY010000029.1, forward strand.
GTACCGAAATGATTTCCATCAAGAATGAAACATTTTTAAAATGGGCAAACTATAAAATCTACCTGCCGATCGGTTCTTACAGTAAACGCGGTAATTTTTTACCTGCGTATGTGTATCCTACGGTCATCGTAGCACTTTTACTCATGATCCTTATTATTCTGGTAATGAAGTACACTAAGTTCGGCCGATCTGTTTACGCAATTGGCGGTAATGCGCAAAGTGCTTTGATGATGGGGTTAAATGTCAGACGCACAAAGTGGAAAGCCTATATCGTAAATGGACTTCTGACTGGAATTGGTGGTTTCCTATTCGCATTGAACAGTTGCTCTGGATTTGTAGAACAGGCCAAAGGACTGGAAATGGATGCAATTTCATCTGCCGTCATTGGAGGAACGTTGCTAAGCGGAGGAATCGGAGCTCCTTTTGGAACTTTGTTCGGAGTATTGATCAAAGGTACCATTGGCAGTCTGATAACCACACAGGGAAGCTTGTCCAGTTGGTGGGTAAGAATTACCCTTTCAGCACTGCTTTGTTTCTTTATCATCCTGCAATCAGTTTTTTCTAAAATCAAACAAAAATAACTTTGGATAAGGGCTGTCGCTGACAATTGCGGCAGCCCATATCTGCGTATGGGATGTTACTGAGATTTTTATTCATCACAACGATTTTGCGCGTTCTGGCATTTGCATTTTCCTTTCAATAAAGTTATAATATAACTTACGTCAAAAACGAAATTAATCTTAGAATAAGGAGTTTTATCATTGAATACATATAAGGAACAGCTTGTGAATTGGGAAGAAATACTGGGCAATGCCCCCGGAGAGGAGCCGCAGCGTCAGTATTATTTTATTGAGTATGGACGACAGCTGGTCGAGGCCAAGCGGCAGGAAACCGGGCGTCCACTGACCTTTTCTGTTGTAACATTCGGCTGTCAGATGAATGCACGAGATTCCGAAAAATTAGTTGGGATTTTAGAAAAGCTAGGTTATGAGCAAAGAGATTCAGAAGATGTTGATTTTATAATTTATAATACCTGTACGGTGCGTGAAAATGCGAATCTGAAGGTGTACGGCCGATTAGGCCAACTCAAAAAATTAAAAGAGAAGAATCCTCAGATGATGATTGCATTATGCGGCTGTATGATGCAGGAAACGCAAGTTGTTGAAAAGCTGAAAAAAAGCTATCCGTTTGTCGACCTTGTCTTCGGAACACATAATATTTTTAAGTTTGCCGAACTATATACCATGGCGCTGCATTCCTCTCAAATGGTCATAGATATCTGGGAAGATACCAATCAGATTGTGGAAGACCTGCCCAGTGAACGTAAGTATGGATTCAAGTCTGGTGTCAATATTATGTTTGGCTGTAATAATTTCTGCAGCTATTGTATTGTTCCGTATGTGAGAGGACGCGAGCGCAGCCGCAGCCCGGAAGCTATTTTGTCGGAAATCAGACAGCTGGTTGCGGACGGTGTCGTGGAAATCATGCTGCTGGGGCAAAATGTGAACTCGTACGGCAAGACATTGCCTGAGCCCATGACGTTTGCACAATTGTTAAGGCAGGTAGAGCAGATTGAAGGGCTTAAGCGCATTCGTTTTATGACCTCTCACCCTAAGGATCTCTCAGATGAGCTGATTGAAACCATGGCAGCTTCCGAGAAGATCTGCCGGCATCTGCATCTGCCGCTGCAATCAGGAAGTTCCCGTATTTTAAAGAAGATGAATCGTCAATATTCAAAAGAAGAATATCTGCGATTAGTCGATCAATTGAGAAAACGGATGCCCGGACTTTCCCTGACCACAGATATTATTGTTGGCTTCCCGGGAGAGGAGGAGGCAGATTTTCTGGAGACTTTAGAGGTCGTTGAAAAGGTCCGCTTCGATAGTGCATTTACCTTCATCTATTCAAAACGCACAGGAACGCCTGCCGCTTCTTATACAGAACAGATTCCAAAGGACATCATTAAGAATCGCTTTGACCGACTGTTATCCTCCGTACAGACAATTTCCGCCCAGGTCACCTGTGTACACGAAGGCAGTATACAGCCGGTGCTGGTTGAGGAAAAAAACGAGGCAGCAGAGTCACTGTTGACAGGACGCCTCTCAAATAACCTACTGGTGCATTTTAAGGGAGAAGAGGCAATTGTCGGCAATATCGTGCAAGTAAAACTAACGGAATGCAAAGGATTCTATTATATGGGAGAACAAGTATAATGGCTCTATCACCAATGATGACACAGTATGTGGCAACAAAAGAAGAATACAAAGACTGCATCCTATTTTATCGTCTGGGTGATTTTTATGAGATGTTTTTTGAAGATGCACTTACCACCTCGAGAGAACTCGAACTTACGCTGACAGGTAAAGACTGTGGACTGGAAGAGCGGGCGCCCATGTGCGGTGTGCCATATCACGCGGCCGAACCGTATATCAGCCGCCTGGTAGAAAAGGGCTACAAAGTGGCCATCTGTGAACAGGTGAGTGATCCCAAGACGACAAAAGGACTTGTCAAACGTGAAGTCGTGCGTGTTGTAACTCCCGGAACGGTGCTTGATTCACACTCTCTGGATGAAACAAAGAATAATTACATTTTAAGTGTTGTATGCATGGACACACTGTTTGGCTGTGCTTTTGCAGATATTACGACCGGGGAAACTTATATGACAGAGGTCGAGTCCAAGCAGCAGCTGCTGGACGAAATTTCCAAGTTTTCTCCTGCTGAAATTGTATGTAATGAAGCATTTCTGGTCAGCGGGATTGATCTTGAAGATTTAAAATACCGGTACAATATGGTAATCGCCCCTTTGGATATTTCCTGCTTTGATGACAGCAAGTGTCTCGCAGTGGTCAAAGCTCAGTTCCCGGAAGCAACGCAGGACCCGGCAGTTCTCGACACATATCCAACCGGCATAATTGCCTCCGGAGCTTTATTCCAATATCTGCACGAAACGCAAAAAGCCCCGTTGGCGCACATGACAAGAGTATCCTTGTACTCCGTAGAAAAATACATGATTATAGACAGTTCCAGCCGCCGCAATCTGGAACTTTCAGAGACGTTGCGGGAGAAGAAGAAACGCGGAACCCTGCTGTGGATTCTTGATAAGACACAGACGGCCATGGGTGCACGCCGATTACGTAAGATGCTGGAACAACCGTTGCTTAGTACTGACGATATCAATGCCCGGTTCGATGCTATTGAATCTTTGAACGCTTCCGGAATGCTGCGTGACGAAATTCGTGAATACCTTAATTCCGTCTATGATATGGAACGGCTGATTGGAAAAATCAGCTGCCAGAATGCAAATCCAAGAGATTTGGTGTCATTTATGACGTCACTTGAAATGCTTCCTCACATTAAACACTTATTACATGAGTTCCCGGAAGGTATTTTGTCACAGCTTAAGACACAAATGGATAGCTTAGAAGACGTAGCCGCCTTAATTCGGGATGCGATTATTGAGGAACCGCCCATTGTAATCAAAGAAGGCGGCATTATCAAAGGCGGATACCATCAGGATGTCGATACCTTAAGGGAGTCAAAGGACAAAGGAAAGGAATGGCTGACACAACTCGAATCCAGAGAACGTGAACGTTCCGGAATCAAGAGCCTGAAAGTAAAATACAATCGCGTATTCGGTTATTATCTGGAAGTGACCAACTCATTTAAAGATATGGTGCCGCAAGAGTATATCCGCCGTCAGACACTGACAAATGCAGAACGGTATACGACGGCAGAGTTAAAAGAACTGGAAAGTGTCATCCTGGGAGCAGAAGATAAACTGTATGCATTGGAATATACGCTTTTTACTGATATTCGTAAAGCAATCGCCCAACAGGTACAGCGTATTCAGCAGACGGCTGCAGCAGTGGCCATGCTGGATGTTCTTACCAGTCTGGCTTTAGTTTCTTCCAGAAACAGATTTGTAAGACCACAGCTTAATACCAAGGGAATCATTGATATTAAGAACGGACGACATCCGGTCGTAGAGCAGATGATTTCCAATCACATGTTCATCCCGAATGATATTTTACTAAATTCCAGAGACAATCGGATCTCTATCATTACAGGTCCCAATATGGCGGGTAAATCAACCTATATGCGCCAGGCTGCCCTAATTGTGCTAATGGCTCAGATCGGATGTTTTGTACCGGCGGACAAAGCCAATATCGGCGTTGTTGACCGGATCTTTACCAGAGTCGGGGCATCGGATGATCTGGCAAGCGGGCAGAGTACCTTTATGGTGGAGATGACAGAGGTTGCCAATATTCTGCAAAACGCAACAGCGAACAGTCTTCTGATTCTGGATGAAATCGGACGGGGCACCAGTACCTTTGATGGTCTGAGTATTGCCTGGGCAGTTATTGAATACATCAGCAATAAAAAGATATTGGGCGCCAAGACATTGTTTGCAACACATTACCACGAGCTTACCGAATTGGAAGGCAAGCTCGAAGGCGTAACTAATTATTGTATTGCGGTCAAGGAAAAAGGCGACGAGATTGTCTTTTTACGTAAGATTGTGAAGGGTGGCGCTGATAAGAGCTATGGAATTCAGGTTGCCAAGCTGGCCGGTGTTCCTGAGCCCGTAATTCAACGAGCCAAAGAATTAGTAGTGCAGTTAAGCGACGCTGATATCACAGCGCATGTCAAAAGTATGGCAGCGGCCCAGAGTACTGCGGGCAGATTTGATACTTTGGAAATGAATCAGATGTCATTATTTGATACGGTTAAAGAAGACGATATTATACAGGAATTGCGAGATACGGACATCACGAATCTGACACCTATGGAAGCTTTAAATCTGTTGAACAAATTGCAAAACAAGCTGAATAACCGCTGGTAAGCAAGGAGGATTTTCTATGAGAGAGATTATTGTATTGGATAAACAGACGATTGATCAAATCGCCGCAGGCGAAGTTGTCGAACGTCCGGTATCTGTCGTAAAGGAGTTGGTAGAAAACGCAATTGACGCCGGAGCTTCCTCTATAACGGTAGAAATCCAAGATGGAGGCAAGACCTACATCCGAATCTCGGATAATGGGATGGGGTTCGAGAAAAGTCAGGTTCCTACCGCCTTTTTGCGTCATGCCACAAGCAAGATGCGTAAAATTGAGGATCTGGAAGAAATTCATTCACTCGGATTTCGTGGTGAAGCTCTCTCAAGTATTGGTTCCGTAGCACAAGTCGAATTGATTACCAAAACGAGAGAAGCGCAGACCGGTACACGCTATGTGTTCGAGGGCGGCGAAGAAATCGCATTGGAAGAGGCAGGTGCTGCGGATGGCACGACCTTTGTTATTCGCAATCTGTTCTATAATATACCCGCCCGAAGCAAATTCTTGAAAACAGATGCTACGGAGGCCGGTTATATCAGCAATCTGATGGAACAACTTGCTTTATCACACCCTGCCATTGCATTTTCCTATACAGTAAACGACAAAGAAAAGCTGTCCACTTCAGGAAATGGTGATGTAACAGACGTGATTTACCAAATCTACGGTAAAGATGTCGCACGCAATATTCTGCCTGTACAGTATCAAAATACGTTCCTGACCATAACAGGATTTGCCGGAACGCCCAGTATATCCCGGGGCAATCGTAATTTCGAAAGCTATTTTATCAATGGGCGCTATGTCAAGAACAGTACGATTACCAAAGCGATTGAGGATAGCTATAAGACCTATATGATGCAGCATAAGTTCCCCTTTGTGGTTCTTCACATTGAAATGACAGGAAATGATCTGGATGTTAATGTACATCCAACTAAGATGGAAGTACGTTTTTCAAAGGGGCAGGAAGTGTTTCGCAGTATTTATGCAGCGATTCGAAGCGCTTTGGCACAAAACGAACTCATCCCGGAAGTAACGATTGATACACCCGCAGAGCCCAAACAGCCGTCTGTGGAAATCTCTTCCTCCCGAAACCGGTGGGATCTGCTGCCGACACCTGCGTCTTCTGTGCCTGCTCCTGCGGCTGCTGTGGATCGCCCAATGGCAGCAGATACGATACAAATCCCTGAACCGCCGTTAGACCTGCCTTTGCCGGAAGTACCCTGGACACAGGATACACCTCCCGCAAAATCCTCTGTATCTGAAGAAGTACCACCGCCTTCGTTTCTAAAAGAATCACCTGCAGCGTACGCACAGGAACAGGAGCAGATGTCCCTGTTTTCAGAACCACTTTTAAGCGAAGCCGCCAGACAGCGTCATGTCCTGATTGGACAGCTGTTCGACACCTACTGGCTGGTACAGTATGGCTCGGATTTTTACATCATTGACCAGCACGCAGCGCATGAGAAGGTACTATACGAAAAGATCGTAAAACAAGTTCGGGAACAACAAGTGATTTCCCAGTATATTGAACCGCCTATCATAGTGTCCCTTACGCTGGCCGAGGAGGAGATGCTCAATGAAAATCTGATGGTATTTGAACAATTCGGATTTGAAATAGAATCTTTTGGGAAACGGCAGTACAGTATCCGGTCTGTGCCTTCCGTCTTGTTTGGATACGAGGAGGAGGCTTTATTTGTAGAGATTTTGGATACACTTGACTCTGACAGTGACAAGAATCTGCAGTTGTTCGCAGCCCGGCTGGCAACGGTCGCCTGCAAAGCTGCCATCAAAGGAAATCAACAGATTGACAGGAGAGAAGCGGATGTGCTGATTGATGAGCTGCTGCAGCTCGAAAACCCATACAATTGCCCTCATGGAAGACCGACTATCATACGTATGACCAAAACAGAAATCGAAAAAAAATTCAAACGAATCGTATAGCATATGATTACTATTATAGATAAGAGGCAATCCTAATGACAGCACACCATGATAAAAAACCACTGCTTGTTGTAGCAGGTCCAACCGGTGTAGGCAAGACCAAGCTTTCTCTTACACTTGCAGATGCACTGAATGCGGAAATCATTTCGGCTGACTCTATGCAGGTCTACCGGCAAATGGACATTGGTACCGCCAAAATAAGAACAGAAGAAATGAAAGGGATTCCACATCACCTGATTGATGTGCTGGCACCTGATGAAGAATGCAACGTTGTGACATATTGTGAGCTCGTCAAGCCAATCATCGCAGACATTCATCATCGTGGGAAAGTGCCTCTGCTAGCCGGAGGCACCGGATTTTATATCCAGGCAGTTGCCAGAAATCTGTCTTTTGCCCCTTCTGCTACGGGAGAACAGATGCGTCTAAAAGCAGAGCAGGAGGCCGCGCAGTTTGGATATTCCTATATGTATGACCAGCTCTCCCGGATTGACCCGGAAGCGGCAGCGGCCATTCATCCTAATAACCATAAGCGTGTGCTGCGTGCACTCTCCTTTTATTATGAAACGCACACTCTATTCTCATTGCATAACAAAGACCAAAAGGCGCAGGAATCTCCTTACAACCTTCTATACACTGTATTGACAGATGAACGGGAACGCTTATATCGCAGAATTGATGAGCGGGTAGAGCAGATGCTTGCAGACGGTCTTGTGGAAGAAGTAAAAGCACTTTTGCAAAAGGGATATGCACACAGTCTATCATCAATGCAAGGCCTTGGCTACAAAGAAATTATAGGCTTTTTGGATGGGGCATATGACTTAGAAGAAGCGATTCGTATCCTGAAGCGTGATACCCGTCACTTTGCAAAGCGCCAGATTACATGGTTCAAACGGGAAGAGGAGGCCGTCTGGTTTTCGAAGGCGGACTATCAGCCGCCCCTGACAGAGCAGAATCTGGCAGAGGATATTATTGCATTATGCAGAAAGAGGAAGTTAATTTAATGAATACACTATACAATGAATTAGGAATCTCCAATGAAGTTCTTGCGTTCGGAAACAGTATTGAGGAGCAGCTGCACAGTCGGTTTTCACTGATGGACCGAACCGCTGAATACAATCAGCTTAAGGTTCTAAAGGCTATGCAGAAGAATAAAGTAAGCGACATCTGCTTTAGTGGAACGACCGGTTACGGGTATGACGATATAGGGCGTGAGACTTTGGAAAAAGTGTTTGCCGATACCTTTCATACAGAGTCAGCCCTTGTCCGCTCTACGATTACCTGTGGGACACATGCTCTGGCAATCGCACTTTTTGGCAATCTAAGACCACAAGATGAAGTACTCTCACCTGTCGGAAAGCCTTATGACACCTTGGAAGAAGTGATTGGCATCCGCAAAAGCAGCGGCTCTCTCGCTGAATATGGCATCACCTATCGTCAGGTAGACTTGCTGGAAGATGGTACGTTTGACTATGCCGGAATACAAAACGCGCTTACGCCACGTACCAGACTTGTGACGATTCAACGCTCAAAAGGGTACCAGACCCGCCCCTCATTTTCCGTAGCTCAGATTCGAGAATTAATAGCGTTTGTCAAGAAAATCAGTCCGCAGACCATCTGTATGGTAGATAACTGCTACGGTGAATTTGCGGATACCATCGAGCCGACAGATGTTGGAGCTGATCTGATGGTTGGCTCAATGATCAAAAACCCAGGCGGAGGCCTGGCTCCCATAGGCGGTTATATTGTAGGGAAAAAAGAGTATGTGGACGCTGCCTCCTATCGCATGACCTCGCCCGGTCTTGGACGTGAAGTAGGGGCTTCTTTAGGCATTAATCACAGCTTTTTCCAGGGACTTTTTCTGGCTCCGACAGTCGTTCGCAGTGCACTTAAATCAGCTATATTTGCAGCTTCGGTGTATGAATCTCTGGGATTTGATGCTGTTCCAGCCGCGGCCGAACCCCGTCAGGATATCATACAAGCTGTAACATTTGGGACTGCAGAGGCTGTCAAGGCATTTTGCCGGGGCATACAGGCGGCAGCGCCCATTGACAGTCATGTGGTTCCTGAACCTTGGGCTATGCCGGGATATGAAAGCGAAGTCATAATGGCCGCCGGTGCGTTCGTACAGGGCTCAACGATTGAGCTAAGCGCCGATGCACCTATACGCCCCCCGTACACCGCCTTTTTCCAAGGCGGTCTGACTTGGGAACATGGCAAATTTGGCATTTTGATGTCTTTACAGAAACTTAAAGAAGAAAACCTGGTAACTTTATCGTAGATGACAGGAGATACCTTATGAAGCATAGAAAAGTAATAATCATCGGTGCGGGAGCTTCCGGTATGACCGCAGCAATTCAGGCAGCAAGGGCAAATGCCGATGTTACTTTAATTGAGCATGACAAAAAAGCCGGCAAAAAACTTCTGATGACCGGCAACGGGAAGTGTAATCTGACAAATACAGACTGCGTAGCTGAATCCTATTTTACAGATGACTTTACATTTGTAGATGAAGTGCTTGAGCAGTTCTCGCTGCATGATACCATACGTTTTTTCACCGAGCTGGGAATCTATACCAGAAATAGAAACGGATATCTGTATCCGTACAGTGAGCAGGCTGAAAGTGTACGTAGTGTACTGTTGATGGAACTTGAACATCTGAAGGTACGTCTAAAACAAAATGAAGAAATTACGGACATCCTGCATAGTGACAGTGGCTGGGAGGTGAAAACAGCAGATTGGACCTATACAGCGGATGCCGTAATATTGGCGACCGGCTCGTGTGCCTCCGCCATACCGGGAGCAGACGGAAGCGGGTATCGTCTGGTCTCACAACTTGGGCATACCATCCGTACACCGCTGCCTGCACTTGTACCGCTCACAAGCGACAGTCCGGTATGCCGTCATTGGTCCGGCGTGAGAGCAGAGGCATTGCTTTCCTTATATGTTGACGGAGACTATGTGTCTCAAAACCGCGGAAATGTTCAGTTTACTGAGTATGGTCTATCCGGTATACCGACCTTCCAGCTCAGTCATGAGGCAGTCGTCGCTTTACACAATAAACAGAATGTCTATATTGAAATCGACTTCCTGCCAGATATTACGGATACCGCATTTGAACAGTTCTGGACCGCCAGAAAAACCGCTGCCGCCTATAAGACTCAGGAAGAACAACTGATTGGATTGTTTGCCGACAAATTGATTCCGATTCTTTGTGACGGCGACTTCAAAACGAACTGCAAGCATTTCCGGCTGCCGATTACGGATTTTCATTCATTCGATATGGCGCAAGTATGCTCCGGCGGTGTTTCGCTCGAAGAAATATCTCCGTACACATTGGAATCAACCCTTTTCAAAAACCTGTATTTTGCCGGCGAAATCATGGATGTTGACGGCCGATGCGGCGGGTATAATCTGCAATGGGCCTGGTCTACGGGCTCAATTGCAGGTCGTCACGCAGCGAAGTGTGAAGAATAAGTGTTTTTCTTTCTTTTTAGAAAGAAGCCATATACAGACGTTTTGTTTTGTGTTAATATTACATTGCGTTATCTTCTTTACTCGAATATTCTGAAGAGAGTAAGGAGACTTATGATACGAAAAACAAAGGAACAAAAAGATCTGCCATACGAACGATGTTCGCGGCTTGGACCGGAATATCTGACTGACAGCGAATTAATTGCGGTGATTTTACGAACCGGAACCCGAGGTATCTCCAGTTTAGTGCTGGCGGACGAAGTTCTTGCCATGTCACTTAAGATGAATAATGGATTGCTGGGCATACATCATCTGATACTCCATGAACTTATGGGAATCAAAGGAATTGGAAGAGTAAAAGCAATTCAGCTTAAATGCATCGGTGAATTATCTAAGCGCATGGCTCGTACCACAGCAGATGAAAAACTTGCATTTACCATGCCGGAGACGATTGCCGCATACTATATGGAACAATTAAGACATGAAGAGCAGGAAATTCTGCTCTGTCTTATGCTTACTACAAAGAACTCATTTATTGGAGATAAAGTCATTTCCAGAGGTACGGTAAATGCTTCAGTGATTTCACCAAGAGAATTGTTTATTGAGGCACTTCGTTTTCATGCGGTGAATATTATTTTAGTACATAATCATCCCAGCGGCGATTCTGCGCCGAGTCGGGAAGACATAGTAGTCACTAAGAGGATTGCTGAAATAGGGGAGCTTCTTGGTATCCATCTTTTAGATCATATTGTGATAGGGGATCATCAATATACAAGTCTAAGGGAGCGAAATCTTTTTTAAGGGGTGGCTGTAAAGGGGATACAACATGTTATTTCGAAATACTTATGGAGTGGATTTGGGGACCAGTACCATTAAAATTTACTCTTTACGCAGAAATAAGGCGTATATAGAAAAGAACACAATTGCAATTAAAGATGAACAAAAACCACTTGCTGTGGGTGATGATGCCTATGAAATGTTCGAAAAAGCTCCAAAGAACATTTATGTGCACTCACCGATGGCTTTTGGCATGATAGCAAATGCAAAACATATGTCAATTGCGCTCTATCGGTTCCTCAAGAAAATCGACTGGTCGCTGGGGGTGCGCCCAACGCTGTATTTTGCAATACCAACAGACTTAAGTCAGATTGAAAAGCGGGCCTACTATTCGATTGTGAATATGGCTCCTTTTAGAAGCAATAAGGTGTATGTTATCGAGAAACCCATCGCCGATGCACTTGCCATGGAAATTCCAATAGAATCCACGATGGGTTCCATGATCGTAAATATCGGTGCCCAGACTTCGGAAATGTCTGTGATTGCAGACGGTAAGATTATTATCAGCAAGCGGGTGCCTATTGGCGGCAACCAGCTCAATGAGGAAATCATCCGCGAAGTGCGTAACCGCTACAATTTGCAGATTGGCACACGTACCGCCAGGCGCCTGAAATTCACGCTGGCGTCTTTCAAATCCAATCATAAGGATGCACGTAAGGCTATTGGTATTGGTTCTTTGTCGGGTTTGCCTCGGGAGGAAATCATCTCTTCGCTGGCTGTGAACAGAGCCATTGAACGTCCTATGTCACAAATTGCATCGGAGATCAAGACCTTTTTAGAGCGTACACCGCCTCAGATCGCGTATCATATCTATCAGGAAGGAATTTATTTATCAGGGGGCAGTACACGTACGCAAGATATTGAGAAATATCTCCAGAGGGCTACCGGCTATCCGTTCCATCTGTCCGCCATGCATGAGACCTGCACGATTGTTGGTGTCACAAAAGTAATCAGAAACAAGAAGTATAAGAAATGGGCAGTTCCGGTCTCACAGAAAAAAGATTATTAGTGCGGAGGCATGTTAATGAACAAGAAAAAGAAATTCAAATTTAAGAGTAAGCATATATTTGTTCTGATGACGCTGTTGTGCATCAGCTTATTGATTGCCTCTGCCTCCGGCCGTTTTCCGGGTGCACCGATCAATACCGCCGCCGGATACATCGTGCTTCCGTTCCAGAACACCATCAATGTGATTGGCAACTGGTTCTCTGATATCAAGAACGGTTTCGATGATACACAGGTGCTGGCGCAGGAGAACAAGACACTGCAGGCACAGATCACAGAACTTGAAGAAGAGAACACCAATCTAAGAAATGGTCAGACACAGCTGGAACGACTCCAGGAGCTTTATAAAATTGACAAGACCCTTTCAAATTATGACAAAATCGGCGCCGAGGTTATCGCGAAGGATTCAGGTAACTGGTACAACTCTTTTGTAATTAACAAAGGTTCAAACGATGGGATTGAAGTTGATATGAACGTGATTTCCGGCGACGGACTGCTGGGAATCATTACACAGGTAGGTGCCAGTTGGGCACGCGTCACATCAATTATTGATGACGGGCGCAACGTAAGCGGGATGGCTTCAAGCACCGGGGCAACCTGTGTGGTCAGCGGTGATCTGACGCTTATGGAAGATGGCAAAATACAGTTTAGCCAGCTGGCCAACTCAGATGATCTGATCCAGGTAGGAGAGAGTATTGTAACCTCTCACATCAGCAACAAATACGTCCCTGGAATACTAATTGGTTATATCAGTGAAATGCAGGCCGACTCCAACCAGATCACATATTCCGGTTATCTGATTCCAGCCGCTGATTTTCAGCAGATTCATGAAGTGCTGGTCATCACAAATCTGAAAGAAACTGTCGATACTACAACGGAGGGATAGGAATGCGCAATAAAGTAATCTCCTTGGCCATGATCCTTACCTGCTTCGTATTGCAATCGACGATTCTAAAAAAATTAGCGATCGGTAATATCACTCCTAATTTACTTATCATTCTATGCGCTTCCATGGGATTAATGAGAGGGAAGACGACGGGATTGTTTTTCGGATTCTTCAGTGGACTGCTGATTGATATTTTCTTTGGCGGTATCTTGGGAGTACAGGCCTTCTCTTATATGCTCATTGGATACATTAGTGGCTTTTGCTATAATATTTATTACGATGATAACATTAAAGTACCGGTACTGCTAGTGACAGGAGGAGATCTGCTATACAGCCTGCTCATCTATGGTATGCACTTTTTACTGCGGGGCAGAATGGATTTCCTTTATTATTTCAGACATATTATGATACCGGAAATGCTTTATACAGTGATTGTCACTGTGATTATTTATCATATTTTCTATGTAATCAATCATCGCTTTATGCGGCTCAAGACAAAGGATAGTGATTCACAATGGTTATGAAAATCAAGCAAGTAATTAAAAAGATTGGTATGAAACGTTCTTACATTCTGCTGGTGGTTTTTGCGGCAATGGCTGTGATTCTGATTCAGAAGTTATTTGTGCTCCAGATTATTCAGGGTGAAGAATACACGAACAGCTTTACAACAAAAATCAAAAAAACACGAAGCATTACGAGTACGCGAGGCAATATTCTCGACCGAAACGGGGAAGTCCTGGCCAGTAACCAGCTTTCTTATTCTTTGACTTTAGAGGATAATGGAACTTACAGCACTACCAGAGAATCAAACCTCACGTTAAATTCTGTTGCCTATAAACTTCTGGGCATTTTACAGAAAGAGGATGATACGTTCGATACCAGTTTCCATATTATCATTAATGATATGGGCGGCTATGAATTTGATGTTTCCGGAACTTCACTGCAACGTTTCCGGGCGGATATTTATGGTGAATCAAGTATTGATGACATGACAACAGAACAGGCAAATGCTTCTGCTTCTGACATGATGAAGTATCTGTCGGGGTCCGAACGTTTTTGTGTTGTTCTCACCGGCGACAATGCCTATACATCCGAAGAGCTGGCCGAGTACGGTCTTCCGGAAGAACTGACACAAAATGAAATTCTTCAGATTACCAGAGTCCGTTATGAACTTTCGACCAACAGTTTTCGTAAATATGTCCCCGTAACGCTTGCCACAGATGTAAGCTCAGATACGGTGGCATCCATTATGGAAAATAAAGATTCGCTGCAAGGCGTTGATATTGCGGAAGATACGATTCGTTACTATGAGGACAGCGTGTATTTTGCCAATATTCTTGGATATACCGGTAAAGCTTCCTCAGAAGAACTTTCTGATTTGCAGGAGGAGAGTGATAATTATTCCTCTACTTCGATTATTGGTAAGACTGGCATCGAACAGTATGAGGAAACACAGTTGCAAGGTGTGGACGGAGAAGAAACTGTCTATGTAGATAACCTTGGAAAAGTCCTCCAGATTGACGACAGTGCCACAGTAGAGCCGGTGGCAGGAAATAATGTATATCTGTCCATTGACAAAAATCTTCAGATTGCAGTCTATAAAATCATTGAGCAGCGTCTGGCTGCCATCCTGGTTGACAATATCATTGATGCGCGGACTTTTGATGCGGAAAGTGTCAGCGACACTACTGAGATTCGAATCCCGATTTACGATGTATATAATGCATTGGTAGGCAACAGTGTGATCGATATTGATCATTTCTCGGCGGAAGACGCATCCGGCACAGAACAGGCATTATACGCTGCGTTCCAGCAAAAACAGACGTCTGTATTCGCTACAATCACCGAGCAATTGACCGGTGATACAACGACTGCCTATAAGGACCTGCCCGAAGAGACACAGGAATATATGGATTATATTATTAACGATTTGCTCATCGATCGTCTGGGTATCCTGTCCCAGAACGCTATTGATACCACAGATAAGACATATATCGCCTGGAATACGGATCAGTCAATCAGCGCCAAAGAATTTCTGACCTATGCTGCCAGCCAGAATTGGATCGATATCAGTCAGATTGATTCAGAGGGAGACTACCTGGACTCTAATGAGGTCTATTCGTTCCTTACACAATATATTACGGAATATTTAAATACCGATACACAGTTCAATAAAATTTTGTACAAATATATGCTGCATGAAGATGCTATTTCACCAGCGCAGCTTTGCACCGTTTTATATGACCAGGGCATCCTTGATGCGCAGACTGACAGTCTGTATGCCACCTTTATTTCCGGTGGTATCAGCACCTATGATTTCATGATCCAGCAGATTCAGAATCTGAAGATTACGCCGGCGCAGCTGGCACTTGATCCATATTCAGCGTCCGCTGTGGTAACTGACCCTAACACAGGTGAAGTCCTGGCTTGTGTCAGTTACCCGGGATATGATAATAACAAACTCGCTAATACAATGGATACGGGATATTATTATAAACTCGTCAACGATGCTTCGCAGCCACTGTTCAATAAAGCTACACAGCAGAAGACCGCACCTGGATCGACCTTTAAGCTCGTTTCAGCCATTGCCGGTATGCAGGAGAATGTAATCACCTCGACTTCGACCATTACATGCAACGGTGTGTTTGATTTAGTATCTCCGTCAATTCAATGTTATGGCGGAACTGCACATGGGTCGCTGGATCTGATCAGTGCAATTGAGCAGTCATGTAACGTGTATTTTACAACGGTGGGGTATCGTCTGGGGTTAACGGCTGACAATACTTTCTCAGAAACACAAAGTCTGGCAAAACTGGAACAGTACGCTTCACTTATGGATCTGGATAAAAAAAGCGGTGTGGAAATTTCCGAAGCCTCTCCGCAGGTTTCGGATAGCATGGCTGTTCCTTCCTATATTGGACAGGGTACACATCTATACACCACATCAGGACTTGCCCGCTATGTAAGTACACTGGCGAATTCGGGAACCAGTTATAAACTATCGCTGCTTGATAAGCTCACTGATGCCAATGGAAATGTAATTACGGATTATACCCCCGAAGTTGAAAGTACAATTTCACTTTCTGACGAATTATGGAATGATCTTCATACTGGCATGAGAGAAGTGGTTCAGCTGCATTCGGAAATGTCAGAAATCGGAGTTGATGTTGCCGGTAAGACCGGTACGGCTCAGGAGTCGGAGGTACGGCCTGACCATGGTCTGTTTGTTGGATATGCACCCTATGATAATCCTACGATGTCTTTAGCGGTCCGAATCCCCTATGGATATTCTTCAGGTAATGCAACTTTAATTGCAAGTGATATCTTCAAATATAGTTTTTCTGAAGATGCAAATGTTATTACCGGAACTGCTTCGGAGACTACAAGCATGCAGTCACTTGATTAGCATGAACAGGGAGAAATAAATGTTAAAACAATACAAACTCAAATTTTATAATTTCAGACTCGTTGTATATCTGATTGCCATCAGTCTGCTTGGCGTACTCCTCGTAGGCTCTGCAATGAAATCTCTGCAGACCCGACAACTTGCAGGTGTGATTGTAGGTATTTGTCTGATGGTGATTATTTCTCTCATCGATTTCAGCTGGATATTGAATTTTTACTGGGTCATCTATATTGTGAATACCATCCTGTTGGTCGGGATTCGCTTTCTAGGTCATTCCGCCGGCGGCGCCACCAGATGGATTGATATCGGCGGATTTCGATTTCAGCCTACGGAGATTTCAAAAGTACTGATTATCTTATTTTTTGCTCAATTTTTCATGAAGCATGAAGAAACGCTTAATTCACTAAAGACGTTGGCATTATCGCTCGTATTACTCGCACTGCCTTTGGCGCTGATTGCCTCACAGCCTGACTTAAAGAACACGATTACCATTTTTATTATCTTTCTGGCCATGCTGTTTGTCGCCGGTCTAAGCTACAAAATCATTGCCGGAGGCATTCTGCTGGTGGTACCACTTGTCATTATTTTTATGACGATTGTGGCACAGCCGGATCAGGATATCTTCTTCTTAAAAGACTACCAGAAAGAGCGTATTGTCGCATGGATTTACCCGGACAGTGAAGAAAATGCGGATAATGTGGAACAGCAGAACAACTCCATTACGGCTATCGGCTCCGGTGAGCTGACCGGCAAAGGGTTGAATAACAACGAAGTTTCCTCAGCGAACAAAGGAAACTATGTATCTCAAATTCAGACTGACTTTATTTTTGCGGTAGCGGGAGAGGAGCTTGGATTTATTGGATGCAGCCTGATTGTGCTTCTCTTGTTTTTAATTACCTATGAATGTATACGCATGAGCCGGCGCTCTAAGGATCTTTCCGGAACCATTATTTGCTGCGGTATGGCTATGATTATTGCGTTTCAAAGTTTTTTGAATATTTGTGTGGCTACGGGAATTCTCCCGAATACGGGAACACCACTGCCATTTTTAAGCTACGGATTATCGTCCCTGATCAGCCTCTTTATTGGTATGGGACTTGTACTTAACGTAGGACTGCAAAGTACCTATTACAAACCGCAGGAGCAGCACAAAACACTGATGGAAACGAGGTCATCTGATGAGTACTAGAGCATCTGCCAAGAAACGAAAACGACAGAATAAAAAGAAGAAAACGTTACTATGGCTTTTCCTTCTGGCCCTCATAACGGCCTTAGGGATACTTGTATTTTTCCTGCTGCAAAGAATAAGCCTGTCGGAAACAGTTTCTCCCTACTCAATTGAGAATACGTTTTCCACAGATACCTCGGAGATTGAATATCAAAGCCTGGGTGGCTTTGCCGAAAATCTCTGTGTTGGTTCAGATGGTGTATTGCTTCCTAATGTGAGTCTTGAAGACACGCAGACAGGCGGTCTGTTCAATCTTAAAGACAAATCGATTGTCTATTCCAAAGGGATTTACGATAAAGTCTATCCCGCCAGTATTACAAAACTTATGACAGCCATTCTGGCTTTAAAATACGGAAATCTGGAAGATATGGTGACCATTAGTCAATCGGCGGTAACGTTAGAGTCCGGTTCTCAGGTTGCAGGTTTTTCCGCGGGAGATCAGGTTTCCATGGATGCCCTGCTGCAATGCCTTCTGGTATATTCAGGTAACGATGCGGCCGCAGCAATCGCAGAGCATATTGGCGGTACACAGGAACAGTTCGTTGCCATGATGAACGAAGAAGCGAAAACATTAGGCATGACACAGACATCGTTCACTAATCCGCATGGTCTGCATGACGATAATCACTACACAAGTGTTTATGATATTTATCTGATGCTAAATGAAGCCATGAGTTATTCTCGTTTTCTGGAAATTATACAACAAGGCTCCTATACGGTTCATTATACACGTGCTGACGGAACTGCCAGAGAAACTACATTGCCTTCTACTGACCGCTATCTGACAGGTGAAGCAACCGCTCCAAAGGGAGTGACAGTACTAGGTGGTAAAACAGGAACAACGGATCAGGCTGGCAGCTGTCTGTCACTTATTTCCCAGAATTCCTATGGGGATTTTTATATTTCAATTGTTTTAAATGCCAGTTCCAAGGATCAATTATATGAGCAGATGAATTCACTTCTGTCCACGATTAATTCTTAAATAGGGTTGAAATTTTATTTAATATACACTATAATATCATCATAACATTAAATCTATTAGTCAATAATAACAATAAACTTAAGGAGGGCATACGATGATGGAGCTGATAGTGGGAAAAAAAGGAAAAGGCAAGACCAAAATCTTATTAAACAAAGTAAATGATGTTATTAAAACTTCCAGCGGTAGCGTTGTATACATTGATAAAAGCTCAAAGCATATGTTTGAATTGAATAATAAGATACGGCTTATTGACACCTCTGATTTTACTTTGGAAAATGTAGATGCTTTTATAGGATTCATTAACGGAATTCTTTCTCAGGATCGGGATTTAGATTGTATTTATCTGGATAGTTTTTTAAGAGTTTCAAGATTAGAAGATGAGTCAACCAATTTACATGTTGCATTGGATGCCCTCAAAACCATAGGCGACAAGTTTAATGTTACTTTTGTTCTTAGTATTTCCGCTGATAAGCAGGATATTCCGGAAGCGTATCATGAAAATGTTGTTGTTGCGCTTTAGAAGGCTTTTGTTTTCAAGCTATCTTCAGGCAGGGTGGTGTGCTGCTGCACATATCCTGCCTGTTTTTTCGTTGATTTGTCCTTAGTATATAGACATGAACTTGTCATATTTGACACAAAATGATACAATGATGTGGCAAAGGAGTAGGTTTCCGTAATGAATAAAAATATAAAGCCAGAGAATCATAAAAACATACTATGGCATCTAAAGGGGATTTTCACCTACAATGTGGGTACAGTTCTTTTCGGAGTGCTTCTTATTTATTTCTTAGTCAGTATTATTCTTTTTGTAACTGCGCCGTCCATCAAATCCTATCAGGTCGTTTCAGGACCGCTGGTGCAAAATGATACATATACAGGTGTCGTCCTCAAGCAGGAGCAGCTGATTTCTGCGGCCACAGACGGCTATGTCAGCTACTATGCACGTGAAGGCAGCAAGATCAATGCGACTGGGATTTTATACGGATTAAGTGATTTTCAAAATTCCACATCTTCCGAGGAATTGAGCAGTGAAGAATTATCGCAGATCAGGAATCAGATGAGCGGTTTTTCTTATAGTTTCAGTTCCGACAATTTCAGCTCTGCATATGTCTTTAAGTCCGAGCTGCAAGGTAATATTTTGAAATATGCCACACTTGATACCAGCCAGATCACAAATTCCGGAGATGGTATTATTACTGCATCGGGACAGGCATTAGAAGTTGCACAGGATGATGGTATTGTGTTGTATGCCAAGGATAATTACACTGGTATAACCATAGATTCTGTATCACAAGATGTTGTAAACCCGACAACATATCAGCAGGAGAACCTAAAGACGCAAGATAAAGTATCTCTGGGGGACTCCGTCTGTACTCTGATTACCAGTGAAAACTGGAATCTTGTTATACCACTAAGTGCGGCACAGGCAGCTAATCTGACAGATATCGATACAATTCGTGTTAAATTCTTAAAAGATGGGAAAACGCAGGTGGGCACCTTCAGTATCCTTGAAAAAGATGGAAAAAAGTATGGCAATATTGGATTTGATAAAGGTCTGATTCGTTATTATTCAGAACGCTATCTGACAATCGAATTAGTTACAAATACGGCAACTGGATTGAAAATCCCCGTTTCTTCTCTGGATACCCGCGAATTTTATAAAATTCCAATTGAGTATGCTTCAAAAAGCGGAGGACAGGATACCATAGGATTTTTAAAACTACTTAATCCTACGGATCAAAATCAGGGCAGTGAATTTGTTCAGGCAACGATTTATGCCAAATCCGATACTGACTATTATGTGGATACAGATACATTTAATGAAGGAGATACCATCATCATGCCGGAATCTTCGAATGTTTTCGTAATACGCGATAAGGAGGCGAAGGAAGGTGTGTACTCCATTAACAAAGGATATGCTGTTTTCCGGGTCGTATCCATAATAAAGCAGAATGAAGAATACTGTATTATTGAAAAAGATTCCAGCTATGGGGTAGCCCAATATGACTATATAGCATTAAATGCCTCTGCTGTTGAAGAAAATGATATCTTAAAATAACACCATACAATTGAGCGTTTTGACAAAATAGGAGTGTTGCATATGTTAAGCGAGAATTTACAAAGAGTTGAGGAGCAGGTCGCCCAGGCTTGCTTAAGAGCGGGCAGAGCACGAGATGAGGTTACACTGCTTGCTGTAAGTAAGACAAAGCCGGTAGAAGCCTTACAGGAAATTTATAATGCGGGAGTTCGTGATTTTGGAGAAAACAAAGTACAGGAAATCCGGGATAAACGGCCATTACTGCCGGAAGATATACATTGGCATATGATTGGCCATCTGCAGCGCAATAAGGTGAAATATATTGCAGATTCCGTCACCTTGATCCATTCACTTGATTCACTTCGTCTGGCTTCTAGTATTGATCAGGAAGCGGCCAAAGCAAATCGGATTATACCGGTGTTGATCGAAGTAAATGTGGCTGCTGAAGACAGCAAATTCGGGCTCAGTCCTGACGATACCGTTGCCTTTATTGAAAGCATTTCTGAGCTGCCGCATATTAAAATCAGCGGTCTTATGACAATTGCTCCGTATGTAGCAAATCCCGAAGATAATAGAAGGATATTTCACGATTTAAAGAAATTAAGTGTTGACATTATTGGTAAAAACATTAATAATATATCTATGGATGTCTTAAGCATGGGGATGAGTGGAGATTATCAGGTGGCCATTGAAGAGGGCGCAACTATCGTCCGCGTAGGCACAGGTATTTTTGGTGAACGTGATTATTCCATATAATTTACTTTCTGCCACTAAGCATAAGAGATGTCTTAAAAGAGAATACTACAGGATAAGATTGGAGATTATAAACT
Organism: Lachnospiraceae bacterium; assembly: GCA_047975025.1. Taxonomy (GTDB): domain Bacteria; phylum Bacillota; class Clostridia; order Lachnospirales; family Lachnospiraceae; genus JBKECY01. The sequence goes on from JBKECY010000029.1 coordinate 51,337, forward strand.
ATGGGAGTTCTTGATAAATTTTTAGATGCAATCAAAATTAACGATGATTACGATGATGATGACTTTTTTGATGACGATTTTGAAGATGAAGTAGAGACTGGGAGTGTCCGCAAGAAATTTACGGACAAATTCAAAAGAGATCGTTCAGATGACTACTATGACGAAGTCGAGGAGCCTGTGAAACCAGCCCGTACACCACGTCCGCAGACATCATCTAAAATCACTCCAATGCGTGCTTCTAAACGTGCCGGCACTCCTGTCGAGGTGAATATAATCAAACCTTCTACAATGGAGGATACTAAGAAAATTGCGGATACACTGCTTAATTCCTGCACCGCTATAATTAATCTTGAGGGAATCGACGTTGAACTGGCTCAAAGAATCATTGACTTTACTTCTGGTTCCTGCTATTCCTTAAACGGCCGTCTGCAGGTGATTTCAAGCTATATATTCATAGCTACACCGGATAATGTAGACTTATCTGGTGACTATCAGGAATTGGTTAACGGTTCTCTGCCTTCCTTACGTTCTAAATATTAAGAATTTTACAGCGAATCAGCTGTGTGTGTTTAGTCATTTATAGGCGTCAGAATTATTCTGGCGCCGTTTATGTGTAATAAAATTTATCTTAAGGAGATTGAAATTGACCACTTTTATAAACCAAACCAATGAAAATGCGGTATTACAGGTTAAACGCGAAGGTGAATTTTCATATCTGCTGCATATTGAAGAGAATTTCACAAAATTGACGGACGAGCTCAAAAAAATCCAGCCTGCAGATGTGAAACTCTGTATTATAGCGGATACCAATACAAGTGAACTCTATTTGCCTCTTGTCCAGAAACTATTGAATACCCAATACACTCATGTAGATTCTTTTGTCATTCAGGCAGGCGAAGAATATAAAACACTTACAACTGTGCAGGATATTTATCGTTGGCTGGTTCAGCATAATTACGAACGTTCCGATATGCTTGTTGCGCTTGGCGGAGGGGTCGTGGGCGATATTACCGGATATGCTGCCGCAACCTACTTGCGTGGGATAGATTTCATTCAGGTTCCGACTACACTGCTTTCTCAGGTTGACAGCAGCATTGGCGGCAAGACCGGGGTTGATTTTGAAAGTTACAAGAATATGGTCGGTGCCTTTCACCAGCCGCGGCTCGTCTATATTAACATAGATACATTACGCACGCTGGACGCCGTACAGTTTACAAGTGGAATGGCAGAAATCATTAAAGCTGGTTTGATACGTGACAAGCTGTTCTACCAATGGATTCAGAATAACTGTGAAAAGATCCGCGCACTGGACTCACATACTTTGAAAAAGCTAATCTACAAAAGCTGCCAGATCAAACGCGATGTAGTTGAAAGCGATCCTACCGAAAAAGGCCTTCGTGCTATTCTGAATTTTGGCCACACCGTCGGCCATGCCATTGAAAAAGAAACCCAATTTACGATTCCGCATGGACAATGCGTGGGAATTGGCTATATTGCAGCCGCCTACCTTTCTTATAAGAAAAAGTTCCTGACTCTTACTGAAGTGGATAATATCAAACAGACCAACACGTTGTTTGGTATACCAAATCACATCAACCAGTTAAATGCAGAAGAAGTTTTTGAAAACACCAGGAAAGATAAGAAGATGCGGGCGGGTAAAATTCAATTTATTCTGCTGGATGAAATAGGCAATGCCATTATCAGCAAACGTATTACTGAGGCAGAATTGCTAGAGTGCATTCAATATGTAATAGGAGAAGAGGATGAGGGATAAGACAAAGAAACGGTTATATTACGCGATATCGATTATTGCTTTCTTAGTTCTGATTGGACTTGACCAATTCACAAAATACCTGGCCGTAACTAATTTAAAAGGTCGTCCTGCGATCTCAGTTATTAAAGATGTGCTTGAATGGAGCTATCTGGAGAATAGAGGGGCTGCTTTTGGCATTCTTATGGATAAACAGTTTTTATTTGTGATTCTGACAAGCATTTTTTGTATCGCAATTATCGTGATTTTTTGTCTTTTGCCGAAAATCAAACGTTTTTTACCGCTTCATATCATCGCCGTAATACTTTTATCCGGAGCTGTTGGGAATTTTATGGACCGACTACGTCTGGGCTATGTAGTGGACTTTATCTACTTTGTTCCCATTGATTTTCCGATTTTTAATGTTGCGGACTGCTATGTAACCGTATCTACGGCATTACTTGCATTTTTTATTCTATTCTACTACAAAGATAGTGATTTCAAATTTTTAAAGGATGTCATCTCAAAACACGAATCAAAGGCGGATAAAGATTGATGCAGGAGCTTGCGTTTGTGGTAGATACCACTGATTTTAAAAAAAGAATAGACAAATTTCTCGCAGAACGGCTGACATCATATTCTCGCTCTTATCTCCAAACTCTGCTTCGAAGCGGTAATATCAAAGTAAACGATGCAACCGTAAAGGCAAACTATGTTGTTGTACCTGGTGATCATATCACGATTGAGATTCCGGAGCAGACAGAGTTGGATGTAATAGCCGAAGATATCCCTCTGGATATTTTATATGAAGATGCCTATCTTATGATCATCAACAAGCCCAAAGGTATGGTAGTCCACCCAAGTGCAGGGCATTTATCAGGAACTCTGGTGAATGCCCTTTTGTATTATTTTCGGAATCAGGAGAATTCACTGTCCGGAATCAATGGGGTACTTCGCCCTGGTATTGTCCATCGCATTGACAAGGATACAACGGGGGCTTTGGTAATCTGCAAAGATGATATGACACACAAATCTTTGGCTTTGCAATTACAGGAACATACAATTCAACGCGAATACAGGGCTATTGTATGGGGAATACTCAAAGAAGATTCCGGCACAATAGATGCTCCCATAGGGCGACACCCGACGGATCGCAAAAAAATGGCCATTAACCAAGTGAATGGAAAACCGGCTGTTACACATTATACAGTTTTACAGCGCTTTTCAAAATTCACTTACATCAGTTGCCGCCTTGAAACTGGACGGACACATCAGATTCGCGTCCATATGACAAGTATTGGACACCCCTTATTAGGTGACGAAGTGTATGGAATGCGCAAATCAGCTTATAAGCTGCAGGGCCAGACGCTTCATGCGCGTCTGCTTGGGTTTGAACATCCGCATACACACCAATATATGGAAGCTGTTGCTGAACTTCCCGCATACTTTGCCGAACTACTGGTTAAGCTCCCGTAAGGTAACCGCATTAGCAGCTTTACGCCGGCGATCATCATCCAGCGCCGCATAATGCTTTTTCGTGGTATTTACGTCCTTATGGCCTAAAACATCGGCCACAAGATAAATATCGCCTGTTTCGTGGTATAACGCGGTTCCATAGGTACTCCGAAGTTTATGAGGTGTTATTCGCTTGGTAGAGGTTACTTCTGAAGCATACTTTTTTACCAGATTTTCCACGGCCTGAATTCCCATACGTCTGCGCTGCGTAGAATAGAAGAGTGCATGTTCATGACCAGCTATGGCCTGAATGGCACTGCGGCTGCCATTAATATATTGAAGAAGAGCCTGTTCTACCTCAGTTCCGAAATAAACAATCATCTGATTGCCTCCCTTACGTGTCACTAAAATGCCATTGTTCTTAAAGTCCACATCGGCAAGATCCAATCCGACACATTCAGATACACGAATCCCTGTACCCAGTAACAATGTAATCATAGCAAGATCACGTTGGCGTGTCTTTTCATAATATTTTTTTTTCTGACCGGTAAGTGAGTTCCCGCAGTTTTCTATGTGATCCAGTAAGAGGGCCATTTCATCTGTATCCAGCCGCACAATGCTTTTTTGATGTATTTTGGGCATATCAACCAATAGCGAAGGATTGGTCTGAATCATTTCACGTTTGTAATAGTACGCATAAAAGCTGCGTAAGGAAGAGAGTTTTCTTTTAAGCCCTCGTTCGGTATTCGTGTGAATCTTTCCGTCTGTTTCATAAACTTTCAAATATTCCAGATATTCTTCAATATCAACAGCTTTTAGCTGATCTAACACAGCAATCGGAATATCCGGCATAGAATACAATGTATACTGTGGATTGACATCCATAATGAACTGAAAGAACACCCGCAAATCGAATGCGTACGAAATTCTGGTTCGAGTAGTTGTTGTCGGCTCAATGCCTCGAAAGAAGTCCCGGGAAAAGGCAGGCAATGTATTTAGAATTTCTCTGAGACGCAATGTATGCTTGATTTCTAACTGTTCCTGATATGTTTTCTCACGTGGCATAAAAATACCTCCTTTATACCTATATACTATATCAAATCAGACTTTATCTGTCAATCTATTTGATAAACTCGGGTTTGTCGTATAGATATATCTATTTCTTATATGACTTTACTATCACATTTGCAAAATACCCCTGCACTATATGAGGGGATTCATATAGGCAGGGGTACATTTATAAGCAGCTACAACTATAATTTTGGAGAAGTATATTATAATGTAGCATATCGGAAGGAAATCAAACATCCTGTCAGGGATATGATTTCAGTGACCTGCCCCCGATTTTTGTACCAGTCGCAATGTTAGTAATGACCGGTATCCGGTAGGGTAAATCCTTATCAGCTTGACGACATCGTAACATTTCTTGGTGGATTGTTCAAGGGCGGC
>JBKECY010000008.1:0-21196 GCA_047975025.1 Lachnospiraceae bacterium
GCTTGACGATGATTTGCTCCGTTGTGTACCTTGCTTTTCCCATTTTTGTACTGCTCCTTTTTGTTAGTTTATCATATCAAAACTAACTCTTCCACTGGTACAAAGATCGGGGGGCACTCCAGGTGGGCAGAGCGATGTCCCATCAGGAGGGAATGATGAGAGCGGCTGGCATTCCTGTGGCAGCCTCCTGGCAAGAAGCGTCTGTCATACACATAAATACAGTGCTTCCGGACGCAGTGATGGCTGCATTCGTGGCACGGCTGCAGCAGAAAAAAGTGATTTATTATGGACACTCTACGATGGAAGATTTTCAAAATTCTTTTAAATGTTCAAATTTTCTGGCTCCGCTATTTAAAAAGTGGATCTGTTTCTGTTATAATTTAGGGGATATCATCCTGACGCCGACGCAGTATTCCAGAGAGATACTGGAGAGCTACGGGCTAAAAAGGCAGATTTATAACATCAGCAATGGTGTCGATACGGAATTCTATCAGTTTCGTACTGAATACCGTTGTGCATTCCGGGAGAAATATTATATTCCGGAAGAAACAAAAGTCGTACTTTCCGCAGGTCATTATATCCGGCGAAAAGGGATTCTGGATTTTTTGGAACTGGCGCGCAGGATGCCGCAGCAATTGTTCTTCTGGTTCGGCGGCGGCAACGAGGCGCTGGTGCCGGAGGAAATCAAAGAAGCGATTCGTCATGCACCGGCGAATGTATATTTTCTGGGGTATGTGCCTGCCGAAGAGCTTAGAAATGCCTATTGCGGAGCAGATGCATTTGCATTTATGACAGTCGAAGAAACAGAAGGAATTGTGGTGCTGGAGGCTTTGGCGTGTGAAATACCGCTGGTTCTGCGTGATATACCGGTATACAATACCTGGCTTAAGGACGGCAGGCAGGTCTATAAAGTAGCAGATGTCTCAGAGTGCCGGGAGAGGCTGGAGGGGATTTTCGATAGAACGCTGCCCCGGCTTACGGAGGCAGGAAGAGAGCTTATGGCAAAGTACAGTTTATTAAATACAGGGAAACTTTTAAAAGAAATATATGAAAGCAAAGGAGTAGAGCCCCTATGGCAGGAGTAGAATTTGCAATTTTGGACTTTATACAGACACATATGAGAAGCGGAATCGGGGACGTCCTCATGCCGGCGATATCCGCACTGGGAAATGTAGGAGCCTTGTGGATTCTCCTGGGAGTTCTGGCACTCCTTAGCAAGAAGCACAGAAAGACAGGGATTTTGATTCTGGGAGCGCTCATAATCGATTTACTGCTGTGCAATGTCCTCTTAAAACCGCTGGTTGCCAGAATCCGGCCGTGTGATGTCAATACGGCAGTACAGCTTCTGATTCCCCGCCCAACGGACTATTCGTTCCCCTCAGGGCATACGGCGGCTGCATTCGCAGCAGTCACAGCGATGTATCTGGCCAAGGAAAGATACTGGTACTGGCTGCTGGTGCCCGCCATCCTGATCGCTTTTTCAAGACTGTATCTGTATGTACACTATCCTACGGATATTCTGGGCGGTATCCTGGTGGGGATTTTAAGTGCCGTACTGGCATATCTGTGTTTTACGCGGGTCCAGGGCAGATTCGCCTTTACTCGTAAGTTATAGGCAGCTGCGCCGGTCTGTATCCTATTTATCTGAACCGGCAGGAAGGAGGTTCAAGGAGTATGTCATTAAAGAAGAGAATCTTTCGATCCAATATGAAGATACTGTCGCTTGCACTGGCATCTCTGCTGCTGGTGGCAGTGGTGATTATTGGGTTGTTCGAGGATGCATTCCTTAAGGATTTTGAGTCTGTGGATAATGCCAAGCTGGATACCGGAGCCTATCAGGTCATGGAGCTGGTCGATCAGGCAGCGGCCTCCGACTGGCAAAGCCTGGAGACGGCCGTCAATGCCTATGAGTATGTGCTGCTGGTGCTAAAGGACGGTCAGGTAGTCTACGGAAGAGAGGAAGAGCCGGTCGAAGAGCTGCTGCAGGGCTTCGATGTTACAGAGCATATGGAAGCGGCAGGCGTACCGGAGCTGTTCTATCATCAAAAGAGTACGGTGGTTGGCAAGTACGAGGAAGCAACCGGGGAATATATCATGGCAATTCACCTGTTTCAAGGAGATTGGTTGATCAGCTCATTCAGGAATTCCTTTACGTCCTTTGGTGTGGCATTTCTGCTGGCGGGGGCCGCTGTCATTGCAGTCCTGCTTCTTTTGTCCAGCTTCTTCACAAAGCGCATGGTCAAAAAAATCATGGAGCCGATGGATGCGCTGGTCGCCGGAACGGAAAGAGTGCAGGCGGGAAATCTGACAGAACAGGTCGTGTATCATGGAGATGGCGAATTCGAAAAAGTGTGCGGTACATTTAATACAATGCAGGAAATCATGCTCGCAGACCAACAACAGCGACTGAAAAACGAGAAGGCCCGAACCGATATGGTCACCGGGATTTCCCATGATCTGCGCACCCCGCTGACTTCGATTCGGGGGTATATCAAGGGCGTCCTTGATGGTGTGGCGGATACGCCTGAGAAAAAGAAAATCTATCTTGAAACTGCGTATGAATCCACCGAAGAGATGAATCAGCTTTTGCAAAAGCTCTTTGATTTCTCCAGACTGGAAAGCGGGCAGATGCCGCTGCATCTGGTCAGGGCGGATCTGGCAGAGTTCGCGGATGCCTATATCGCGCAAAAGGAGGTCGGACTCGATCCCGCCAACATCGAGATTCGGATGATAAAGGAAGCAGAGGCGCATCCTGAAATCCGGATGGATGTGGAACAGATGCGCAGGATTTTTGATAATTTGCTGGAAAACAGTATAAAATATGCGCAGACGGTGCCGACAATCATTCAAATTCATATGTATGAGGAAGCGTCCGGCATGGTCATGGAATGGAGCGACAACGGCCCCGGAGTTCCGGAAGATACGCTGGAGTCTATATTTGACCGGTTCTACTGGTGCGATGAAGCCAGGACCAAGCAGGGAAACGGTGTCGGATTGTATGTGGTGAAATATATTGTGGAGCAGCATGGCGGGCAGATTACGGCACGAAACGAAGAAGGTCTGCGGCTGCGGCTGTGGTTCCCCAAGGAGGTGGCAAAGCATGAAAATACTGATTGCTGAAGACGACGATAAGATTGCACAGCTTGAACGTGATTATCTGGAAAGCAATGGGTTCGATACGCAGATTGTCAGCGATGGAGCACTTGTCATCGAGGAGCTTAGCAAAGGCGGCTATGCGCTGGTCTTACTTGATATCATGATGCCGCACTGCAGCGGCTATGACATCTGCCGCCAGATTCGCGATGAGATTGATATACCGATTCTTATGGTAACAGCCAGAAGCGAGGGCGTGGATATTATACGCGGTCTGGGGCTTGGGGCAGACGATTATATCACGAAGCCGTTTGACCCCTCTGAGCTGGTTGCCAGAGTGCGCTCTCACCTAAAGCGGTATGAGCGTCTGGTTTCGATTCATAAAAACGACAAAACAGAGATAAAAACCCCGGATAAAATTCAGGTACTGGATGTAATTATCGAGCCGCAGACCTGGAAAGTATGGAAGCGGGGCGAAGAGATCAAATTGCCCAACCGGGAATTCGAACTGCTGCGCTTCTTCGCAGAAAATCCGAATATCGTATTCTCCAAAGAAGAGCTGTTTGAAAAAATCTGGGGCTACGAATATGTCTCCGACGCAGCGACTGTGTCGGTGCATGTGAATCGGCTGCGGGAGAAAATCGAAGATGATGCCAGAAATCCGCAGATCATTGAGACGGTCTGGGGCGCGGGCTACCGCCTGAATTTATAAAATGTTTAACTGTTACTAAAGTTTTGTTTATCTTTTCCTCGTATACTTTTGAAAAAGGGCAAAAGAGGTACAGGATGACAATTCGACAGAAAATAGTACTATCCAATGTAATGATGGTCTTCATTCCGATTTGTATTGCGGCATTTCTGGTCATAGCCTGGGTACAGACGGCAGGACAGAAATACTGGACACCGCTTGAAGAGATGTATGAGGATCGCAATGCCGTCGTATCGGCGCAGAATCTGATCTATGCGTACCAGGAAGAGCTCTGGGATACGAACTGGAAAGAAGTAGAGGCGGCTGACGAGGATCAGGAATATCAGGATAAGAGTTCGGACGAACTCGAAGAAACGGCGAAAATGGTTGAGGTCAAGCAGGAACTGACCAAGATGGGCTATCATTTTTCGTTCGAACAGGACGGAGAAACGCTCTATTCCAATTTGACGAAGACAGAAGAAGAGCAGATTGAACGCCTGATGGGAGAAGTGCTGCAAAAAGTGGACTCAATAAGTCTGGGAAGTGGAAAAATCTCAGTCATTAAGAGTAGTTTTAGTGAAGATGATAAAACATGCTCGATGATTGCCATCAACAGCGGAGAACTGGCAGGCGAGGGAACTCCAAGTTATCTGCAAAAATATGTGGTTCCCTATATCTGGGCCTTCGTCGGAGCGCTGCTTGTGGCAATCGTGATTGTCAACATCTGTTGTTTTCGATGGATCACGTCGCTGATTCTGCCGCCGCTTAAGAGAATCCGCGAGGGAGCGCAGAGAATCCGGGCGGGCAATCTCGTGGAAGAAATCCCTGTGTACCGGAACGATGAACTGGGAGAAGCCTGTACGGAATTTAATGAAATGCGCAAGTATTTAAAGGAATCCGCCGAAGAAAGAGTCAAGTATGAAATTTACAGAAAAGAACTGATTTCAGGAGTGTCACATGACCTCGGGATGCCGCTTACCACCATCAAGGGCTACGTGGGAGGGCTGCTCGACGGTATCGCAGATACGCAGGAGAAGAAAGAGAAATATCTGCGGGCGATACAGGTACGGGCGGGAGATCTGGAGAATCTGATCAATCACCTCTCCGTCTACAATAAGATGGAAACACAAGCTTTTGTCTATCATATGGAATCTGTGGATCTGGCGGCCTATATGAAGAAATATATCACGGATAATGAAGCATTTTGTAAGCACAATCAATTGCATATAGCATTGGATATTGTCGGAGATTCCCACTGGCTGCAGCTGGATCGGCAGGAATTCAAACGAATTATAGATAATATTCTGATGAATAGCATCAGGTACAGACAAAAAGCATCCAGTAAATGCAAGATAACAGTTGAAAACAGGGGAGATTCTCTGCTGTTAGAAATTGCGGATGATGGACCCGGGGTACCTGTCGAAGACCTGGAAAGAATTTTTGTAAGCTTCTGCAGGCTGGATGAATCCAGAACACGGTGCAGCGAAGGCAGTGGTCTGGGACTGGCCATCGTGAAACGAATCGTAAACGATCATAAGGGAAGTATTTACGCCAAAAATCAAAATGGATTGGTCATTTGTATGACATTTTTAGAGTATGCGGGGGGAGCACAATGAAGAGAATTCTGATTATAGAAGATGATCATCTGATCGCAGAGCTGGAGCGGGATTATCTGGCGGCCCAGGGGATGGAAGCCGATATTGCGGCAGATGGACAGACGGGCCTGGAGCTGTTCTCGCAAAATGAGTACGGAGCTGTTGTTCTCGATTTGATGCTGCCGGTGCGGGATGGTTATGAGATCTGCAAGGAAATTCGGGCGAATTCCAATGTTCCCATCTTGATGGTGACTGCCAAAAAAGAAGATATTGACAAGATACGCGGTCTGGGTCTGGGAGCGGATGACTATATCGTTAAGCCATTTAGTCCGCCGGAACTGGTCGCCAGAGTCAAAGCACATATTCACATCCATGAGCTGCTTGCCAGCAAAAGCTCAAATGAATGCATTCAGGTGAGAAATCTGAAAATCTATACCAATGCCTATCGTGTCTACAAAGAGGACAAAGAGACCGAACTGACCAGCAGGGAATTCAAGCTGCTGTTGTTCCTGGCGGAAAATCCGAACATTGTATTTTCCAAAGAAATACTCTTTGACCGAATCTGGGGGATGGATGCAGTAGGCGATCTGTCTACCGTTACGGTACACATTAATAAAATTCGGGACAAAATTGAAGACAGTCCGTCCAAGCCGGCACTGATTCAGACAGTGGGGGGCGTAGGATACCGCTTCCAGCCATCGTAAATAAGTATCGTTTTTGAGAAAAAACAGGATTAGCTCGTCCGACGGCCGCACTGCCGTCGGATTTTTACTGTGTAAAAAACGGGTGCGAATTGACAAAATCTCCCAGAAAAGATAGACTGTATAAATAAGTGGGTCTTTCCCGCTCAAATTTAGAAAGAATAGAGGATGAAACGTGCAGAACAGAGAATACAGCAAACGGGTAATCGTGTTTGCAATGGGGACGATTCTGGTGCTCACCTATGCCATCATTTTCGGATACATATGGTATGATTATTATAAGAATAAAATCTTTTTCCCGTTTTTCCAAAGAGGAAACTGGGTACTGATTGCACTCTATATTCTGGTATTCCTGCTGTTCGCCCGTCTGTATGGAGGACTTCGCATCGGGTATCTCAAGAAATCGGATGTTATCTACTCGCTGATCATTGCCACGCTATGTGCCAATGTCGTTTTGTATCTCCAGATTACGCTGATCAACCGCTGGTTCCTGTCCGCAGTGCCGATTATTGTAATGACCGGAGTGCAGTGTGTCATCAGTGTGCTGTGGGCACTGTCCTCTCATTATATCTATACGCATTTGTACAAAGCACATGATATGCTGGTCATCTACGGCCCCAGAAAGCCGGAGCAGATCATTCGCAAAATGCATTCCCGCAAAGACAAATACAATATCACCGGTACGATTCATATTGATGCCGGTGAAAAAGCGATTTACAAGGAAATGAAAAAATACAAAGCGGTTATTATCTGGGATTTGCCCGCTGAGACCAGAAATGAATATTTGAAATACTGTTTTGCACATTCCATCCGCTGCTATATTACACCTAAAATCTCAGATATTATTGTATCCGGCGCTGACAGGATTCACCTGTTGGATACGCCGCTTTTGCTGTCCAAAAATATGGGGCTTTCAGGGGAACAGGTCGTGCTGAAACGCTTTATAGACCTGTTGATTTCAAGCGTTGCCATCGTGCTGTTTTCTCCGCTTATGCTGGTCATTGCACTGATAATCAAGCTGTATGACCATGGCCCGGTATTCTACCGTCAGGAACGCCTTACCATAGGAGGCAAGGCATTTAAGATATTTAAATTCAGAAGCATGTGCTGTGATTCGGAAGAACATGGAGCCCGGCTGGCCTCTAAGAATGACAGTCGCATCACACCAGTCGGCAAAGTACTGCGTAACCTGCATTTTGACGAACTGCCCCAGCTCTTTAATATCTTCCTCGGAGATATGTCAGTTGTAGGGCCGCGCCCGGAGCGCAAAGAGATTCAAAAGGAGTACCAGCGTGACATTCCTGAATTCTACTATCGTCTCAAAGTCAAAGCAGGTCTGACCGGCTATGCGCAGGTCTATGGGAAATACAATACGCTTCCTTATGATAAGCTGAAGATGGATTTGTACTATATTGAGAATTATTCCGTATTACTGGATCTGAAGCTTTTGTTCATGACCTTTAAGATTTTTGCACAAAAAGAAACTTCAGAAGGAATCGAAGATGGTCTGGACAATGCGTTGCAGATGAAAGAGGATTAAGCACTTGAATGAGCAGGGAGAAGCTAGCGTGAACAGGGAGAAACAGCCGGAAGTATCTGTGGTGATTCCAGCCTATAATGGTGCCGCATTTCTGGCACAAGCCGTAGAATCTGTCTATGCACAGGGGGTTGCGGTGGAAGTCATTGTAGTGGATGATGCTTCGGAAGATTCGACAGCTGCGGTGGCAGCATCCTTTGCGGAGCGTGAGGGGGTTATTTATATCCGCAATGAACAGAATCTGGGAGTGGCAGCGTCGCGTAACAAAGGAGTCCAGCTGGCACAGGCACCCTATGTCGCTTTTCTGGATGCGGATGACTGGTGGGGGAGCGGGAAACTTGCACACCAGATACAGCTGCTGGAAGAGAGTCAAAAGGTACTTTGCTCCACAGGACGGGAGCTGATGAACGAGGATGGCAGCAGTACGGGGAAGCGCATCGGGGTCAAGCCGGTCATTACCTATAAAGAGCTGTTAAAACATAACAGTATCAATTGCTCCTCCGTATTGATCCGCACAGATGTCATGCGGCAGTTTCCAATGCAGCATGAGGACAGTCATGAGGATTATATTACATGGCTTCGCATCCTGCGGCAGCATGAACCGGCGGTGGCTATTAACGAACCATATCTGAAATACCGGCTTTCACAGGGCGGGAAATCCAGAAACAAGGTAAAGTCAGCGCAGATGACATACCGCGTGTACCGCTATATGGGGTATAGTGTGCCGAGGTGCCTGTGTATGCTGGTCTCTTATATGGTGCATGGTGTGGTAAAGTATCTGTGACTCAGGCGGGGGCGTGAGGGGAAATGTACCTTGCAAAATCAGGCATGGTACGCTATAATATTTCAGAGTATGATAATATGAATCTATCCGCACAGGTTATGGACAATAGTCTGTGCGATATATTGTGTCTTGTAGGCAGTTTAGTCCGGTGTAAGGAAAGGATAAAAATAAAATGATTCTTCAAAACCTTCAATATCCAGATATAATGGCAAATGAAACGAAGCTGTACTTTCGATATCAATCGCAGCAGGCACGTATGGATGCGGTGCAAAAGACGATGACTGTTAAGCCGGGCGGTGAAGTGAAAGCAGATACTTATTTCAATTTCTTTTCTTATGAAAAGTGGATGAAATATACCTCGTTAGGCAACGTTTCACTAACTATGACTCTGCAGGGCTGCTGCGATGTCATCTTGACACGAGTCGAGTTACATGCAGATGGATATGCAGAAGAGTATGTTCTTAAATCTGTAAGAATCGATGAAGAAACTCCTGTGGATGTCACATTTGACTATCCGTCCTGCCCTGTCAAGGGCCTTCTTGCCTTTAAAATCCGGGCTCTTACTCCGACAACTATGACAGGCGGTGCTTACTGTTCTGATGTGGATGAGCAAAGTCTGGAAGATGTAAATATTGCGATTTGTATCTGTACGTACAGACGTGAAGATTATGTATATGCGAATATGAAGATGCTGCAGGATACGATTTTCACTAAACCGGAGTCCATGCTGCATGGTCATTTGCGCGCCTATATTGCGGATAATGGACAGACACTTGATACACAAATGCTGCAGGAGGAAGCCATCAAGGTATTCCCGAACTTAAACGGCGGTGGCGCCGCAGGCTTCACACGCGCCATGATGGAGGCAAATGCAGATAAGGACACCTATGGTCTGACACATTTCATCCTGATGGATGACGATCTCGTGTTCACACAGCAGTCTTTGGAACGAACTTATATGTTCCTGCGGTTCCTTAAGCCGGAATATCGCGACTGCATGCTGGGCGGTGCAATGCTGAAGCTCAATGAGCCATACAGACAGCACGCAGCCGGTGAGACCTGGGATGTGCATGCCGTTACATTTAATAAAGTAAATTATAATATGCGTAAGGTCAAAGATATCTTGAGAACGGAGCTTCTGGAGAGTACAAATCAGCTGGCATGGTGGTACTGCTGCTTCCCAATCAGTGAGCAAGTACCGAAGGATCTGGCTCTTCCAATCTTTTTCCAATACGATGATTTTGATTATAACCTGCGCCATCAGGAGCGTCCTAAGATCACGATGATCGGAATCTGCGTATGGCATGAGGCATTTGAGAAAAAGGAGTCGACTTCGAAGAATTACTATGCCCTTAGGAACAGCTCAATTATTGGTACGCTTCATGGCGGCCCCGCTTTCTCGGCTAAGCTGCTCAAAAGAAGGCTGATGCGCCATATTTTCTCATCGTTAGTGAAATACCAGTATAAGACGGCAGATTTGTATCTGCGTGCAGTAGGGGATTATCTGCAGGGATTCTCCTGGCTTGCCGCTCAAAACCCGCAGGAATTAAATACTGAAATCATGAAAAGTGCATATCAGATGCAGGATATACAAAAGCTTCCCATGCGGTTTACATTTAAAGAGCTGAAGACGCAGCAGGTGTATGATTATGAGGGACGGCTGCGCCGTCTGTTCAGACGCCTTACGCTAAATGGCTGCATGCTGCCGGCCCGCGGTGATGTAATCGTACCGTCTTTAAATACGAATATTTCTTTCTTGTACCGCAAAAAACGTATTCTGTTCTATGATATCGACACACAACGTGGTTATATAACTGAGAAGAACTGGAAAGAATCATTTCGTATCATGCGTGCGTTATTCGCCATGATGCGCAGCATCGACCGAAACTTTAATAAGACCGTAGAGCAGTATCACAACGATTATCCGCAGTATATTACGGAAGAGTTCTGGAGAAAATATCTGGGTCTGGAGGTAGAAAAATGACAGTAAACACAGTGAGTCAATTTGCCTGCACCGGTTGCGGTGCCTGTAAGAATATTTGTCCGGTGGATGCGATTACTATGTGTCTGGATGAGGCGGGGTTCTACAAACCGGTAATTGATGAAAAATGTGTGGATTGTGGCAAATGTGTTGCCACCTGTCCTGTCCTTCATCCTGTGCATGACAATTACAAAAAACCTAGAAGTTTTGCGTATATGGCCAGTGATGAAGAACGTATGAGATCCAGCAGCGGCGGTGCTTTTGCCATGCTGGCTGAATTTGTGCTGGAGCAGGACGGATATGTCTGTGGTGCTGTTTTTTCAGAAGATTTACGAGAGGTACACCACGTTGTTTCGAAGGAGCGCGAGGTGTTTGAAGCGATGCGTGGGAGTAAATATCTGCAGTCAGATACCCGCGACTGCTTTTCAGAAATTAAAAAATTATTAAAAGAAGATCAGTATGTGCTGTTCTCAGGCTGTCCCTGTCAGGTGGCGGGGCTGAAATCTTTTCTGGGAGCCTCCTATGAAAAATTACTGACTGCGGATCTGATCTGTCATGGTGTACCAAGTGTAAAGGTATGGAGAAAGTTTCAGGATGCCGTAAGCGGAGATAAGACCATGACCCGCTTTACATTCCGCGATAACTCAGTCCCCAAAGCCTGGCATGCTTCTACATATACAGCGACTTTTTCCGATGGCTCTACTGTGCGCCCTACCTCTGACACCTATTTTTACAAGAGAGGGTTCTTACGGGGGATTTCGGTCAATGAGTCGTGCGGAAGCTGTGAATTCAGCAAGATACCACGTCAAGGAGATGTTACCATAGGGGATTTCTGGGGCATTGAAGCTGCGTATAATGACGAGAAAGGGACAAGTGTTCTGGTTGCCAATACGCCCAAGGGGCTTGAAGCGGTGACGCGACTCAGCGACAGGGGCGATTGTAAATTAAGTAAGGAATTCCCGCTGGAAGCAGCCAAGAAGAGGAATCCGGCCCTTTCAAGATCTTTGCATTTGAACAGAAATCACAGGAGGTTTTTTATGAAACTAGACACTTTACCATATGCGAAACTGGTTGCTGACTGCCTTGCAAATGAATATGATATAGGTATTGTTGGTGTGTGGTACGGATTGAATTTTGGTTCAGTACTGACGTATTTTGCACTTGCCAAACTATATGAAGCGAATGGGAAATCCGTTTTGTTCCTGGAAAAACCAAAAGAATTGTGGGGCGATGAATTCTACGATCCTGAAACAATTGCAAATAAATTTATCCGCAGCCGTTTTCCTGTGTCGAACCGTCATGATAATTATCCTACATGGAAGGGAATGAATAATATTTGCCGCTCCTTTATTGTAGGCTCAGATGTTGTCTGGAACCAGCAGGTGTGCCATTGTCACCATCACTTTTTCCTGGATTTTGTCAGCAGGAGAAGAGCCAGAATCTCCTTCGCCTCTTCCTTCGGAACGCGTTACAGAGCAGAGCCGGAATTTACGGAACAGGCAGGAAAATATCTGAAGGAATTTGACTTTGTGTCAGTACGCGAGAGTGTCGGTGCCGATATTTGTCGTGAGCAGCTGGGGGTTACAGCTGAAAAAGTACTGGATCCGGTCTTTTTGGTGGATCGAAATATCTTTTTAGAAGAGGCGCATAAGTCTACGCTGACAGACAAGAATTTTATTGCATCTTATTTTCTTCTGAAATATAAAGAGATTCCGGAGATACTGCAGATGGCATCCTCGCATTTCAATCTGCCTGTCAAGCCGATCTTGGCAGCGAATCCTTTGGATAAAGACAGACAGCCGATGTACGATATGTTGACGGAAGAAGGCTATGAGTGCACGTTTGATATTGGAATCGAAGATTTCCTATATCATTTTTCAGAGTGTGAGTTCTTCGTCGGTAACTCATTTCATGGTCTGTGCTTTTCATTGATTTTCCAGAAGAACTTTGTCATCCTGCGTCCGAAGAATAATCCAAATAGCAACCGGGTGCTTGATTTAACGAAATCGCTTGGAATCCCGGAGCGTATCGTGATCTTTGACGGAACGGACAGCTGGAAGGACAAAGTGCAGACCTTACTGGAAACTCCGGTCGACTATGAGAGTATCAACGCCAGATTGGCAGAGCGCGTCCAATCTTCCAATGATTTCGTATCCCGTACACTGGAATTTATGGATGCAAGAGAGGTGTTTTCCCAGACAGAGCTGATTCCGCATTTGAAGGTGCTGCAGAAGGTAAAAGAAAAGTTCATCATCGGCATTGCCGTAAAGGATATTGTCGGTCATCATGTTTCGTTGTATCAAGATGCACTGCATGCGTTGGGACTGCAGGCTGATTATGTCAACAACAATGGCTGGAACGGCTATACAGCCTTGATTTCTCATGGAGAAGTACTTCATGAGAAGATGGCCGGTATTGGGGAAGATTCCGAGGTTACGCGGGAGCTTTCAGAGAATCTGACGGTCAAATTGCTGTCTTCGCCCTGCAATTCGCAGAATGTTGCCAGTATCTTGGTCAATGAAGTGGAGCATGCGGTCAATCGCCGGGGATTTAATATTGTTGTGATCGATCCGGTAACCAACCTCATTGTAAGCAGCGCAAGTTTTGACACACACATCGACCCCAAAGAGGCGCCGGCTATGAACGGTCAGGATGGGGCGTCCATTCATAGCACTTCTTTGTTTTCCAAAGGACTTCAAAGTATTCGGCGGGATGGAATCGGAGGTACATGGGAAAAGGTCAAAAATTATCTGAAAAAATAATCGTGTGCAGTCCGGTGAATAAGGTGTTTGGGAGAAATCGTTATGCAGAAAGTACTTTCTATTGTAATTCCAACATATAATATCGAAGCGTATCTTGGAAAGTGCCTGGATTCTTTTGTTGTAACATCGGTGCTGCCGGAGATCGAGGTTTTGGTAGTCAATGACGGATCTACGGATGGTTCTCTTGCAATTGCGCAGGAATATGAGAAGCGCTATCCGGATTCCATCCGGGTGATCGATAAGAAGAATGGCGGTCATGGTTCCACAATTAACACAGGGACGAAGGAAGCGGCCGGGCATTATTTTAAGGTGGTAGATGGGGATGACTGGGTTGACCGGGTTGCATTTGAAGAGCTGGTACAGTTTCTAAAGAGCACCGAGGCGGACCTTGTGTCGAGTAATTATTACTGGGTCGACCACACAAGTGGGAAGAAGACAGTAGAACGGCGCACCCCTTTTACAGGTGTTGCCTATGAGAAAGTCTATGCATTTGAAGAGATCAGCGGACATACCGTTATCAAAATGCATGCGCTGACGATTCGCACAGAGGTGCTGCGGCAAAATCCGTATTCGATTGATGAACATTGCTTTTATGTGGACATGGAGTATATTTTGTTTCCCATACCCTATGTAAAGACGGTGGTTTTTCTGGATTTATTTGTCTATATGTACCGCATTGGATTGGGAACACAGAGTATGAATCTCAAGAACATGCAGCGCAACAGAGCGCATTATGAAAAAGTGTTTTCACGTCTATTGGATTTTTACGAGATAAATCGAACAGAGCAGAGAGCAGAGTATATCCTGAACTACCTCGAACGCAATATCGCCACGATGGTCGGAGGATATTACAAAATCCTGATTAGCCTGCCGCTATCTGTCAAAGTAAAGCGGGAAATGCAGGAATTTGATCACATGCTGAAACAGCGTTTTCCGGCAATTTATCATGCTGTGACGAGCAGGCCTGTCAGATATCTTCGCAGAACCGCCTTTTTATTATATTATCCGCTACACTGTATATTAAAGATTAAAATGAGGACATGAGTATGCATTTGAAAGAAAGATTAACTGTATTTATGCGCTATAAGGATTTGTTACTGCAGCTTGTACAGCGGGACTTAAAGCTAAAATACAGAAGAAGTGTATTGGGCTATGTATGGAGCGTACTGAATCCGCTCTTAATCATGATTGTCATGACTGTTGTGCTTTCTACAATGTTTCAAAGAAATATTGAGAATTATCCGGTCTATTTGCTTACCGGACGTCTGATCTTTGGATTTGTTACGGATGCGACGAATCAGGCTATGAATTCGGTATCTGCGAATGCCAGCCTGATCAAAAAGACGTATGTGCCCAAGTATATATTTACCTTAGGGAAAATCACCAGTGCCATGGTAGATTTCGTATTGTCGCTGGGAGCGCTCCTGATCGTAATGATCTTTACCGGAGCACCTTTTACTCCTTACTTTTTCCTGTTTCCTGTGGTTGTTATTCAAGTGTTCTTGTTCTCCTGCGGACTTGGTTTCTTCCTGGCTCAGGCTGCGGTGTTCTTCAAAGATGTACAATATATTTATAAAGCATTTACGACAGCCTGGATGTATGCAACGCCGCTTTTTTATCCAATCGAATCCTTACCTGAAAAGTTGCAGTTCGTTTTAAAAGTATTTAATCCGCTGTACTATTATGTGGCACAGTTCCGCGACTTGATTTATTTAGGAAGATTGCCGGGGCCCAGAGTATTCTGGGGCGGCTGGATCATAGCATTTATATCTCTGGCAATCGGGCTTTTTGCATTTGCAAAATCCAAAGACAAATTTATTTTGTATATCTAAGAGAAGCCGGCGAATGCTTTGTGTATATTTGAAGTAAGTAATGCTTCTAAGGGTGAAAAGGTGAGTACATGTCTAAAAATGTAATTGAAGTAAAAGATTTGACGATTCGGTATAATAAAGCGAGTCAGAAAGTCGATAATCTAAAGGAATATATCATTAAAGCCATCCGTCATGAACTTCGGTATCAGGAATTTCTGGCGCTTCAGGATATTAATCTGACGGTGAAAAAAGGAGAAGCTTGGGGTATTATCGGCACCAATGGTTCAGGAAAATCCACACTTTTAAAAGTGATTAGTGGAATCATGAAACCATATAAAGGTACGGTTGATATCAACGGAGCTATTTCTCCGCTGATTGAGCTGGGGGCTGGGTTTGATGGGAATCTGACTGCGCGGGAGAATATCTACCTGAATGGTACGGTTCTGGGGAACTCCACGAAGTTTATGAGGGAACATTTCGATGAAATCGTAGATTTCGCTGAACTGCATGCCTTCCTTGATTCACCGATCAAGAACTTTTCCTCCGGTATGAAAGCCCGCTTAGGATTTGCGGTTGCGACCATGGTTAACCCGGATATTCTGATTGTAGATGAAATTCTTGCGGTCGGTGATTTTAAATTCAAGAAAAAATGCATGACCAGAATGGAAAAAATGCTGGAAGGCGGCACAACACTTCTCTATGTATCCCATCAGATAAAAAGTGTGAAGGTGCTGTGCGACCATGCAATCTGGCTGGATAAGGGACAAATTGTCATGTCCGGAGATGTGGACACAGTATGTGATGCTTATATTGGTGAAGATGGTAAGACAGAAGGCTTATCCAAACTAGAGTCGTCTATTAATGAGGCTGTTTTGTAGAACAGATCGCGCAGAGTTGAGGTATATGTATGATAAGAGAGAATCTGGATTCGATTCAGACAATGGTACTCCCGGACCCTGGCTCCAGTGATAAGGTGCAATTATATTATCGGCTGCTCACTGACAGAGGACTTGAGATCAGGGAACAAGATCTCGTACTTGGCAGAGGCAGCGTACTGGCTTTTGATACGTACTTTAACGCATTTTCAGTTGGAAAATGGGGTCTTTATTCTGTGTTGGACGGGATAGAGGCGAAAGTCAGTGCGACAGGAGCTCTTAGAATCTCCTGCAAATATAAATATCTGAGCAATGATACCGTAGTTGAAGAACTGCTGCATGAGGTGTGTGTGGAGTCTGCTGATTTCATCTATCAAGTCTGCGGGCAGTTTCCGATGCAGACGACAGGAATGTATTATCTGGAGATCGAAGCATTACAGGATAGTGTGCTGCGCGATATCAGTTATTGTCCGGTGACGAAACAGACGCCCAGAGAGATTCGGCTGGCACTTGGAATCTGCACCTATAAGAGGGAAAAGTACCTGTTCAGGAATCTGGATGAAATCAAAGCCGAAATCCTGCATAATGCGGATTCGCCGCTTCGGGACAAACTGACGGTCTATGTATCAGATAATGGGAATTCAATAGACTCCTATGATACCACAGAAGCGATACGGATTTTTCCGAACAAGAATACGGGAGGAGCCGGAGGATTTACCAGAACAATCATTGAGGCTCTGCCGGGGGAACACACGCATATTATACTGATGGATGATGATGTGGTCATACGCCCCTATGTTCTGGAGCGAACCTGGCATTTTCTGCGTTTCCTGCAAGAAGCCTATGAGGGCTGCCAGCTGGCAGGGGGCCTGCTGCGCTTAGACAGACCGGGCATACAGTATGAATCCGGTGCACAGTGGAATGAGGGAAGAATCGTTGCTTTAAAGCACAACGTTGATTTGCGGGATACCGTACAGTTGCTTAGAAATGAGAATGAAGATGTAAAAACAGAATACTCCGGGTGGTGGTACTGCTGCATACCGCGGACCCAAATCAGTGAAGACAATCTGCCGCTCCCCATCTTTATCCATAGAGATGATATTGAGTATGGATTGCGTATTGGGACCGGATTTCTGAGTTTAAACGGTATAGGGGTATGGCACGAAGCTTTTGAAAATAAGATGCCCGGTGCACAGGAATACTACGCAATTCGCAATCTGTGCATTACCAATGCGATACATGCGCCGAGCTATTCGGCACGAAGACTGAAGCGCCTCTTACTGCGGTGGGTAACCGGTAATATTGTGAGATACCGATATCGGTATGTGAACATGAATCTAAAAGGTGCTATTGATTTCTGCAAGGGAATCGACTGGCTTATGCGGACAGATGCACAAAAGCTGCACATGTCGTTGATGAGGCAGGATTATCAGTATTCTACTTTACAGGAGATTCTGGAGCAAAATGCACTTCCTGCACAGCTGCTTCGTGATACGACAGGTCAGGAAACAGAGCAGCCGCCGGAGATGAAGCACCCGACCGGCATCTTGCAGCGATGCAGCCTGAACGGACTGCTCCTGCCTGCCGAGCGGACGATACCAGTCGTGGTTCCGCATGCCTCCGTTGACCAGTATTATAGAAAAAAGCATGTGATATGCCGGGATACAGCCGGCAAAGCGCTGTTGTTCAGGCGTGATGTAAGCCAGATCTTCAAGTGTTACCGAAAATTATTCCGTACCTTTCGAGAGATTGATAAAAGCTATGAGAATGCCCGTCAGGAATACAAGAGCCGGTATAAGCAGATGACCGCAGTTGATTTCTGGTGGCAATATCTGGATATATAAGGCTGCGAAGAAAAAGAAATCTGCAACTATTAAAATGAGCAAGGAGAAAAAAGATGAAGTATGATTATCTGATTGTTGGAGCTGGGCTGTTCGGTGCGATTTTTGCATATGAGGCCAAAAAAGCAGGGAAAAAATGTCTTGTAATTGACAAAAGAAACCACATTGCCGGTAATATTTACTGTGAGGATCTGGAAGGAATTCATGTGCATAAATACGGCGCTCATATTTTCCATACCAGTAACAAAGAAGTGTGGAACTACATTAATCAGTTTGCAGAGTTCAATAATTATATCAATTCTCCGGTCGCAATTTATAAAGATGAATTGTATAATCTTCCATTCAACATGAATACATTCAGTAAGATGTGGGGCATCAAAACTCCGCAGGAAGCGAAAGACAAGATTGCAGAGCAGATTCGCGAGCTGAATATTACAGAGCCGCAGAATCTGGAGGAGCAGGCACTTTCCTTAGTCGGAACGGACGTTTACGAGAAATTGATCAATGGATACACACAAAAACAATGGGGACGCAGCTGCAAAGAACTCCCGGCGTTTATCATTAAGCGTCTGCCACTGCGTTTTACGTATGATAATAACTATTTCAATGATCGGTTCCAGGGAATTCCTATGGGAGGCTATACCCCTATCGTAGAAAAAATGTTGGAAGGAACCGATGTATTGCTGAATACGGATTACTTCACCTATCGCAGAGAGAACCCGGAGATTGCCGGTAAAACACTGTTTACCGGTATGATTGATGAATTCTTTGAATATAAGCTTGGCACGCTGGAATATCGTACCGTCCGCTTTGAAACAGAAGTAAAAGATATGGAGAACTTCCAGGGAAATGCAGTCGTTAACTATACCGAACAGGAAGTGCCCTACACCCGTATCATAGAACATAAGCATTTTGAATACGGAACGCAGCCTAAGACTGTTATTTCCAGAGAATACTCATCTGAATGGAAGCCTGGAATTGAGCCCTACTATCCAATCAACGATGAGAAGAATGGTGCGTTGTATCAGCAATACAAGGAACTCTCAGAGCAAGAATCTGATGTGATCTTCGGCGGAAGACTGGGACATTATAAGTATTATGATATGGATAAGGTAATTGAGGCAGCACTTAGTACAGTACAAGAAGAGTTAAAATAAAGAAAACGGAAGTACGAGCATGAAAAAATATGAAGCACTGATCAAGCAGGTCCTCCGTTTTGGAGTCGTTGGCGGCATGGCCTTTCTCATTGATTATGTTACGCTGTTCCTTCTGACGGAATTTGTAGGCATTAATTATTTGATTTCAGGAGCAATCTCATTTGTACTGTCTGTCATATTCAGCTATATTCTGAGTGTCAGATGGGTATACCAGACGAATCGCAAGATGAATAAACGTCTTGAATTCATTGTGTTTGTTATTCTTAGTCTTATTGGACTGGGAATCAATCAGGCAATCATGTGGCTGGGGGTAGACAAGATGGGATATTACTATATGATCGTAAAGATTTTTGCAACGGCCATTGTGATGGTATATAATTTTGTGACCAGAAAGTTGTTCCTTGAAGAGCGTAAAACAGCATAGCGGTAGTAGATATAGCGATAAAAAAGCCTTGTGACCTTGGATTGTCACAGGGATTTTTTTAGAATACGGATATCTTCACGCAGTAATTCATAGGGATTTTCCGCCTGTAACCGAAGCGGCAGTCGGTCGTAGTAGTTCTCCAACAGGATGTAGCCTGTAAATTCCTGTTCCTTTAGCCAGTCAATGGTATTGAAAAAGGAGGAGGAGCCCGTACCGAGCAGGCTGCCGCTTAGCGCGCTGGTTCCGTCCTTAACATGCAGCTGAGGGCACATGCTGGGATAGAGCTCTTCAAGAATATGAAGCTGGTTATAGCCGCGGAACAATTTATAATTCTGACTGTCAAAATAAAGATAGAAATTCTTTCGGTCGACTCTGCGCTGCAAAGCTTTAAAAGACACAGGAGGCATCAGGTTCTCACTGGCAACCGAAATGCCATAAGAGCCGGCTTCATCGCAGAGATACTGTAACGCCAGAGCACTTCTTATAAGCTCGGCCTCCGTTGTCATTTCACTTGCGGCAAAGGCCGGTACCTGAATTACCTGCGCCCCGAGTGCTTTGGCGGTAGGAACCGCCCGGCGCAGCAAACCCCAGACAATATCGTATTCCTTAGTGCCTTTTATGGCATGCATTGGGATATTATCAAAATCATTCAGTGCTATGGCACAATATTCGATACCATAGGTCTGCTGCTCTTTTAGATAGAATTTCTGCATTTGCGGATAGGTGAGCGGATAGTCATTTTCGTAGAGCCCCACTTTCAAGGAGAGAGCCTGCAAGCCGACTTCAGCTGCAATCTGTGTGGCATAGAGCCCGCCTCCGGGGAGTGCCCAGTCACAGGCACCAATAGTGATGGAAGATTTCATAGGTATACTCCTGTGTTCTATTCATTGGTGATTTAGATATGTTTAGTATAAGGGACAGGATGAATTGGGAGTTAGTGTATTTTGCTTTGTTTCAAAGCTAATACGGGGAAATTTTATGCTATTTTGTATATTGTTGCGCTATATACTTGAAAAACAAACAGTTGACAAAAAAAATACACAAAGCAAATGGTGAATCAGGACTTTTGCTTTGTGTATGTGTATAGTTTGTGTTAAAGTGATAGTATCTGCAAATTAGACACTATATGGTCGGCAGAGCATTCTATCCAGAAGTACCTGCTTTGTTTTGAAAATACTGCCTGTATTGCGAAGGGGTCATTCCGACATACTTCTTAAAGGTTACATTAAAATGACAGTTATCGCTAAATCCCAGTGTTTCGCTGATTTCTCCAATCAGCATGGAAGTGTTCATCAGGAGATTCTGTGACTCACCGATTTTTCGATGCATCACATATTTCATGGGAGACAGACCCGTCTGTGTCTTGTAGATATGAGAAAGATAATAATAGCTCATATGGAATTTTTCTCCCAGCTCCTTTAATGTAACCGACTCCATAAGATGCTGTTCCAGATAGGCGGTAATTTCCTGAATCAAAGATTCGTGGGTACTTCGGACGGACAATCTGGACTGATTTAATGTGTGAAGTTTTTCATATATGATATGCAAAAGAGCGTCAGCCAGTCGGGTACATGCGTATGGATTGCCGGATTCCTGTGAGTCTAGTTCGTGAAGTGCCAACATGATATGCTTCACACTGCTTTCATCTTCAGAAAAATACAAAATAGGATTGCAGGAAGCATCCATAAGTGAATTCGGTGGCAGGCAAGGCAGACTTAGTTGATCCAAAACACAACAGTAGCTCTGCATTGGATGATTTTGAAAAGGCGATTCGCCATGCAAGGTGCCTGCATTGCACACGACTAGATTACCGGCCTGCAAAGTATAGGGACTATCCCAAAGATTGTGTAAACCTTCAAACTGATGTAAGATAATTACAACAGTTTGGAGGTTTTTTATGGCAAGAAGAAGAGAGGAATCACCACAGAAAAAAGCAATGCGTGAAAT
>JBKECY010000035.1:0-43032 GCA_047975025.1 Lachnospiraceae bacterium
CCGCCCTTGAACAATCCACCAAGAAATGTTACGATGTCGTCAAGCTGATAAGGATTTACCCTACCGGATACCGGTCATTACTAACATTGCGACTGGTACAAAAATCGGGGGCAGGTCATACCATAATACCAATATAAGATGCAAGAAAAATGGAAAAACAGCAATAATATACAAAAACATAGAGCGACTGTCAACTTACGAAGCGGCTCTAATCTTGCCAAGCGATTGCAAATATGTCATAATCTAAACGTCAGATTACGTAAAGCTATAAAAACTTTGACAGGAAAGCGTGGAGGCATAATGTATATAGAAGCAAATGAGCCCTGTATAGACATGAAACATATCAGAAGGGCAGGGCTCGAAGATATAGAGTACGTATTGCAGCATTACAGAGAAGTGACACAGCATATGGAGTCATGTGGTATCTACCAATGGGATGAAGTTTATCCGGATCGGAGAATTCTTACCGAAGATATTGGGAAGGGGAATTTATACCTCTTTGAACGCAGCGGACATATGGCAGCCGCGTTTGTGGTGAATCAGGTGTTCGATCCGGAGTATGCTAACGGATGTTGGAATGCCCCGGACTCCTCTTTTGCCGTTCTGCACCGCCTGTCTGTAAATCCTTCCGATCAGAACCAGGGGTTAGGAAAGCGGATGTTACAGTGTGCGGAGCAGTTGATTCGGCAAAAGGGCTATGAATCTATACGGCTAGATGCATATGCGCTGAATGCAGCAGCGGTATCGCTGTATGAAAGAGCAGGGTATCTTAAAGTGGGGACGGCAGAACTGCGCATGGGCAAATTCTATCTCTTTGAGAAGATTCTTGCGATGCCTTGTTGACAAAGAGAAGTATGTATGCTATTTTGAGATAACAACATAAAACGAATGGGGAGCTTGTGCAGCAGGCTGAGAGGAAGTAATCAACTTCGACCCTTATACCTGATTTGGGTAATGCCAACGTAGGGAACTGCTTATAAAGTAATTTACAGGAAGTGCCTTATGGTGCGTCCTGTTTTTTTTGTGTTTGGAAAACAAATATTCAGTAAAGGGGGGATTCTTATCAAAATTTGTTTAACTATTGCCGGATCGGATTGCAGCGGAGGTGCCGGGATACAGGCTGACCTGAAGACTTTTTCTGCCCTGGGGTGTTTTGGTATGAGTGTCATTGTTTCGGTAGTGGCAGAAAACACCAGTAGAGTGATTTCAATTATGGAGGTACCGCCGCGAACAATTTGTGACCAGATGGATGCTGTATTTGAGGATTGCAAGATTCATGCAGTAAAAGTCGGTATGCTGCCGGATGCAGCGAGTATGGCTGCGACAGCAGAGAAGTTACGTGAATACAGCCCGCAAGCAATCGTTGTCGATCCGGTTATGATTGCCAAAGGCGGATGCGCATTGATGCGCCCGGAGGCACTGTTGGCGTTTCAGGAACAGATACTGCCGCTTGCCTTTTTGCTGACCCCGAACATCCCGGAAGCGATTGCGCTTACCGGAAGCCGGATTGAAAGTATTTCTGATATGGAAGAGGCGGCAAAACGTATGTGGGAGATGGGGGCACAAAATGTTCTGGTCAAAGGCGGACATTTAGAGGGGGCAGCCGCAGACATTTTATATGATGGCAGCCGCATCCATACATTTGTGGAAGAGAGGATACCGACGAAGAATACACATGGTACGGGCTGTACGCTTTCCTCGGCAATTACTGCACGACTTGCGCTGGGGGAAGCACTGCCGCAGGCTGTACAATATGCCAAGAACTATGTAACAGAAGCGATACGTTATGGGTTGGAGATTGGACAAGGGCATGGGCCGACCAACCATTTTTATGAATTCTATAAAATGAAAGGATGGATAGAAGAATGAGAGAGTACGCAACACAAATGGAGGCTGCCAAAAAAGGGATTCTGACGCCGGAGATGAAGACCGTAGCGGCAAAAGAGAAGATGGATTCTGACAAACTAATGGCACTTGTGGCAAGCGGAACGGTGGCAATCCCGGCAAACCGAAAACACACAGCACTTTCAGCAGAGGGCATCGGCTCGGGTCTAAAGACCAAGATTAATGTAAACCTGGGAATTTCTGGTGACTGCAAAAATTATGAAGTTGAAATGGAGAAGGTAAACCTGGCCATTAAATTCAAAGCCGAGGCCATCATGGATCTAAGTAATTATGGCAAGACAAATACATTTCGCCAAGAGCTGATAGCTGCCTCACCGGCCATGATTGGTACGGTTCCGATGTATGATGCCATTGGTTACCTGGAGAAAGATTTAAGTGAAATTACAGCGCAGGATTTTATGAAAGTACTGCGTGCGCATGCGGCAGAGGGTGTGGATTTCATGACGATACATGCTGGAATCAACAAAAGAGCAGTCGAAGGATT
This sequence comes from Lachnospiraceae bacterium, assembly GCA_047975025.1. Taxonomy (GTDB): domain Bacteria; phylum Bacillota; class Clostridia; order Lachnospirales; family Lachnospiraceae; genus JBKECY01. The sequence continues at coordinate 2,390 of JBKECY010000035.1, forward strand.
CATGCGTGACGGCAGAACCATGAATATTGTTTCACGCGGCGGCTCACTGCTGTTCGCCTGGATGCAGATGACCGGAAATGAGAATCCTTTCTACGAACACTATGATGAAGTATTGGAAATATTGCGTGAGTATGATGTGACGATAAGCTTAGGAGATGCGCTGCGCCCGGGCTGTATAGACGACAGTTCTGATGCGGCACAAATAGGAGAACTTATTGAGTTGGGACATTTGACAAAACGTGCCTGGGCGAGAGATGTGCAGGTCATGGTAGAGGGGCCGGGGCATATGGCCATGAACGAAATTGCAGCTAATATGATACTGCAGAAGCGCCTGTGTCATAATGCACCCTTTTATGTACTGGGGCCGCTCGTCACAGATATAGCACCGGGATATGATCACATAACATCCGCCATTGGTGGGGCAATCGCCGCTGCGGCCGGAGCCGATTTCCTCTGTTATGTTACTCCGGCGGAGCATTTACGCCTGCCGGATCTGCAGGACGTCAGAGAAGGGATTGTAGCCAGTAAAATTGCCGCGCATGCGGCGGATATCGCCAAAGGGATTCCAGAAGCAAGAATGCAGGATGACAAAATGGCAGAGGCGCGTCATGCGCTGGACTGGGAAAGTATGTTTGCAATCGCCCTCGATGGGGAAAAAGCAAGAAATTATTTTGAAAGTGTTCCGCCGGCAGACCAGCACAGTTGTTCCATGTGCGGTAAAATGTGTGCGGTACGGACGACAAATCTTGTGTTAGAAGGAAAAAAAGTAGAGCTCTATCAGGAAACCAACTAGGAGGCGTTATGAAAACAATTACAGAAAGTACCGCTGCACTGCTGGAAGCGGTCAGAAAGACAGTACCACTGGTACACAATATTACGAATTACGTTACGGTAAACGACGTTGCCAATGCACTATTGGCAATCGGTGCCTCGCCGATCATGGCAGATGATGTGGCAGAAACAGAAGATATTACGGGTATAGCGGCGGCACTTGTTCTTAATATTGGAACCTTGAACCAGCGTACGGTAGCCTCAATGCTTGCCTCAGGCAAAAGAGCGAATGCATGCGGTATCCCGGTCATACTTGACCCGGTAGGTGCAGGTGCTTCCAAGCTTAGAAACGACGTAACCAAAAAGCTTTTAGATGAAGTACAGGTAACTATATTGCGGGGGAACCTATCAGAGATTTCGTTCGTGGCAGGTCTTAAAGTGGCCACTAAGGGGGTGGATGCAGCGGCAGCGGATGCCGGCAATGACAGCAGCACCATAGCGAAAGAAGTGGCGCGCAGACTCAAGTGTATGACAGCGATTACAGGTGCACAGGATGTGATTTCAGATGGGCAGCGTTTGGTCAAAATCACAAATGGTCACGAAATTCTCTCCAAGGTAACCGGTACCGGATGTATGACAACGGCACTCATAGGAGCCTTGGCGGGAGCCGGACAGGATTATTTCAGTGCCGCCGTCGGAGGTGTGGCAGCCATGGGAATTGCAGGAGAAATTGCATTTGAAAAGGCAGGGAATCTGGGAACAGGAAGTTTTCATATAGCGCTGATTGATGCAATCAGTCATCTGGACAGCAGTATCTTGTTGGAGAGGGCGGCATTGTATGAAGAATAAGGCAGAGTATACGCTGTATCTATGTACGGATCGGGAGCTTATGAGCACACCCACCATTGAAGAGTCAGTCGAGCAGGCGATTCAGGGAGGCTGCACCATTGTCCAGCTTAGGGAAAAGGAGTGCACATCGCTTGAGTTTTACCAGCTGGCGCTGCGTGTCAGGGAAATAACCGAGGGGTATCATGTACCGCTGCTGATTAATGACAGAGTCGATATTGCACTTGCGGCAGACGCGCAGGGGGTACACATTGGACAAAGTGACTTACCCGCTGCTGTGGTGAGAAAGCTTATTGGGCCTGAGAAGATTCTGGGTGTATCTGCGGCAACAGAAGCAGAAGCAGTGCAGGCAGTACAACAAGGAGCAGATTATCTGGGAATCGGCGCAATGTATGCAACGGCGACAAAGACCGATGCCCAGCTGGTCAGCCGTCAGGAACTTGAGAAGATCCGTAATGCCGTAGCAGTTCCCTTAGTCGCCATAGGAGGCATGAACAAGCATACGGTGCCGCTGCTTAGAAATACCGGTATAGATGGAATTGCAGTCGTATCTGCGATTGTGGCACAGGAACATATTGCAGAGGCGGCAGCAGAACTTCTTAGAATATTCAGAGGGGAAAGTGAATGATAGAGTATCAAGGTGCTATTTTTGATTTGGACGGAACCTTATTGGATTCCATGAAAGTCTGGGAAGAAATTGACATAGAATTTTTAGGAAACAGAGGGGTACGGGTCCCTCCGGAGTATATAGCGGCGATTACACCGATGACATTTCAGGAAGCGGCGGCATATACGATTCGCCGCTTTGGATTTGAGGAAAGACCCGACGATCTGATTCGTGAATGGAACACAATGGCAAAAGAAAAATATGCAACGCAGATTCCGCTAAAGGCGAATGCCAGAAACTATCTGACCTATTTGAAGGCACAGGGAATCCGTCTTGCTGTTGCGACTGCATTGCCGCAAGAGCTGTATGTGCCGGCTCTAGCCAACAACGGCATCACATCCTTGTTTGATGCCTATGCCAATGTTAATGAGGTGGCACATGGGAAAGGCTATCCTGACGTATACCTTTTGGCTGCCGAACGTTTGTGCCTGTCAGCGTCAGAATGTATGGTATTTGAGGATATTTATGAAGCGATCCAGGGCGCGAAGGCAGGAGGCTTCTGTACGATCGGTGTGTACGACGATGCAGCCGCTTCTGATTGGGAGCAAATTCTAAAAAGTGCGGACAGGTGTATCAGGGATTTTGCCGAACTGATGACTGAAAAGTGATAACACAGTAAAGGCAGCGAGGAGCTGCTTTTTTTGTGTCTTTTTTATGCTTTTTTTGTACAGGTTTTTATACATCTTGTTGAGAAAAAATCATAATCAACAAAAATCAGAGTGTGCTATACTATAAAGTGCCTAAAATACATGGAGATATTTGAAGAAAGTGAGCATAGTAATGAAGAGGATGATAGTAGCCCTATTATTGCTGACTATGGTAATCAGCGGCTGTGGAAATACAGCAAAGGCCACGGAAAGTGAGCCAACGGTACAGGCGGCTGACGCAGAGGAAACAGCACAGGCGGAAACTACGCAGGCAGCGGATACTACGGAAGCTACGGCAGATATTTTTGCAATGGATACCTATATGCAGATTACAGCGTATGGGGAGAGAGCACAAGAGGCAGTGGATGCTGCTGTTGCTGAGATAACCAGACTCGAAGAATTACTCTCTGCAGAGAAAGCGGATAGTGATGTCAGCAAGATCAATTCCGGTACGAGTGCAGAAATCACCGAAGAGACAACCGCCCTCTTGAAAAGAGCGCTTGAAATCAGTGCAGAAACAGATGGCGCATTTGATATCACAGTCTATCCGATTATGCAGGCCTGGGGATTTACGACACAGAACTACCGTATACCATCAGATGAAGAAATCGAAGGGCTGCTTGCCCATGTCGGATGGGAAAATCTGCAGATTGATGAAAGTACACATACAGTGACCAAGACAGATCCGGATACAAAAATAGATTTGGGGGCGATTGCCAAAGGCTATACATCGACCCGATTGATGGAAGTATTTGAATCCTACGGAATTGCTTCCGGCCTTGTTTCTCTGGGTGGCAATGTACAGACACTAGGGACAAAGGTGGATGGTTCCAAATGGAATGTGGCCATTCGGGACCCATTTGGAGAAGATGGATTCGCAGGTATTGTGAGTGTTGAGAATCAGGCAGTCATTACCTCGGGAAACTATGAACGTTATTTTGAAGAAGATGGTGTGCGGTATCACCACCTGATGGATCCGGATACGGGGCGGCCTGCGAATCAGGGAATCGTCTCAGCGACTCTGGTAACACCGGACGGCACACTGGCAGATGCAATGACGACGGCACTCTATGTCATGGGGGCAGAGGAGGCGGTCGCATTTTGCAAAGCACATCTGGATGAATTTGATGCGATTTTAATCACAGAAGATCAGGAGGTGTATATCACAGAGAACATCAGTGAGAGTTTTACTTCAGAGTATGAAATACATGTAATTTCATAGAAACAGTGTGACAGGTACAGGAGAAAAGAGTATGAGGGAAAAACTTTGGAAGAAAATGAAGGCAATTGTTTCGGTTACGCATCTGCTGCCTGCATTGCTTGTGGTAGCGCTTGTGGGAACCATGCTGGCACAATATGTGCCGCAGGCTATTGTGCAGGCTAAGGCAGAGCAGACAGAAGAAACACCTGCCAAGACAACTAAGACGAAGAAGACGGCAGAAACAGAAGCAGCCGAGGAAAAAACAGATACCACTGAGTTTTCAATCGAGGATTTAGCGGATGGTGAATACTATGGCGAGGGTGTGGGGTTTGCCGGAAAAATCAAGGTAAAGGTCGTCATTGCAGACGGTAAGATTGTATCCATAGAGCTGGTGGAAGTTGAAAAGGATGATGCGGCCTATGTGGAAAAAGCCAAAGGTGTCATTACCGCAATCATTGCATCGCAAAGTCTTGATGTAGATACCGTCAGCGGGGCAACGTATAGCTCAAACGGAATCATAGATGCGGTACGTAATGCACTCACCGGGGCAGAAAGTAAATCCACGACAGCGGCGGAGGCAGGTGCGGCGAACCAGACAGCAGAGAAGCTTGCGGCGGTTGCAGAGCCGGGGACTTATCAGGATGGTACGTATTACGGTACCGGCACCGGATATGGCGGCGCCATTACGGTCAAGGTCGTAATTTCCGGCGGCAAGATCACTGCCATTACAATTGAAAGTGCCGCAAATGAGGATGAAGCTTATCTGGTAAAGGCGAAAGCAGTCATTACTTCTATGTTAAGCCAGCAGACAACAAATGTTGACACTGTTTCCGGAGCCACCTTTAGTTCTAATGGAATTATTCAGGCTGTGCGAAATGCATTGGCTCAGGCGGGAGCCACACAGACAGAGCCGGTCGCTGAGCTGACACCGGCGCCTACGAAGGAACCTGCCAAGACACCCTCTAACAGTGTGAGCGAGGATGCTACGTTCAAAGACGGTACCTATACCGGCTCTGGTGAGGGATTTGCAGGTAACATCAGTATCAAGCTGGTCATTAAAAAAGGCCTGATTACCTCCATTGTCATCACAGACGTTGAGGCAGATGATGCGGAATATATGGCCAAGGCCAAGGCTATCCTACAGTCCATTATCAAGCAGCAATCCACGACAAAAGTTGATGTAATATCAGGTGCCACATATAGTTCGAACGGCATTATAGAAGCGGTAAACAATGCGTTGGCCAAGGCAGTTACGACCACATCCGGTACGACAACACAGCCAACCAAAAAAGTTACGCCGACACCAACGCCAGATGCCACACTGACACTTAGCGGTTCCTATAAGGATGGTACCTATCTGGGAGAAGGTATCGGATATCTGCCCGGTTTAAATCTGGAAATTGTGGTAGCGAAGAACCGTATTACAAAAATTACGTTAAAAGAAACCAATGAAGATGCCTCCTATCTGAAGCGGGCGCAAAAAGTGATTACTGATATACTGCTGTATCAAAAGACAACAGGAATAGATACCGTTTCCGGGGCAACACGCAGTTCAGAAGGGATACTTGAGGCAGTCAGAGACGCACTTAAAAAAGCGGAGATCAGCACTGCCACAGCCACACCGACTGCTACGCCCACCCCTTCCGCAACAGCAGAGCCTACCCCTACGGATACAACGACAGGACCTAAATATACGGATGGTACATATACACAGGTGGTCGAGTGTGTACCGGATGCGACGAAGGGATTCGAGGCGTATGATATGACGCTGACACTGGTAATTGCGAACGACCAGATTACGGAGATTAAGGATATTGCGGAAGTAAACCCTCCAAGCACCTCACTGAACAAGACATATATCACGCTTGCGGTGAATGGTTACTCCTCAAAAGTCGGGGTAGCACAACAAATACTGACGAAGCAAAGTACGCAGGGAATCGATGCAGTTACGATGGCAACATGCACATCGAACAGTATTGTGGAGGCCGTAGATATGATTTTGCAATCTGCGGCTGCAACAGGAGAATAAAGGGGTGCAGGAGATGGTAAAGAAATACAGCAATTTTATATTCCGAATGCTCAACGTTCTAATTATTGTGGGCGCGCTTCTATTCTACAATTATGCCAGAAGCAATCAGATAGAGAAGGATGCGCTGATCACCCAGATTAACCAGCTTACGCAGACAGCGCAGGCAGCGGTCAACGAAGACACCGGATTGTATGAAGACGGTACATACGAAGGAGAAGCCAAAGGATATGGCGGTATGATACAGGTAGAAGTTGTTGTAGCCAAGGGAAATATTGAAACTGTGACAATTGTGTCTGCTGAAAAGGAAGATAAAGCCTATTTAGATTCCGCAGTAGCGGTACTAGATGAAATTGTCGAAACACAGGGAACAGAAGTAGATACGGTCAGCGGAGCCACATTTAGTTCACAGGGAATTCTGGATGCGGTTGATTTGGCACTGGAAGAGGCGATGAAGAAATGACAGATATAGTGAAACAAAAAAAACGAGATAAGAAACTTGATAAAAAAATCCACAGATATATACGTATTGCCATTCAGCTGCTGTTCTTTTTCTGGATGCCCTCCTTATTTACGGCGGCCTTTGCCGGAATCAAGTATGTGGCGGGACAGTTGGGAGCAGGTGAGCTGATAGAGCCTACGGCATTTGTGAAAGTGCTGGTGATGCTGCTGCTCTATACCATGCTGTTCGGCCGATTCTTCTGTGGGTATGCATGTGCCTTCGGGTCGTTGGGCGACGGTGTCTATGCATTGTCAGAGCTGGTACAAAAGAGAGTGAAACGAAAGCTGCCCTCCATTCCCCTCAAGGTGCGGTATAAGCTTAGATACCTTAAATTTGCCGTATTGTTTCTGATTTTGATTTTGTGCTTTCTTGGGATTTATGGAAATTTCAGAGGGACAAGTCCCTGGGATGTGTTTTCTAAAGTATCTGTTGCCAACTTTGAACTGGCTGGTTACGGAATCGGTATTGGCATACTTGTTGCCATACTTATTGGAATGTGTGTGCAAAAGCGCTTTTTCTGCAGATTTTTATGCCCGATGGGCGCAGTATTCGCGATCACTCCGATTTTGCCGTTTAGTATTCTAAAACGCGACCGGTCTGCATGCATTAACAAATGTACGAGATGCATACAGAATTGTCCTGCCGATCTGGAGATTCAAGGCGACTCGCCTACATCAGGAGAATGCTTCATGTGCGGCGTCTGTATTGATGCATGTCCGAAAGCAAATCTTCATCTGACACAAAAAGTCAAAGGCAATGAAATCTGGCTGGTTTTGCTAAAAGCAGGCATTCTGCTTGCCGGCTGTCTGGTGCTGGGCGTCTGAGCGCGTTACCAGGAAATCCTGGAGTTCGTAAGAACCAGCAACGGGGAAGCAGCACAGTGCGCGGACGCTGCAATTCGCTGTGCGTCCGAGAACCAGTCCACTGGAAATACAGGATAAGCAGGAGCCATACGCCAATCGGAAAGCTGGCGGCTTAACAAGCTGTCCTCCGACGGTTGACCGGGACGGTCTGCCATAAGAAAATAAAAGGGTGTGGGATAGGCCCGAAGATACGAAGAATCGAGAAGCTCGTCTAGTTGTACGGGCGTATCCTGTCTGTAAGTATGAAATATACCATATAAAAGCCGGCGTTTGCGGAAATTTTCTGCAAGCGCCGGTGTTGTATTTCCCTCCACAGCAAGACAAAAAATCGTGCTTTTGCAGCTGGCCAGCTGCGTCAGGATGCCGCTTTGCAAAGCTCTGTCCGCAAGAAAACACAGGAAGACACAGTCTGTGTTTCTGCGTAGTAACGTGACCAGATTCGCAAACATGCTTTCCGTGGGAGTTCCGGTAAAGACATAAAAATAGATTCCATGTGTCTTGCCTTGCCGCACTGTTTTTTCAACATGCGCATAGGACAAAGAGCTGTCAGCCGTTGGGTCAAAGTGAAACTGAATGCACCAAGGCTGCTGTTTGGTTTGCTCCGACACAGGGTCAGTCTGTCCGGCAGTGCCCAGAGCCCGGCAGTTATATCCAGCCAGTGCAATCGTCTTAATGATTTCAGGGCGCACTGTATCCAAGAGCTGTTGTAAGGCGGTATAATATGGACTTGCTTCGTTGTTCAGCAGCTGTTCGAACAATTGGCGCAGCAGAAGCTGGTGCTCCTGATTCGCAAATTCTTCGATGAGAGAGGCCAACTCACGCAGGCCGCGATGCAGATCGGTTTTCATTTCTTTTAGATAGCGGTCTAAGGTACTTTCCAGAAGAAAGCGCTTTACATATTGTTTTTCCAAATAAAATGCCTGCCTTTATAGTTTTTATCAAAACAATGTATACTTTTTAACTCTTCTATCATACTATAAATAGAAGAGAATAGAAAGCAACAATTTATGGCTTGTTTTTTAAGGTTTTTTAAAGTAGAATTTAAGTTCATCCGATATACTTGATCTAGTGAAAGGAGCGTAGAGATATGCTGACAGAAGACTTTTTGGGCCCCGAGGCCGCAGAGATACAAAAAAGTATGGAGAGGGTGCTGTTGCATATTGAAGAGCTGCGCAGCAGCAGAAAGACGCTTTTACACCGCGACCCTGTGGAATATTGCAAACACAGACTTAAAAGTTATGAGAGTATACATGACAAATTGCTAAAAAACGGGCTTCCCGTGACGAAGGAGGAGGCACTTGCGAACCTGCATGATATCGCAGGTATCCGCATTGTATGCACCTTTGTAGACGATGTATACAGCATTGTGAAAGAACTTGAGTCGTGGGATGCATGCAGTATCGATAAGAAAAAAGACTATATTAGCAAACCAAAACCCAACGGTTACCGCAGCTGCCATATTGTACTTAGTTTTGCATCAGAAAATCAGCTGCCAATCTATGTGGAAATCCAGATTCGCACGATTGCCATGGATTGCTGGGCCTCGCTTGAACACCAGCTGAAATATAAAAAAGAGATTCAGAATAGTAAGATCATTGTGCAGGAGCTTAAGCGCTGTGCGGATGAACTTGCTTCAGCCGACCTGACACTTGAAACACTGCGGGAACTGATTGCTGACGGAATACAGGAATAGGAGAGTGGCATGAGATTACTATTAGCAGAGGACGAAAGAGAATTATCGAACGCGACAGCCGCCGTTTTGCGGCACCATAAATACTCAGTGGATACGGTCTATAACGGAACGGATGCACTTGACTGGGCTTTAAGTGAGAATTACGATGCCTTGATACTGGACATTATGATGCCCGGACTTACCGGACTTGAGGTACTGGAGCAGTTACGCAGCAAAGGCTATCATCTGCCGGTATTGCTGCTGACGGCAAAAACGCAGATAGAAGACAGAATTGCAGGTCTTGATCTGGGAGCGGACGACTATCTGCCCAAGCCGTTTGCGATGGGAGAACTGCTGGCCCGCATTCGTGCGATGACCCGCAGAAAGACAGAATACGAACCGAATACGGTGCTGTTCGCAGAGCTTTCTTTGGACCGGGAGAACTTTGTGCTGGCTTACAAGGAGGGCTCCTTCCGGCTGAATAACAAAGAATTTCAGATTATGGAAATGCTGATGACAAATCCCCACAGGCTCATATCGACAGAACAGTTCATGGAGAGAATCTGGGGACTGGACGCGGAAGCAGAGATTAATGTAGTCTGGGTCTATATATCCTATTTGAGAAAAAAGATTGCCTCATTGCAGGCGCCTGTTCAAATCAAGGCGGCAAGGGGGCAAGGCTACATGCTGGAGGAAACGGATGATTAAAAAATTACAGCGTCGATTTATTCTGATCGTCATGGGTTCATTGTTTACCGTATTCGTACTGCTGATAGGCGGAATCAATCTGGTAAATGTCTATAAAATAAATAAGGAGAGCAACGAGCTTTTGCAGCTGATTGCAGACAACGACGGAAATCTGCCGCAGATTAATGCGGCGGCTACCGGAAGTAACGATTTATTTGGACTGCATTTATCTGAGGAAACAGAGTATAAGACGCGTTTTTTTACGGTCGTGGTGACAGAGGATGAAGAGATGGAGACCAATCTGCAGCATATCGCTGCAGTGGCGGAGGAAGAAGCACTCATATATGCTTCAGAGGTTCTCTCAGATGGAAGAAGTATTGGATACATAGATACATATAAGTTCATGGTCACCAGCACATCGGATGGGAATCTCATGATTATTTTTCTGGAATGCGGAACTGACCTGCGCAATATATCCGTTGTGGCCTGGACGACCATCTGTGCAGGAATGCTGGTCTTCTGTGTGGTACTTGCCCTGATTTTTGCATTTTCCAGACGCGCAATTACACCCATTATAGAAAGTATGGAGCGCCAGAAGCAGTTTATTACGGATGCGGGGCACGAGATCAAGACACCGCTTGCCATCATTTCAGCCAATGCTGAGGTACTTGAGATGTATAGCGGAAAGAGTGAATGGACGGACAGCATCCGCAATCAGGTAGAACGCTTGAACATTCTGGTACAAAATCTGCTGACGCTGTCAAAGTTGGAAGAAAGCGGTTCAAAGGTACATTTTATCGAAGTCCAGTTAAGCCAGATTATCGAAGAGTCGGCGGCATCCTTTGAAGTCATAGCCCAGACGAAGCATTGCAGCTATGAATGCAGTATTCAGGAGGGAATCATCGTACATGGCGACCCGGAGGCGCTGCGCCGTCTGGCAAATCTGCTGTTGGATAATGCGGTGACCTATGTCAACGAGGATGGAGCGATCAAAGTTGTTTTGAAACGGACAGGAAAATACGTTGATTTTTCTGTAATCAATACCTGCACGACCCCGCCGAAAGAAAATCTGAATCGTCTGTTCGATCGCTTCTACCGGGCAGACAGCTCCAGAGCCAGAACCAGTGGAGGCTATGGAATCGGTCTGTCAGTGGCACAGGCGACGGTCAGAGAACATCAGGGAAAAATTTCCGCGGAGAGTAAAGATGGGAGCATTATCTTCCGATGTCTGCTTCCAATCGGTAATAGTAACAAAAAAAATGAAAAATGAGAAGAAAAACGTAATATTTTATAAGAATTTCTGTAATAAGTGGAAGCAAATTGTAGTGTAAGGGTCTATAATTTGTCGTATGGAGATAGTCTCGGATTTAAAAAAGTGTAAAGGAGCAGATAATATGGCAGATTGGTATGATGAAGCGTGGGACTGCGAAGAGGTAGTGGGTGTACGTGTTGTCAAAACAAAACCACAACTCTCCGAGGACGAGATGGCTGAAAACGACGATTGGAGTGAATCAGCACATCTGTAAAAAACGAAGCATAGCATACAAAAAAGGATGCCACCGCAAGGGCATCCTTTTTTGTATGGAAAAGTATATGAAATGCGCCGGTCACAGTGCTTGCAGATGTCGGCCGTTTGTAATGCCTTTACATGTGACAGATTTTGGATTATAATTTCGAGTAAGGGTATAATTACTTACAAGAGGAGGGCATATGAATATAGGAGTTGGAGTATTGATTCCCTTTCTGGGGACGTCACTGGGGGCTGCCTGTGTATTCTTTTTGAAGAAAAATCTGTCATCAAATGTACAAAAAGCTTTATTAGGATTTGCGTCCGGAGTCATGGTAGCGGCTTCCGTATGGTCCTTGCTGATACCGGCCATAGAGATGAGCGAAGATATGGGGAAGCTCTCTTTTCTGCCGGCGGCCGTTGGATTTGCGATTGGTATGCTGTTCCTTTTGCTTTTGGACAAAGTCATACCGCATATGCATCTGGATCATGATACACCGGAGGGTGTACCCAGCCAATGGAGGCGGACGACCATGCTGGTACTGGCGGTAACCATGCATAATATTCCGGAGGGAATGGCCGTAGGTGCTGTGTTTGCCGGAGTCATGGCGGGTGACAGTACGATTACGATGGCAGGTGCATTCTCCCTGTCAATTGGAATTGCAATTCAGAACTTTCCTGAGGGGGCCATTATTTCGCTGCCGCTAAAAAGCGGTGGAGTTAAGAAAGGAAAATCCTTTCTACTGGGCGTGGTGTCCGGAGTCGTTGAGCCTGTGGGGGCACTTCTGACCATCCTGCTGGCTCAGTACATTGTACCGGTGCTGCCGTATCTGCTGGCCTTTGCCGCCGGTGCCATGCTGTATGTGGTCGTGGAAGAGCTAATCCCGGAAACTGCTGAGGAGCCGCATACGAACGTGGGAACCATAGGATTTGCCGTTGGATTTCTGGTCATGATGATTCTGGATGTAGCGTTGGGATAATCATAGGACATTAAAAAAAGCAATGCGTTTTGTGCATTGCTTTTTTGGCGTTTTGGGATAATTATTTGTCAAATTCAATTGCATCTGATACGTCCAGCAGAAGTGTCTGATACGGCTTTAGTGTAATCGATGTTGGAGTATCCAAAGAAGTCACAAGATTTGATAATAACACATGCTGCCATGGATGCTCTAATACAAGCGTCTGAGGCCTGTTCTGGAAATTAGAGAGCAGCAGCAGACGTTGTGAGCGGTACTGGCGATAATAGCCAATCAGATCAGGTATCTCCCGATACACTGGAAGCAAGCTCCCATGGACGAGCGTGTCACTGTACTGCGGATTCTTGCGCATTGCAATCAGCTGTTTATAGAAATGCAGAACAGAAGCCGTATCCTCCTGCTGCGCCGCCACATTGATCTTGCGGTAGTTAGGATTGACAGCAAGCCAGGGCGTCCCGGCGGTAAATCCACTGTGCGTTGCCGTATTCCACTGCATGGGTGTGCGGGCATTGTCGCGGCTATAAGGAGCGACTGCCCGGAGTGCCGCAGCCGGTGCCAGACCTGCTTGCAGTGCAATCTGGTATTCCGAGATCGTGGATACATCATCCACCTCAGAAATGTCATGGAACTGTGTGTTTTCCATGCCGATTTCCTGCCCCTGGTACAAGAAAGGAATACCGCGCAGGAAAAAGTAAGTGGCAGCCAGCATTTTCTTGCTGGTATCATTACATTCCTCTGCGGGCAGATAGCGACTGACACCACGCGGTTCATCATGGTTCTCGATGATTGTAGAGAGAAATCCATTCCCGGCTACCCGTGCCTGTGATGTGAAGATGGCTTCCTTGTAGTCCTCCGGCGTGACAGGGCGATTGTCATACCAGCCCTTAGCACTTTGCCCAATCAGTGTAGGGGCGAAATCAAATACACTGGAGAAATAGCCGTCTTCACCTATAAAATCCAAGAGTTCGCCGTCTTTCGTGGAAAACAGCTCACCTACCGTAAACGCATTGAATTTCTCAAAGGTGCTTTGTTTTAGCTCACGCAAGAACACATCAATGCCCGTTGCATCGGAAAGCATTGTGTTGATGTGACACAGACCGTCTTCGCGGTCGGGCGCATAGGAGCGCAGCGGAAGCGCTTTTTTGATATTGATGATGGCATCAATGCGAAACCCTCCAAGTCCTTTTTCCAGCCACCAGTTGATATTGTTATAGACAGCCTGGCGCACCTTGGGATTCTCCCAGTTCAGATCCGGCTGCTTTTTGTGAAAGACATGCAGATAGGATTTACCGGTATCGGCAAGCGGCTCCCATACAGGACCGCCGAAATAGGAGCGCCAGTTCGTAGGCAAAGCATCGGATGCGGTATCCTGCATATAGAAAAAATTGGCATACTCACCTGTGGGGTCTGCCTTGGCCTTTTGGAACCATTCGTGCTCATCTGAGCAATGGTTTACCACAAGATCCATCAGTACATACATAGAGCGGATGCGGCACTGTTCAATCAGCTCTTCCATGTCCTCCATCGTACCAAAGCAAGGATCGATGCGATAATAGTCGGAGATATCATAGCCCTGGTCCGCCATGGGGGACTGATAGATCGGCGAGAGCCATAGGATATCCACGCCCAAATCCTGCAAATAGTCCAGTTTTGAGATGATACCGGGCAGATCACCGATGCCATCGCCATTTGAATCGTAGAAGCTTTTGGGATAAATCTGATAGGCAATCTTGTTCTGCCACCAGTCTTGTTCTTTCATACGTTACACCTCGTTATCTGACGTAGTTACTGCTTGGTTTCCTTACCAGAGTATAGCGAAAAAGCAGTTATAAAACAAACTGTAAACTGACAAAAAAATACGCAATTATGACTTTTTGAAGCTTTTTTAGTCGTATGGAGCAAATACACAAAAAAGGCATTGAATTCCTAGACAACCATACGAAAAATAATTAAAACGCCAAAAGCCCTTGTCAGTTCTGCCAAGATATAGTAGTCTGAAATCAAAGAACTGGAAACGTTACCGAGAACAGTTCCGGTAATGAGAAAACAGGTAATAGGGAACAGGAAGGAGCGCATTATGAAAATCAAAAAAATAGCAGCCCTGCTGGTGGCAGGCGTGATGGCAGCGGGAGTACTGGCCGGTTGTGGAGGGTCAGAAGATACGGTAGGTTCGGTGTATTATCTGAGCTTTAAACCAGAGCAGGCAGAGCAGTGGGAGGCCATTGCCAAGCAGTATACGGAAGAAACCGGCGTGGAAGTGAAAGTATCGACCGCGGCGTCAGGAACGTATGAGCAGACACTTAAATCAGAGATCTCTAAGAAGTCGGCACCAACCTTATTTCAGATCAACGGACCGGTAGGATACCAGGCATGGAAAGACTACTGTCTGGATTTGTCTGATACAGATCTGTATTCCTGGCTCAAGGAGCCTGAGATGGCAGTCACAGGGGAAGACGGCGGCGTATATGGTATCCCCTATGTAGTGGAGGGATATGGCATTATTTACAACAATGAAATCATGGATGCTTACTTCGCACTGGACGGCGCGAAAGCAACATCCATGGAGGAAATCAATTCATTCGCCACACTTTCGGCTGTCGTAGAAGATATGACTGCCAAGAAGGATGCGCTGGGAATAGAGGGTGTATTTGCCTCTACTTCATTCTCACCCGGTGAAGACTGGAGATGGCAGACGCACCTTATGAACCTGCCAATCTACTATGAGTATCGGGATGCCGGGGTATCCGATGAAGAAGAGATTACATTCTCCTATAACGAGAATTACAAGAACATTTTCGATTTGTATATCAATAATTCTGTGACTGAGCCTGCCATGCTCGGCTCGAAATCAGTAGAAGATTCTATGGCTGAATTCGCATTGGGCAAGGCGGCCATGGTGCAAAACGGTAACTGGGGCTGGGGTCAGGTATCAGGTGTATCCGGTAACGTGGTCAAGGAAGACCAGGTCAAATTCCTACCGATCTACACAGGCGTGGAGGGAGAAGAGGAGCAGGGTCTTTGCACAGGTACGGAGAATTTCTTCTCTGTAAATTCGGAAGCTTCGGAAGCGGATCAGCAGGCATCGATTGATTTTGTAGAATGGTTGTTCAGCTCTGACGAAGGTAAAGTATTGGTCAGAGATGAGCTGGGATTCATTTCTCCGTTTACGACCTTTACCGAAGAAGACAATCCGACAGACCCGCTGGCACAAGAAGTGGTTCGTTACATGGACAACAGCGATCTGTATTCCGTATCATGGAATTTCACAAGCTTCCCGAGTCAGACGTTCAAGGATAACTTAGGAGCAGAGCTTTTGGATTATGCATCCGGCAATGTAACCTGGGATGCGCTGGTAAGCGCCACCATCGAGGATTGGGCTACTGAAAAAGCAGCGACCGCTGAGTAGAGATATAAGACGCAGGTAAGGCAGCTTAGCCTTACCTGTAAATAGTAAAGGAGCCTTGCCATGCAAAAAGCATATAAGAAATATTTTCCACTATTTGCACTTCCTACGCTGGCTGCATTTATCGTATTCTTCGTGCTGCCGTTTATCATGGGCATCGTACTGTCGTTCTGCAAATTTACGACAGTGACCAATGCCCGATGGGTGGGAGTTGACAATTATATTCGTGCCTTTTCCAATGCGGATTTTACGAATGCCTTATGGTTTACGGTGAAGTTTACTGTCGTATCTGTCGTTACGGTGAATGTGGCGGCGTTCATACTGGCCTATGTTCTTACCCGCGGTTTAAAAGGAACCAATCTGTTTCGGACGGTTTTCTTTATGCCGAACCTGATTGGCGGTATCGTATTGGGCTACATATGGCAGCTGATTATTAATGGCGTGCTTGCCCAGTTTGGCGTGACCATCAACACAGATGCCAAGTATGGCTTTATCGGACTGGTGCTGCTGACGAACTGGCAGTTGATTGGATATATGATGATTATTTACATAGCCGGGATACAGAATATCTCGACGGAGCTGATTGAGGCAGCACAGATCGACGGAGCCTCCAAGACACAGGCTCTGTTTCGGATTACCATTCCGCTGGTCATGCCTTCTGTGACGATCTGTATGTTCCTGACCCTGACGAACTCCTTTAAGCTGTTCGACCAGAACCTGGCTCTGACAGCCGGTGCGCCCAAGAAAGAAACGGCGATGCTCGCTCTGGATATTTTCTACACCTTTTATAATAGAAATGGCTGGGAAGGTGTAGGGCAGGCGAAAGCGGTCATCTTCTTTGTCATTGTAGGTGTGCTGGCTTTGACGCAGCTGTTCTTTACCAGACGCAGGGAGGTGGAAAACTGATGGCTAAGAAAAGAGAAGCAACTGGAATGAGCAGGGGAGCCACCGTACTGGTCACAGGGATTTTGATTCTGCTGGCCATCACGTTCTTAGTTCCGATCCTGCTGGTATTCATGAACTCATTCAAAAGTAAACTCTATATCAGCGATTTGCCGTTCGCCTTTCCTACCGCTGAAACTTTTATCGGCATTACGAATTATGTTGATGGAGTTGCCAAAACCGGGCTTCTGAGTGCGGCAGGCTACTCGGCTTTTATCACCATAGCCTCCGTAGCCGTAATCGTACTGCTGACATCGATGACTGCCTGGTGGATTACCAGAGTGAAGGGGAAATTCACCTCAGCCTTGTATTATCTGTTCGTATTTGCCATGATTGTGCCGTTTCAGATGGTCATGTTCACACTTTCTAAAGTAGCGGATGCGCTGTATCTGGGAAACCCGCTGGGAATCGTTCTGGTGTATCTGGGGTTTGGAGCTGGTCTGTCCGTATTTATGTTCTCCGGTTTTATTAAATCGATTCCGATTTCACTGGAAGAGGCAGCCATGATTGATGGAGCGACACCAGTCCAAGTGTTCTTCCAGGTGGTATTTCCGATCCTGAAGCCGACGGCGATTACCGTAGCCATCCTCAATACGATGTGGATCTGGAACGACTATCTGCTGCCGACGCTGGTATTGGGCAGTGATTATCTGACGATACCAATGGCGGTACAGTATCTGCGCGGCGGATATGGTTCGGTCGATATGGGAGCAATGATGGCAATGCTTGTACTTGCAATTCTGCCGATCATCATCTTCTACTTGAGCTGCCAGAAATATATTATCAAAGGTGTGGCAGCAGGAGCAGTCAAAGGATAAGTGCACAAGGAGATTTGTTAGCAGAAACGGAGGTAAGACGTATGAGAGAATGTGGAATCCTGCTTCCGATTTCGTCACTGCCCTCTGCCTATGGGATCGGCAGCTTTTCAAAAGAAGCCTATGAGTTCGTGGATTTTTTAGAAGCTTCAGGTCAGCAGAACTGGCAGATTCTCCCGCTGGGTCCCACAGGATACGGTGATTCTCCGTATCAGTCCTTTTCAACATTTGCCGGTAACCCCTATTATATTAACTTAGATGAACTGGCAGAGGAGGGATTGCTGACCGCAGACGAGTGTGCGCAGGCGGTGCAGACAGGGCAGCCGGACAAGGAAGTGGATTATGGATTTTTGTATCAAAGCCGCAGTACCATCCTGCACAAAGCCTATGGACGATTCGCACAAAAGGTACCGGAAGAGTTCGAGGAATTCTGCCGGACGGCAGAGTGGCTGGAGGAATATGCATTGTTCATGGCTATTAAATCCAGCCAGACAGGGGCAAGCTGGCATGCATGGCCGGTACCGCTTAGAGACAGGGAGCCCGCCGCCCTGCAAAGAGCATCCATAGAGCTTGCGGATTCACTTGGGTTCTATAAATTCGAACAATTTATGTTCGACAGGCAGTGGAAGCGGCTGAAAGCCTATGCCAATGAGAAGCATATCAAGATTATCGGAGACATTCCGATTTACGTGGCTTTTGACAGTGCCGACACTTGGGCGGCACCGCAGATCTTCCAGTTTGACGCACTGAACACGCCGATGGCAGTGGCAGGCTGTCCGCCGGATGCTTTTTCTAAGGACGGGCAGTTGTGGGGGAACCCGCTGTATCGCTGGGAGTATCATAAAGCTACGGGATATGCCTGGTGGATACACAGAATCAGGCATTGCTTTACGTTATATGATACGGTGCGCGTGGATCATTTTCGCGGCTTCGATGAATATTACTCCATTGCGTACGGTGCACAGACGGCCATCGGGGGGACTTGGATGCCAGGCCCCGGGCGTGATTTGTTTGACCATATGGAACAAGTGCTGGGAGCGCTGTCCATCATAGCGGAGGATCTGGGGTATGTGACGGAGAGTGTCACAAAACTCGTGCAGGATACGGGCTATCCGGGCATGAAAGTACTGCAGTTTGCTTTTGACGAGAGGGAGCCGGGAAATTATCTCCCCTATACGTATCCCCAAAATAGTGTAATCTATACAGGAACGCATGATAATGATACAATACAAGGATGGTTCGCAGCACTAAGGCAGCAGGACAGACAGCTCGCCCTGGATTACATGCGCAGCTGGCAGCGGCCGCTTTCACAGCTTCACTGGGACTTTATCGCACTGGCGCTGCAAAATGTCGCGAAGCTGTGTATCATCCCCATGCAGGATTATCTGGGGCTTGGAAGCGAAGCCAGAATGAATACACCGTCTACGTTTGGAAATAACTGGAAATGGCGGATGAGCAGGGAAGATCTGACGCAGGAACTGAGGCAGCGCATACATGCAATCTGCAGCCTGTATGGGAGAATCTAAGCAAAAGGAGCAGACAGATGGAGAAAATGACAATTAAGGAAATAGCTCAGATTTGTGGCGTTGGCGTAAGTACTGTGTCCAGAGCCTTGAATGACCATCCGGACATTAATCCCCAGACGAAGGAGAAAATAAAGGCCGTCATCGCACAGTATCACTTTATTCCGAATAACAGTGCCCGCAATCTAAAAAGGACGAATACCAGAAGTATAGCCGTTTTGATCAAGGGTATGACCAATCCGTTCTTCAATGACATGCTGGATATCTTTGAGAGAGAAACCGCAAAGAAGAAATATACCTTTGTGCTGCAGCGGGTAGATGAATATGAGGATGAGATTGATACGGCACTTGAACTGCTGAAGGAAAAAAGGCTGAATGGTCTTGTCTTTCTGGGCGGTAATTTTATGCAAAAGGAGGAGAAGCTCAACCAGATTTCGGTTCCTTTTGTAATCAGCTCCGTCGGTATTGTTGAGAAGCTGGGAGACCGGCTGTGTTCCTCCGTATCGGTGGATGATTACCGAGAAAGCTATAAGATGACAGAATACTTATGTCAGGCTGGGCACAGAAGGATTGCCATGATTGCGGCTCAGAAAAACGATAAAAGTATCGGTGCCCTGCGCTATCGCGGTTACCTGGATGCCCTGAGCACATATGGAATCGAAGCAGATCCCTCGATCATTAAGCATATGGATATTGAGCGGGATACGTATTCTATGGCAACAGGGTATCGGATGGGCAAGGAATTGCTGGAGCAAGGGCACGAGTTCACAGCGCT
Source organism: Lachnospiraceae bacterium (assembly GCA_047975025.1). GTDB lineage: Bacteria > Bacillota > Clostridia > Lachnospirales > Lachnospiraceae > JBKECY01. The sequence continues at coordinate 22,214 of JBKECY010000035.1, forward strand.
GTATGCGATTGCAGACAGTCTGGCCATCGGTGCCATGCGGGCGATGATAGAAAACGGCAAAAATGTGCCGGAAGATTACTCCGTTGCCGGATTCGACGGATTGGATCTCGGGGCATATTACGCCCCGTCCCTTACGACAATACGCCAGCCGGTCGAAGAAATTGCCAAGGAGAGTATTGATCTGTTGTTCAAGCTGATTCGAAAGAAAAGCGAGAACCGTCAGATTATCCTGGAGGCAGAGCTGTTAAAGCGGGAGTCCGTACGCACCTTATAGCTGCTTTTTGTATTGCAGTGGCGTAGTCTTGGTATATTTGCGGAACTCCTTCATAAAATGACCGAGGTGGCCAAAACCGCTTTCAAAGCAGATGGCGGTGACATTTAAGTCGCTGTTCTCAAGAAGCGCAATCGCGTGCCTGACCCGGTATTCATTGATATACTCTATCACAGTACGTCCCATGGCTTTCTTGAAAAACCGGCAGAAATACTGTTCGTTCAGATTAAGAAGAGCGGCTAATTCAGCGATATAGATTTTTTCCTGATAGTGCTCTTTTATAAAAAGAAGTGCCTGTTTCAGCAATGTTATGCGGGCATCTTCTTTTTTTTGTACGCTGTTTAGGCGGCCGCCTCCAAGCAAGATTGCCATGATTTTAAGCAGTGCCGCTTTAATCGTAAGTTGTCCGAAGACTGTTGCGGGAGTATAGGCCAGATGAAGCGGTTCTTCTGCGGGCAGAAGCCGCTCTACGGCGGCGAATTCGGTCTTGATTTGGGCAAAGAGCGGATCGTCTGCTGTAATAAGACGCGGAAATTCAAAGGTATGGTTCAGCAGTGGCTGCATAAGTGCGTGCTGTACCATATCATACTCTTCAAAGCTGATGATAGCCGGAGCATAGACCAGCGCTGCCTCCTTGTAGGGCGGTGCTGCCGTAATCTTGTGCAGCTCCCCGGTATGCAGGAACATAAAACTTTCGCTGGTTATGCTAAAGGGCTGCATATTGACTTCTACGCGAAAAACACCTTCGGCAAAATGTATGATCTCCAGTTCTTCATGCCAGTGTGCCTTGACCAGAAAGTCTGATTCGCGGTTTGTATCCGCATAGAGGGCACCGGAAAACAACTGTGTGCCATGGGTTACGCTCTCTTTAAAGCTGTCTGGTAAATGGTTCATGAATGGCCTCACTTTCTGCTTATATTATACAAAAATGATTCAAAATTTACAATAGTGAGCACAACGCGGCTTGACAAGTTCGGATGCCGGGACTATCCTTATATACAAAAATGCCCGAAGCAGGGCATCAGGTCTGACCGACAGGAGGTATACATGAACAGAAATGAAGCGTGGGAGTTATTGACTGAGTACAACACAGAGCCCTTTCATCTGGAGCATGCGCAAATCGTGGAAGGGACAATGCGCTATTTTGCAAGAGAGCTGGGATATGCGCAGGAAGAGGAGTTCTGGGGCATTGTAGGATTGCTGCACGATCTTGATTTTGAGAAATACCCGCAGGAGCACTGCATCAAATCACAGGAAATCATGAGGGAAAGAGGCCTTGATGAGGCATTGATTCATGCGACGGCCAGCCATGGCTATGCCATCACAGTCGATATCCGGCCGGAGCATACGATGGAAAAGGTGCTGTATGCGGTGGATGAGCTGACAGGGCTGATTGGAGCCGCAGTTTTGATGCGCCCGTCAAAAAGTGTACAGGATTTGGAGGTAAAGTCGGTTCGCAAGAAATATAAGAATGCGAATTTCGCCAAAGGATGCTCCCGGGAAGTCATTGAGCGCGGGGCCAAGATGCTGGACTGGGACTTGAATGAACTGATTGAAAAAACAATTGCAGCACTTAGAACGTTTCGCGATTAGTGCCGAAAAACAAAATAACGGGGAAGAAAAATGCCGGAGCGCTGTGTCAGAACAGCTGCTGCCGGCGCTTTTTATTTCCTTTTTATTACCTAGGCAAAATTATGTTTTTCATAAAAATCATAGTAATTGACTATAAAAAGTAGGATAAAAGAAGGCGCAAAGGCGCATATTCTCAATAATTCTCACAAAAGCACTGGAAAATCAGTGCTTTTCGCATACAAAAAAGGGGGTTGACAAGTGCCGGAAAAAGTATTACTTTATAAAACATATTAATCAGATAGACATTATACATATTAAAAGATAGGAGATATCTCTTATGAATTATGCAGACAGTGTAACCCAGCTGATTGGGGCAACACCACTACTAAAGCTACATAAAATATCCCCGGATGCAAAAGTGAATATTTTTGCAAAACTCGAATATCTTAATCCCGGCGGAAGCATCAAGGACCGCATCGGATTACAGATCATCGAGGATGCGCAAAAGACGGGACAGCTCAAACCTGGCGATACGATTGTAGAGGCGACTGCCGGCAACACAGGAATTGGTCTGTCAATTGCGGCACTGGACCGCGGCTATAAGATGAAGATCGTGATTCCGCAGAAATTCTCTATTGAGAAGCAGATTCTGATGCGGGCGCTGGGAGCGGAGCAGGTGATTACGCCAACAGAAGACGGTATCGAAGGTGCCGTAGAAAAAGCGGAAGAAATCGTGCGGACGACACCGAACTGCTTTATGGCCCGTCAATTTGAGAATCAGTCGAATGTCAAGGCACATCGCAGGACAGGACAGGAAATCTATGATGCACTGGACGGACAGGTCGATATCCTGGTGGCAGGCGCCGGTTCCGGCGGTACGATTACAGGAATCGCCCAGTATCTAAAAGAGAAGAACAAAGATATCAAGATCGTTCTGGCAGACCCGATCGGCTCCATCCTGGGCGGCGGTGAATCAGGTACCTACAAAGTCGAGGGAATTGGCAATCACTTTATCCCTCACACCTTTGATCCAAATCTGATTGATGAAGTGGAGAAGATTCCGGACGATGAATCCATGTACTATGTCAGACTGCTGGCCAAGCGGGAGGGCGTACTGGTAGGTTCTTCTTCGGGAGCCGCGATTGCAGGTGCCATCAAGCAGGCATATAAGACGAAGAAACCTACGAATATAGCAGTTGTCTTTCCGGACGGCAGCGACCGGTATTTCAGCCAGCACCTCTATGATTTTGACCTGGAGCTTTCAGATTTCAGATGCAATGCGCTCTTTGATGATTATGCACAGCATTATGACAGAATCGTAGCGGAGAATGCGGAATACAAAAAGCTGTACGAGAATTACAACGAGATACTTAATGAAACCGTCAAGCATCTGGCACGCTTCGAAGGTGCCAAGGTCATTGATATCGGAGCCGGAACCGGAAATCTTACTGATGTGGCCGACCGCGCAGGTTACGATGTCATAGGCATTGAGCCGAACCGGAATACGAGAGAGATTGCTAGGAAGAAATTCCCGCATCTTACATTCTCGGCAGGAGCATTTTTATCCTTGCCCATCGACGATGGCAGTCTGGACGGCATCATCAGCAGTTATGCATTTCATAACCTGACAGACAGGGAGAAGGAAGAGGCCGTACAGGTCTTTCGTAAAAAGTTAAAATCCGACGGCATCATTGTCATTGCAGATATTGTCTACGAATCCGAGGCGAGCAAGGCGTATCTTACCACTGAGCTCAAGACGCAGGGTGAGAAAGTTTTGTACCAGGAATTGATTTCCAATACGGCGGCAACGCAAAGCGTATTGACCAGTATTTTCACATCGAATGGGTTTGAAGTTTCGTATCAGCAGCTCAACAAATTCGTGTGGATCGTGACAGCAAAAAAAGCAGAAATACAGGCATAAATGCACAGGGCATGGAAAGGTAAAGTATGGGAACAATAAATCTAAAGGAACCAAGTGTTCAGATACGGGAGAAGCGGCTGGGGACGATTACCGGATACGCCGGAGGCGCAGAAGAACTGCTGACGCAGGTCAAAGGATGCGGAATCAAGGACAGCAAGCGCAAATTCTCTCAATGTATCGGCTGCAACGCCGGACATGCATTTTGTCAGCTCTCTTTGATACAAGACGTAGCGATTGTCAACCATGCGCCCGTAGGGTGTGCCGGTGACTTCTTCGGCTTTAATTTTGTCTATCGTGTGGAACAGGTGAACCGGAATCTTCCGCCTGCCAACGGGCGCTACTTCAGTACCTGCATCGAGGAAAAAGATACGGTATTCGGTGCCGCAGCCAAGTTAGAGGAAACGGTTCGTGAGGCATTTCGCAGAGTACACCCCAAGGCGATTTTTGTGACAACTTCGTGCGCTTCGGGCATCATTGGAGAGGATATAGAAAGTGTTCTCGACAGCCTGGAAAAAGAGCTTGAGATACCCGTCGTATCCTGCTCTTGCGAGGGATTTCGCTCCAAGACCTGGACGACAGGCTTCGATGCGGCCTATCATGCAGTGCTTAGAAAAATTGCAAAGCCCGCCCGCAAGAAGACCAACAAAGTACTTGTACCTAACTTCTGGGGCAGCCATGTGTTCGATAATTTTCTAAAAGATCTGGGATACGAAGCACAGTATATCATGCCGTTTTCGACAATCAAGGAACTGGAACATATTTCAGAGGCAGCAGCGACCATTCATATATGTCCGTCACTTAGCTCCTATATGGGGGCGGGACTGGAGCAGGTCTACGGAGTCCCCGAAGTACAGGCACCCCCGGCCTATGGAGTCAAGGGCACTGATATCTGGATGCGCAATATCGGCAAAGTACTAAACCGTGTCGATGAGGTGGAAAGCTACATCAAGCGCCGGCACGAGCAGATCGAACCCAAGCTGGCAGAATACCGCAAGCAGTTCGAGGGCAAGCGAGCCTATGTAACAGCCGGAGCCGCACATGGCCATGCGATTATTGCGCTGCTTAGCGAATTGGGATTTGTTGTGGAAGCCGCTTCCATCTTCCATCATGATCCTGTATACGACAATCACAATCCGGAATCAGACGCATTGGCACAAGTCGTCGAAGAATACGGAGATATCAAGAAGTACCATGTATGCAACAAACAGGCGTTTGAACTGGTCAATGCGCTGCGGCGCGTCCAGCCGGATCTGCTGGTGGCGCGGCATTCAGGCATGACCGTCTGGGGAGCCAAGCTGGGAATTCCAACGCTGCTCGTTGGTGACGAGCAGTTCGGTATCGGATACCGCGGTGTCTTGAATTACGCTTCGCGGATTGAAGAAGCCCTGGATGCGGTAGAGTTCGTTACGAACCTCTCCAAGCACAGCACAATGCCTTATACAAAATGGTGGCTCGACCAGCAGCCACAAGCCTTTCAGGGAGGTAAGAAGAAATGCCAAAATATATAGAACAACCCCGCTATTCCTGCGCCGTCGGTGCAATGCAAAGCGTGGTGGCGATACGAAGAGGTGTGCCGATTCTGCATTCCGGACCCGGCTGCGCGAATAAGATCACGAGCCTCATCGGACAAGGAGAGGGGTATGCCGGAGGCAGTACGATTCCCTGCACGAATGCAGAGGAGAAGGACGTAGTCTTCGGCGGAGAGAAGAAGCTGACAGACTTAATCGAATCTTCACTAAAAGTCATTGATGCGGATCTCTACGTCGTGCTGACAGGCTGCACCTCCGCGATTGTAGGCGATGATGTGGCGAGTGTCGTATCAGAATTTCAGGACAATGAGCAGCCTGTGGTCGCAGTTGATACCGCCGGATTTCGAGGCAACAACCATGTGGGACATGCGCAGGTGGTCAATGCGATTATCGACCAGTATGTGGAGAGGCATCGCGGTCCCGTCGAGGTAGAAAAGGGGCTGGTCAATCTGTTCGCCAGCGTTCCGTATCAGGACCCTTACTGGAACGGAAATATCGAAGAATTGAAAAAAATTCTGGAAGCCATCGGGCTTAAAGTCAATGCGCTGTTCGGACACGAGTCGGGAGGCGTGGAGGAATGGAAAACCATACCGAACGCCGAATTCAATATCGTGGCCGGCGCCTGGTCAAGTCTTCCCATTGCAAAGCATCTGGAGAAGAAATACAAGACACCGTATCTGCACTTTCCGTATCTGCCCATTGGGGGGATCGAAACGAGCCGCTTCCTGCGGGAAGTCGCAGTGTTTGGCAAATTAGATACACAATTGGTCGAAGCGTATATTCAGCGTGAGGAAGAGAAATACTATTCCTACATTGAACAGACGGCTGACTTTATGCTGGAATTTCGTTACGGTATTCCGCGCAGAGTATATGCGATTGCAGAGGCCTCGTATGTACTGGGCTTTAGCAAATTCCTGCTCAATGAACTGGGCATCATCCCCGGAAAGCAATTTATTGTGGATGATACACCCGAAAAATACCAGGCAAAAATCCGCGAAGAATTCAAAAATATTTCGGAATATAAGGCACGAAACGTAGAGGTGGAATTCAATCCGGATGCAGGAGAAAGTGCACTGGAGATCGAACGGCTGATCAAGGGGCACCCGGAGAAGCGTTCCCTGATTCTGGGAAGCGGCTGGGATAAGTCAATCGCAGATGCCACCAAATCAGATCTGCTGATTATCAGTCCGCCGGTAACGTACCGACTGGTACTTAGCTGCGGCTATACGGGCTATACAGGCGGCCTCAGGGCGATTGAAGACATCTATGACAGAGTACTCGGGACATACAGATAGACACAGCATATGTGAGAAAAGAGGAGAAAAAATGAGCGAGCACAAGATACGACAGGTTGCAATCTATGGAAAAGGCGGTATTGGTAAATCAACAACGACACAGAATCTGGCAGCGGGGCTTTCTGAAATCGGAAAATCCATTATGGTAGTCGGATGCGACCCCAAAGCTGATTCCACACGCCTGCTGCTAAACGGTCTGGCACAAAAGACCGTACTTGACACCCTGCGTGAAGAGGGGGAAGATATCGAACTGGATGCGATTATGAAAGACGGATTCAGAGGCATTCGTTGTGTGGAATCCGGAGGCCCGGAACCGGGTGTCGGATGCGCCGGCCGCGGTATCATTACTTCGATTGGAATGCTCGAGGATTTGGGCGCCTATACAGATGATCTGGATTATGTGTTCTATGATGTATTGGGAGATGTTGTATGCGGCGGATTTGCCATGCCGATTCGCGAGGGAAAAGCGCAGGAAATCTATATCGTGGCAAGCGGTGAGATGATGGCCTTGTATGCGGCGAATAATATCTGTAAAGGTATTAAAAAGTACGCATTAAAAGGAGGCGTACGCTTGGGCGGCATCATCTGCAACAGCAGAAAGGTGGACCGTGAGCTGGATTTGCTCAATGCCTTTGCAAAAGAACTGGGAACACAGCTGATACATTTTGTACCGCGTGACAACGTAGTGCAGCGTGCGGAAATCCGCAAAAAGACGGTCATAGATTTTGAGCCAAGAGATCCGCAGGCAGAAGAATACCGCGAACTGGCCAGAAAAATCGACAGCAACAAGTTGTTCGTCGTACCAAAGCCCATGACACAAGACAGACTCGAAGAAATACTGTTCGAATATGGTCTGATGAGCGACGTGCTTGATTACAGTATTTAAGACACTAACCAGGAGGAAATCACATGATTCAGGTAAGCCATGTAAGCAAATCTTTTGCGACGACCGGCGGGAAAATCGAAGTACTAAAGGATGTAAGTTTTTCTGTGGAGTCAGGAGATATTTATGGCATCATCGGCTTTAGCGGTGCAGGGAAATCCACTCTGATCCGCTGCCTGACCGGACTGGAACGTGTGGACAGCTGACAGATTATAATCGGAGAGCAGGAGCTTACGGCGCTTGGCCGCAAAGAACTAAGAACGGCACGCAAGAAAATCGGCATGATTTCCCAGCAGTTCAACCTGTTCGATTCCAGGACGGTCTTTCATAACATTGCATTTCCGCTGGAACTGTCCGGGTATTCCCGTGAGCAGATTCACAAAAGAGTCTATGAAATACTTGAACTCGTAGAATTAACTGATAAGGCGGATGCCTATCCACTCCAACTAAGCGGAGGACAGAAGCAAAGAGTCGGTATTGCCCGCGCCCTGGCGAACGAACCGGATGTACTCTTGAGCGACGAAGCCACCTCTGCCTTAGATCCGCAGACGACTTATTCAATTCTGGAACTGCTCCAAAGCATCAACAAGAAACTGAATCTGACCATCGTGATCATATCGCATGAACTGGATGTCTTGCAGTATGCGACGAACCATATGATGGTACTGGAAAATGGAAACATTGTGGAAGAAGGAAGTACACAGACACTGTTTCAACAGCCACAAAGTGCAACACTGCAAAAATTCATACAGATTACAAACACCTTCAGAGGTGCGCAGCTGTTCAAGGGAGGGGAAGGGATATGAGTGCTGACTTAGTACAGATTCTGCTGAATGCAACCAAAGAAACACTGTATATGCTGCTTCTGACATCCCTGTTCGCAATGATTCTGGGGATTCCGCTGGGTGTCCTGTTGATGGTGACAGATAAGGACGGTATTTCCTCCTTTCCCAAGCTCAATAAAGTTCTGGGAATCTGCATCAATACGGTACGTTCTATGCCGGAGGTCATCCTGATCATCGTACTGCTGCCGCTGTCAAGGCTGGTCGTAGGTACGACGCTCGGTGCTAATGCAGCCATCGTGGCGATGTCCATCGGATGCGCCCCCATGATTGCACGTATTATCGAAAGCAGTTTAAAAGAAGTGGGGCATGGCAAAATCGAAGCGGCCGAAGTTATGGGAGCGACACCCCTGCAAATCATTGTCAAAGTACTGCTGCCGGAGGCACTGCCCTCCATCATCAGAGGATTGACGATTGCGATTATCGGAGTACTGGGATTTACGGCGATTGCAGGGACGATCGGCGCAGGCGGTCTGGGCAGTCTGGCCATACGGTTCGGCTACCAGCGCTTTCAGACAGATATTCTGGTGAGTACTGTGTGCATCCTGCTGGTGCTGGTACAGCTGCTCCAGATTACCGGTGATACTGTGGCGCGCTGCATCAACAAAAAACGCTATAAAAGCGAATAAGAGGAGAATGGATTATGAAGAGAATGGATTATGAAGAGAAGATTGACAATAGTAAAACGAATCACAGCCTTATTGACTGTTACTGTACTTGGAGCCGCTGCCCTGGCAGGTTGCGGAAGTTCTTCAGGCGACAGCGCTGCTGCGGATACCACACAGGCAGCGGAGGCAACGGACGAAGCAGACACGACCGAGGAAACCACCGGTGATGTGCTCAAAGTCGGAGCGGCGATTTCACCGCATGCCGATATTCTGGAACTCATCAAGCCAACACTTGAGGAGCAGGGCATTACACTGGAAATTGTAACACTTGATGCCGAAGATCTGCTGAACCAGTACCTGGCCGAAGGCGAAATCGATGCCAATTATTTCCAGCATGAGCCATATCTGGATTCCGTAATTGCAGACAAAGGCTACGATCTGGAAGTCGCAGCCAAGATACACATTGAGCCAATCGGTCTGTACTCTGAGAGTATTACATCCATTGATGAATTACAAGAGGGTGACAAAATCGGAGTACCGAACAACCCCTCCAATGAATACAGAGCACTCAAATTACTTGAATCCAACGGTCTGATTACCTTACAGGAAGGTCTTGAGGATTACAGTGCAACCATAGCAGACATCGCAGAGAATCCGAAGAACCTGGAGTTTGTTGAGCTCGAAGCGGCACAATTGCCCAGATCACTGCCGGATCTGACAGCGGCTGTCATCAATACCAATATTGTAGTAGAAGCAGGATTAGACCCAAGTACAGCGATCATTCGCGAGACCGCAGATTCTCCGTATGCCAATATCGTAGTAGTACGGGCCGGAGATACAGAGCGTGAGGACATTCAGGCATTAGTAAAAGCCTTACAGTCAGATGAAGTAAAGCAGTATCTGGAAGACACCTACGGAGATGCCATCATCCCGGCATTCTAAGCAGGATATGCAAGCAACGGACAGGAGATAGTATGGTATACAAAGTAGCAGCAGCCAGCAGCGACGGAAAAGTGATCAATCAGCATTTCGGTCAGGCACATCGTTTCTTCGTGGCAGAGATTGACACAGATACACACACCTATGAATGGATTGCAACGCGGGAGGTTTCTCCCGCCTGCAAAACCGACGGACACTCAGAAGAAGATTTCAAGAGAACACTTGCCGAGCTGTATGACTGCAAATTGCTGCTGGTCTCAAGGATTGGCCCGGCGGCCAGGGCGTTTGTCGAAGAACAGGGTATAAAAGTGATAGAAGTAGCAGATCTGGCACAGGTCTGCCTGGAAAAAATTGCAAAATCACGTGTGGTTCTATTTGACGCATGACGTAGAACATACGTGAAGTTAGGGGGATATCGAATGGTACTGGATCAAGAACATCAGACAGATTTTGAAGCAGAACTGACCAGAGAGGTACGTACGAAACGAGATAAATTTGATCATCTTGCGAAGTCACATCCTTGCCTGGGCGGTGCCGCACATTTTAATTTCGGCAGAATTCATCTGCCGGTCAGCCCCACTTGCAATATTCAGTGTAAGTTCTGCAAAAGAGGATTTAACAAGACCGCTGTGCGCCCGGGCGTAAGCTCTCTGCTTCTCAAACCGCAGGAAGCGCTGGCCACTGTGGACAAGGCGCTAAAGCTCTGCCCGCAGATTCGCGTGGCAGGGATTGCCGGACCGGGAGACACACTGGCGTCGGAGTACGCCCTCGAAACATTTGGACTTATTAAGAAGAAATATCCGAAACTAATCAACTGCCTGAGTACGAACGGCCTTAGACTCTATGAGAAAGCAGACCGGATCGCAGCTGCCGGTGTTGAGACGATTACCGTTACGGTCAATGCGATAGACCCGGAGATACAAAGCAAGATATGTACCTTTATTATTGACGAAAACAACCGAAGAATCGATGGCTATGAAGGAAGCAAGCTCCTAATCAATGCACAGCTCAAAGGCATTAAGAAAATCAGTGATGCCGGTGTCATTGTCAAGATCAATTCCGTACTGATTCCCGGAATCAATGACGAGCATATCAAAGACGTAGCACATGCAACCAGTTCGCTGGGAGCCTCGATTCTCAATATTATACCGCTGATACCGCAGAACGAACTGAGTGACTGCAAGCCGCCCAGCTGCGAAATGCTGGAAAAAGTGCGCCAGGAAGCCGGACAGTATCTGGATGTATTTCGTCACTGCAAGCACTGCCGGGCAGATGCCTGCGGCGTACCGGGCAAGAATCAGGATATACATGAATTACTCTATGATAAAAAAGCCGCCGAGACATTTTCCCATGGATGATGTCTGACACAAGAAATCAAACGAATACAATAGTAGGAGAAAAGTCATGAAAAAAGAATCATTGGTAGTACATGGAGCAGCACAAGAAGAGCGGTGGTTCGGTTCAGTCAACGTACCGATTTTCCAGACCTCCACCTACAAGCAGCGTGCCCTGGGGGACTACGATTATGAGTACTCCCGCACAGGCAACCCCACAAGAGAAGTGCTCGAAGAAACAATCGCACAGTTAGAGCATGGCATCGGGGGACTGGCATTCGCCAGCGGTATGGCGGCGATTGCAGCGGTGTTATCGCTGTTCAAAAGCGGTGATTCCATCATCATTGCGGACAACCTGTACGGAGGCTCTTTTCGTATCTTGGATAAAGTATTCAAAAACTTCGAGATTCATTACCAGATAGTGGACACCTCCGATCTGGCAGCGACAGAGGCTGCGCTCCAGGCAGGTGCAGGCGTTTATAAGGCGGTATTGGTGGAAACCCCGACCAATCCGTTAATGGATATCACAGATATAGAAGCTGTTTCGAAGCTGGCCCAAGAGTATGGTGCACTGACCATTGTAGACAATACATTCATGTCGCCGTATTTGCAGACACCGCTGACCCTCGGAGCTGATATCGTCTTGCACAGTGCGACGAAATACCTTGGGGGACACAGCAATGTGGTCGCCGGAGTCGTGGCTGTGGCAACGCAGGAACTCTATGACCGGCTGGCCTTTATCCAGAATTCAACCGGCGGTGTCTTAGGGCCGTTTGACTCCTATATCCTGCTGCAGGGAATCAAGACGCTGGCGGTACGTATGGAACGTCACAATGAGAATGCGCGGCAGCTGGCATACTATCTGCAGAGCCAAAGCTACGTGGAAAAAGTGTACTATCCGGGATTTGAAGATGCCAAAGGCTACGAAATCCAGAAAAAACAGGCCTCCGGGTTCGGCGGCATGATTTCCTTCGTCGTTAATCAAGAAATTGATTATAAAAAGTTCTTGCAGAATCTTAAGCTGATTACTCTGGCAGAATCACTGGGGGGCGTAGAATCCCTGATCTGCCATCCGGCTTCTATGACACATGCTGCAATTCCGGCTGAGATCAGAGAAAAAGTTGGAATCACAGAATCGCTGCTGCGCTTGTCCGTCGGGATTGAGCATATAGATGATCTGATTGAGGATCTGGAGCAGGCGATTCGCGCAAGCTGATCCCGCGCAGATGTAAGGTGGATATACAGCAGTTTTGCCGGCAGAGATTCTCTGCCGGTATTTTTGTGCGAATTTCTTTCATATAGACATAGAACACCTGTCGAATCTGGATAAAAACACCCCAAAATCCTTGCAACAAAATTTTTTTTTCTGCAAAGAATGCAAGAATCCTGAACCTACAAGGAAACGTGCAAAGAGCGTATTCTATACAGAAAAGGTTGAAGTGGGGGGGTAAATTTAGGTGTATAATCCTTTCAAACGTATTAATTTATGATAAAAGAAAGGAATTGATAGCTATATGAAAACGGGCAAATATAAATGGCCTAACAAGGGTATGTATCTAAAAAGAAGTCTGGCACTGTTCGTAAGTGCAGTACTTATATGGGGGACGACGGTTCCATATGCAGGGGCTGATGCTTTGGCCACTCCGATTGCTGAAACACAGGATGGCGCTGAGGAGGTACCAGCGGCAACAGTTCCGGAAACGGATGCGGCGGATACTCCGACCGAAGCCGTACCGACCGAAGCTGTACCGACCGAAGCTGTACCGGCCGAAGACGTACCAACCGGAGAAGAAACATCGGAGAGTACACCAGAGGCGGCAGTGACCGAAGCAGTGCCAACGCCGGAGATAACACCGGAGCAGACTGTTACGGAGGCGGTACAGACACCTAAGAGCACAGAGCCAGCCGAAACACCGGAGGGTCCCACCGTACAGGAGGCACAGACTCCGGCTCCGCTTACAAGTGCGACACCCGCTGTGACAACCGAGGCAATGGCGGACGGATTTACCGACATGGCGCATCGTCTGCAATTAGATGCGGCCGGTGTGATACTTGCAGCCGATACAGCGGATCTGACACAGCCATGCAAGATTTATATACCGAAGCAGGCGTACAATTCATCCAATGAATTGGTGGATATTACGGGTATCGGGGCAAGTGCGTTCGCGGGCAATGACATCGGTGAGATTCAATTTGCTGAAGACAATGTGATTGCATCGATTGGTGCGGAGGCATTTCGCGCCAACACACATATGACGATTCGGGATGGGTTTGTATCGGATCATCTGGTGTCGCTTGGGAACAGTGCATTTCTGGGGACTGCAATCACCGCTATTACACTTCCTACGGGGTTTATGACCTTGGGGACGGCTGCATTTGGTGCTACAAGGCTGACAAGTATTGTGATTCCGGAGGGGGTCAGCCAGATTCCGTCAGACTGCTTCGGGTCTTCCTGGTTGACCTCTATTACCCTACTTTCTACGTTAACAAGTATTGGGGGAGGCGCATTTAATTCACTAGGTGATCTTACCATTCATAACCTGCCCCCTACTTGTACTATCGGATCAAGTGCCTTTGCCTGGTCAAGAGTCAGGATCGACTTAAGTAATCAGGCGCCAGGGGATCTGGACTTAAGTTTGGCGCTGGCGGATGCCTATTTTCCTTTTCTTACCTATAATGCCGCATCTACGTCAGCGGATTCCTGGTGGTATATCAATTCCGATCCGGGAAGTCCCAATTATGGTCTGCTGGGAGGGTTAAAAGCATACAATGACCCTGCGATGGCTGCGTATCGGGACTCTTACCCGATCAGCACCGGCGGTGCCCTGGAGATTCTGGCCAGCGTGAATGGGGTGCCGGTCAAGACCTTGGGACCAGCATTATTTGCCAATGGTACTGAGCGAACTATACGGACAGTGACCTTCGCAGCTGGAAGCGTAGTATCCAAGATAGGTCTAAGCACATTTGAGAACTCGAACTTAACCAGCATTGCGCTTCCGGAGTCACTAGAAGTTTTAGGAGCAAATTCATTTTCACGAACTACTGCATTAGTTAGTATTACGCTGCCTGCCAATGTAAGAACCCTAGAGAATAGAGCATTTGCATCAGCTACAAGGCTGAGGGAAGTTATCTTCGAAGGTTCGGCTGTGGCATCGATTGCAGCAAATGCCTTTTCAAGCAACTCTGTCCTGTGGGATATCTATCTGGAAGAGATGCCGCAGGGCAGTGTCAGCGGCGCCCCTTGGGGGAGTACTATAGCGACAGTGCACTGGCAGGATGCGGAGGTTGTTGTCCCGGGAGTCGTACTCTCTGAGGATGGTATCTGGAGATATAATGAGCTTACAGGAGATATAATGAGCTTACAGGAGATCTCTTGGAGTATCGCGGACCGGTTGGAGATACGGTAGACCTGGTTGTTCCCGGGCAACTGACATCAGCAGGGGGTACTACAGCGAATATCACATACATTAGTCCCAATATATTATCTCCGAACAACATCACACTTCCGCCAGGCAACACCTATGGATTCAATAGTGTAACGATTGAAGAAGGAATTATGGGCGTAGGGTATTCGGCATTTCAGGGAACGAAGATAGGCAGTCGCGAGCTTATACTGCCGGCAAGTATGCAGACACTGGAGAAGAATGCCTTTAACGGATGTGGGTTTACAGATATCAGTCTGATCGACACAGAGGCTACCCCATCGCACTTAGTTGCCATAGGGGAGAGTGCATTTGCAAACAACCAATTGACTACGTTTGCTTTCCCGAGAACATCCTCTTCTCTGACTATCACAGGAAATGCATTTCGAAATAATCAACTGACAGGCGAAATCATCCTGCCCTCGCAGACTGTGGGTGTTGGTAGTAATGCATTTGTGGGCAATCCCGGCATTACCCAGTTCACCGTTCTGATGACGCGTGCGGCCGCCCCCACTGAAGTGGTGATTTCCGCTCCCTGGGGCGCCCTCGACGGTACGCCCGTCGTGTACCAGCCCGAAACGCAAGGTATGTATGTGACCGGTGTTTCGAAGATTGTGCCGGAGCCGAATCCGAACAATGCTGCGGGGGATACCGCCCGTCTGTATTTCAGGACGGACATTCCGCGTGGCACTTTCGTTAAGAATGTTACGATTGCCGGACCGTCAGGATACGCAGCCACAAGCTATGTCAAGGAATTCCCCGAGGATGGCAGTGCACAGGACAGCAATCCGGATACAGGGGAAGTCACACTGAGTTATCTGACGAATGTTGCCGAGGATTCCTTTATCATCGACAGGAACGGAATCTATACACTTACATTGACCACTACAGGAGGTACTGTGATCGTCAAGACCTACGAGGTTGACATCTTCGGTGAGGTAGAGATTACATCAGATGACGAAGTTGTTATTACACTCTCGAATCTGACAGATATCTTCGGTGACGGTACGAACACAGCCCTTGCAGCTGTTACAGAAGCACAGCTGCTTACTCTGGCAACAGCCAGCGGCAAGGATCTTGATTCAGGCAATGATGCGACGCTTAGTATCAGCGGCTCGGATCTAACAGCCGTACGTGCGATGGATGCGGATGGAGAAGAGCAGGAGATTACCGTAACGGCAACCTATACAGCCGCCAACGGAATTACGAATACAGCGACTAAGACGATAAACTTCAGAGTTTCCGGACAGGTAGAGCGTACCTTCCAGGTGCGTACAGGGGATGTCGGTGTCGGTATCTTCGCAGACAGCACAGTTACCAAGACCGTACAGTACGGAGATTCCGGTGCGGTGGTAGGCGATGTAGTACCCAGTGCGATTGCAGATCCTGCGAATGCACGTGCAGCCTATGTACAGTTCATCGGCTGGTATCGTGAAGGAACGCTGGTGACGGAAGCTGCGATTGAAGCCTCTGTTATAGGGACAGTTTCCAGAACGTATGAGGCACGCTTTATCATCGATCAGGACGGCAACGGAATTGACGACCGTACCGAAGGACGCGTCCGTTTTGCCATAGATGCGGCGAAGGGGACGATGACCTACGACAGCCTTGCAGTGACACTCACCGCAGGCAACTATACAACACAAGGCAGTGCGGGCAGCGGATTAAAGGCGGTCGCAGTAGCGGCTGCCAGCAACTACCGGTTCGCCGGCTGGAAGAAGGGCAGTGACATGCCCATCGGAAGTACAGGCCTTGGGGCAGGACAGCTGACCTTTACCGCAGATACGATCGGGACACCGGTGGAATATACCGCAATCTTCGACAATGCGGTGCACTTTCTGTGGGATACGAATCTGGGAAGCGGCAGTACGACGATCTATGTACCGGAAGGCAATTCGGTATTCGATGTCAGCTCAATTCCGACAGTTACTCCGAAGACGGGCCTAAGCTTTGCAGGCTGGGCCGCCACAGAAGGCGGTGAGGTGCTGGCGAACTCTGTATTAGAGAGCACGGTAGTAACTGCCCCCACCACGTACTATGCGAGCTTCAGTGAGACGGGAGTGTACGCAATATCCTACAATACGGCGGGCGGAAGCACGCTGTCGGACAAGACCGGTGTGAAGTGGTCGGATACAGGTCTGGCAGCAAGCTCGGAGCCGACCAGAACAGGCTATGACTTTGCCGGATGGAAGAACGGGAGTACCACAATAACATCCGCGATCAAGTACTCAGATCTGGCGGCAGACCGTAATACCATGAGTGTTACGCTAACGGCGCAGTGGACAGTGAACAACTATAACGTAACGTTTAGCGGACAAGGCGGCACACCAAGTAGCCCAACGAAAGAAGTGACGTTTGACGCGGCCTATGGCACACTGCCGACGGCCAGCCGGACAGGCTATGAATTTGATGGCTGGTTTACAGCGGCAACGGGAGGTACAGAAGTGACCGCTGCTACCATAGTGAGTACGGGCTCCGACCATATCCTGTATGCGCAGTGGACGGCGAATAGCTATGAAGTAACATTCAGCGGAGAGGGAGGCACGCCGAGTACAGGAACAAAGGATGTGACCTTTGCGTCCGCGTATGGAACGCTGCCAACAGCCAGTCGGACTGGTTATACGCTTGCCGGATGGTACACAGCGGCAACGGGCGGTACAGAAGTGACTGCTGCCACTGTAGTGAGTACGGCATCCGCGCATACGCTGTATGCACAATGGACGGCGAATAGCTATGAAGTAACATTCAGCGGAGAGGGAGGCACGCCGAGTACAGGAACAAAGGATGTGACCTTTGCCTCCGCCTATGGAACACTGCCGACGGCCAGCCGGACAGGTTATGGATTTGATGGCTGGTTCACCGCAGCAACGGGAGGCACAGAAGTGACTGCTGCCACTGTAGTGAGCACCGCCTCTGCACATACGCTGTATGCACAATGGACGGCGAATACCTATGAAGTGACATTTAGCGGAGAGGGTGGCACCCCAAGTGATGCAACGAAAGATGTGACCTTTGCCTCCGCGTATGGAACGCTGCCACAGCCAGCCGGACAGGCTATACGTTTGCCGGATGGTACACCGCAGCAACGGGAGGCACAGAAGTGACCGCCGCCACCGTAGTGAGTACCGCTTCCGCACATACCCTGTATGCACAGTGGACGGGAAATACTTACGAAGTTACCTTTAGCGGAGAGGGCGGCACGCCGAGTACCGCAACGAAGGATGTGACCTTTGCCTCCGCGTATGGAACGCTGCCAACAGCCAGCTGGACAGGTTATGGATTTGATGGCTGGTTTACAGCGGCAACGGGCGGTACAGAAGTGACCGCCGCCACCGTAGTGAGCACCGCCTCCGCGCATACGCTATATGCACAGTGGACGGCGAATAGCTATGAAGTAACGTTTAGCGGAGAGGGAGGAACTCCAAGTACAGGAACAAAGGATGTGACCTTTGCCTCCGCCTATGGAACACTGCCGACGGCCAGCCGGACAGGTTATGGATTTGATGGCTGGTTCACCGCAGCAACGGGAGGCACAGAAGTAACCGCTGCTACCGTAGTGAGCACCGCCTCCGCGCATACGCTGTATGCACAGTGGACAGCAAATAGCTACCAAGTGACGTTTAGCGGAGAGGGTGGCACGCCAAGTACAGGAACAAAGGATGTGACCTTTGCCGCGGCCTATGGTATGCTGCCGACGGCCAGCCGGACAGGCTATGCATTTGATGGCTGGTACACAGCGGCAACGGGTGGCACAGAAGTTACAGCGCTTACGCTGGTCAGTACCGCATCCGCACATACGCTGTATGCACAGTGGACAGCGAATACTTACGAAGTGACATTTAGCGGAGAGGGCGGCACACCAAGTACCGCAACGAAAGATGTGACCTTTGCCTCCGCGTATGGAACACTGCCGACAGCCAGCCGGACAGGTTACACGCTTGCCGGATGGTACACAGCGGCAACGGGAGGTACAGAAGTGACCGCGGCTACCGTAGTGAGCACCGCCTCCGCGCATACGTTGTATGCACAATGGACGGCAAATACCTACGAAGTAACGTTTAGCGGAGAGGGCGGTACACCGAGTACAGGAACAAAGGATGTGACCTTTGCTGCGGCCTATGGCGTACTGCCGACGGCCAGCCGGACAGGTTATGGATTTGATGGCTGGTTTACCGCGGCAACGGGAGGTACAGAAGTCACAGCGCTTACTTTGGTCAGTACTGCCTCCGACCATACGCTGTATGCACAGTGGACGGCGAATAGCTATGAAGTAACCTTCAGCGGAGAGGGTGGAACTCCAAGTACAGGAACAAAGGATGTGACCTTCGCCTCTGCGTATGGAACGCTGCCAACCGCCAGCCGGACAGGTTATGCATTTGATGGCTGGTTTACCGCGGCAACGGGAGGTGCAGAAGTGATCGCGGCTACCGTAGTGAGTACAGCCTCCGCGCATACACTGTATGCGCAGTGGACAGCGAATACTTACGAAGTGACATTTAGCGGAGAGGGCGGCACACCAAGTACCGCAACGAAAGATGTGATATTTGATGCGGCTTATGGCACACTGCCAACCGCCAGCCGGACAGGTTACACACTTGCTGGATGGTATACTGCGGCAACGGGAGGTACAGAAGTGACCGCTGCTACCATAGTGAGTACGGGCTCCGACCATACGCTGTATGCGCAGTGGACGGCGAATAGCTATGAAGTAACATTCAGCGGAGAGGGAGGCACGCCAAGTACAGGAACAAAGGATGTGACCTTTGCCTCCGCCTATGGTATGCTGCCGACGGCCAGCCGGACAGGCTATGCATTTGATGGCTGGTACACAGCGGCAACGGGCGGCACAGAAGTCACAGCGCTTACGCTGGTCAGTACCGCATCTGCCCATACACTGTATGCGCAGTGGACGGCGAATACCTATGAAGTGACATTTAGCGGAGAGGGCGGCACACCGAGTACCCCAACGAAAGATGTGATCTTTGACGCAGTCTATGGAACACTGCCAACCGCTAGCCGGACAGGTTACACACTTGCTGGATGGTATACTGCGGCAACGGGAGGAACACAAGTGACCGCCGCTACCGTAGTGAGTACCGCGTCTGCGCATACGCTGTATGCGCATTGGACAAACAATACCTTTGAAGTTACATTCAGTGGTCAGGGCGGTACACCAAGTGAAGCAACGATAGAAGTAACCTTTGCAGCGCCTTATGGAACGCTGCCGACGGCCAGCCGGACAGGCTATGCATTTGATGGCTGGTACACAGCGGTAACGGGAGGCACAGAAGTGACAGCGCTTACCCTGGTCAGTACCGCATCCGCGCATACGCTGTATGCACAGTGGACAGCAAATAGCTACGAAGTAACGTTTAGCGGAGAGGGCGGCACGCCAAGTACAGGAACAAAGGATGTGACCTTCGCCTCTGCCTATGGTACGCTGCCGACGGCCAGCCGGACTGGTTATGCATTTGATGGCTGGTACACAGCGGCAACGGGAGGCACAGAAGTGACAGCTGCCACTGTAGTGAGTACAGCCTCCGCGCATACGCTGTATGCGCAGTGGACAGCGAATAGCTACGAAGTAACGTTTAGCGGAGAGGGTGGAACGCCGAGTACCGCACCGAAGGATGTGACCTTAGCCTCAGCGTATGGACCGCTGCCAACCGCCAGCCGGACAGGTTATTGATTTTATGGCTGGCTCACCGCAGCGTCGTGCGGGACAGAAGTGAACGCGGCCACAGTAGTGATCACCGCCTCCGCGCATACGCTGTATGCTCAGTGGACAGCGAATAGCTATGAAGTAACCTTCAGCGGAGAGGGCGGAACTCCAAGTACAGGAACAAAGGATGTGACCTTCGCCTCTGCGTATGGAACGCTGCCGACGGCCAGCCGGACAGGCTATGCATTTGATGGATGGTTTACCGCGGCAACGGGCGGCACAGAAGTGACTGCTGCCACCGTAGTGAGCACCGCGTCTGCCCATACGCTGTATGCACAGTGGACGGCGAACAAATATGATGTGAGCTTTAGCGGAGAGGGCGGTACTCCAAGTGCTGCAACGAAAGAAGTGACCTTTGCGGCTGCCTATGGTACCCTGCCAACGGCAACTCGGACAGGGTATACATTCAAAGGCTGGTTTACATCAGCAACGGGCGGTACAGAAGTGACCGCTGCGACCGTAGTGAGAACCGCCTCCGCGC
>JBKECY010000056.1:0-26234 GCA_047975025.1 Lachnospiraceae bacterium
CGAATGTATGCGCCATATCACAGGTTAGGCGGAAATGATGTAGCAACGGGACTGGTTGAAGAATTGGAGAAAATGCCGAAAGAGGCGAAGGAGGTAGAAAAATGAGTAAATTAACAAGCAAAACATGGTGGTTAGCAGCAGGAACACGCGCAATCAAGACAGTTGCGCAGACAGCAGTAGCAATGATTGGAACCGCAGTCATTATTTCCGCAGTAGATTGGAAGGTTGTCGTATCTGCCAGCGCACTTGCTGGAGTATTATCGTTATTGACCAGTTTGGCAGGATTGCCGGAAGTGGAGGAGTAATCATGACAGAAGCACAAGCGATACAGAAAGTAACTGATTTAGCCCTAGAGGAAGTGGGGTACCTGGAGAAAGCGTCCAATTCCCAGCTTGACAGCAAAACGGCGAACGCTGGGTATAACAATTTCACAAAGTATTGGCGCGATGCCTTTCCGTCATATCAAGGTCAGTACTGGTGCGCTATTTTCGTCACATGGCTCCTGATGCAATGCTTCGGAGTGGACGCAGCTACTAAGTTGCTAAAGCATTTCCCGTTTGTATATTGCCCGACTCTGGCGGCTAAATTTACCGTACAGAGCACCCCGAAAGTGGGATGTATAGTTTTATTCCACAACGGCACGAGATTCTCCCATACGGGCTTTGTAATTGGTGTCAGTGGCAATACATTTACAACGGTCGAGGGCAACACTTCCAGCGTGGCAGGAGTTGAGCCAAACGGGGGCGGAGTATTCAAGAAAACACATAATGTAACAAGCAGTACCAAGTTCGTATATTTAGACTGGTCTATCGTGGCGGACATCGATACGGCACAAACAAAAGAAGAAATCATTGCATGGGGATTCGCAATTGATAACATAAGTCATGAAGAAGCGGTTAAATTAGTGCCACAGCTGCAAAAGCGGTATGTGAGCATCTACGCATCCGATTATATCCGAGGTTCGCAGAATTCAGACGGCTCGTGGAAAATCGTTATCTGGAGCAATCTGGATATTGCCAAAGCTGCTGCCATGCGAAATGAAATCTATGAGAAAAATAAAAGCTTCCTGCAGAATAGCCAAGTGTACGGCGAGGGAGTCGAGGGTCAGCAGGCGGTTGTCGTGAATGGATTGACCAAAGAGCAGGCTGTCAAATTAGTGCCTCAGCTGCAAAAGAAGTACGCTGGTGTCGTTCTGGCCAGAGATGTATACGGCTATCAGAACAGCTATGGCACGTGGGATGTCAGAATGTACGGTTCTGGAGTGTACGAGCAGGCAGACGCAGGAAAAATCAGAAATGAAGTGTATGAAGAGAATAAAGACATCTTGGACGATAAGCAGGTGAATGGATTCACGTTTAAGTATTAAAGCAGAGGGGTATGGCATTGCGCTGTACCTCTTTTTTTGTGCGCAAAAATCCCCGAGCCGTAGCCCGGGGTATCTTTATGTCTTTCAATATTTACTTACGCTCCGTAGAACGCAATACCTTCATATTTCCATCCAGCCTTTACCAGATTGTCACGCTCAGTAGCATTGACGGTATAGTGATGCGCAGCTGCTGCCGTTGCATTTTTGTTGTACAGGCGATAAATCGGACGCTTCTGTGCCGGATCTGAATACCATGCAGTACCTTCATTCTTCCAGCCCAATTTCAAGAGATTGGAACGTTCGGATGCATCTCTGGTGTAGAGGTGTGCGCCACTTGCCGGTTCGTATAATCTGTATACCGGATTACCCTGCCGAGGTGCCTTCCATGCGATACCTTCATACTTCCAGCCGGCACTAACTAGATTGTCTCTCTCAGACACCGTTGCTGTGAAGAAATGTTCTCCGTTGTTTTTGTTGTATAGGCTATAAACAGATGTATACTTCGAAGTCCATTGTGCAAATAGGATCATATCATAGGACTGAGTAAATACTGTGTTTGAAGTAACCCGATCTCCACCTAGCATAGCAGTATACCAGCCAGCAAAGGTGTAATCAGCTTGTACAGGTGTCGCTGGCAGAACATACTTGCTTCCGGTAGTAACTGTCTTAGTGACGGAAGTCTTGCCACCTATGGTACCACCATTTCCATTGTAGGTAACCGTGTAAGACTTTGCTGGTGTAGGCGTGACAGTTGGAGTAACCGTAGGCGTTGGAGCAACGGTCGGTGACGGAGAGGCCGTCGGTGTTGGTGGTGGAGTCTCTGCCGGAAGTACAGTAAACTTTATTTCTATTGATGGAAGGATATCATAGATACCATATGTGAGCAATACATCATAGACCCCAGGCGACAGTCCCGCTTTTGGTTGGAATGTGGCTGTAACAGTGGAATAAGCCTCGATGACCCAGGCATTAGGATTAGCCACATGCCCAATTGGGGACAAAGTGATTATATAGTTTTCATGGTGATAGGTATTTTCTGACAAAAGGTATGTCGTATTACCGGTATTGGTAAATGTAATTGTTTGTTCATCAGGTGCGTCATATCCCTCTTGGACGGATCCGAAGTCTAATACAGTTGTATCCGACGCAACCGCCGCCTTTGCACTCACCGGTAACAACAAAGCAACCATGCAGGCGCAGAATATCCCTGCCAACAACCATTTCAATCTTCCCATATATTACCCCTTTCAATTCTACGTTTATAGTATAGTATAAATATATCATAGATCATGCAGTGGAACAATGTCATTTCACAACAAAAAATCAGCCAACCCGGAGGCTGACTGATGTGTGTTTACCTATTATATTACCTGTGAGAAGTGGTGGAATGCGGGCGCGCTAGTATACTATTAGTGACAACAGTACTGTGAAAGGCTTGAATATTCAGCATATTCTGAATACTTTCTTAAAATTTCCTTAATTCTGCGGACACCAATTGACATGAAAGCAGATTTGTATTATTGTGTTAAATGAATAATACAATGGGAAGGTAATAGGGAGACATGGTTGTTATGGATGAATTGATTAAGATACGAAAGATGTGCAAGATCTATAATCCCGGCGAGAATGAGGTACGGGCACTGGATCATGTAGATCTGGACATTGGTGTAGGAGAATTTGTTGCGATCATTGGTCAGTCAGGGTCGGGCAAATCAACCCTGATGAACATGCTCGGCTGCCTGGATGTACCAACAGACGGAGAATACTATCTGCATGGTAAAGATGTGGCTTATCTGCCGGATAACGAACTTTCTAACATAAGAAACCGAGAAATCGGTTTTATTTTTCAGGGATTTAATCTGATCTCCAATCTGGATGCACTTGGTAATGTAGAATTGCCGTTGATTTATCGAGGAATTGATCGGAAAAAGCGGCGTCAACTGGGAGTTGAAGCATTAGAAATGGTTGGACTTTCTTCCAGAATGAGTCATCGGCCGTCTGAAATGTCCGGTGGCCAGCAGCAGAGAGTTGCGATTGCACGCGCGATTGCTGCACGTCCGCCAATTATTTTGGCAGATGAGCCTACCGGAAATCTGGATTCGGCATCCAGCAAGGAGATTCTGGAAATTTTGCGGAAGCTGCATGCGGAGGGCCGTACGGTCATACTGATCACACACGATGACGGGATTGCTATGCAGGCCAACAGGATTATCAGGATTATGGATGGAAAGATAGAGTCAGATACAATACGTGGGGAAGCGTAGGAGGAAAAGCATGAAAGTTAAGAAGAAAAGCGAAAAAAAGAAAGTCATTATCATTATAGCAGCAGTTATCGCAGTGGTAGTGGTTGCAGCAGTTATCTTGAGGATGATGATACCGCAGGCTGATCCGATGGTATCAGTTACCGGAGTCAAGACAGAAGATCTGACTTCCACACTTGATACAACAGGGAGCGTAGAAAGTCTAACCAAAAAGACCTATTTTTCTCCTGTGAATGCCTCGATTAAAAATTTCGTGCCGAAAGTCGGCAGTACGGTAAAAAATGGTGAGCTTTTGGTTGAATTTGATACCGAGAATCTGGAACGGGATAATAAAAAGGCAGAACTTACCACTTCTGTAACTGCTAACGGAAATCAGGATGTGCTTGATAAAGCAGCGCAGGTGCAGGCGGAAGCAGCAGCGGCAGCCGGCAGCGTAGGCGGTCTGAAAGCGGCAATTGCGCAGTATGAGCAGTATATTGCAGATATTAAAGCCTTTATTTCTTCAGAAACAGCCCGTCTTACGCAAGAGCAGGCAGCGGCATCAGCGAATCTGAATATTCAGCTGATTGATGCCAAGACTGCTTTAGAACAGCTGAGTACGCAGAAAGCAGCGTATGATACACAGATGGAAGTCATAGCCGAGCAGATTAAGCAGCTTCAAAAAGAAGATACACCGGATGAAGCCAAAATCAAAGAACTGACAGCGAACAGTCAGACAATACAAGCTGAGATTGACAAACTGACACCGCAGATAACGCAGCAGACAGCAGTCGTAAATGAGTTGGACAAACAGCAGATTCTAAGCAGCGCCAATACTGCGGACCCCAGCACGAATGCTAATATCGTGAATCATCAAAATGAATTGGAAAAAGCCACGCAGCAGCTGACCGAGTATCAAACAGAGCTTGCTAAGCAGGAAGGCATTGTGGACAGCGGCAAGAATGCGGGAGTGACGCAGGCATCAAGAGCGCAGATGCAGGATAATAATAATCTGGCGGAGCTGGAAGCTGCTTCTGTCGAGGAACTGCTTGCCAAAGGCAAGGCTGGAATCACCTCAGAATTCAACGGAATCATTACACAGGTAGGCACCGGCGTCGTAAATGGAGCAATGGCAACACAGGGGATTGAATTATTTACTGTATCAAGTAACGAGGATGTCAGTGTCAATGTGACTGTGTCAAAATACGATTACGATAAATTGGAAATAGGGCAAAAGGCAACTGTGGAAATTGCCAAAAAGGATTATACAGGCAAAGTAACACAAATCAGCAAAGTGGCGGAAGTAAATGAAAAAGGTGTTCCGATCATCAGAGCAGAAGTTACCTTGGATGCTCCTGATGAGAATATCTTCCTGGGGGTTGATGCCAAAGTTTCGATTCAGACCGGTGAAAAGGCAGGAGCCCTCGTTGTCCCGGCCGTTGCGGTCAATACAGGAACCAGCGGAGATTTCTGCTATGTGGTAACAGATAATACAATTGTGAAAAGAGAGATCACGACCGGACTTTCAACGACAGATTATATCGAAGTTACAAAAGGACTTAAGATGGGAGATAGTGTAATTACCGAACTGCCGGAAGGGCTGACTGAAGGTATGCAAGTGACACCGGTATCTGAAGAAGACGCAACGGCGACCACTGAAGCAGCAGCTAAGGAGTAGAGCATGGGGCAATTAACAGAATATATTAAGATGGCATTGCAGAATATACGCGGCAACAAAGGGCGTTCTTTTCTGACGATGCTGGGAATTATAATTGGTATATCTTCCGTTATAACAATTATGTCCGTTGGTGATGGCTTTAAGGCGCAGATGAATAATGAGCTGGTATCGCTTGCAGGAGGACAGATTTATGTCTATGTCAACGATGAAGGTTCGGTCCGACAGGAATGGCTGACCCCGGATGATATAGAAATGCTGGAAGATAAAATGGATACGATCATGGGTGTGACCCCGGAACTTAGTGATACCGGAACAGTGATCACACAGAAGGGTGAATATGATGTGTCAATACGAGGCGGCACCAAGGTATTACAGTCTATTTCAGACTATACACTGACATCCGGCCGCTATTTTGATGAAAGCGATGTCAGTACCGGAAATAAAGTATGTGTCATTCTAAAAGAAGATGCCAGACAAATTTTCGGTACGGAAGATGTCCTGGGGATGGATATTGAAGTAACGGCATATGGAACACCTGTTGATTTAACAATCATTGGTCTGGTCGAAGCGAAGAATGCCAGCGGTATGATCAGTATGATGAATGGTGGAAGTGAAGATTATCAGATTACCATGCAGATTCCCTATACCGTAATGAGCGCCTGGGCTGCCTGGGATGTTGAAGATTTTGGACAGATGATGATTAAAATCGGAGCGAATGCTGATTCAAAGGCAGTGGCAGAAGAAAGTCTGAAATTATTGAATGCAAGTCACCATGCGGAAGACAAATCATTGTTTAGTATACAGGATTTTAATGATACCATGAGCCAGGTCAACTCGACTATGGGAACGATTACAGGGTTTGTAGCACTTGTAGCGGCAATTTCGCTTCTGGTGGGCGGTATCGGAGTTATGAATATAATGCTCGTTTCCGTAACAGAGCGTACAAGGGAAATCGGGATCAGAAAAGCACTGGGGGCCAAGACAACATCTGTCATGCTTCAGTTTTTGGCGGAGTCCGCAATTATTGCAGGAATTGGCGGTGTGATCGGAATTGCATTCGGTCTTTTGATTTCACAGCTGGTATGTTCGGCACTGGGATTCGATGCTGGTATCAAAATATCGACCATTCTGTTTGCAACCTTATTCTCATCAGGTATTGGTATCTTCTTTGGAATTTATCCTGCGAGAAAGGCAGCCAATCTAAGCCCGATCGAAGCGCTTCGCAGAAGCTAAGTGCATTTCAGACAGACGGATGGGCGAATCGGCGGGCAGTGCTTGCATTCTCAATAGAATTGCGCTAGAATGTCTAGGAAAGAAAATTGCGAAAGAAAATGCAATGGGAAGAGGAAAAAATACGTGTGCGGAATTGTTGGGTTTATTGACGGAATAAAGAACAAGCAGGAAACACTTAAGGACATGATGAATACAATCATTCACAGAGGTCCGGACAGTGAAGGGCTGTACTTTGATGAGGGGGCTGCGCTTGGTTTTCGCAGACTTAGTATCATAGATGTATCAGCATCCGGAGATCAGCCGCTTTACAATGAAGACAGAAGTAAAGTGCTGGTATTTAATGGGGAAATCTTCAATTATAAAGAATTACGAAAAGAACTCTTGGAAGCAGGTCATATTTTTGAATCCAATACAGATTCAGAGACTCTCCTGCATGGGTATGAAGAATGGGGTGAGTCCCTTGTTGACAGGCTGCGTGGTATGTATGCGTTTGTCATCTGGGACAGCACTACTAAAAAGCTGTTTGGAGCAAGAGATATATTTGGCATCAAGCCGTTTTACTATGCACTTATGAATGGTTCTTTGATTTTTGCCTCGGAAATCAAGGCATTACTGGAACATCCGGGGTTTGTCAAAGAGTTTAATGAGGATGCCTTGGCGAAGTATCTGGCCTTTCAGTTTGTGCCGACCAATGAGACATTCTTCAAAGGTGTCTATTGCCTGCAGCCGGGCCATTATTTTACTTATGCCGATGGGACAATGCATATACAGCGCTTCTTCGAGCCTGATTTCAGGGGAGACAGTACGAAAAGTATAGAGGAAATGGCAGAACAGATTGAGCAGACAATGAAAGAGTCTGTTGAAAAGCATATGATCAGTGATGTGGAGGTGGCTTCCTACCTGTCAAGTGGTGTGGATTCCAGCTATATCACCTATTTAGCCAAAGTCGACAGAACCTTTACGGTAGGATTTGATGAGCAGAAATACAGTGAGATTCAAGATGCGCGTCAGTTTGCCAAAAGTATTCATATGAAGAATGACAGCAAAGTCATCAAGCCGGAGGAATACTGGGAAAAACTTTCGGATATTCAGTATTATATGGATGAGCCTGTGGCCGATCCGGCGGCGATTGCCCTTTTCTTTCTTAGTGAAGAGGCGCGAAAGAAAGTCAAGGTGGTTCTCTCAGGTGAAGGTTCGGATGAACTCTTCGGCGGTTATAATATTTACTGTGAACCGCTTACCTGTACCGGGTATGAGAAGATAACGCTGCCCCTGCGCCGAGTTGTCGGTAAAGCGGCAGAATATCTGCTTCCCCGAAAGTTAAAGGGACGGGCATTCCTGATGCGCCGCGGACAAACTTTGGAGGAAAGATATATTGGCAACAGCCATAACTTTACGGATCATGAGGTCAAGAAGCTGGTGGGAGCTAAGCCGTTCTGCGCTGCATTCACAGCGCCGCTGTATGAGCGTGTGAAAGGAAAAGACAGCGTTTCTAAGATGCAGTACGTTGATCTGCATACATGGCTGGTTCATGATATCCTCATGAAGGCTGATAAATTAGGGATGGCCAACTCAATCGAAGTACGTGTTCCTTTTCTGGATAAAGAAGTAATGAAACTGGCGGAGACGATTCCGCTGGAACATAAAGTGGCACCGCCTGTTACAAAGAAAGCTTTGCGGCTTGCGGCGGATAAAGTAATTCAAAGTAAGACGGCAGACAAGAAAAAACTGGGATTTCCGATTCCAATACGTGTATGGCTGCGTGAAGAAAAATATTATGCAATTGTAAAAGAAAGATTTTCTTCACCAACGGCACAGAAGTATTTCAACCAAAAATATTTACACAGACTTTTGGAAGAACATAAGGAAGGTCGCTTTGATAACAGCAGAAAAATCTGGCCGGTCTATATATTTCTGGTGTGGTACCAGAGGTTTTTTGAAGTGGAGAAGCCGGTACATCCGGCAATCTCAAATGTAAAGTAAGTTTTAGTTGCTATATAGCATAAGCTATGCTATAATTTGAGGGTCGCAAAAAAATAAGCACGTACTGGAATTTCCAGAGGATGGTGCCCCGGCAGTCTGTTGACACAGGGGTTCTTGTGGAGCGGTTCAGTATGGAAGCAAAACCAAAAGGAGAATCAAAACATGGGCGTTATTTCAATGAAACAACTTTTAGAAGCAGGTGTTCATTTCGGACATCAGACAAGAAGATGGAACCCTAAAATGGCTCGTTACATCTACACAGAGAGAAACGGCATCTACATTATCGATCTGCAGCAGTCTGTCGGAATGGTTGACGATGCATACCGGGCAGTTGCTGATGTTGCAGCGCAGGGTGGGACAATCTTATTCGTAGGAACCAAGAAACAGGCGCAGGATGCAATCAAAGCAGAAGCACAGCGTTGTGGAATGTTCTATGTAAACGAAAGATGGTTAGGCGGAATGCTGACGAACTTCAAGACAATTCGCAGCAGAGTAAAACGTTTGAAAGAAATCGAAGAAATGGAAGCAAATGGTACGTTCGATGTTCTGCCTAAAAAAGAAGTTATTGAACTTAAAAAAGAATGGGCGAAACTTGATAAGAACCTGGGCGGAATCAAAGATATGAACCGCGTGCCGGATGCCATCTTTATTGTAGACCCTAAAAAAGAAAGAATCTGTGTACAGGAAGCACATACACTGAAAATTCCGCTGATCGGAATCTGTGATACAAACTGTGATCCTGAAGAACTGGATTATGTAATTCCAGGTAATGACGATGCAATTCGTGCTGTCAAACTGATTGTTTCTGCTATGGCTGACGCTGTCATCGAAGCAAAGCAGGGTGAAGCAGCAGAAGAATTAGCAGAGGAAATTCTGGCTGAGGATATTGCACAGGCAGAGGTGTCATATGAGCGTGAAACTATAAAATTGGAGGAATAAATATGGCTGTTACAGCATCAATGGTAAAAGAATTAAGAGAAATCACCGGCGCAGGAATGATGGATTGCAAGAAAGCACTGACAGAAACTGACGGAAATCAAGAGGCTGCAATCGAGTATCTGCGTGAAAACGGTCTGGCAAAGGCTGTAAAAAAAGCAGGTAGAATTGCAGCAGAAGGTATCTGCAAGACGCTTGTACAGGACGGTGGTAAAAAAGCTGTGGTAGTAGAAGTAAATGCAGAGACAGATTTTGTTGCTAAGAATGAAACATTCCAGTCATTTGTTGCACAGGTAGCGGAGCAGGCCATCGAAACTTCAGCCGCTTCTACTGAGGAATTTCTGGCAGAGACTTGGAAATTCGAAGCTGGAAAGACAGTACAGGAAGAACTTGCTTCTCAGATTTCAGTAATTGGTGAGAACATGAACATCCGTAGATTCCAGAAGCTGACACAGGAAAATGGTTTTATTGCTTCCTATATTCATATGGGCGGCAAGATCGCTGTATTAGTTAGTGTTGAAACAGATGTTGTAAATGAGAACATCGAGGAAATGGGCAAGAATCTTGCAATGCAGATTGCAGCGATTAAACCTCTTTATACAAGCAGAGATGAAGTCGATCCTGAATACATTGCACGTGAGACAGAGACATTGACCGCACAGGCCAAAAATGAGAAACCGGATGCAAATGATAAAATTATCAGCGGTATGGTAGCCGGACGTGTTAATAAAGAACTTAAAGAAATCTGCCTGTTGGATCAAGTATATGTTAAAGCAGAAGACGGAAAGCAGACAGTTGATAAATATGTACAGGAAGTAGCAAAAGCAAATGATGCTAAAGTAAAAATTGCTACCTTCGTACGTTTTGAAACCGGCGAAGGCATTGAGAAGAAAGAAGAAGACTTTGCGGCTGAAGTGGCAGCACAGCTTGGTCAGTAACTTCTTACTGTTAGGCGTATAAAGAAGAGGGTGTACTTTTACTGATAGAGTATACCCTTTTGTTATAGTAAATACAGACGGGGGAAAACTCACACAAGGAGTTTTTTCCCGTTATTTTGTCTATGAGGTTGACAACGGATTTTTTGCCTTTATAATTAGAGGTGGATATATAGATAAGAAATAAGTGAGGTACTATGAAAAGAATAAAATATGCGTTTATCATAGGGGTGCTTGCCGTATCAGTGGTTGGATGCAGCAAGAATAATGATAACGTTACAATAAAAGAAGGTAAGAAAATCGTAACAGATACTTCGGATAATGAAAGTGTTGTATCTTCTACAATTCAGGATAACAGAAGCGGAATTACTAAGATACTGGGTACAAAATCCACTACCAGCAAGAATGTTGTTGTGGTAAACAATACGGGCCGAACCATACGGGAGTTTTATGCCAGAATTGCCAATGCAGATGCGTGGGGGACGAATCTGCTGGCAACGGGAGAAACTCTGGCCGATCAGGAAAAAGCGATTTTTTATTATGAACCGGGTGATGCAGATCTGAAAGATCGCTTTGCAGTCCTGTATGATTTCCGTGCAGAATGCACGGAAAGTGACAGCTCAACGTCACGCTTCTTATTTAGTGCTGTGCCGGTATTAGATATCGATGAGGTGACATTTAATATCGAAGGAACTGTGCCGTATGTATCTTATATCAGTCTTTTTTCGAAGACAGAGGCGTCCACGCTGGAGGCAGAGACGGCGAGAACAGGTAATTCATTCTTCTTCCCGATTCCTACGGAAGCGCCTGCCACTGCAACACCAACCAGAGCGACACAGAATACAAATCGCACCACAACAAATAATGTGACAGCTACACCAACACAGACACCGGATACACCAACGCCGGAACCAGTGACACCAACGCCGGAGCCGGTGACACCAACGCCGGAACCGGTGACACCAACGCCGGAGCCTGAGACACCGACACCGGAGCCCGAGACACCAACTCCGGAACCGGACACGCCAACCCCGGAACCGACAGATGCAGGGGTAGATGAAGTGGCGGATAATGGGTGAAGTGCGTAGAGATATGTAAAATAAAAAATAGTAAAGGTTGAGTGAACAAATGAAACGAGTACTTTTAAAACTAAGCGGAGAAGCACTTGCAGCAGAGCAAAAAAAGGGATTCGACGAAGACACTGTATTAGGTGTGGCCAGACAGATTAGTGAGGTTTGCAAGGCCGGCACACAGGTAGGTGTGGTCATTGGCGGCGGGAATTTCTGGAGGGGACGTACCAGCGAAACGATTGAACGTTCTAAGGCGGATCAGATTGGAATGCTGGCTACACTTATGAATGCGGTATATGTTTCTGAAATGTGCAGACACGTGGGACTAAAGACCAGAATATTTACTCCTTTTTCCTGTGGCTCGTTTGCCGAATTATTTTCTCTGGATCAGGTGAACCAGGCGTTTGAAGACGGACAGGTATGCTTTTTCGCAGGGGGTACCGGCCACCCATATTTTTCAACTGATACAGCAACTGTGTTGCGTGCGGTGGAAATCCAGGCAGATATTATTCTTCTGGCAAAATCAATTGATGGTGTGTATGACAGTGACCCGGCACTTAACCCAGATGCAGTGAAGTTCGATGAAATATCAATTGAGGAAGTAGTGGCCAGAAAGTTGGGCGTTGTGGATCTGACAGCTTCTATTCTATGCATGGAGAACAAGATGCCAATGCAGGTTTTTGCTTTGCAGGAAGAGGGCAGCATTATCAGTACCGTTCTGGGCAAGAATAAAGGGACAATTGTCACAGTATAACAATAAGGTTAGGAGAAAACTAATGGACGAAAGAATTGAGAAATTTGAAGAAAAAATGAATAAGAGCTTAAACAATCTGGAATCTGACTTGGCTACTATCCGTGCAGGACGCGCGAACCCGAGAATCCTTGACAAAATTATGATTGACTACTATGGTACACCTACACCATTGCAGCAGCTTGCCAATATAAATGTACCGGAGGCTCGCATGATTCAGATTCAGCCATGGGAGGCATCCCTTGTAAAAGAAATTGAAAAGGCGATTCTGACCTCGGATCTGGGAATTAACCCTACAAATGATGGAAAGGTGATTCGTCTTGTATTTCCGGAACTTACAGAAGACCGTAGAAAAGAACTGGTAAAGGATATTAAAAAGCGTGGAGAAGAAACCAAAGTTGCTGTTCGAAACATCCGCAGGGAGGCGAATGATTCTCTGAAAAAGCTTGCTAAAACAGAAGTTTCGGAAGATGAAATCAAGGATTTGGAAGATGTGGTGCAGAAGAACACAGATAAGTACATCAAGGAAATTGATAAGGTGACTGAGGCAAAATCCAAAGAAATCATGACCGTATAACGAAATCAGGAGGGGGCTCAAAGTATCGAGTCCCTTTTTATATGGGGTACAGAAATGGATTCCCAATATAGGAGGAAAGTATGAATATACCGAATCATGTGGCGATTATCCTGGATGGTAATGGCAGATGGGCACAAAGCAAAGGGAAACCCAGAAGTTTCGGACACAAAAAGGGCTGTGAAAACCTCGAGGTGGTCTGTGACAATGCAAAAGAAATCGGCATTAAATACCTGACGGTATATGCTTTTTCTACCGAGAACTGGAAACGCTCAAAAGATGAGATTGATACACTGATGATGTTGTTTCGCAACTATCTTAAGAAGTGTATCAAGATATCCAGAAAGAATAAAATGCGTGTGCGTGTGATTGGAGATATTACCGCATTTGATCAGGGAATTCAGGATCGGATTCGTGAACTTGAAGAGTTTTCAAAAGATTATGATGAACTGCATTTTCAATTGGCTTTGAATTATGGGAGTCGTGACGAAATCACAAGAGGGGTCCGCCGCATAGCGTCTGCCTGCATGGCGGGGGAATTAAAGGTGGATGAGATTACAGAGGATTGCATTTCTGATGCGCTTGATACAGGCGGTCTGCCGGCACCGGATTTGATGATTCGTACAAGTGGAGAGCAGAGATTGTCAAATTTCCTTTTGTGGCAATTAGCATATTCAGAGTTTTACTTTACCGATCTGGCCTGGCCTGACTTTGACAAGACTGCTTTACTGCAGGCGATTGAGGAATATAATCACAGAGAGCGCAGATTTGGCGATGCAAAGGAGATGGAATGTTCAAAACTAGGCTGATTAGTGGTATTGTATTAATTGTGCTGGCTTTACTGACCATTATTAGTGGCGGTACGATTTTATGGATTACCTTGCTCGCATTGTCGATTATTGGTATGCAGGAATTTTACGCGGCAGTGAAAGTAAGAGATGGGCAGTTCAATCTGCTGGAGTTGGCCGGTTATTTCTGCGCGATTTTCTATTATGTATCCCTGTATGTATTTCAGGTAACCAGTCTGTGGGTGACATGTGCAGTGCCCCTGCTGGTGTTGTTCGCAGTTTACGTGTTTTCGTATCCCAAATACTCGATTTCGCAGGTTGCCATGAGCTATTTTGGCTTTGTCTATGTGGCAATCATGATGTCGTTTATATTTGCACTGCGCACACATGGCGGCGGTGTTTTCCTGGTATGGCTGA
This sequence comes from Lachnospiraceae bacterium, assembly GCA_047975025.1. Lineage (GTDB taxonomy): Bacteria > Bacillota > Clostridia > Lachnospirales > Lachnospiraceae > JBKECY01. The sequence continues at coordinate 13,972 of JBKECY010000056.1, forward strand.
TTTTTATCAGTGCGTGGGGCTGTGATACACTTGCCTATTGTACCGGAACACTTTTCGGCAAACATAAGATGTCGCCGGTGTTAAGTCCGAAGAAGTCCATTGAGGGTGCCATCGGAGGAGTTTTGGGGGCTGCAGCACTTGGTGCTGCCTATGCGGTGATTCTAAATGCCAATCACCTGATGCGGATTGAGAAACCTTGGCTGTATGCGCTGATTTGCGGAATTGGAGCGTTGGTTTCAATGGTGGGAGATTTGTCTGCATCAGCAATTAAAAGACAGAGTGGTATCAAGGATTTTGGGAATCTGATTCCCGGCCATGGGGGAATTCTTGATCGGTTCGATAGTGTGATTTTTGTTGCACCTATCCTTTACTTTTTAGCTACGGGCATGTTTTAGAAAGGATATATATGAAGAAAATAGCCATTTTGGGATCTACGGGCTCGATTGGAACGCAGACGCTGGATGTGGTTCGAAGCAATGGAGATCTGGAGGTCGTTGCGATAAGTGCGGGGGTTAATATTGAACTGTTAGAGAAACAGATACGGGAGTTCAAGCCACAAATAGCAGCAGTTATGGATGCGGATAGTGCACAGGAACTTCGTCTGCGTGTCGCGGATACACCGACCAAAGTACTGTCTGAAATGCAGGGATTGATTGAAGTGGCACTACATCCGGAATCAGAACTTCTGGTTACGGCACTGGTCGGAATGATTGGGATTCGACCGACATTAGAGGCGGTCAGAGCAGGAAAAGACATAGCCTTGGCCAACAAAGAAACCCTTGTAACGGCAGGACATCTGATTATGCCGCTGGTCAGGGAAAAGCAGGTGCGTCTGCTTCCGGTTGACAGTGAGCACAGTGCGATATTCCAGGCACTTAGAGGTGAAGCCGGAAACGAGATACATAAGATACTGCTTACAGCTTCCGGTGGTCCGTTCCGAAACTTTACAAAAGAGCAGCTGACGCAGGTCACTATTGAAGATACACTGCGCCATCCTAATTGGAGCATGGGGGCTAAAATCACAGTTGATTCTGCCACTATGGTCAATAAAGGTCTGGAAGTAATCGAGGCTAAGTGGCTTTTCGATGTACCGCTGTCTAAGATCGAAGTGGTCATACAGCCACAGAGTATTATTCATTCCATGGTTGAATTTGAAGATGGGGCGGTTATGGCACAGTTAGGATGCCCGGATATGCGCGTGCCGATTCAATATGCGTTGTACTATCCCCAGCGGCGTTTTCTGGATACGCAGCATCTGGACTTTTCCGCACTCGCTCAAATCACCTTTGAAGAGCCGCGGGAGGATATTTTGCTTGGACTTGGATTGGCCAAAGAGGCTGCCCAAAGTGCAGGTTCGATGCCGACGGTGTTGAATGCGGCCAATGAGAAGGCGGTCAGTCTGTTTTTGAAGGGAAAAATATCGTTTCCCGATATTTATGATATTATACGTGATGCCATGGAACATCATACATTGGTTGCCCATCCTGATCTTACAACGATTCTGGAAATTGAAGGCGAAGTACACAATAGGATTGAAAGCAGGTGGCCCGCATGAAAATAGTAATTGCAATTCTGATTTTTAGTGTAATCGTGTTGATTCATGAGTTGGGACACTTTTTACTGGCTAAGAAAAATCATATCGTAGTATTGGAGTTTTCGCTGGGTATGGGTCCCCGCCTGTTGAGCAGGCAGATTGGAGAGACCAGATACTCTGTTAAGCTGTTACCCATCGGTGGTTCCTGCATGATGCTTGGAGAAGACGAGGACGATGACCTCCCTGGTACGTTTAGCAGCGCACCCGTCTGGGGGCGTATCAGTGTAGTTGCCGCAGGACCGGTGTTTAATTTCATCCTGGCATTTCTTCTGTCAATTATTGTAATCGCCACGATTGGGTTTAGTGTGCCGAAAGTGGCAGAAATTAATGAAGAAAGCCCGGCCTATGAAGCCGGTCTGCGTGATGGAGATACGATCACGAAGTTTCAGGGGTGCTCCACGACGATTGCAAAAGAACTCAGTACCTATTTGCTGCTGAATCCTCAGACGGAGGGTGAGGTTACTGTGGTCGTTGAGCGAAACGGTATAAGTGAAACCATTACATATTTACCGGAAACAAGTGAAAGCTATATCCTGGGTTTCACCTATGGGGATGGAGAAGAAGCACTTGAAATCACGTCTGTCAGCCTGAATTCGCCTATGGCAGATGCCGGCGTACAGGCTGGTGACATACTGACCGGGATTGACGGGACTTCGCTGTCTTCAGTGGAGGAACTGACTGCCTATCTGCAGGAAAGCCCATTTACGGAGGAGCCTGTAAGCATTACCTATACCAGAAACGGCAGAGAGCATTCAGCCACCCTCACACCGCAGCTTACTACAAATGTTGACAACGGATATTCCATGATTGCCGAGTCAGAGCGCGGGAATGTCGGTCAGGTGCTGTATTATGCAGGTGCAGATCTGAAGTACTGGGTTTCGACAACGATTGAGACAGTTGCAAAATTGTTTACAGGAGAAATCGGTATCAACAGTCTTTCGGGGCCGGTTGGAGTCGTTAATGCCATTGGGGATACCTATGAATACGGACAGACGCAAGGTACGGTAATTCTCTGGATGAGCATGGTGAACATGATGATACTGCTTTCAGCAAATCTCGGAGTGATGAATCTGCTTCCGATTCCGGCACTTGACGGAGGACGACTCGTGTTCCTGCTTTTGGAGGCAATCCGCAGAAAGCCGATCAATCGAAAAATAGAGGGTTATATTCACACAGTGGGAATTGTATTGCTGCTTGCACTGATGGCGTTTGTATTCTTTCAGGATATTATCAAACTCATATAGCGCAAACAAAAAGGCACCCGATGATAGTCATATCATCAGGTGCCTGCAATCTACTGCGGAAGAAGGGACTTGAACCCTCACGTCATATCCTGACACTAGATCCTTAGTCTAGCCTGTCTGCCAGTTCCAGCACTTCCGCAACTTGTGTTGCTTTCACAACGAGTTACATTATATCATTGATAACGTGGTGCGTCAACAGTTTTAGAACGATTTTTATGAGGAGATATGAGAGTGATGAATATACGAAAAATAGTTGGAATATTGTGCATAATGATGTTGTCGGTAAGCGTATTGATGACGGGGTGTATTAAGAAGGATGTGACTACGGAAGAAACACAGGAAGAGGAGCCAGAGCCAACAGAAATCCCTGAAGTGGAGAAAGTGCATGTTGGAATTTCCATGCCGGACGATCAAGACGGTTTTTGGGTATTGAGCGCTAAAGCGCTTACATCTCTGATGGAAGATAAGGGATACGTTGCTGATGTGGTTTATGCAGATGACAACAGCGATACACAGGACAGCCAGATTTCGGAAATGATTACAGCAGGCTATGCATGTCTGATTGTGGCACCGGTCAGTCCTGATGGACTTTCAATCTCGATGAAGGCAGCTTCTGAGGCTGAAATACCTGTGATTTCGTATGCTCGTATGATTTCGGATACAGACGCAGTCAGCTATTATGTAGGGACTGATATGGAAGCACTGGCGCAGGCACAGGCCGAGGATGCAGTTACTGCCCTGGAAGAAAAGAACAGTACCGGTTCCACCTATATTCAGCTGCTGCCGGCCGGTAATCCTGCGGGAGACGCACTGCTTTGGGAAACAAAATTGACAGAAGCCCTGGAAAGTACGTATCAGGATTCAAATACCACCATTTTTACCGGTACGAACGGTGATACCTACAAAAATGTCATTCCGGATGTCATTATTGCTCAGACAGATGCACTTGCACTGGCTCAAATCAAGGCATATACGCAGAGCAGCACAGATACTTTAAGCATGCCGGTTATTATAGGACAGGGCTGTAAGAAAGACAATATTCTGGCACTTTTGAATGATACGCAGGCGGTGGATTATTATAACGACCCGGAGATTTTTGCCCAAAAGACACTGCCGCTGGTAGAAGGGCTGATCGAAGATACGGATATCGAGGCAGATGCAACGGCTTTGTACGATAATGGAGCCCGGGTTGTTCCGGCCAATTTGTGCGAAGCAGTTCGCTGTACGAAAGATACCTATAAAAAGTTACTGTTGGATTCCGGGTATTATACATCGGCAGATCTGACGGCAGGTGCAGAAGAATAAGGAGGGAGCGACTGTTGAATATCAGAGAACGTTTGGAAGAGCAGGAATATGAACATTTAAGCCCATTGGCATCCTTTAGCAGGAATTCCAAAGGGCGCAGGAAAGCCGAGACAGAATGTGATATCCGTACAGTCTATCAGCGGGATCGCGACCGTATACTTCATTCAAAAGCATTTCGTCGTTTGGAAGATAAAACGCAGGTTTTTTTATCCCCGAAAGGAGACCATTACAGGAACCGCCTGACCCACACACTTGAAGTATCACAGACTTCCCGAACTGTGGCAAAAGCATTGCAGCTCAACGAAGATCTTGTGGAAGCGATAGCGCTAGGTCACGACCTGGGGCACACACCGTTCGGCCATGCTGGTGAAAGAGCGCTCAATTCAGTGGCAGACCACGGGTTTGAGCACTGTATGCAAAGCCTGCGCGTAGTTGATGTGCTGGAAAAAAACGGAAAAGGGCTGAATCTTACATGGGAAGTCAGAGATGGTATTGTAAATCACAGAATCAGTGGGAGACCGGCAACACTCGAAGGTCAGATCGTCAGGATTTGCGATAAAATCACCTATATGCATCATGATATGGATGATGCCAGACGCGCAGGAATCCTGACGGAATCCGATATACCGATTACACTGCGTATGCTGCTCGGTGATTCCATGAGGGAGCGGCTCAATACTCTGATTCACGATCTGGTACAGAGCAGTCTGGGACAGGAACGAATCTCAATGTCCGAAGAAATGAGTGCAGGAATGCAGCAGCTTCGTGACATTATGTTTCAGAGTGTTTACCAGAATCCGGTGGCTAAAAAAGAAGAAAACAAGGCGGTAGATATGATTCTTGCGTTGTACGAATACTATATGAAGCACCCTGAGGCTATGTCAGAAGAATCCGTTGACGCAGCTCATATGCTTGGGGTTCCGGTACAGACTGCGGTGCTGGACTATCTGTCAGGGATGACAGACAGCTACGCTATGTATAAGTTTAAAGAAACGTTCATGCCCCGTTCATGGGCAGTGTTTTGATCATCTGCTATAAGAGTTTTAGTTATGATAAGGCGATCATCTTGTCCAGAATTTCGGCACTTCTGAAAGAAAAATCAAGAGGAAGTATAGGAGATTCTGTCAGCCCCGCAGCTACGCATTCCATAACATGGGCGAATTCGAATTCATAACCATCGCCTATGGTTTTATCCAGAAATTCTCGCCGGGTGCCATCCTGTAAAATCAGGGTGGCTCTTTTTGGCTTCCAAAAATGTTCGTCGATTTCTATACGCCCTTTTTCTCCATAGATTGTAAATGTATCGCATCCATCTACATTCATACTCATATGCAGTGCAGCCAAAGTACCGGTATCGTATTTCATCAACGCGACGTTTGTCGAATCTACATTACACATAGGATGTTTTTGTGAGAAAGTGGCAACTTCCGTAGGATACGCACCTAGTATAAAATTTGAGAAGTTGTTTAAATAGCAGCCAATATCCAAATAAGCGCCGCCGCCAAGATCCGGAGCAAAAAGCCGGCTTGTTGCATAATTTGGCGGTACGAAATTGAACAGAAAATTACCCTGCATTAATACAATTTTACCAAGCTCGCCTTTTTCAATAGCAAGCTTAATGTCATTGACCACTTTAAAAAAGGCGGTCCAGAAGCCTTCCATGAGAAACACTTGATGGTTTCTGGCTGCATCGATCAGAGTCTTTGTATCTGCGGCATTCATTGTCATTGGTTTTTCGCATAATACGGGGATACCCGCATGAAGCAGTTTAAGTGCATATTCTTTATGCTTAGTATTAATTAGAGCCACATAGGCAATATCAAATTTTCTATCCTCAATCATCTGCTCAATAGTATCATAATAATAGTTGATCCCATGTTGCTCGGCAAAGAACCTGGCATTTTTTAACTGTCTGGAAAACACAGCTCCTATCGCAGCCCCTTTAACTTTATGAAAATCTTTCATAACATTTGTTGTTATACTTCCCGTGCCTATAAATCCGAACCTAATACATTGTTCCATGATAAAATACCTTCCTTTCGATATATAATAAACGGCATGACCTCTATATGGATATTATAGAGGTCATGCCGTAAATAACTGTGTGATAATTGCGAAAAGTATATACAAATATTGCGATAGTGAAAGATCAGCTGTCAGACTGAATAGCGCCGATCATCTTACGGAACTGACTCGGGGAAACGCCCTTTTGCTTTTTAAAAGCACGATTAAAGGAAGATACATTTGAAAATCCCGAATTAAACGCTATGTCAATAATAGGCGTTTTGGGATTTGAAATCATTAATTCAGCTTTTTTGATTCGTTCCGTAGTGAGAAAATCTGTGAAAGTCATATCCGTATAGGTTTTAAACAAGCGCGAGAAATGAAACTTACTAAATCCCACATAAGAGGAAATGTCATCAAGTGTCAGCGAGTTGGTGCAGTTTTGTGAAATATACAGACAAGCTTCGGTCATAAGCTTAATGAATTTTGGTTCGGCATTTGTTTCTGTGGAAAACTCTTCATTTTTTGCATTGACACAATACTGATTGAACTTAATAAAAAATTCCAGAAGAATCGAATACATGCGGACTTCTTTAAAAGGTATTTCTGAATAGTAAAGCCCGGGAAGTTCCTTTATCAGTAGACTCATCCTGTCAATAGCAATATTTGAAGGCTCATACTTAATGAAATGATACTGGTGAAAGATTGAAAAATTCGCATTGAACTCACTCATAATAAGCAATAATTCCGGAGGAAACTGGACCAGAATGAAAGCATCTTCGTCTTTCTCATAGGAAAGGGAGTGCAGATCTCCGGAATAAATGATAATCAGATCATTGGCCTTTAGAACGTAGGTGGTAAAGTTGATGGTTACTTCATTTGTATCCTTTAAACTTATGAGTATTTCTATAAAAGGGTGCCAATGCATTACCTCGGAAAGTCCTTTATCAATTGAAGTAGATATATTGATTTTTTTCCCGTTTTCAAAATTTAGTTTCTCAAAGTAATTATGTGTAGACATATAAATATCCTCTTTTCAGTGAGTTGGTAGATTTATACAGGATAAGTCTATCAGATGTCATGTAAAATAGCAATATTAGATATGTTTGAGCCTAATACTATAAGTCAAACAAGCAAAATGCTTAAGAATCAGCCTTTATTAATAAATGTAAACTTGTCATTTCTGAAAAAAAGACAAAATCAGCATAGGTATTACGCAATTTTTATGGAGCAACTTTTAGAGAAAGTTGGTAACATACGAGATAAGAAAAGAACCTAGTGAAATCAAAACAGGAAAGGACTGATACTTTGCGTACATATAATATAGGCATTCTGGGAGCCGGCGTCATAAGCAGGACATATCTTGGAGATATACAAGCGTTTTATAAAAAGCTAAAAGTGGTTGCATGTGCAGATATTAGGATAAGTAATGCTGAAAAGCTTGCAGATGAATACAAGATTTCAAAAGCATATACAGTAGATGATTTGCTGCAGGATGACGAAATTGAAATAGTCATCAATCTGACCCCTCCTCAATTCCATGTTGAGCTTGCACGGCAGATTATTGCCGCTGGCAAACATCTGTTTAGCGAAAAGCCATTTGCCCCAAGTGTCAAAGAAGCCGGAGAGATATTGGACTTGGCAAAAAAAATGGAGTTAAAGTTGGGTGTGCTCCGGATACGTTTTTGGCATCCGGTCTGCAAAGTATGCGGTATTATCTTGACGCAGGACTCATAGGAAAGCCAGAGTTCGTTACGGCAAATATGACAACGTTTGGCGTAGAAACCTGGCATCCGAATCCGGCTGCCTTTTACAAAAAAAACAGTGGTCCGTTATTTGATATGGGACCGTATTATTTATCGGCTATTGTAGCGCTTATGGGACCGATTGAGAGTATAGCGGCTTTTGATGCACAAGGGTCAGACAGCAGACATGTATATGTCGGTCCGGAGGCAGGCAGTGAGATTTTTGTGGAAACACCCACACACTATTCCTGTATTCTGCGTTTGCAAAGCGGTGTGATTGTGAACCTTAATGTAAGCTTTGATATTTATAAATCTAATCTTCCAATGTTTGAAATCTATGGTGAGGGAGGCACACTTACCTATCCTGACCCAAACTTTGGGGGAGGAACTCCCAGGGTTTACAGAAAAGAGCAATATTTGGATGCTATATATCAAACGAGTGATGAAGCTGTGGAACGAAAAGCAAACTTTTATGAGCTGCCGGAATTATACCCCAGAGTAAAAGACTATTCCAGAGGTCTGGGGGTGCTGGATCTGGCGCACGCAATTGACTCTCATACTGAGAATAGAGCTAATGGGGAGCTGATTCTGCATATAACGGAAGCCATAGAGGGAATCATATATTCTTCACAGAAGGGAACGTTTTACAAAATGCAGACTACTTGCGAGAGGCCAAGACCTTTAAAAGCAGGTGGCTATATAGATGATGTATCATAATAAAATGGGCAGTGCCCGAAAGGAGATATAAACATGTCTGGAATTGTAGGAACAAATTTAGTAGCACAGGTAGGATTTATCGTTAAAGATGTGGAGAAGACCAAGATTAAATGGGCAGAATTTCTGGGAGTTGAGGTACCAGAAACGCAGCCGATTGGAGATTATCAGGTGACCGGAACAAATTATAAAGGAGAACCTGCTCCTCAGGCATATTGCTGGATGGCTTTTTTTGATGTGGGTCCAGGACTGCAATTGGAACTAATACAGCCGAACGATGAGCCATCCACATGGAGACAGTATCTGGATGAGAAGGGCGAGGGAATTCATCATGTAGCTTTTCAAGTGAAGGACTCTAAAACGGCCGTGGCAAATGCAGAGAGTTCCGGACTTCAACTGGTACAAAGAGGTGTATATGGGGATGGAAGCGGAGAATACAATTATTTAGATGCGCCAGATTTAAAATGTGTGGTTGAGCTGCTTGAAAGCTATAACAAAGGATGATACCGATAAGACTGGGCGTATCTTCATCCCTAAGGCATTCCAGCCCTCAGGAATGGGCCCGAAAACATCAGAAGCTGGGTTTAAAAGCGATTAATTTTCCCCTTACGTACTGTGATGAAGAAACACTCATTTCCGAGTATGTGAGCGAGGCTGAAAAAGCATTTCTTGATATAGCAGAGGTAGGTGTATGGAAAAACACACTGCATCCAGATGAGCAGGAACGGCAAAAAGCAGTCCGATTTGCCATAGGACAGCTTGAAATGGCCGACAGGATTGGAGCCAGATGCTGTGTCAATATCATGGGGGCGCGCGGTAGCAGATGGGATGGTGCATATAAGGAAAATTTCTCGAAAGAAACATGGGATTTAGGTGTAAGGACGATACAAGAAATTATTGATAGTATACGTCCGCAGCACACTTTCTTTACGATAGAGTCTATGCCATGGATGTTTCCGACCGGACCGGACGAATATCTACGACTGCTGGAAGCTGTTGACAGGGAAAGATTCGCTGTACATATGGATATATTTAACTGGATAACATCACCCAAAAGATATTTTTTTAACGAGGAATTCATAAGCAGATGTTTTGAAAAACTGGGAAAATACGTAAAAAGCTGTCATTTGAAAGATGTAAAACTGGAACAAGACTATACATTGTTCTTTAAGGAAACGAGTGCAGGGGATGGAGGGATAAATATCAGACATTTGATAGAAACTGCCCAGTCATTCGATGAAGATATGCCTTATATTATCGAACATCTTCCTACGGATGAAGCCTATATGAAAAGTGTATCGTACGTTCAGAAACTTTAGTAGTATATTTTAGTATTTAGGAGGAAAATATGAAGAGAATTAGAAGAGTTCTAGCCGGATTAGGTATAGTTGTACTTGCACTGACAACTGTATTAACAGGGTGTGGAGGAAGTAAGCAAGTGGAGGATACTTCGTCTGAAACATCTGGAGAAGTCGTATGGTGGGGATGGACACCGGGCTCTCCTACGAATGAAGAGTATATTGCAGAATTCAATAAAGAATACCCCGATATTAAAGTGACGTGGAAGCAGACGTCAATCGATGACTATGATGCGGCGATTCGCCCGGCACTCGCTAATAGTGAGGGCGTGGATGCCTTTGAAGTGTCCGCTGGCTCTGGCAATGGCGGTGTTCAGGTCTTTGGAGGACAGGCGATTGATTTGACGGATGCTGTAAAGGAAGCGTTGGGAGATGACTATGCTGATCAGTTAAACGAGGCATCTATTACAACAATGACTGTCAATGGTCAGCTAAAAGCATTAGGTGTAGGGACCGTTTATTCCGGAAATCTTTGGATTAATCAAGATTTATTTGATAAATACAATGTAAAAATCCCAACTAATTATGAAGAGTGGAAACAAGCATGCAATACATTTAGAGAAAATGGAATCGAGGGGTTTGTACAAGGAGCCGGACAAGGAGCGTTTAATATAGACACCTTCCATGCAATTGCTGAGAATGTGAGCCCAGGAAATTTTACGCAAGCATTAAGAGGGGAAATTGAATGGACAGATGCAAGCATCCTTAAAGCATTAGAACTTTGGAAAGGCTTATTTGATGATGGAATTATGCAAAAAGGTGCATTAGGGATTCAGCAGTATCCGGAGGCAAACAACTTGTTTATGTCACAAAAGGCGGCCATGGTCATGATGGGCTCCTGGTATACCTCTAATACGTTGCCGGCTACTATGAAAGCGGCCATTGAGTCGGCCTCCTCTACGGAAGAACCTTTTACTATGATACCGATAGAATTCCCGGATATTGCCGGTACAGGAAACACCGGGTCTATGTTTGGAGATTTGGACTATTCAACCGCCGTATCTGCGACATCTTCCAATATCAAAGCGGCCACTACGTTTGCCGTATGGCTTGGAACCTCACAGAATGGGCAGCAAATGATAGCGGACTCATTAAACGTTGTCCCCTCCTTAAAATCCGCACTTCCTGATTGGGATAATGTGGAATTGGTCAATCCGGAAAAGCAAAATGAACCGGTAAAGGAATACATTGAGCATGCAATGAATAGTGGCGACAATCCTCGTTTTGCAGCAATTAACGCTGACATGAATCAAACTATGATGGATGTGCTGGCTGGTGTAGCAGGCGGCACGATGACGCCGGAAGACGGAGCAAAGCAGCTCGCAACGACCCAGGCGGACAGCGAGTAGCAGGTAATGAAATGATAGGGGGCAAATGACTTATGCCTCCTGTCATTTAGTAGATGGGAGAAGATGTATGAGTAAAAAAGGGAAAAAAGGAGCATCCTCTACAAAGATCAATGGTCTGATCTGGATCCTTCCGGCATTTATATTCGTCGTAGGCATTATATATTATTCGATTTTTTACACGTTTGATCTGTCTACACTGGATTGGAACGGACTTGATCCTGTGCAGACGAATGTGGGGGTAGCTAATTACGTCAAAGCTTTTTCTGACTGGATATTTTGGAAGGCAATCAGAAACACAATTATATACTTCATTATTACATTTGTCGTTCAAAATTTTCTGGGATTTTTATTTGCTGCGATTCTGCATACAAAAGTAAAGTTTGCCACGCTGCATAAATGTCTGATTTTCATTCCGACCATACTGGCTCCGGCCACTATGGCACCGGTGTTTAGATTGTTGTTCTCTCCGCAGGGACTTCTTCAGGACATTTTTGACGGGCTTCATCTTGGGTTTAACGTCGACTGGCTTGCAAATCCAAATTCAGCGATTTTTATCCTTATGATAGTCGCGATCTGGGAATTTACAGGAATGAGTTTCATACTATACTATGCAGCCATGAGTCAGATTGACAAAGAGATGCTGGAGGCAGCTCATCTGGACGGTGCAGGCAATTTCAGGACGCTTCTGAGTATTGTATTTCCGAACTGCAAAGGAACTACGGTTTCATTGGCAATGCTTGGAATCATCGGCGCTTTGAAGACCTTTGATATACCTTATCTGATTACAACCGGCGGTCCTAATCATGCGACAGAATTTTTAGGTACCTATATCTGACCTGCCCCCGATTTTTGTACCAGTCGCAATGTTAGTAATGACCGGTATCCGGTAGGGTAAATCCTTATCAGCTTGACGACATCGTAACATTTCTTGGTGGATTGTTCAAGGGCGG
>JBKECY010000058.1:0-31377 GCA_047975025.1 Lachnospiraceae bacterium
CCAGCAGCTGCTTATGCGTCCCCTTGCCTATTACCTTTCCTTCATTAATCACGATAATCTGATCTGCGCTCATAATCGTACTGATTCTCTGTGCCACAATGATGACGGCCGTCTGTTTTAAGCGTGTTTTGATTGCCTGGCGCAGGCGCGAGTCCGTCTTGTAATCCAGCGCAGAAAAGCTGTCATCGAAGAAGTATACATCCGCATCCTTCACAAGCGCTCTGGCAATACTCAGCCGCTGCCTTTGTCCGCCGGAGAAATTCGTGCCTCCCTGCGCCACAAACGCCTGATAGCCTTCCGGCTGTACCGCAATAAACTCCTCAGCCTGTGCCGCTTTGACTGCACTTTTGATCTCACTTCTGGAAGCCTTGGCATTACCATGCCGTATATTTTCTTCAATCGTCCCTCTAAAGAGGAATGATTTTTGCGGCACATAGCTGATCTTATCGCGCACATCGTGCTGTGTCATTTTTTTAATGTCTACACCGTTTAACCGGATACTACCTGAGCTTATATCGCTGAAGCGCAGCATGACCTTGGCAATCGTACTTTTCCCTGAGCCCGTACTGCCGACAATGGCTGTTGTCTCACCGCGTCTGGCTTCAAAGCTGACATCCTGGAGTACCGGCTCTTCGGCATTCGAATAGGAGAAGCTGACATTGCGAAACGCCACCACCGTTTTCTTGGTTCCGCACAACTGATTCTCTGCTCCACGGCGGTCCTCAATCTCGGGCTTATGCTCTAAAACCTCCTGAATCCGGTAGACAGACGTGATTGCTTTGGGAATCGTTACCAGCACCATGGCCGCAACAATCAGATACATCAATGTGATAATCGTATATTCGATGATCGCCGTCACGCTTCCAATCTCCATATTGCCGCGTGAGACGTGAATACCTCCCACCCACAATGTAACTGCCATCGTAATCCCTACCAGCAGCCAGATAGTTGGTGTTACCCATGCAAAAATCTTGTTGATGCGAATCATTTTCTCCGCATAATCAGCAAATGCAGTATCTGCTTTTTTCTTCTCATCTTCCTGCTTATCAAACGCACGAATGACGCGCACACCGGCAAAAAACTCTCTGAATACCAGCATCATGCGGTCGATTTTATTCTGAATCACCTTGGAATGCGGTGTGGCAAAATACAACAGCACTGCCACCACTGCCACAAAAATCACGATTGTAAGAATCGGCACAAAGATCAGCTGCGGCGAAAGCGCATAGGTCATGATTACAGCCGCAATGCAGATAATAGGCCCCGGAAAAATCAACTGAAAGAACAGCACAATAACCTGCTGTATATTGTCCACATCGTTCGTAATTCTGGTAAGCAATAGAAGAAATACCGTACTTTTCAGAATCCTTAATGGAAAACTCCTGTACTTTTGTGAAGAATACTTTGCGAACTTCATAACCAAACCGGGCGCCTAAATCCGCTGAATAATAGCTCCCTCCGACCGCACTGAGGGCGGAAAGGATGGCTACGACTGTCATCTGTATACCAATCACAATGACCTTTTGTATGTCTCCTGATGCGATTCCGATATCAATCAGATTTGCCACTAAAAAAGGAACCCCTAAGGTCCCTACCACCTGAAAAATCAAGAATATAGTGGTTAAACCCGCCACTATGCTGTTCTTTTTAAAAAATTCCGAAATTAACTTCATGACTCCCTCTCTTGTCACATTCTGCCTGTTTCTACTCTAGTGTATACTTTAGTCTATTTATCTGCCTTTTGTCAATGATAATCTGCAACGAAAAAAACCGCCGGGGCCTAAAAGGCCCTTGCGGCTTCTTCCGAATAGTTTTCGAATGTATGATCATAGGGGGTAAAAAGCTTAGTTTGTACCGTTGAATTCTTTGATAGCATCTACCATCGCCACGACATTTTTCACCGGGGTATTGGCCTGAATATTGTGAATCGTATTGCAGATGTATCCGCCGTCCTTAGAAAAAATCTCCAGACGTTCGAGCACCTGCGTTCTCACTTCTTCGGGCGTTCCAAAGGGGAGTATGTGCTGTGTATCCACGCCGCCGCCCCAGAATACGATATCCTTGCCGTATGTATCTTTCAGACGCTGCGGATCCATACCTTCTGCTGAGCACTGCACCGGATTGACAGCATCAAATCCGCCTTCAATCAGTCCCGGAAGAATCGGGAAAATACCGCCGCAGGAATGTTTTAATGTCTTCCATGTCGTATTCGTATGAATCCAGTCATTCATCTTCTTATAATATGGCTTGTAGAACTCGTCAAATACCTTAGGATCAATGAACGGGCCTCTTTGTGTACCAAAATCCGTACCGCAGATAAACAAAACATCAATGTCTGAGCCAAACGCATCCCAGTATTTTTTGAAATTTTGAATAGCAATGTCCGTTCCTTTTTCAAAAGTTTCATGTACATATTCCGGGTAAAGAAGCGGAGCCATATACCATTCTGAAATATCGCGGATTCCTTTTGGATGTTTGAGATTCGGTCCCGGGATATTGTTGGCATCGCCAAGTCCTGCATAGCAGGGACCTACCTGTATCGCACGCTGATTGCCTTTTAACTCTTCAATCACTTTCTTGTGATACGCAATTTGTGCGTCTGAAACGAGCATATAATCTTCTACATTTTCGTCACCTGCCGCCTCGTCCTCATCGAACTCCGGTGTACGGGTCAGATTATCGAAGTAATAACCGTTCGCCGGCATATGCCCGCTTGGTTCTACGGTTGCATCGCCTTCCGGATAGACATAGTAGCCGCCTTTGCCATCATCTGTAATTGTACAGTTGCTGGGAACCAGCACCGGCACACCGCGGTAGGACCATTCTTTCCAGTCCGTATTCACGTGGCCATAGGTATCTCCATAATTATACAACTGCTGTACATCTACGCCCATGGCTTCGGCGAGATCCGGCTCTACAAACGCTGTCATGGTTGACATGTCATTGATTTTGGGAAGCTTCTTGGCAAGACCGTAATGATCGCGTAACTCTACCATACAGGTAGAATTTATCATAGAGCAACTCATTCCTCCAAAATCCACCGGCACCTGATCCGGCTGTTTGTGTGCAAATGCTGCCTGTACTCTTTCTCTGGATGTCATATGATTGATCTCCTTTTCTATTACTATACTCTCAGATTCTTATGTTTTTCACAATATCTATCTTGAGATAACTATAATACAATATGAGGAGAATGACATCAGCACCACTTGCTAACATATATACATTTCGTGCTATTGTAAAATCATACCTAACGAACCTATAACAGGAAGAAGCGCAGAATCATAAGTGCTATAATTATAATACCGGCAATTACAGCAATGCGGTACATTTTGACCGCTTCCGCATCATGCTTCTCCTTGACAGAGTACAGGATACCGGCGCCCAGTATCAGTATGCCTATCACCAGTCCAACTATGGTTATAATCATGATTTTTCCCTCCATTTAAGCAAAAGTGCTGAGTTTATAATAACTAATACAGAGCCTGCATTATGCAGCAAGGCTCCTGCCACCGGATTCAAAATACCGGTAAATGCCATACCAATCGCCGCAAAATTTAGTGCCAGTGAAAAAGCGATATTTAAAGTGATGGTCTTCATCATGCGTTTCGACAATGCCAGCAGATGCGGCAGACATCCTATGTCATCCCGAATCAGCACAATATCAGCCGCATCCACAGCGATATCACTTCCTATGCCGCCCATTGCGATGCCCGCATAGGCTTTTTTGAGTGCGGGTGCATCATTGATACCGTCACCTACCATGCAGACCGGCTGTTTGTTCTGCTGATAGGCCTCGATGATTTCAAGCTTTTGCTCCGGCAGGCAGTCCGCATGGACTTCTGCGATTCCGGCACGAGATGCCATCGACTCTGCCGCTTCCTTATGATCTCCTGTGAGCAATACCGGCTGTACGCCTAACTTTCTGATCTCTTCGGTAATTTCTTTGGCATTGTCCCGCAGCGTATCCGAAAGTGCGGCGAATCCACACACAACACTGTCAATCAGAATATAGATTAGAGTACATCCCTGTTTAAGGTATTGCTGAACTTCCGCCGCCACGTTCTCAGGGATATTGATCTTCTGGCGGTGCAGCAGCTCCTCGTTGCCCGCCATCACCTCACACGATTGTAAGCGGGCCTGTACACCTCGGCCGGGCAGCATCTTGAACTCAACCGGCTCCTCAAGTGACTTGCTGTGTGCGGCGCGATAGCTTGTAACTACGGTTTTTCCCAGTGGGTGCTCCGAACGCAGCTCGGCTGAAGCCAGCAGCGCATAGACCGCTTCATCTTCATATTGTGCGCTGACGCTTTTGACGGCTGCTACCTCAGGCCGGCCAAAGGTCAGGGTTCCCGTCTTGTCAAAGGCGATATGCTTTACTTTGGCAAGCCGTTCAAGCGCATCCCCTTCACGTACCAGAATTCCGAACTTGGCCGCATTTCCTATGGCAGCCATAATAGCCGTCGGGGTCGCCAGGACCAGTGCACAGGGGCAAAATACAACCAATACGGTTACTGCACGAATCATTTCTCCCGTAATAATCCAGGTCAGAATGGCAGACGTAAGTGCCACGACCACAATCCAGGTCGCCCAGCGGTCAGCCAGACGCACGATCTTCGCTTTACCGGCATCGGCAGACTGTACCAGCCGGATCATGCGCTGCAAGGAGCTGTCTTCTCCTACCTTAACTGCCCGCATATCAAATGCGCCGAACTGATTCACCGTACCGCTTAGTACCTCATCCCCGCTGCTTTTATCTACCGGCAGAGATTCTCCGGTCATAACAGCCTGATTGACTGAGGTATCTCCTACCGTAATGATACCGTCAACAGCAATTGTCTCTCCCGGCAGCACACGCAAGATATCACCAATTTCTACCTGCTCTGCCGGAATAATTTCTTCTGCACTATCCCGAATACGCCTTGCGGTATCGGGTCTTAGATGGACCAGCTTTTCGATACCATCCCTGGCCTTTTGTGTTGTAATTTCTTCCAGCAATGCCCCGATCTGCATGATCAAAGCAATCTCTCCTGCCGCAAAAATCTCTCCTATAATGATAGAAGCAACCAACGCAATAGACACCAGAACGTCAGCTCTGATATCGAATTCCGTTACAAGTCCCTTGACTGCTCCAATCATGATGGGGATACCACACAGCGCAATCGCTATCCATGCCGGATCCACAACCAGGCTTTCCTGCCCAATAAAGCTTACAATCAGAGAGATTGCTGCTATAATCAGGAATAAAATACTTCGTTTCGTTTCATTTTTAAAAAACGCTTTCACACTGACTATCCTCCTGTCCCAATCAAATTGTATACCCCATGGGGTATACCGGTATTATACGTATGGGGGTATGGGTTTGTCAATGTGTTTTTTGAGGTTTCTTTTTTTACTTTTTAAACTCTATTGGATTGTTACTGTCAGATATATGTCCAAAAAAATAAACGCAGGTATAGTCGTACATCACTATACCTGCGTTTTTCTCACTCTTATAATCTCGAAAAATGTTCTATCGCCTTCGTAAACTCCGCCACCGTTTTATCCGGATCTCCATGTTCAATCCCATCCTTAACACAATGGTTGATATGTCCCTCCAGGACAATTTGTCCTACCTTGTGCAGCGCCTTCTTGGCTGCATTGATCTGTATAAGTACATCTTCACAGGGAATATCTTCATCCACCATTTTATCTATGGCATTAATCTGCCCCATGATTTTCTTGAGTCTCCGATGGAGATTATCAGAATCCATACACTGTTTCATAATTATATTTCCTCCTTTTGTGCCTAATCCCGAAAGACGATACGCGGATTGTGCATAGCAATCATAGATACCAGCGCGTCATCCAGCTGCAGATAAATCTGCTTCTTCTCATGATCTTCTGAGATGATCAGCACATACGGGCGGTTTCTCGCATCCTGGGCAGAATAATCAGTGATCTGCAGCTTCTCATAGGGCTTAAGATGATGTGAGCCCTGCAGTGCCAAAAGCTCCATATTCTCGAGCGCTATTGTCTTGCAGTGCTTCCTTCTCTGCATCGAATAGATCACATCCACACTCAGCTCCCCTGCGACGAACAGATACTCATATTCCTTATTCAGACGTTTATTGACAAAATAGGTCACACCGACCATGACAACTGCGGCCAACAGCACAATCGGATATAAAAACAGGCCCACAAAGAAAAGCAGAACACACAATACAATCATACCCGTCTGGATCATACGATCCTGCGTTGAAGTCATTTTCTTGACCAACAGTTCTTTTGAATAGTCATTCATGCAGCAATTTCCTCCAGAATCTTCAGATTTCTATGCATCTATCATACCATAGGTGCCGGTTTTATGTAAATGAGATTTTAGAGGCACTTGCAGCTGCCGGTTTATTCTGCGGAAGCGGGCTCCAGACTTCCAATGATTTCATCCATGGATTTCGAGCCAAATACGACCTGCGTACCGTCATTGATAATCATTGCCGGCACACTCATAATCTTGAAACGGTTTTTGATATCCGGAAACAGACCTACATCGATCATTTCTCCCTGCAGTCTGCCGCCGCTTGCAATTGCAATCGAATGCACAGCCGCCACCACATCCGGGCAGAAGTGGCATGACAGGGATACAGCGACCTGTACTTTCGTCTCCGGCAGCCGTTCAATCCTCTCCTTTTGCTCTTCACTTATCTTGTCTGTACTGCCTACATGCAGCAGCGCCAGCACAAAGGAGTTCATTTCGTGGCCGCCGGGGATACCTGAGAAGCGCACCCCAACATCGTGTTTCTGCTCATCAAGAAGCCATAAAAACGGTGCGCCTGCCGCGTCCGGTATGTCCGCAGCCGCATCATGCAAGATCTCCAGATGCAGCAGAGGACTTAACTCCTCCACATCCTGCAGCATGGCATGTAATTCCATACTTTTATCCTGTCCGTCCTTTAGTACGGCTCTTATATATACATCCTTTGTAAGATTTTTGAATATCTCCTTTAGCTGATTTTTAATGGCCGCATCCAGGAACCGACCCTTGGCCGCACTCGGTGCGGCAGCCGCAGGCGATGGTGCTTCCTGCACCGGCTGTTCCAGCTGGCTTTGATCCGGCTCTTCTTCGAACATAGGAATCCCCAGCCGTTCCTTTTGCGCCGTTACGTATTTTTCAGCAGAGGTAGCTGCAATAGCACCATCCGCTACTGCCGTCACAATCTGCCGCAGCAGCTTGGGACGCAGATCACCTGCCGCATAGACGCCCGGGATATTCGTTCTCATCTGATCATCTGTCGGTATGTAACCGCCTTCATCCAGCGTGACCTGATCCTTGAATAATTCCGTCGCCGGCTGGTAGCCCGCGAAGACGAACACTCCGAATCCGGCATCCCCCTCCTTGGTTTCATAGATGCTTTCTTCCTGCGTCTGCGTATTTTTGAAGACGGCTTTTTGGGGAAATACATCCCCCTCCAGACGAACCAGCTGTGTATTGTACATTACCTTGATTTTGGGATGGCTAATCGTCTTATCCGCTACGGTCTTGGCGCAGGAGAAGCAGTCTTTGCGAATCACAACTGTTACACTCTTGGCGAATCTCGTCAGATAGACCGCTTCCTCGGCAGCCGCATAGCCGCCCCCCAGAACAAAAAGATCCAATCCCGTAAAGAATTCACCGTCGCAGGTCGCACAATACCCCACGCCGCGTCCGGTGAACAGTTCCTCTCCTTCAAAACCAATCTTGCGCGGCTGTGCCCCGGTCGCAAGGATAACTGAACGCGCTTTGACTGTACCGGATGTCGTCTGGATTTCCTTAATCTCAGGGGTAAGCGAGAGTCCCGTTATTTCTCCCACCTGTGTCTGTACATTGAAATCCCGCACATGACGCCCCATTTCCTCGACCAGTCCCGGTCCGCTGGTTCTGCGAATCCCCGGATAATTTACGACTTCTGCCGTATTTGCGACCTGACCGCCCGGGTTTTGCTTCTCGAGAATCAACGTCTTCATCTTGGCACGCCCCGCATAGATTCCTGCGGCCATACCTGCACTTCCGCTGCCAATAATTACCAAATCATATATTTGTTCCATTCTGTCTTCTCCTTTTTATTCACAAAAAGCCGCCCTATGTGTCTGCTTGCATTCACATACGGCGGCCTGCCTTACTACGTCTTGTCAGATTTTTCCTACCAGATCCAGACTTGGAGCCAGTGTTGCTTCTCCTGGTTTCCATTTAGCCGGGCATACCTGATCCCCATGTTCTGCTACGAACTGAGCCGCCTGTACTTTCCTCAGCAGCTCTTCTGCATTTCTGCCGATGCCCATGTCATGAATCTCATATGCTTTGATCACCCCTTCAGGATTTACAACAAACGTACCTCGTAAGTCCATTCCTGACTCCTCTACTAAAACTCCAAAGAAGCGGGACAATACGCCAGCCGGGTCTGCCAGCATTGGGTATGTAATCTTGCGAATTGTATCTGACGCATCCGCCCATGCTTTGTGGACATAATGACTGTCTGTTGATACAGAGTAGATTTCTGTTCCTGCGGCACTAAATCCTGCATACTGATCAGCAAGATCACCTAATTCTGTCGGGCAGACAAATGAAAAGTCTGCAGGATAGAAGAAGAAAACGCTCCATTTTCCCAGTACAGAAGCTTTTGTAACTTCTTTAAATTCTCCATCGTGATATGCCTGTACGGCAAAATCCGGGATTTCTTTACCAATGTAATTTGACATAATCTGTTCCTCCTGTCTCTTTCATGTTTTATTTGATTTTCTTATTCAATACGACTGTGGAAAGTACCGGCAGCCGTTGGTTAGCTTTAACTAACTCAAGTATACCACTTGCTCTTATTTTGTCAATACTTTGTGGAAAAATATTGATTGTTTTTATCAAGTATTATCAGCCGTATCCGATACGTCTTCTACCTGCGGCTGGGCAGGAATGGTCCTGATGCGGGCGATAAAATAGTAATATTTGAAAATAATAAGGCATACGATGCAAATCCGCGCGGGGAGTACATCTACCAGAATGAACGTAAGTAACAGCATCGCAGAGACCGGAAGCAGGATACACAGCTTTGTTTTGCGCGTCATGGCACGCTCGTTGACAAACTGTTCCAGATTGCGTTTGTACAGCTTGGTCTGCGTGAACCAGTTGTGGAACCGCACAGAGCCTTTGGAAAACGCAAAGGACGCCAGCAAAAGAAACGGGGTCGTCGGCAGAATCGGCAGTGCTATGCCAATCACGCCAAGGCCCAGACTGATAAACGCTATCAAAAGCCATAGTATACGCACAGGATTTTTCTTCATGTCTGTCTCTCCTTGCTGCGAATCATCTCTCTGGCAATACTATATCATGAGAACCGTCTTTTTGCCATCTATTTCTATGACTTTTAATTCGATATCGTATAAGCTTTTGATACTTTGTGCATCAATCAGTTCCTGCGGGCTGCCCTGCATGAGAATCTACCCGTCTTTTAGACCTACAATCTCATCTGAGAAGCTCAAGGCCTGATTGATATCATGAAGCACCATGATGATGGTCATCTTGAACTCTTCATTGAGCCGTCGTACCAGATGCAGGATTTCCATCTGGTACCGGATATCCAGAAATGTCGTAGGCTCGTCCAGAAATAGAATATTCGTATTTTGTGCCAGTGCCATGGCAATCCAGACACGCTGCTTCTGCCCGCCGGAAAGCCGCCCGACTTCCCTGTCACGCAGACGGGCCGTATCCGTAATTTCAAGTGCCCGTTCGATACTCTCCTCATCCTCCTTGTGATCCGTATTCCACATTTTCTTGTACGGAGTACGCCCATAAGAAACAAGCTGTTCCACCGTAATATCTTCACTTGCCGTATTATTCTGATGTACAATCGCTACTTTGCGGGCGAAGACCCGGCGGTCGATCTGCCGGATACTTTTGTCGTTAAGATAAATGCGTCCGCTCTCCGGCCGCAGATTCTGTGTCATAAGCGCGAACAGCGTAGACTTGCCGCAGCCATTAGGTCCCATAATCGTCGTAACTTTGCCCAAGGGGATTTCAAAGGACAAATCCGAGAGTACTTTGTTGGTGCCATACGAAAAAGACAGGTGCTCAACCCTCATATTTTTTACACCTTTTAAGCAGAATAATAAAGAATGGACCGCCGATGACTGACATCAGTACAGCGGCTGAAATTTCATAAGGAGCCGCAATAGTACGTCCCAATGTGTCCGCCAGCAAGAAAGTAAGTGCCCCCAGAAGCATACTGTACGGAAGCAGCACTTTATGGTCCGAGCTGACGATAAGGCGGGCTATATGCGGTATGATCAGCCCCAGAAAGCCTACAACTCCAACGATTGCTGTCGCCACCGATACCAGCAAGACGGCAATGACAGAGATTTGTATTCTGGATGCATTCACATTGATGCCAAGCCCTCTGGCGGTCTTGTCTTCCAGCGAAAGCAGATTGCATTTGCCCGCCACGAAGAACGACAGCACGAGCCCCGGCAGTGCATAAATGGCCAGCATCTGCACATCGCTCCATGTCTTCATGGTAATATTTCCCTTGATGATGGCGGTCACCTGAGAAATATTGCTTCCGCTCATCGTATCAAGTCCTGATGCGATTCCTGTGAACATGGCATTCACAGCAATACCTACCAGAATAATGCGAAGGGGGCTAAGCCCCCCCTTCCAGGAGAGTGAGTACACGAGGCAAAATGCCAGAATCCCTCCTAAAAAAGCGCATACTGGTGCCAGAAAATACAGCCCCGGAAGCAGTGAGGTAATCAGTACGGCCACACAACTGGCGCCGCTTGAGATGCCGATAATCCCCGGGTCTGCCAGCGGATTTTTGAGTACGGCCTGAAACAAGACACCGGAGACGGCAATCGCCGCTCCCGCAAGCATCGCTATGATAATCCGGGGAAATCGAAGGTCGTAAATCGTTGCCACATCCTCCTGATAAGATATAAACAGGCCTTTGAAAAGCTCTGCAAAGCTTACTTTCAGACTTCCCACATTGGCAGACAGGAAGAATAACAGGGCCAGCAGGACACCTGTTATTATAAAAGCGGTTATTTTTTGTGATATTTTTGTTCGTTTCATCTTGCGTCTTCCTTTGCTGTGACTTTAGTCATCTGTTGTTTCTTCCTGCGGATAGAGCAGGGGCTGCAATTCCTCCAGCGCTTCCGGATACGAGAAAGTTGCACTCATTCCAAACAGCTCGTACGGAAGATCATAGACTCTGTCGTTTTTCACAGCATCAAAATGCTTCCATATATCATTGGTCGAGAACTCCTCTGCGAACATGTCCAGAACCTGATCCGGGAGCGCATGCGCCGCCCGCAGGATAATATCCGGCTCCTTGGTCTTCATATCCTCGGTATTCGCATTCAGAAATTCCTCATCTGAGCCGGCATAGACATTAATTCCGCCCGCCAGTTCGACCAGACTTCCCACATACGAATTCTCTGTCGCTACCAGATAGGAGCCCGGCAACCCCATCAGTATAAGCACTTTCGGCTTTTCATACGCCTCATTCTTGCCGGTATATGCATCATAAAACTCTTCAAACTCCTGGGTCTGCTCTGCCGCCTCTTCTTCCTTGCCGAAATCTCTCCCAGCTCTTCCATCGACTTATACATGCCTTCTACGCTTTTCAGATTCAGGAAGGCATAGTGAATGCCCAAGGCTTCGTATTTGGGCTGCAGGTCACTTTGAAGACTTGAGGGACTTAGAATCCAGTCAGCCTTTAGAGAATCAATGATTTCAAGATCCGGCGCCATCGGGGAGCCGACTGTCGTAACATCCGCATAGCGCGTTGGCGGATCGGAAAGACTGCTCTGGGGAATTCCCACCAGATCGAGATCCAGCTTCTCACATACCTCTGTTACAGCCATCGAAGTCGCTACGATTCTAAGACCGTCGGTTTCCGCAGCAGTATCCGCAGCTGTTTCTTCTGTTTCTTCTGTTTCTTCTGTCTCTTTCGTGCCGCCCTGTGTCTGGTCTACACAGCCTGTCAGCAGGAAGACCAGTAGAACCGCCAGCAGTAAAGTGCCTGCTTTTGTGAAGAACCTCTGTTTGTTCATGACTGTGTTATTCCTCATCCAGATTCCTCCGGTACCTATGATATCCATAACCGATACCACAGCAGATGCCTATCAAAACGACTCCGATGATCACTCCCGAAATACAGTTGATCAGGATTTGCTCTCCCATTGTAAAGCCTGCGGCGGCTGTTTCCTGTGTATCCTGTTCCTGTGTACTGTCCTCAGATACATCCAGACCTGTCGTCTCAGCCAGCAGCTCCGAAGCCGAGGAGGCTTTCTGTGTTTCCTGCGGTGTCGCCGTTTCTGCTGCTTTCGTCGCTTCCTGCGTTTCTTCTGCTGTTTCTTTGGCGGCTTCCGTCGTTGTGGCCTGCGTAGGTGCTGCCGTCGCTGCTGGTGCCGCGGTAGCCGCAGCCGCCGCTGCTGCCTCATTCGCCGTATCCTGTGTAGTCTCAGTTTCTGAACTCTCAGCTTCCTCAGTCCCCAGATCGATTTCTTGTACGAAGTCCGTACTGTTGCCTTCTGTCAGACCGTCCAGATAGAAATAGAAGATGACATCGCGTCCCATCGGCTCCACATAGAAGGAACTGCGTATGATGGCATCTGTTGAGGGCAGGAAAATCCTGTAATCCGTATTATAGCTTCCGCCGGCATTTTACTGCGTAACCGCCACTTCTGTCGACATCCAGCCTGCATCTCCTCTGTTTTGCACCAGAAATTCCACATCAGAAATCTGGTCAGCCAGTAAAAATCTAACAGTGGCATACGTATTGTCATACGCATCCACGTCCACAAGCGCCGTCGTCTGCAGTACGCTTTCCGTCATAGACTGCCCCAGGGTACTGTTGGCACTGCCGCCGGAATCCTCAATTTCTCCTGTCACAGGATGTGAATAACTTGGGTGTGCCGCTGCCGTATACACATTCCCTGCGGCTTCTACCGACTGCGCCAGACCGACTGCGAGGCCCAGACACAGACAGAGGCACAGTCCGATCATAGCCTTATATCTGCTGCTTTGTACTACTGTCTTGCTCATCTTTCTATCTCCTATACTGATCCGAACTACCGCCTGCCTTCTTTTTCCGCAGGGTTGCCGCAATGGCGATTCCACTTACGCTTAAGGTGAGCAGCATGTAAAAGCGTACGGTGTCCGCTGTCTTGGCTGCTGTTCTTTTGGCGGAAGCCTTGGCTGCCGTCTTGGCCGTTGCTTTCGTTGTGCTTCCCTTTTTCGTTAAAGTTCCGGTCAGCAGCGTCTTATCACCAATCGCGTATTTGCTAAAGTGTTTGGTTTCAAACAGCAGACGGCCATCCTGCCATATGCTGCTCATACTGGTCTTGTTGCTGCTGTCATCCAGATAATAGATGACCGCCTTACCTTGTGTATAGGAATCTGCCGGAATATACACCTTGACAAATCCCGCGGGCTGTATCGCAGTTCCGTCTTTTTCCAACGAAATGTCATATAAGGTAAAGCTCGTAAGTACAGAAGACAGTGTGCTTTTGGCCGCCTCGTACACGCTTCCGGCTGTGATTCGCTCCACTACAAGATTCGCTCCCTCTTCAATTACCCCCGCATCCGCTGTCACAGTTACCCCGTCAACCGTCTGTGAGAAAGCGGCTTCCTCGGCAACCGTAGGAGTAGCGAACGCATCGTCGTCATTCGTCGTCTGTTTCAGTGTTGACCAGTCCAGTTTTAACAGCACCGACTGGGTTCCCGTACCTGCGGCAATGCTCTCCATAATAGGGACAAAGACCTGCATAGGCAAAAAGCCCTCTTCGTCACTGCGTACCGCAGATACTACAGGAAGCTCGACCAAATCCGGATATAGTTCTCTGCTTTCCTCGTTATAGGAATCATAAATATCCTCATTACTGCTGTCTTTTTGGGTACTGATGACTTTCACGCTTTTACGTGTTCCTTTGATACTCAGATCCGAGTTATAGCTGAATCCATCTGCATAGTAATACAGTTTCCCCAGATACCCGTTCTGCCCGCTGTATTTCATGGCATTAAAGTCCATGGTCAATGTGTAGTTCCCCGAGGATACGGTCAGCTTCATCGTATGGGTTATACTGTTATTCGCCATTGAAAGTGTTTTCTTATCCGTCTTGTACATATCCCCATAGACAGAATAGACCCCATCCTCCAGGTTCTCGTAATCTAATGTATCATCTCCTGCGGTGCGTGTAGGTTCCGGTGTTGTGGTCGTAATGGCGCTGAGTCCCTTGATGGCGATGGTCAGCGCTTCCGTCTGCGCATCAATCTGCGTCTGTGTTGCCGACTCTTTAGCCAACAGGGTTTTCGCATTACTTATAACCACCAGCAGGGCATTGATACTTTCCTGTGAATACTTCGTTGTCTTCTTGGCCAGCGCTTCCGCTTCTTCTACTTTTGCCGTAAGCGCCTCACGTGCTGTCATCTCCTGCAGCTGGTCAATGGCGGCACTTAGCAGTGCCAGTTGTTCATTCACCGCCGGCTGCACAGCATCCTCATCTATTGTGACGGCGCGTGCTGCCTCGACTGCCGATTTCAGCACAGCCAGAGAGCTTTGTGTATAGACATCTGTCATATCCAGATAACTTTCGGCCACTGCAAGAAGCTCCGTCAGCTGTCCCTTATCCACATCTATCGCATTGGCTGCCTGTATGGTCCAGGCGGCACTTTGTAAAAGTGCTGTCTGTGCATCAATTGCATCCTGCGGAGAATCCAGCGTATCGTGGACGGACTGTGCCAGCGCAATGACAGAGGTCAGGGCTGCAAAAGCAGTATCCGTTGCTTCCTTTTGCTCTGTTTTTTGCGCATAGCTTAGCTGTGACTGCAGACTTTTCACTACGACCGCCGGATTTCTTACTTCCTGCTGTGATGTCCAGTCGACCACCAGCTGGGCATACTGCCGCCCGCTGCCGTATCCGTAGACACTGCCCGGATTTAAGCTGTCCATAATCGGTACATAGACTTGCAGCCACACGACAGAAGCCTGTGCCTGAACCGGAATCTCTACTTGTCTGGGATATCTGCTGTCTTCCTTCGCCAGCATGTAGCTGTCACTTCCCAGAGTCGGGTCATTATAGGCATCATACGTATCATAATACTGTAAGACCTCAGCCGCATACACCGTACTATTCTCATCCGGTACATCCTCCGCAGCGTTTTCCAGATAATTCAGTTCCCCCAGATAGCCTTGCAGACTTGCAGTCGTAAGCTGCACCAGTGACAGCTGCAGATAGGCTTCAGTGGGAGTCGTGCTATAATACATCGGCAGTTCAAGTGCCGCATCTCCCATTGAGGTCTTATTCTCTGTCGCATGCATCATATGGCCTGATACGGTATAGGTGTGCTCCGGAACCGTAGTCTGATACAATTCTGTATATTCCACCATCTGATGCAGCAACTGTGTCATACTTTCAATCTGAGTTTCTGTTGCATAGGCAAGTGTCAGCACTTCCTGACCGGCTGCCAGTACCGCCTGATAGGCCTGTGCATGCTTCTGCGTAATACCTGTAAGATCCAACGCTTGCGCTTCATCCACAGCCTCCTGCAAGGATTGCGTATCGGCCGCTTCGAACCGGGCGTTTTCATACGCTTCTTCCAGCGGCTGTGTTTCTGCCGGTACGGTAATTCCTGCCAGAGGCACTGCCAGCACTGCCAACAGAAGTACCAGCAGCAGACACAGCCCCCTCTTCATTTTGTAGATTCTTTTTTCTTTCACTATAATCCCCTCATATATTATGTATTGAACACATCAAATACCAGCAATGCCGTACTTTCCGGCATATGGACATCTCCCAGACTGCAGCTGATTGTAATCGGCACAGAGCCTCGCAGCAGACCGCTTTTTTGTATATAGGTCACTTCCACGATAGACAGCGGAACGCGTACCTTATCGTCTGTTATGCGCATGACTTTCATACGGTGTCCTTCTTCATAGTGCATGGACTGCACTCTGCCGCTCATCTCTTCTTTGCTGCTGCGCGAAACCGCCTGCATCGTAACGATATTTAATTCCAGATATCCGCCTCGTTTCTTGCAGACCAGTCTGGCGGGATGGACAAATCCGTTGTTCGCCATGGAGATGCGTCCCGGCAGCTGGTCATTTTCACGATAAAACGTAAATGAAACGCTGTACTCGCCCGGCGCCAGATAGCTGCACAGATGGCTTCCGTCAAAGGTCTTGACGGTCTCCCGTTCCTGCTCCAACAGCTCACATGCCAGACAAAATTCACCCAGTTTACTGAAGACCGAGACCGTTTCCTCGCTGCAATACTCCAGAATCTGTGCCGCCTGCTCATAGGCATGTTCATGTGTCAGCCCTTTTCTCTCCAGCCATTTCGCAATTCGGCGGCGCCGTTCACGATATCTGTCCAGCAGCAGACGACCATAGGGTGTTAAATCAAATTTATCTGTCAGTATGCCTTCGACCACACAATAATTAAAGAATCTGGAAAGCGTTGCGGCACTGACCTGTACTCTGCGCCCCAGTTCCCGCAGTCCGATCTTCTTGTGTTCTGTCAGCAGATTTTCATATTCCAACAGATATTGATACTGTAATTTTGTCAGCTGCAACACATCCTCCAGCGGCGACTTTTGTTCCTTGCATGATGCATTTTCCTTATTCATTCTATCCTTACCTGTCTTTTTATATCCCAATTAGCATATGCTAACCCTTTACCATATTTATATATACTCCATTTTATTTTTATTGTCAATCAAGCAGCCGGACCGTTGCAGCAACGCAACAGCCCGGCTGTTTGATTCACATCCCTGACTTCTTGGCACTTACGGCGTTTCACGCAAGAAACACCCGTTCGATAACTGATAATTATTTATCAAAAGCATGTTCCGTCAACTTTTTCCTCCGACCGTTGCCGAATATACATGTTCCAGAAGCGTCAGTGCACCCGTATATCCAATATAACTTCTATTGATTACCAATTCTTCCGTCACAGGAGTACTGACTTCCAGCAGCATTCCCTTAACAGAGCGTGCTGCGTCGCTTTCCCACGAAGAACCTAAAATCAAGGGAACACTTGAGCCAAAATCAGCGGTCCGCACTTCTTTCTCTATTAAAAAGCCGTCTTCGATATATTGTACCTCTGCTGAAACTCCCTCGGAGAGATGTTCGAATAAGCGGCTGATGTCCTTCCGGAATTTTACAGGCGGATTGTCCGTAATGATTTGCTTGACCGGTACCAGGCCAATCTGGTCCGCCATGAATTTCGTCAATGCAACAGTGTAGGAGCTATCTCCTACCACAGCGAATTTGGAGGGCAGACCAAACCAATATTCTGAGAAAAAGTCTGAAAAGTGCTCAAGAAAATAATAGTATTTTTGTGCTTCTTTTTCAATGAAAATCTCCGAACGCTTCGGGTTGATTCCCGAGAATTCCACAACCTGGCGCAGGAATGCACTGGTTGCCTCCTCGCCTATGGGAATTGTCGGTATGTGCAGATACGGCTGTTTGTATTTTTTCTCCAGATGCTGGGCAATCCCCACCCCTACCCAAGGAGAAACCACCAGATTGAATTGAGCATGCGGAATATCCTTCCACTCCTTGACCCCTGCGCTTTCCGGTCCGAACAGCACATTGACCCTGAAACCGGCCCCCTCAAGAATGCGCTTGAGTTCAATATAATCCCCTCTCCAGTTCGTATTAAAATAAGGAACTTCGAACCACAGATTGACAGTTGCGCGCCGTTTCTTGCCTTTGTAGTCCCCCACATACTGGTCGATAATCGCTTTTACCACAGTTTCGTGACCGACCAGGTTGTTGCCTTTGAAACCGGCTGTCTCGGCATAGACTACCGGCTTTCCCTCTTCCTTGTACTTTTTGACAATCGCGCCGACATCGTCTCCGACAAGTTCGGCAGAGCAGCCCGTCAGTACTACGAAGAGATCGCCCTTCATGATTTTAAAGGACGATTTTATCAGATTATCCAGCTTCTTCTCTCCCCCGAACACAACCTCATTCTCTCCGATATTCACACTGGGCATCGCGCCGCCTCCGGCATAACCGGAGCCTTGGTACCCATTCGAGAACGACATCATGAAGAACTGTTTATCCGCACATCCCGGCCCGCAATCGACCAAGGGGACCGCTCTGGGAATCGCGGCGACCGTATAGGCCGCCCCAATGGCGCGCCCATAATGAGGATGTACAATGGTACCGCTTTTTTTCTGTGCTGCAGTATTGCTCTTAGACATACGCTTTCTCCTTTATATGACTTGGGGCTTCTGTGCTTACATGGCCTGTATCATGTACTGTTTCCTCCACCTTCCAGTCCTGCGCCTCTTCCAGTATCTCCGGCTGACGAGCCAGAATGAACGGGTCTTTTTGCGAAAGCCACCAGTCACTGTACGGCAGTTCTACATGCCGCTTTAGCACCTGATTGAATTTCTTGCGCGCCAGAATCTCAATCAGAGCCTCTCCCACACGCAGGATTCCATCATAGCCCAGAGGGAAATGCTCATCTCCCATAGCGAACGAGGGAATGCCCAGTCTGGCCGCCAGCGGCGCTATCCCATTGTGCCGGATGATAATAAAATCCGGATTGACTCTCTTCAACAATCCATAGAACTGGAACTGCTGCGTCTTGCTGACCGAAAAATGTTCGATATCCCCATAGTTTTCTACCAGATGTTTCAGCGTATTCTGATTCTCATAGCCACTGTCGTAGACCGGATCATGATGGAATACAATGGAGCCTTCCACTTCCACGCCCAATTCGCTTATGACGGAAATCATGGCATGGGCATAGGAAGAACCTGTGGATACAAAGCCTTTGACACCTTGTAACTGTTTTTTAAGCTTGGCAATCTGAGGGGCGATTCGTACATGTTCGCTTTCAATATACGCTTCCACACGCTCTTCCTTACCGACCGCTTTGGCAACCGCTCTAAGCCATTCATCCGTCGCCGGAATCCCAAAAGGCTGCGGTGCATCAATCTGCGGCACACCATACTCTTCCTCAAGTGCCGTCGCCATATAGGAGCCCAGCGTATGGCAGAATGTCGCCGTTGCCGCAGCTTCCGAAGCCTGCGCCAGCTCATCATAGTTTGCCATATCAATCAGGTAATTCACACGCAGCCCCAGCGGCTTTAACATCTCGGTAAAATAATCCGTTCCCCACAAGGCTACTATATTAATCAGATCCTTTTGCTTTACCGGGTTCTTATTCACAATCTGGCGCATCACACCATGCTGTGAGATATCAAAACCTGTACTCCAATGCTTGCTTCGAAAGCCTTCGCAGAACAGCGGGATTACGGGGATTCCTATCTCCTCTTCCAGCTCCTGGGCGATACTTTCAATATCTTCTCCAATGATGGCCGTCGAGCAGGACATAGAGATGAAGATTGCCTTGGGTGCGAAGCGTTCATGTGCATCATGTATGGCCTGGCGCAGCTTGTCGCTTGCGCCAAATACCATATCCCGCTCCAGCAGATTGGTGAAAAAAATCTGAATGTTCTCTACGGGCTTTCCGCGTCGTACCAGCCCCATTTTATACCCCAGATTAAAACGCGGGTGGACCGCGGAGCACCCAATGGGTGAGTGCTCGATTAAAATACAATCCGGGATATTGCCCACCTGGCATCCCACAATCGACTGGCTGCACATGGTCTGCTGATTGAACGGCATATTGAGCTCGGCCAGGCGGCACCCCTGCCCGGCCCCGGCACAACCCGAAGCGCATTTTTTCTCTCCGCGCCGTCTCTTGCTGCGAGTCTCGTATTTGGAGCTTTCGACCAGCTGCGAGGCACTTCCGTCCCAGGATATGATAGAACCCAGCCGCATCTCTCTGTTTTCTACCGTTGCGGAACGCAAATTGACTTTTTTCTTCGACATATGCTTCTCCCCTATTCTTCAAATTGATGTGTAATTATATCGGTTACTTTAACGGCTCCTTTGGGAATCGTTCCGCTGTCTTCCAAATCTTCAATCCAGGGCAGAATCGAGTCTTCATCTATTGCCGTTGTTTCCGAATAATAGTGATTGCCGCGGACTTCCTGATTGATAAATTCACCGGTCCACTCGGCAGTTTCTTCCAGATGTTCATTCGCATATTGCTGCGCTTTGGTCATCGCACGTACAAAACCTGCCACTTCCTCCGGATGTTCCTCGATAAATTCGTTGGAGAAATAATACAGATAGACGCCTGTGGCCTCTCCAAGATCTGCCTCTGATGAATCTCCGATTTTGACCAGTCCGGCTTCATCCGCTGCATCATAGAATGGAGGATGCACCCCGATCAGATCAATTTGCCCCAGCTTTAATGCCTGTATTTTCTGTGTATCTCCGTCAAAGGAAATCCATTCCAGCTTGTCCCTGTCAACGCCCGAGGCATCCAGTGCTTTATTCAGGATAAACGTCTCGCACGTATTCTCATGGCCTGCGGACTTAATCGTCTCACCCTCTTTGTACTCCGCCAGATCTGCAAGTGTTTCCACTCCGGCATCTGCCGCTTCCTGACTCACAAAATACCACATATGGCGCAGTCTGGGGTCCGCATCCTCATCCGGCTCAATGATCGAGCGTCCGACAGCCGTAACTTCAGCCCCGCCGTACACCTGCAGCGCCAGTTCATTAGGATGGGCATCCGCAAAATCATTCTCACCGCTTAGTACTCCGGTAATATACTCTGTGGACGGAAGCTCCGGTGTAAATACCAGTTCAAGGCCCTCCTCTTCAAAATACCCCAGCTTGTCCGCTACCAGATACGGTGCCAGTGTACAATCATACCTTGTGGACGTCTTAATGGGAAAAAGCTCTGTGCTGTCTTCGGACGCCTCTTCCTGTGTAGTTTCCCCAGCTCCTTGTGCCTGCTGTGTCTCCTGGCTGCTTCCTGTCTGCTGTTGTGCGCACCCTGCATATAGCACAGCTGTTGACAGAAGCAGCAGTGCCGCCAGCAGATAGAGTGGTCTGATTCTTTTTCTAATCGTTTTCATTCTAGTTTCTCCTCTTTTTATCCTGTTCCTTTTACTTTATGACTTCTTCTTTCCATTTGAATAATTTCTTCCAAAGTACATTACATAAAACATCTATTATAATTCCCACGATTCCGACCAGTATGACACTGCTGTACACGTTAGGAAGATTATATTGCAGTCTGGCATTGAGCAAGAACCAGCCCAGGCCTGCCGACGAGCTTAACAATTCTATTGAAATGATGAACATAAATGCAATCTGCAGTGCCAGCTTGACCCCCACGAATATGTCCGGCAGTGCTGCCGGCAGCGTCACTTTGAAGAACGCAGCCCGGCCTGAGGCTCCCATGGCTCGGGCTGACTTGAGCAGACCGGCATCCACATTGCGAATCCCGTCGATTGTGTGAAATGTGACCGGCCACACAGCAACCCAGAAGATAATCAGTATCTTGCTGGTCTCCCCAATGCCCCAGAACAACATGAACACCGGGAACAGCGCCAGCGGATTCAGCTTCTCCAGAAAGTGGAAAATCGGCAGAATCCCGTCAAGCTGTCTTTTAAATACCGTTGAAATCAACAGCGCACCCGCAAGCCCTCCGACAAAAGCGCTTATAAATCCAAGCGCCGCCCTGCGCAGCGTCAGCACAATATGTGTCATGAACAGATCTGTGGTAAACAGATTTGTAAAAAGTCTGCCAATCACGCTGATTGGGTCCGGTATAATACCGGTATTGAGTATCCCTGTGACTGCCAGCAGATACCACGCAAGCAGGAATAAAATAGTGGAAAGACTTCCGAAAAGTACCGCTTTGATTTTTTTACCGGCTCTGCTTTGTACTTGTTTACTTCTGGTCATATCGCTCCTCTCAGACTCCGTCTTCCTTCCACACAACAATACGTTTCTGTAATTTTTCGATTCCCAGGGATACCAGAAGCCCCAGGACCGCTATACACACGATACCGACGTACATGCGGGGAATATTATAATTTTTCTGCGAATTATGGATGATCCATCCAAGCCCTGTATCCGACCCAATCATTTCCGTTCCCAATAAGACCGTAAACCCCAGCGTGACGGCAGATTTCAGCCCTGTAAAGATGCGGTCGATACTCCCCGGCAGGATGACCGCCCAGAAGATTTTACTGCCCTTGGCTCCCATCGAGCGCGCCGCCTTTACCAGCCCCGGGTCCAGCTGGCCGACACCGGCAATTGACGAGAATAGCACCGGCCAGATCAACACCCAGAAAATCAAGCCGATCTTGCTGCTTTCTCCCAGCCCCAGCACGATAATAAATACCGGAATCAGGGTGAACGGATTCAGCATGGACAAATTAGTCAGAAGCGGTTTTAAAAAGGCGGTCAGCCTCGGTGCCCAGCCAGCCAGCAGGAAGCCCAGCGGCACTCCGATGCCGACCGCTAAGAGTGTTCCCGCCAATATCCTTAAGAAACTGACCACTATATGAATCAGCAGTTGTCCGCTGGCTGCCAGCGTCAGCATCTCACGAATGATCGTTGAGAATGCGGGGATGAACTGCTCGTCCAGCCATCCGGCCCGTACGGCGATTTCCCAGACGGCAAAGAACAGGAGCAAGAACACCGCAATTGCTATGGTACTGCGTTTTCTCATATCCTAATCTCACTTCCTACGACAGCTTTCTTGCGATACGGTACCTCTGGCACCTCGGCCTGACGTGCCTGCTCTTCCTGCCTGTCGTGCAGCAAATTCCATACTTGATTCGTATATGTCGAGTAGCCGCTCAGGTGCTTAACATCCGCATTGCTTCTGGGCCTCGGAAGATCGATTCCGATGATTTCTTTGACCGTTCCCGGATTCTCACTCATCACCACTACCCGGTCTGCCAGCAGTACCGCCTCATCAATGCTGTGTGTAATAAAGATGATGGTTTTGCCGGTCTGCTCCCAGATCTGGAGCAGTTCATCCTGCAGCTTCTCTCTGGTCTGCGCATCCACTGCTGCGAACGGCTCATCCATCAGCAGGATTTCCGGCTGATAGGCCAAGGCTCTGGCGATAGCCACACGCTGGCGCATACCGCCTGACAATTCATAGGGATACCGGTCCGCGAATTCCTCGAGTCCGACAAGTCGGATATACTCCTGTGCGGTCTTTGTGCGGTCTGCTCTGGCTATTTTTTTGAGCTCAAGCCCGAACTCTACATTTTTTAATACCGTCCTCCACGGGAACAAAGCATAACTTTGCATGACAAATCCCCGGTCGAGCGACGGTCCCTTCACCGCTTTTCCATCAATCAGATAGGAGCCGCTTTCTGCCTGGGAAAGTCCGGACAGAATATCAAGCAGTGTGGATTTACCGCATCCGCTCGGGCCTACAACGGTAATAAATTCTCCGGCTTCCACCTCCAGGGAAAAATCCTTCAGTGCGCAAAAGCGCTCCTGCCCCTCTTTTCCCCTGTCCCTCAGGCTGTAGCTTTGATTTAGTCTTTGCAATACGATTTTTTTGGCCATTGCCTTCCTCCTCTGTTATAAATGAATGTACTGACATTGCAAAAAGCCGGGAGTCCCCATGTGCGATAGTGCTCATGAAAACCTCCGGCTGACCAGTCAGTTCCTCTATGTATTTGTTATCTAAGTCTTTCCTTTTCGTTCTTTTCAATCTGAACGATTTTGCCATCCTGGATTACGACAGTGACAAATCCATATTTAATAGACGAAATAGCATCCATCACTTTTTGGTAGTCTCCCTGATTGGCATTCGTTCTTTCGTTTTCCTTTTGCATACGAACTCCTAACTTACTTCTTTCTAAGTAAATACAGTGCATTGGCAAGCCCAATCAGCAAAAGCAGTGTTCCCAGTACCGTAAGCGCCGGGAGCATCAGCACACGGCAATGCATCAGCATCATTCCTTCCTCGCACATGCCGAGTAATACATAGGTCAGCAATAAGGACGCAGCTCCCTGCAAAGCAAGCACACTGCTGATTCCCAGATGTATTCCACGATCTCTGGCAAGCAAATAGAAAATTCCGGCAACAAAGACCACACCACCCAGTGCCAGATGTGCTCTGGCTGTCCAGAAGCAGACAGTCGTCTCACCGGTTTGCTCACATGTGGTAAACAAAAACTGCGGACCTAATGCCAACAGCAGGCCGATGATACAATACAGTGTCCCCAAAGTGCAAATCCCCTTAACGTTTCCAATTTTCATCTTAACCAGATCAATCATGTCCCTTCTCCTCCTGTGCTGTGTTGTATAAAAACCGAAGATTTCAGACGGCAGTTGTCCCTCTAAAACCTCCGGTTTTCCGGTCAGTTCGAATCGCGTTTTTATATCATAGTTTTCATATATATTATATATGTTTTACGTGTTTCAGACAGTTTACAATATATTGACTGCTTTGTCAATACAAAAAAAGAAGGACCCCGTACACGGAATCCTTCCTGCTGTTTCGTAAGATGGCTCGAATTATACTTTTTTTCTGTTCTTTCTCATATCGAATACAACGGCCGCAATAATAATCAGACCTTTGAACGCTTGCTGCCAGTATGCGTTGATACCCAGCAGAAGCATGCCGTTTTTCAAGATACCCAGAATCAGGATACCTGCGATGATACCGCTGATACGCGCCACACCACCTGTATGTGAGGTTCCACCGACAGTGGCGGCTGCAATTGCATCCAGCTCGTAGTTAAGACCCAGTGTCGCTGTACCTGCTCCTGAACGTGCTACCAGCAGTACACCACCGATCGAAGCACACAGAGCACTCCATACATAGATCTTGACAAGATTCTTCTCCACATTGATTCCGGCAACACGTGCTGCCTGGTCATTTCCACCAATCGCATATACGTTTTTACCAAAACGTGTCTGCGTCAGCATAAATCCGGAAATAATGACAATAATGACAAAGAAGAACACTGTCATCGGTATAAATCCAAATATTTTCCCCTGTCCCAGACTTTTAAACTCCGGAGTCAGCTGTGAAATCGGGTATGAATTATTATAAATATAAGTAAATGCACGCGCAATCAGCTGCGTACCAAGCGTTGCGATAAAAGGCGGAATCCCTGTATAAGCAATCAGCAGACCATTGACCAGACCAAAGATGGTACCAATGGCAAGGGCGATAATGACAATCAGGATGACCGGCAGCTGCGGCAGATTCGGATATTTACGATCTGCGAACGTTGACAGCTGAGCCAGAGAAGCAGCAATACCACCGGCAAACGCTACCACTGCGCCGGGAGAAAGGTCAATGCCTTTAGAAAGGATTGTCCAGAAAACACCCATACACAGAATACCAATAATCGCTTCTGTAATCAGCATGTTCGTGATATTATCAATCGTCAGAAATGATTTGCTCAAAAATGTCATGACAACGACCATCAGAATCAATACCAGCCAAATCGAATTTTGGCTGACCAATTTCTTA
This sequence comes from Lachnospiraceae bacterium, assembly GCA_047975025.1. Taxonomy (GTDB): domain Bacteria; phylum Bacillota; class Clostridia; order Lachnospirales; family Lachnospiraceae; genus JBKECY01. Next base: position 25,348 of record JBKECY010000058.1, read on the forward strand.
ATATCTAGTTTCTTCTCCATTATTCACTTATTCCTTTCTGTATCTCACCTGCCGCGTACTTCATAATTCTTTCCTGTGACATTTCATCCCGGTTCAAAACTCCGGTCACGCTGCCTTCATGCATGATAATGACTCTGTCAGCCATTCCCATAACTTCCGGAAGCTCGGATGAAATAAGTATGATCGACTTACCTTCTCCGGCAAGTTTGGTGATGATGCTGTGAATTTCAGATTTGGCACCTACATCAATACCTCGGGTGGGCTCATCAACAATCAGAATATCCGGATTCTTGAGCAGCCATCTGGCTACCAGTACTTTCTGCTGATTACCACCGGACAGGTTTTTCATAAGCTGCTCCACACTTGGAGTCTTCACTCGTAATTTCTCAACAAATTCTTCTACATCTGTATCAATCTTCTTATGGCGAAGCGGAAATCCATAGGCTTTTAAATTGGCAAGAACCACATTGTCTTTAACACTTCGAATCGGTACGATTCCTGTGGCGCGACGATCCTCCGTAAGCAGAGCCATTCCCTGGTCGATGGCATCGACAGGAGCCTTGATTACCAGTTCTTTGCCGTCTTTGTATATTTTTCCTCCGGTCTTTGGACGCATTCCAAAAATCGTTTCCATTGTCTCCGTACGTCCGGCACCAACCAGTCCGGCAAATCCGAGAATCTCTCCCTTTCTAAGTTCAAAAGACACATTGCGTACAGCCTTGCCCGAAGACAGGTTTTCCGCACGAAATACGACTTCTCCGATTGGACAGTCGACCTTCGGGAACATATCCGTAACTTCACGTCCAACCATCTTGCTGATCAGCTGATCCATCGTAATATCCGCTGCATTATCTGTGGCAATATAAGTACCGTCACGCATAGTCGTAAGCACATCACAGATCTGGAATATCTCATCTAATTTGTGTGAAATATAGATAATTCCTACCCCTTCAGCTTTTAGTCTCTTGATGATCTTAAACAGCAATGCCACTTCAGTTTCTGTCAGTGATGAAGTCGGCTCATCCATAATGATGATCTTGGAATCATAGGAGATTGCTTTTACAATCTCAACCATCTGCATCTGTGAAACGGTAAGATTTCCCATTTTCTCAGATGGATCAATCATGACACCTAAATCTTCGAACAAGGCAACTGTATCCCTGTACATTTTTTTATGATCGACCACGATGCCCCGTTTCGGCTGGCGGCCTACCCATACATTTTCACATACACTTCTCTCCGGAATAGGGCTTAGTTCCTGATGAATCATGGAAATACCACTATTAAGAGCTTCATTTGTTGTCTGAAAGTCAATTTCTTTTCCTTCATATATAATTTTTCCGGAAGTTTTATGATAGATACCCGTCAGACATTTCATAAGTGTGGATTTGCCCGCACCGTTTTCCCCCATCAGGCCATGCACAGTGCCGGCTTTTAACTTCAGCTGCACACCGTCAAGTGCGCGTACACCAGGAAATTCTTTGACGATATCAGTCATTTCTAAAATATATTCGCCCATCTTACTTCCTTTCTTCTTATGTAACGGAGGTGACCTAAGTCACCTCCGATGGCATATCATTTCTAAATTTAATTCTGGTAAGACTGCGCTATCTAGCTTAAGTAATCAGCTACATTGTCAGCGTCTACCGGCTCGAAATCAATCCATACAACTGTCTTGTCTTCGTTTACTCCATCAACACCATCAAGTGTACCATTTTTAACGATTTCAGTCGCTGCCTGTACGGCACCTTCGCCTTGGCCTGTTGCTGACTGATATACAGTAAATGCTAATGTACCTTCCTGGATTGCCTTGCAGCCGTCTGCTGTAGCATCAATACCAACAATCGGTACAGATGAAGGATCTAATCCCTGCATTTGCATAGCTTCGATTACACCAAGTGCCATTTCATCATTGTTACAGATGACACCGTCAAATTCTTCACCTTTTCCTAAGAACTGAATGAACATCTCCTGTGCTTTGGAGCGCTCCCAGTTCGCCGTATCTTCAAATACATAGTTTGCTCTAATTCCTGCTTCTTCAAGACCCGCTATTACAGAGGCAGTACGAGTAACGGCTGCTTCCTGTCCTAACGCTCCTTCGAATAATACAAGATTAACTTCTGTCTTACCTTCTGCTTTAAATCTTTCTGCAAGATATTCTGCCTGGAAACCACCAGAATAGTTCTCATCAGAACCTACATATATGATCTTATCCGCTACCAGAACATCATTGCCTGGGTTTCTGTTAACAAATACAACCGGAAGATCACCAGCGGATGCAAGTACATCTGCTGCATTGTCCGTATTTACAAGGTTTACAATAATAGCGTCGTATCCGCCGGCTACCGCTGCCTGTACATGAGAGAGCTGCTGAGAGATATCATCGTTCGCATCCTGTACATCCAGTGTCACGCCATTAGCTTCCGCCCAAGCAACACCGGCTTTTTCCATAGAGCTTAAGAACTGATCTCTTAAAGCCATTGAAAACATTATCTTAATATCAGAGTTATCAGTTGATGTTCCCGCATCTGCTGTTTCTCCTGATGTAGAAGAATCTGAGCTGCTTGAAGAACTAGAACCGCAGCCAGCCAGCACTGAAAATGCCATCAATAAACAAAGCGTAGCCGCTATTACTCTTTTAGCTATTCTCTTTTTCATAATTGTTCCCTTTCGTTTAATGCTCTTACACATTAATTTTTTGATAGTTGATAGTATTTGACAGATACTCGTGTTATAATATAATATAGATTCGTTTACAATTATCAGCCAGTGCCATGCAGACCTCTTACGTCTGTCATCGCGTGACATTTGGATAATGAAACACCTATCGGAAACTACGATTTCTACCTGTCAGACAATTTTTCGACAATTCCCCTGCAAAAGGCACAAGGCTTTTGTCAGTATTGTATGATATATTTTATTATTTTTCCACTATCATGTGCACTATGATGATGTATTTTGATTCTAACATATATACTTTTCTTTATATAGGATAAAATATAAGGAATTTAGCACTAAACGCATACATGTGGTATCACGTGAACGCAAACTAATCAATGTGCACAATTAGCAACGTATTTTTTTGTGGAGGCATCCTATGAACCCAGAAACAGACTCATTTAGCAACGATTTGGAAAATTACCCCTACGAAGAATTTAAGGTATATGATAATTCTCCAATTTCTGTGGAATCTTGGTCGGGTACAGATTCTGTGCCTATACATTGCCATGATTACTATGAGATTGTAATTGTTAAGAGAGGTTTCTTTTTACACACCTACAAAGATGTGCAGGTTCCCCTCGTCCCCGGGGATGTGATGATTATAGAGCCGCACTATCCTCATGGCTTCGGTATCCAGACACCAGCGAATATTATTAACTGTATGTTCTATATAGAAGAGCTGCATCCGGACAGCCAGCAGATTCTAAAGGACCTGGTCGCTCCCGGCACCCAGCTGCTGCATTCGCTTCCGCTGATTACCAAGACTGCCATCCTGTTAAAGGACCCTCTGCAAAGAGATTTCTCGATTGAAGTCTCCGCACAGACGAATATCGTCAAGCAGGGCATTGTGCATTTTAACAGTGCGCAGATGAACACTCTGGAAACTCTCCTACAGCATATGCTGGATGAACAGGAGCATCCCTCTTCGACATCCATCTATGCCAAGGCTTCGTACCTGCAGCTGCTCTTGGTCAATATCACACGCACCAAGAAGCTGCGCCCTACGACCGTACAGAACAACGAGCATGGCAAAAGCTCCATCATACTGGATGCACTGATCTATATTGAAGAACATCTGGATGAAAAAATCGATTTTGCCGAGCTTGCGGTGAAGAGCTATGTAAGCCTTGCGTATTTTCGCACTGTCTTTAAGGATGTGACCGGCATTACCCCTGTCGATTACCTGAACCGTCTTAAAATCATCAAATCACTGGAATACCTATCGAACCCCAAAATCACGATCGCAGATGCCGCTGCCATGGTGGGATTTTACGATGCGAATTATTATTCCAGAATTTTCAAAAAAGTAATGGGGTACTCTCCCAGAAATTACAAGGGCGTATGACCTTGGACAGGCAGCCGTCTGCTCTCTGTATCTGTTTCGTATCATCAGGCATTTACCCGGTCTCCTAAAACTGTGAGACCCGCGTGAATGCCTTTATTTGTGTGCCTTTGCTGTGATGCTATTATTTGCGCACCCTGATGTAATTAAAGATAATCACAAGCGGGTGTTCTATGCTATAATACCACAGATGTCCAATCTCACAACTTTTTCCGATATTACTGTACACAATTTATAAAGTTGAAGATTTCGTACTTTTTAGCAATATATAATTATTTACATGGTTCTACTACTATTATAAAAATTTGATTAGGAGGTTTTTTTCATGCAAGACTCAACACCCAACGCAGAGGTACAAAGCCAAAAAGCAGGTTCAAGACACCAGAGCAGATATATTCTGCTGCTGCTCGCACTACTGTTCATCGGATTCGCTACCTACGGAACCTATTCTTACTTTACAGATGATGTGACCGTCGACAGTGACATTTCATTATCTACCGGTACCGTATCTCTCGGTGCACCAACTGTATCTCAGAACTGGACCTATAATCCGCTGACAAGCGAAGATAATTCAGCGATTAACACAGATACAACAAACGATGACCGCGTAGAAAGCGGCGAAACAAGAACGAACCTGCAACCGGGCGACTACTACGAAAAAGAAGTGACACTGGCTTATACAGGAAGCTTAGATGCACTGCTGTCAGTAGCCTTTGATGATGACGTAGCAACTGCCATCACTAATTCCGATTTCGAAGTATCTCTGAATGTATATACAAAGACCGGCACAACTGTATCTACCAAACCTGTCTTAAGCGTAGATTCAAGCGAAAGTTCACTGCCAACCGCTACCACTCCCGTTACGATTCAGGCTAACGGCGATACCAGCTATGTTGTTGAACTGCGTGTCGGTGTTCCGATTGTCGCTTCTGAAGAATTATATGGAAGTGGCCGCAATACTGATGACGGCGTGACCTTAGACGCTGTTGAAAATGCAATCAAATTTGATGTTGTTCAGAGTAACATCACTGAATAAGCAGCATCAGCTACAAATGATTTGAAAGGAAGCAGAAGCTATGCCAGAGAATAAAAATTTTCGTTTACTTTTTATTCAAGGGCTGCTTCTGCTCTTTTTTTGCCTTTTTGCGACTTCAGTCCACGTTTCGGCCGCGTTTTCGGGCGAAACCACAGTGTCCGCTGACCTGACGCTTACGACAGGCTCCCTGTCACTGAGCTCTCAGAATGCTGCCGCCGAAAGCATCGTATTCAGCACAAGCAACACGACCGCTGTTTCTAATCTGACATTTACGAACACCGGTACTTTGGACGGAACCATGTACTACCGCATCAGCTCGAACACCGCTGACTGGGAGCAGTACATCACCTGTCAGCTCTATGGAGAAGAACTGACTGCTTCTCTGTCAACATTTCTGACATCATCCGGTAATACCTTATCCTTAGATCCGACTGTTCCGCGGACACTTCCTGTACAATTCGCACGCAAGAGCGGACAGACACTCCCCACAAGCACCCCCATTAAGCTCACCTTGACCATTGGCGTAGTGCAGAGCAATCTGAATACACCACGTGCCGGAGGATTCTGTGACGAGCTGTCCTATGTCTATACGTTCACCTCGCAGGCAAGCAAGCCTGCGACACCTATTGTGTTCGAAGATGGTATCGCCTACGATCAGCTCTACTATACAATTCTGGATAATTCACCGGTCATTGTACAAAACGGCACGCTCTATATCAGCGCCGAAAAGCTGGGCGGCTCCGGAGCCGATATTCGTAACTACTATTTTTCTTCTCCTTCTGTTACGATTATGGATACCGCATTATCCCCGTGGAGTGCCCCCCGATCTTTGTACCAGTGGAAGAGTTAGTTTTGATATGATAAACTAACAAAAAGGAGCAGTACAAAAATGGGAAAAGCAAGGTACACAACGGAGCAAATCATCGTCAAG
>JBKECY010000048.1:0-46445 GCA_047975025.1 Lachnospiraceae bacterium
TGACGATGATTTGCTCCGTTGTGTACCTTGCTTTTCCCATTTTTGTACTGCTCCTTTTTGTTAGTTTATCATATCAAAACTAACTCTTCCACTGGTACAAAGATCGGGGGGCACTCCAGTACGCTTTCTGGTGGGAATGGACTACCGCTGGGTCATTCCATGCTCTGCGGTACTAGGAGCACTCTTAGTCGTTCTTGCAGACCTGGGTTCGCGTATGCTCAATCCACCATTTGAAACACCACTAGGGGCGGTAATCGCCTTAATCGGAGTGCCGTTTTTCTTATATTTGGCACGCAGAGAAAGGAGAGCCCTGTAATGGATGAAAAGCAAAAAGAAATAGAAGAATACAAAAGAAAAAAAGCGGTAAGAAATCTCATTGTCATTCTGCTGTTTTCCATACTCCTGCTGGTCTCTTTTGTTGTCAGCATGAATACGGGATACGCGAAACTCTCGCCCCTGGATACGCTGCGAACACTTCTGGGCGGAGGAAATAGTAAAGAAAACCTGATTTTATTTTCCATTCGACTGCCGCGTATAGTCATAGCAGTTTTGGTGGGGGCAGGACTGGCTCTCTCCGGCTGTATCATTCAGGGGATATCCCGGAACCCATTAGCAGATCCCGGTCTTCTTGGGATTAATGCCGGTGCTGGTCTGATGGTTATTTTATTTGTGCTGTTTTTCGGTGCGCAGTCCTTTCTGTCAGTCTTTACTATGCCATTTCTGGCACTTGTAGGGGCGGAGATATCCGCAGTTTTGACCTATGGAATTTCCTACAAAAAGCAGTCAGGGATTGCCCCCATACGTTTGGTCTTGGTCGGAATCGCAATGCAGGCGGGAATTTCTTCTCTGACAACATTGTTGGTAGTAAAGCTGGATGAAAACCAATATGATTTTGTGGCTTCGTGGCAATCGGGAAATATTTGGGGGTCTAATTGGAACTATGTATTGACACTACTGCCCTGGATCCTCATTTTACTCCCCTATGTCATGACAAAATCAAAGGTTTTAGATGTGCTGCACATGGGAGATGACATTGCATGCGGGCTGGGAGTCCCGGTAGAACAGGAGAGACGAAAATTGCTGGCGGCTTCTGTGGCACTGGCGGCCTCTTGTGTGGCGGTTAGCGGCAGCATTAGTTTTGTTGGCTTGATTGCCCCTCATCTGGCAAGAAGATTGGTGGGACCAAGGCATGGAATCTTACTCCCGGTCTGTGTGTTGGTAGGAGCGGTGCTGGTATCTGTATCGGATATGGTCGCCAGAGTGATTGCACAGCCATTTGAAATTCCTACCGGTATCATGGTAGCCATCGTGGGAGCTCCATATTTTCTATATCTGCTTGTTAAAAGCAAAGAGTGAGGAAAGGTATTGTATAGTATGAATAGTATTTCAACTGAGAATTTAGCTGTTGCCTATGATAAACATCTGGTAGTTGACAATCTGACAATGCAGATACCCGAAGGCAAAATTACTTCGATTGTAGGGCCAAATGGATGCGGAAAATCTACGATGCTAAAAGCAATCGGACGCATCATGAAGCCCAGAAGCGGAATGGTGTATATAAACGGAAATGATATTCGCACTCTTTCGACCAGAGAAGTAGCGCGAAAAATGGCGATCCTGCCCCAGGCACCACAGGCGCCGAAAGGCTTGACCGTTGGCGAATTAATATCCTATGGCCGTTTCCCACACCAGAATCGACGCAAGAAATTAGAGGAAGAAGATAAGAAAATTATTGCATGGGCTCTTGCAGTCACTAAGCTTACGGAATATGAAACTACGGTAGTAGATAATCTCTCAGGCGGGCAAAGGCAGCGGGTCTGGATTGCTATGGCGCTGACGCAACAGACGGATCTTATTTTACTAGATGAACCGACGACCTATTTAGACCTCTATTATCAGCTTGAAGTTCTGGAACTGCTTTATCGGCTTAACCGGAAACAAGGTTGTACTATTGTGATGGTGCTTCATGATTTGAATCTGGCAGCTCGATTTTCTGATTATATGATTGCAGTCCGTGCAGGCCAGCTTATTCATGATGGCGTGCCGGATGAAGTAATGAATGAAAAAGTACTCAGAGAGACATTTGATATTGATCCGGAAATCGTACTGGATCCCCGAACAGGGCGAAAAACATGCATTTCCTATAATCTGATCAAAGAAGGGAGCTGAATATGAGTTTTCAAATAGAAGATTTAGAGGAGCTGGAGGGACGGCAATACAGGGTTGTTTTGCCGCAAGGATATGAGAACAGCAGCGAAGCATATCCGGTAGTCTATATAAATGGAGACAGGCAGGTTTTAAAACTGCTAAAAGACCAGGCATATATTGCAGAACTTAAGTGTATCTTGATTATTATAAGCTCGCAAAAACGGTTGGATGATTTTTCACCATGGTTTATGGCGGCTGAATCAGAGAAAGGCCATGATTTTGGCGGAAAAGGAGCAGAATATCTGGAGTGGATTTTAAACACCTTGAAGCCAGCAGTTGATAAGGAATACAGAACTCTGACAGGGGCATCTGATACAGCGGTTATGGGACAGTCTGTGGGTGGTTTGATTTCTCTTTATGCCATGTGTCAAACCGACCAATTCGGCTATGCGGCGTGTATCTCACCCTCCAGTTGGTTTCCGGGGTTTATCAAGTATTTTGAGGAACATGTAATTATAAAAGAAGATACACAATTCTATATATCAACAGGAACAAAAGAAGGGGCATTCCATGGAGACTCCCGAAAACATGCGGTCAAAAGTACGGAGAAAATCTATAATTTTTTACGCTCCAACATAGGGATGAATCGTGTGACTTTATATCAAGATGACGGAAAACATCAGGATTATCTGGAGCAGCGGTTTCAATATGCACTGCTGTGGTTAAATAGTAGATTTGAGTCCGCAAAGGGATAGGTGCTGGTGAATTTGCTGGGCGGGCATCCAATATGCTTTTTGAACAATCTGCTGAAGTACAGAGGGTCAGTATACCCTACCGCATGAGCGATTTCCTGAATCGACAGGTCATCGTTGAACTCCAGCATTTTTATGGCTTGTGATAAGCGGTAAGAAATCAAATAGTCGATGGGACGTTTCCCTGTGTAGTTATGAAATAAGTAGCTGATCTGAGCAGGCCGCTTTCCTGCATAGTCCGATATCTTTTGCAAGCTGAGCTGCTTATGATAATTTTGGTGGATGAAGGCAACGACTTGAGAGACGAGTTCGTAATTATTCTGAATGTTGTGGTTCATATAGTCGGAAAACAGAAGTTCAAAGAACATGGAAACGAGCTGGTCCTTGACCAGGTCGTTTTTTAGATCACTGTTATCTTTCAAGGAAACTATTTTTTCCAGATTTTCGAGCAGCGTATGGGTATTTTCTCCTAAATCAGACTCAAATAAAAAGCTTTCGCTCGAGTCATGATAAATATTGATGAGGTGAAACGGCTCATTACCGGTTACCTCAAACTCGATATGCTTCCCGGGACAACCATGTATTAATTTACCGGGTCTGGCATAGAAAATTTTGTTGTCAAAATGGATATAGCAGCTTCCGCTGACGGGAAACATAAATGCCGAATTTTTCGTATAGTAGCTATCTTGCTTCAAACCGGAGTATTTTACCTGAGAGTCAATCGCCCGGATGTTAAGCGCGTTAGAAGCATACTTTTTCGACAATGCTTTCAGGCCGTCTATTGCAGTAGTATTCATCGTTTTTGATTCCTTTCGGTTCTATTCCATCACCTAGATTAATATGTTTCTTCAGATCATCGGAACTCTCGGAGAAGCTGACAGAGGTAAAATTCGCCTAATTTACAATGACTTGTAGTTGCTGTATAATATTTTATTATTAATAGAAGCAATGCAAGACATAAGGAGAAAAAATGATTAAGTGTTTATTAGTCGGACTAGGCGGTTTTACAGGCACGATAGGGCGCTATCTGCTGGGGGTGGTTCTGGCTCCGGTCTCAACGAAATTCCCATGGAGTACGCTGCTGATTAATTTTATGGGCGCGCTGCTCATTGGCGCAATCAGTGCAGTCTCGGTGCGCCCCAAAATACTATCCCCGAACCTGCTTTTATTTCTGACCGTAGGAATCTGCGGCGGGTTCACTACATTTTCAACCTATTCACTTGAGACGGTGAAGCTGTTAAAAGAAGGGCGTATGTTCGCCGGCGGTATGTATGCCGCCGGCAGTGTACTGTTGTGTCTGGCAGGTGTGATGCTTGGGCAGGCGTTGGTGACACTGCTGTGTAGCAAGAGCTGAGGCAGTAGTTATTTCATTTCTTCAAAATGAATTCCCAGAGCTTTTTCATACTGCTTTAGCAAAGAAAGTTCTTTTGGAGTAACAATAGCGATATTCACACCCCATTTCTGCCTGCGGCCCGCCCGGCCTGCCCGATGCAGGTAGATGAGAGGCTCTTCGGGAATGGATACATGAAAGATAGTGGATACGTTCTCAAAGTGCAGCCCTCTGGCAGCGATGTCCGATGCGAGCAGGAGTGAAAAGTCACCGCGTTTATAACCGGCAATTGTTTTTTGGCGGTCCTGCTTGGAGGCTCCTCCATAGAGAGCGGCACAGGGGTGGTGGTGATATTGCAGTTTTTGCAGAGTTTCTTCTATTTCAAAGGTTTTGTTGATAAAGGCGATGGCCTTCTTTTTCTTGACAGTGCTGAGAAGCCGGCGCAAAGTTTCTGTCTTGCGTCTGGAGTCGGCAAGTATATAGTAGTGTTTCAGATTCTTGGGCATTTCTGCCTTGGAGGACAAACGCAGAATCTGAAGCTCGCTTCGAATCGTAAGGATGGTCTGTTCGGCAGACTTGGGAATGCTGGCGGAGTACATAAGCAGCTGGATATCCCGCATACAGCATTTTATAACGGCTTGTACAGTATCCAGATTATCTGCATCAAGAAGCTTGTCAACCTCGTCCAAAACCAAAGTTTGTAGGGCGTGTGCCGGTATCTTGCGCTTTTTGATTAATTCGAGTATACGTCCGGGCGTACCTACGACAATCTGCGGTTTTTCTTTCAGATAGTCAATCTGGCGGCGGATGTTGACGTTGCCTACAATTGGAGTGGAATGCACAGAGACACCGGCATGTTCGGCCAGCGACCGAATCTGCCGGTGTACTTGCATGGCAAGTTCATGGGTAGGAACGAGAATGAGCTGCACAGTGCCTCTTTGATAAGGCTTAAGTTTCATGAACAGGGGGAGCAGGTAAGCAAGCGTTTTTCCGGAGCCGGTCTCGGATTGGACGGCGATACTTTGTCCTGCCATAATAAGTGGGATGCTTTTTTCCTGTACATCCGTCGGATGTATGCGGTGTTCCTTCTGGAGGCCTGCAACCAGAGGTGCATCCATTCCCAATGCGTTAAATGACATAGATACTTCCTTTCAACGGTATATAGAGTCGGTTGTGGCTACTAGTATAGCATTCTGTCGAAAGATTATCCAGCCTATCTTTGCAGTTGCGGGCATTCGGCTCGGGGCTACTGTGCGAACACAACGGTCAGCATCATCTTGAACGGCTGTTCAGAAGCGACTGCGTGTGGAACACCTGCCGGCATGACGATACTTTCTCCCTTGTGCGGCCGGTAGACTTCCTCCCCAATTGTAATCACAGCGCTGCCGTCCAGGATGAGTACCAGGGCATCTCCGCCGGAAGCGTGTGTACTGATTTCTTCTCCTTCATTAAAAGCAAATAGAGTAATGCTGACAGCTTTGTTCTGAATCAGTGTACGGCTTACGATCTGGCCGGGCAGGTAGCTGACCAGAGAAGCAGGGTCGATGATGGTCGACATGTCAATGTTTTTCATAATATTTTGTTCCATAGGGGACCTCCTATTTCTATGATTGCGTTTGGTTTGTTATAACGTTAGTATAGTAGGTAAATGCATAGAAGTACGTTGTAATTACAACGAAATAGGAAAAATTGTTGCTTGCAGCAACCTGAAAATATTTCGCAAAAAGGATTTACTATAACACAAGCTTTTTAGGTATGGTATAATGACAAGTGAAAAATGTGTACGCTATAATATAAAAAGGAGAGAAGTGTATGTACAATTTGTTGATTGGAGGTGCGGCGGGTCAAGGCGTTGATACTGCCGGTGTTATTCTGGAACGACTACTCAAGCAGTCCGGCTATGGATTGCTGGCCATGCGTGACTTTATGTCCCGCATACGTGGCGGTCACAATTTTACGCGCATTCGTTTTGGGGAATCATGTCCTTCTTCTCACAGTGAGGTGCTGGATGGGATGATTGCTTTAAATCAGGAGACAATTGAGCTTCATCTGTCTGAACTGCGGGAGCAGGGCTTCATTTTGTGCGACAGTTCGATTCCAACGGAGGATGCCAGGGCGATTACACTGGATTTGTCAGGGATTGCCAAGGAGCTGGGAAATCCCAGAGTATCAAGCAGTGTGGCAATCGGTGCCATCCTAAAAATATTCTCGATTCCTGTTACGCAGGAAGCGGTACGCAAGATTTTTGAAAAGAGTGTGAAGGCAGAGTATGTTGAGATCAACTTACAGGCGATACAGGCCGGCTATGAACGTGTGGAAGCTAAGTTCCCTTATCAGCAGGGAGCCTATGAGAAACATATGATTGTTTCCGGCAGTCAGGCTCTCGCCCTAGGTGCCCTTGCGGCCGGGCTTCAATTCTATTCAGCCTATCCTATGTCACCCTCTACTTCGATTATGGAGTATCTGGCACAGAAATCACTTGAAAGCGGTATTGTTGTGGAGCAGGCAGAGGATGAGATTGCCGCTATCAATATGGCGTTGGGAGCTTCCTTTACAGGAGCGCGTGCTATGACAGGTACTTCAGGCGGCGGTTTTAGTCTGAAAGTAGAAGCCCTGGGTATGGCAGGCATGGCAGAAATCCCGCTGGTGGCGGTGGATGTGTAGCGTCCCGGTCCGGTGACCGGCTTCCCGACACGTACAGAGCAAAGTGATCTCAAGTTCGTGATTTCGGCATCGCAGGGTGAATTCCCTCGTATGGTCATTGCGCTTAGGAATCACGAGGATGCGTTCTGGCAGACGGTACGCGCCTTTACGATGGCTGAAAAATATCAGATTCCGGTCATTTTGCTAAGTGATCAGTATCTGGGAGATTCCACAGCGACCATACCTGTGCCGGATGTTGCATCCGTAGTGCCCTACGAGCCGGCAAGCGCAGAGGAAGGTGCCGGGTATGCCAGATACCGTTATACAGATTCGGGAATTTCGCCGCGTAAATTTCCGGGAACGCCGGATGGGTTTGTCGCTGCTGACAGTGATGAACATGATGAGTACGGGCATATTGTCGAAGATAGTGAGACTCGTATCCGCATGATGCAGAAACGAATGAATAAAATGAAACTGTTGGAAGAAGAGCTGCTGGAGCCGGAACTGCTGGGGGCAGAAGATGCCAAAATTGTGCTGGTAGGCTGGGGCTCTTTGTATGGACCGCTCAAAGAGGCGGTTGAGATACTCAATCGCGAACACCCAGACCAGGCGGCAGCGGCAGTCTTCGGAGATGTCTGGCCTTTACCGCAGCGAACAATCCGGCGGCTGGCAGAAAGCGGAGCCACCCTGGTTGCGGTTGAACAGACTTACACCGGACAGCTGGCAGCCCTGATCAGTGAGACGACAGGCATTCAGCTGCACCACAAACTTTTGAAATATGACGGAAGACAATTCAGTGCGCAGGAAATTGCCGCACGTGTAGAACAGGAGGTGCTGTGATGGGAGAACAAGTATTTCAGACATATGAGACAGCCTGGTGCCCCGGCTGCGGGAATTTCAGTATCTTGAACTGCCTCAAAGGTGCGCTGGAAGAGCTGGGCAAAGATCCACACGAAGTGCTGATGGTGGCAGGGATCGGGCAGGCGGCGAAAACTCCGCAATATATAAGTGCGAACAGCTATTGCGGCTTGCATGGGCGTGCGCTGCCTCCTGCGATTGCAGCTAAAATTGTCAACCCTAAGCTGACTGTGATTATTGACAGCGGTGATGGCGACAGCTATGGAGAGGGCGGAAATCACTTTATTCATACTATACGGCGCAATGTAGATATCGCACATTTTGTTCATGATAATCAGATTTATGGACTGACAAAAGGGCAGGCATCGCCGACCTCATCGGAGGGCGCTGTCACAGAAGTTCAGACAGAAGGGAATCAGAATATTCCATTTAACCCGGTGCTGATGGCACTCGCTGCAGGAGCGGGATTCGTGGCACGTAGCTTCAGCGGGAAGCCGGAACATTTAAAAGAAATGATGAAACGGGCAATTGAATTCAAGGGGTATGCAATGATCGATATACTCCAGCCTTGTGTCAGCTTTAACAAAGTCAACACGTATCAGTGGTATCAGAAACGAATCTACGAGCTGCTGGCTGCATATGATTCATCTGACCGCATGCAGGCAATGGGAAAAGCCATGGAATTCGGTGAGCAGATACCAATCGGAGTCCTGTATGAGAAGGAAGAGCCCACCTATCATGAAAAGCACAAGGCATTATTGAACGGGCAGATACTTGCCGGCCGTCAAAATGACCCTGTGCTTCTCGAAAAGTTTATGCAGGAAATGGTATAGCCAGATATCGGGCTGACTAGTGACTGGCCTCGTAATTTTGAGCTACAATATTCCAGTCTATAACGTTAAAAAATGCTTTGATGTAGTCAACACGCAGATTCTTATATTTTAGATAATAGGCGTGTTCCCATACATCAATCCCCAGGATGGGGCGCCACACGCCTTCGGTCTCAAGCAAAGGATTGTCTTGGTTGGGACTAGAAGATACTTTGAGCGCTCCATCTTTGTCTGTGGAAAGCCATGCCCATCCTGAACCGAATTGACCGGCAGCCGCGCGGCTGATCTCCTCCTTGAACTCGGTAAATCCGGCGAATGTCTGCTTGATTTTTTCGGCCAGGTCACCGGTCGGTTCACCGCCGCCATTGGGAGAGAGATGACCGAAATAGAGGTTATGGTTGTAAAATCCGCCCCCGTTATTTCGAATCGGTGTCTTGAATTCCTCCGGCAGTTTGCTCCATTGTATGAGGAGCTCTTCAATGGAAGCTGCAGAATATCCTGCGTTTTCTGCGGCGGCATTTAAGTTCTGGGTATAGGTGGCATGGTGTTTTGTATAATGCGTCTGCATGGTAAGCGTGTCAATGTGTGGTTCCAAAGCGTCAAAACTATAAGGTAATTTAATTTGTTCAAACATACGATTCCTCCTAATTCCGTGCAAAAGGTTAGCTAACGCTAACTGGTTGTTAAAACATTATACGCTTTTGGTTCAGATAATGTCAATTGAATATTATAGGATATACAGTAGTTGAGAAGTTTTGCGTGGTTTTCTAGTGTCATTTTATACCGCCGGGGGTGCAATATATGACAGAAATCCTGTTTCGTTTATGCTATAATCTTTTATAGAAACGGAAAATGGGGTAAGATATGCTTGACAGTACATCGAAACGAAGACTTAAACTGTTGGAAATTCTGAATGAACATAAGGAATGGATGACAATACGGGAACTTTCTTATAAAATCGGGTGTTCAGAGCGAATCATAAGCATAGATATACAATACTGCAATAGTGTGTTAAAGATTTCTAAGATCAGAACCTCGCAAAATGGAGCAAGATACAGCGCACCTCAGTGTCTGGGAATGAAGGGCATCTATCAGTTGATGATGGGAGAAAGCAATTCTTTCAAATTGCTGGAACGCATATTTTTTGACGAGAACCTTCTAATCAGTGACCTGGAGTCAGAGCTGTATATCAGTGTGTCCGCAGTGTACAGACTTGTCAAAAGCATCAACTCTTTTTTGTTTCCGTACGGCATCAAGCTGCTGATGAACCCGCTGCGGGTCACCGGGGAAGAATGGAAGATACGTTACTTCTATGCACTATATTTTACGGAACGTTACGATGCACTTGGGTGGCCGTTCGAAGATGACAGCAGGAACGTGGACAAGCTGGTCGAAAAACAGCTCAAGGAGAGTGAGACGCCATTCAACGCAGCCCGCTATTATACCTGCAGATTATGGACCGCCATTGCGCTGCACAGAGAGCGCAAGGGACACTACATGAGAGGTACGGTACTCGATGCATTTTGGGGTCCGAACTACATTGACTCGCCGGACAGCCTGCATGCGTTATTAAAGGAAAATCCTCAAATGAGGCGGCTGGCAGATAAAATCAATGAGATTCTTCAGGAAATATCCGACTCGTTTTCAATAGAATTAGCTGAGAGGGAAAAGTGCCTGATTGAGCTTTTGAATACGGTGAACCATATAAAAGAAGTGTATCCGGCTCCGGATTATATCTTATATGACAACAAGAAATTTTTTATGGATATTATTCGACCGTTGAACCTGAAGCATTATGACATGCTGTATCATGCAGCCAGACAGATCGTCATCACCGCCGAACTGCCGGAGGAAGAAGGGCTGATATCCCAGATTATCTACGCATTGCTTATGAATTGGAAAGGGATCATCAGTGGATTATACAGCAAAAAGCCCAAGGTGGAAATTCTGGTGACCAGCACTCATGGTTTTCAGAACGACAAAATAATAGCTGATATATTAGACACATACTTTACAAATAAAATAAATGTTAGTATCTATGATCAGCCAGCGATTCGAGCAGAAGAACTTCGCAAAAAGAAGTTCGATATTCTATTAACAGATTTTCCCTGTGAAATTTGCAGTGACAGAATCTGTATCTGTATTAATAACATCCCATCAAAAACAGACCTTATCATGATCAAAGAAGCGATTGACGAGATTTTCGCCCAGAAAGAATAAGTCCCCTACTGAAATGGAAATGTACTGCAGCACAGAGGACACAGGCGAAAATCCTCGTTGCTATGTTTGGCACGGGCAGCCTCAAGTGCGTCTTTGGGAGAATCATAGAGTCCCCAAAATTCCCGTTGTGAGATATCCGGCAGCAGTGTGCAGGTATCCACATGTATTAATCCTGTATGTTTGATTGTAGAATCTCTTCCTATATAGTGCTTCTTCATACGTGCTCCCTACATACTTGTTCCACAGTTAATTTCATTATAGAAGAAAAATATGCATAAATCTTGTCAATTTATGCATATATGAATGTAAAAAGTGAAAAAATGAAAAAAGAGTCCGTACCAAACGGGCTCTCTTAGGGAAGGTTAAAACAACCATTGCTGTTTCCGAGACAAGGACAGGGATGCCTTGCAAGGGAAAACCCGTACATTTCTGTACGGGCTGAGTGAAAAACTTATGGGTCGATAAGTGATTCAACATGATTATTATAACAGATTTCCTGGAAAAATCTAATGCTAAAATTACACATACGTACGCAAAAAACGATTCTGGGAATGGGGAGCCGCCTCTATGGAAGTAAAATGGGATTGCAAATTCTGTTGCGGACAAGTATAATGAGAAGAATTAATAGGTATAGTTACAATTCGGCAGTATTCTTACAAGTATATCGGAAAGTCAAATGTTTCATAATCTGACCGTATGTACTTCATGAATTTCCAAATTTCCCCAAATGTTCTTAACTAGTAGAGGTGAATATGAGAGAAAAGTATCAATCGCTGTCCCTGGCTGCTTTGCGGGATCTCGCCAAAGCAAGAGGGCTAAAAGGTATTTCGACACTTAAAAAGGCAGAACTGATCGAAGCCATGCTGGAGGCAGACGAAAGAGATAAAAGCAGTAAAATACAGGCAGAGAAAGAACCGGAAAAAGTGTCGGTAAAAGAGCCCGTACATGAGTCCGCCAAAGAGCCTAGAGAGAGCAGAGGCAGCGTCCAGCAGCTTGACAGCGGAGAGAAAGCCAATGGGATTCTGGAAGTCATGCAGGACGGCTATGGATTCATCCGCTGTGAGAACTTTCTCCCGGGGGAGAATGATATCTATGTATCCCCCTCCCAGATTCGCAGATTTAATTTAAAGACAGGGGACGTACTGCAGGGCAACGTACGTACCAAGACACAAAATGAAAAATTCGGTGCGCTTTTATACGTTTCTTCTATTAATGGACTCAATCCGAACGAGGCCAGAAACAGATATAATTTTGAAGAAATGACCCCCATATTCCCGAATGAAAGACTTGTTCTCGAGAGAACGCCCGGGACTATGGCGATGCGTATTGTGGATCTGATCAGTCCGATCGGCAAAGGACAGCGTGGGATGATCGTATCTCCGCCAAAAGCAGGTAAAACTACTTTATTAAAAGATGTGGCAAAATCACTGCTTAAGGCAAATAGTGAATTGCATCTGATGATTCTTCTGATCGATGAACGCCCGGAAGAAGTGACTGATATTAAGGAAGCTATCAGGGGCAAGAACGTTGAAGTAATCTATTCTACGTTCGATGAATTGCCGGATCGCCATAAGCGCGTCTCTGAGATGGTGATTGAGAGGGCCAAGCGGCTGGTGGAAAGTAAAAAGGATGTGGTCATACTGCTTGACAGTATCACACGTCTGGCGCGAGCCTATAACCTGACGGTGCCGCCAAGCGGCCGGACACTCTCCGGCGGTCTTGATCCGGCAGCACTGCATATGCCGAAGCGGTTCTTCGGGGCAGCCCGTAATATGCGTGAAGGCGGAAGCCTCACTATCCTGGCGACAGCCCTTGTGGACACAGGCAGTAAGATGGATGATGTGGTCTACGAAGAATTCAAGGGAACCGGCAATATGGAGCTCGTGCTTGACAGAAAACTGCAGGAGCGCAGGGTATTCCCCGCAATCGACATTGCCAAATCAGGTACCAGACGAGAAGATCTGCTGTTTACCAAAGAAGAAAGAGATGCGGTCTATATCATGCGTAAAGCCTTGAATGGTAAGCGTACAGAGGATGCGGCGGAACACATTCTGCGTATGTTCTCCACGACAAAGACCAATGAAGAATTCATCAAAAAAATTAAATTTGAAAAATTAGTTTAATGTTTGCAATTCATTTGGAAATATGATACAATCAATAAGCTGTTTGGAAATTAATAGCACTTTTTTGGTTGCTATATTAAGATAAATAGTTAGAAAAGTTAGAAGAGGTGAGAATAATGAGAGAAGCAATCCAACCAGATTACTACCAGGCTGCCGTTACCTGCAACTGCGGAAATTCATTTGTAACAGGTTCTACGAAGAAGGAAATTCACGTGGAGATCTGCTCCAAGTGCCATCCATTCTACACAGGACAGCAGAAGGCTGCACAGGCCAGAGGTCGTATTGATAAGTTTAATAAGAAATATGGCGTTAATACGCAGGCGTAATTTTAAATTAAATGACAAGAAAAACAGGCTGAGGTTATTCAAATCTCAGCCTGTTCTTACAATGGAGAGAAGTATATGAAGCCATCCAATATTGGCGGACAGGCAGTTATGGAAGGAATCATGATGCGTCATGGGGATAAGTATTCCATTGCAGTCCGTAAGCCGGATCAGGAAATCGAAGTAAAAGTTGAGGATTATAAAAACACGCTGGGTGCAAGTGCCTGGACCAAATGGCCCATTCTGCGTGGTGTGGTGAATTTCATAGATTCCATGGTGGTAGGTACAAAATGCCTGATGTATTCAGCCTCTTTTTTTGAAGAGGAGGAAGAGGAAGAAGCACCAAAACTCTCAGAAGAAGAGCAGAACAGGCTGGATGAGAAGAATGCCCGGCAGACCAAGATACTTATGTATGCTACGGTTGCTTTTTCAGTGGTCCTTTCAATCGCACTATTTATGATGCTGCCTTATTTTATTGCCAGTTTTCTGCGGCATGTGACCAGCTCGGAGACTGTCATAGCACTGGCAGAGGCGCTGGTTCGCATTCTGCTGTTTATAGGATATATGGTTCTGATTTCAAAATTGAAGGATATACAGCGCGTCTTCATGTATCATGGAGCGGAACATAAGTGCATCAACTGTATAGAGAACGGGCATCAGCTGACGGTAGACAATGTTATGAAAAGTTCCCGGCAGCACAAAAGATGCGGTACCAGCTTTTTACTGCTGGTCGTAGTCATCAGTGTGATTTTCTTTTTGTTCATACGTGTGCCGCAGCCTTGGCTGCGCATTGTGGTGCGCCTGCTTCTGGTACCGGTCATTGCGGGGATTTCGTATGAATTCATACGTCTGGCCGGACGCAGTGAGAATAAAATCGTTGAATTTATCAGCAGACCGGGTCTGGCACTTCAAAAGCTTACGACCAGAGAGCCGGAACCGGATATGGTCGAGGTCGCGATCAAGTCTGTCGAGGCGGTATTTGACTGGCGAGCTTATCTGGAGAGAGAGTTTGGCGTACCGACAGAAGGAGCATCTGCTGCCGAAGGCGGGACGATGCAATCTGCGGCGGAAGAGACACCGGCATGAGCACCTACCGCAGTCTATACGAAACAGGGAAAAAGCAGTTGGGTGACGCCGGAATCGATGCGCCCGAAACTGATGCGTGGTACTTGCTGGAGTTTGTGCTTCAGATTGACCGCACTTCCTATTATATGGCGCCCGAGACTGAGGTGACATCTGGTGAGCAGGAACGATATCTGGCACTGCTTTTGCAGCGCTCACAACATGTACCATTGCAGTATATTACAGGTATGGCACCTTTTATGGGGTATATGTTCCATGTGAATGAACATGTGTTGATTCCCAGATTTGATACGGAAATTCTGGTCGAAGAGGCGCTCAAGCGGCTTGCTCCGAAGATGCGTATACTGGATCTGTGTACCGGCTCCGGCTGCATTATCGTCAGTCTGGCAGCACAGAAGATACCGGTTACAGCGGTGGGCAGTGATATTTCTGCACAGGCCTTGGAAGTGGCAGTCAGGAACGCAGTCGCATTGTGTACACAGGTGGAGTTCGTCCAAGGGGATTTGTTTGAAGCGGTGCAAGGCTGCTTTGATCTGATCGTATCGAATCCGCCCTATATCCCTACGGCGGATATGCAGGGGTTACAGGCGGAAGTACAGCAGGAGCCGGCACTGGCACTTGACGGCAGTGCGGACGGCCTTTTCTTCTATCATAAGATTACAGCCAAGGCGGGTGACTATCTCAATCCGGGTGGCTGGCTGCTGTTTGAAATTGGCTATGACCAGGCTGAAGAGGTAGCGGCATTACTGCAAAAAAATGCATTTGATGCCATTGAAGTGGTCAAAGATTTAGCCGGACACGACAGGGTAGTACTTGGTCGCAAGGCAAAGTAAGAAGGAGATACCAGAACATGTTTGATAAACTGGAAGATTTACTCATTCATTTTGAAGAGATTTTAAATGAGCTAGGTGAACCCAATGTGGCGGATAATCAGGCGCGCTTCCAAAAGCTAATGATGGAGCAAAGCGAATTATCCCCCATTGTAGATGCCTATAAAGAATATAAAAGCTGTAAGCAGACGGTGGAAGACAGCCTTTCCATGCTGGATGGCGAGTCAGATGATGAGATGCGAGAAATGCTCAAAGAAGAGCTGGCAGCATCTAAGCGGCGTATTGAGGAGCTGGAGAAGGAATTGATGATACTGCTGCTCCCCAAAGATCCGAATGACCGCAAAAATGTTATCGTTGAAATCCGCGGCGGTGCCGGTGGGGATGAGGCCGCTCTGTTCGCAGCTGAAATCTATCGTATGTATGTGAAATATGCAGAAAATCAAGGCTGGAAAACCGAGATGCTGAGCTTAAATGAAAATGGTATCGGCGGTTTCAAGGAAGTAACCTTTATGATTAATGGTAACGGAGCCTATTCCAAATTAAAATACGAAAGCGGTGTGCACCGGGTACAGAGGGTGCCTGAGACAGAATCAGGCGGACGAATTCACACATCTACTGTGACGGTCGCCATCATGCCGGAAGCAGAGGAGATTGATTTCCATCTGGATTTAAATGAATGCAAGTTCGATGTGTTCCGTTCCTCCGGGAATGGAGGACAAAGTGTTAATACGACTGACTCTGCGGTACGGCTGACCCATCTTCCTACCGGAATTGTTATCTCCTGTCAGGATGAAAAATCGCAGCTGAAGAACAAAGATAAGGCGCTGAAGATCCTGCGCTCCAGACTCTATGAGATGGAGCTCGAAAAACAGCATGATGCAGAAGCAGAGGCAAGAAGGAGTCAGGTGGGAACCGGAGACCGTTCGGAAAAAATCCGTACCTATAATTTCCCGCAAGGACGTGTGACAGATCATCGTATTAAATTGACATTGCATAAACTTGACGCTGTTATGAATGGAGATATAGAAGATATTATTGACAGTTTGATAGCAGCGGATCAGGCAGCTAAATTAGGAAACATGAATAACTAAGCAAAGGAGAGGTGGATACTATGAAAAAAACAACATTAGTGATCATGGCAGCAGGTATTGGAAGCAGATTTGGAGGCGGAATCAAGCAGCTCGCCCCTGTGGGACCAAGCGGAGAAATTATCATGGATTATTCCATTCATGATGCGTTGGAAGCCGGATTCAACAAAGTTGTGTTTATCATTCGAAAAGACCTGGAAAAAGATTTTAGAGAAATTATCGGAAATCGTATTGCTGAGATCCCTGAGGTAGCATATGCATTTCAGGAGGTAGACAACCTGCCGGAAGGCTTCGCAGTACCGGAGGGCAGAACTAAGCCTTGGGGGACAGGACAGGCAGTTCTGGCATGCAAGGACGTTGTAGATACACCTTTTCTTGTCATCAATGCAGATGACTATTATGGCAAGGAAGCCTATGTGAAGATTCATGAATATCTGGTACAGGACAGACAGGCAGGAGAGCTATTTGATATCTGTATGGCCGGATTTATCCTGGGAAATACACTAAGCGACAATGGCTCTGTTACCAGAGGCGTATGCCGTATTGATGAGTCCGGCTCCCTTGTTGGCGTGGATGAGACTTCTGATATTGTAAAAGCTGAGGGCGGTAAAGCCGCAATCGATGCTGCGGATGGTCTGCAGCCAATCGATGTGAACAGTCTGGTATCCATGAATATGTGGGGACTGACACCGGACTTCTTGGAGGTGCTGGAAGCCGGATTTGTAGACTTCTTAAAAGGTGTGGAGCCGGGGAATATCAAGAAAGAGTATCTGCTGCCTTCGATTATTGATCAGTTGATCAAAGAGAAGAAAGCAAAAGTCACAGTCTTAAAGACAGACGATGAATGGTTCGGTGTGACATACAGTGAAGATAAAGCATCGGTGGAGCAGGCTTTCAAGAACCTGATCGAAAAAGGTGTATATTCAGAAAAACTATTTAACTAACAGAACGTTTTGTAAAGGGGATTTGATATGGGGAAGTATTTTGGCACAGATGGTTTCAGGGGAGAGGCTAATCTGGAACTTACAGTGGATCATGCGTTTCAAGTCGGACGCTTTCTGGGGTGGTATTATGGACAGCAAAAAAAAGCATCGATTGTGATCGGCAAGGATACAAGACGCAGCAGTTATATGTTTGAATATGCACTGGCGGCCGGATTGACTGCTTCCGGTGCCGATGCCTATCTGCTGCATGTTACCTCAACACCCAGCGTATCTTTTGTGGTACGTACGGAAGAATTTGACTGTGGTATTATGATTTCTGCAAGCCACAATCCATTTTATGATAACGGAATCAAGATTATTAATGGCAATGGCATGAAGCTCGAGCGCGAGGTCGAGGATAAGATCGAAACCTATCTTGAGCAGGGTCTGCCGGAGATTCCGTATGCGGTGCGCGAGTCCATCGGCAGAACCATTGATTTCGCAGCGGGCAGAAATCGCTATATTGGCTATCTGATCTCTATTCCCAGCCATTCTTTTAAGAATTTCCGGGTGGGGCTGGACTGTTCTAACGGCAGTGCTTCGACGATCGCCAAAAGCGTATTTGATGCGCTGCGTGCCAAAACATATGTGATCAATGCAGAACCGAACGGGACGAACATCAACTTGAACTGCGGTTCCACGCATATTGAAGTGCTGGGGAAATTCGTTCGTGACAATCAGCTGGATGTCGGATTTGCCTATGATGGAGATGCCGACCGTTGTATTGCGGTCGATCATATGGGGCGTGAAATTGATGGTGACCTGATTTTGTATATCTGCGGGAAATATTTAAAAGAGCAGGGCAAATTAAAAGATGATACCATTGTGACAACGGTGATGTCCAATCTGGGGCTGTATAAAGCTTTCGACAGAGAGAATATTAAGTACGTCAAGACTTCTGTCGGTGACAAATATGTGAGTGATGCCATGATGCAGCATGCGTACAGTCTTGGCGGCGAGCAGTCCGGACACATTATTTTCTCCAGACATGCGACAACCGGAGATGGGATTTTGACTTCTCTTTTGCTGATGGAAGCAATCGTTGAGCACAAGGTACCTCTGAGCGAACTGGCGAAGGAAGTTACGATTTATCCGCAGCTTTTGAAAAATGTACAAGTGACCGATAAAGCGGCAGCCATGCAGGATTCACAGGTGCTGCAGGCCGTAGCCGAAGTGGAAAAAGCACTTGGTGAAGAAGGCAGAGTACTGGTACGCGAAAGCGGAACCGAGCCGTTAGTCCGCGTCATGGTGGAAGCGGCGACGGATCAGATCTGCGCTGAAAAAGTGGAGCAGATCATTCAGGTCATGGATGCACAGGGATTCATTTTGAGGTAGAACATGAAAAAGATAATTGTCCTTCTATGTGTCCTCGCTGCCTGTGCCCTGTCTGTGACAGGATGCAGCCGGGAGGAGCAAAAAGAATATGAGCAGGCGGAGTCGAATCTGAACAAAGGCTATTATGAAAAGGCAATCACAGGATTTGAGTCGGCT
Source organism: Lachnospiraceae bacterium (assembly GCA_047975025.1). GTDB lineage: Bacteria > Bacillota > Clostridia > Lachnospirales > Lachnospiraceae > JBKECY01. The sequence goes on from JBKECY010000048.1 coordinate 18,703, forward strand.
GTTGCGAATGACCTGCATACGGCACAGGCCTACCGGGGCATCGGTGTGGCTCAGTTCGAGCTGGGTGTCTATGAGGAAGCTGTGACAGCGTTCACACAGGCATTGAACCTGGAGAGCAAGGATACGGCATTTCGCAAAGACGTATTGGCCTATATGGCAACCGCACAACTGAACAATGGTGCCTACGAGGATGCACTGGCTACGGCAGAACAGCTCGTAGAGCTGGGAACCGATACACAGCATTTATTCTTGTTGGGGAAAATACAGCTGATGCTTGACCAGTATGATACGGCGCAGAGTTATTTCGAGGAATATCTGAACAATTCTACGACTTATACGGATTATATACGTGTGTATGAAGCGTACAATTCCAGAGAAATGAATGCTGACGGTGACACGTATCTGGAAGCTGCGCTGAATATTACACCCAAAACAGCACAGGATTACTATGATCTGGGCTGTGTCTACTACTATCTGGAAAATACGGTGGATGCACAGAAGCAGCTGGAACTTGCGGTTGATAAGGGCAGTACGGACGTGCTATTTTTCCTGGGCAAGCTGTATCTGGCACAAGGAGATGCGTCAAAAGCGCAGGACATCTATCAGACCTGTGTAGACAATGGAGAAAATATTGCACAGGCATACAATGGACTGGCGGCCTGCGCTATACTGGAAGAGAATTTTGACGAGGCACTGGCCTATATTGAACAGGGACTGGAAGAAGCTGATACACAGGAAACACAGGAACTTTTGTACAGTGAAATCGTTGTGTATGAAAAGCAGCTGGATTTTGCCACCGCGAAGACAAAGATGGCAGATTATATTGCCCTGTATCCGGAAGATGAAACAGCCCAAAGAGAGAATACTTTTTTGCAGAACCGATAAGGAATCGTATGTATGATTGAAACACAGGAATATATGGAACGTGTACTTCTGGTCGGAGTACAGACCCACGCAGGAGATGATACCGAACAGTCAATGGATGAACTAGAGGCGCTTGCTCATACGGCAGGCGCCGTTACTGTGGGGAAAATGATACAGAATCGTGAGAATATCCACCCGGGGTATTATGTGGGAAGCGGAAAGCTTGAAGAAATCAGGCAGATGGTATACGCTACGGATGCGACCGGGATTATCTGTGACGATGAGCTTTCAGCCTCTCAGATCAATAATCTGGCAAGGGAGCTGGATACCAAGATTATGGACCGTACGCTCATCATTCTGTCGATTTTTGCCAAACGTGCGACAACGAGTGAAGGTAAGATACAAGTCGAGCTGGCGCAGCTGCGGTATCGTGCGGTACGCCTGACCGGGCTTAGGGACTCCTTGTCCAGACTGGGCGGCGGAATCGGTACGAGAGGCCCCGGTGAGAAGAAGCTGGAGATGGACCGCCGGCTGATTAAGGAGCGCATTACCGGGCTTAAGCGAGAGCTTGCCGCTGTCCGGGAGCATCGTGACCGTATACGTGCCAAGCGCCAGAAGCAGGGGATTCCGGTTGCTGCCATTGTGGGCTACACAAATGCCGGAAAATCCACATTGCTGAATCATCTGACGCATGCGGGCGTATTGGAGGAAGACAAGTTATTTGCAACCCTGGATCCGACGACAAGACTGCTGGAGTTGGAGGATGGTCAGGCAGTACTGCTGACAGATACCGTAGGGTTCATCCGTAAACTGCCGCATAATTTGATCGAAGCTTTTAAAAGTACTCTTGAAGAAGCGAAATATGCGGATTTCATCATCCACGTGGTTGATGCCTCAAGCGAGCAGATGGAGGCGCAGATGCATATTGTGTATGAAACACTGCGTTCTTTGGAAGCACTGGGCAAACCGATCATTACGGTGTTTAATAAAATCGATAAACAGAATCTGCAAATGCAGCTGCGGGATATCAAAGCGGACCACACAGTCCGGATTTCTGCCAGGACGGGCGCAGGAGTTGATGAGTTAAAACAGGCACTCCGGGAAGTGCTGGGAATGGGCAAAATTGAAATCGCCCGTTTATTCTCCTATGAGGAGGCGGGGCTGATTCAGCTCATTCGCTCCCAAGGACAGTTGATTTCTGAAGAATATACGGAACAAGGTATTTTCGTGAAAGCATTGGTGCCCAAGGAAATCTATCATAAAGTGACGTAGAAAGCATAGAAAACCAGATATATATTCACAAGAACACACACACTATATAGTGCGAGCTTTACAAAAGCACACAATATATAGTGTTTTTTATTGACTCACTCTCCTATCTTTGCTACAATACAATGCATAGGCAATCAATGCAAATGGGAGGTAACGCTATGTTTAAGGTCGTTAAGAGAGATGGGAAGATTACGGATTTTATGCTGTTAAAGGTGACAGAGGCGATTGCAAAAGCTTTTATCGCAAACGAAAAGCAGTACAGTGATGATATGCTGAATTTGATAGGACTTCGAGTGACCTCGGATTTTCAGACCAAGATCGTGGACGAGAAAATCAGTGTGGAAGACATACAGGACAGTGTGGAAAATGTACTGATACAGACAGGGTACGCGGATGTTGCCAAGGCCTATATCCTGTATCGTAAACAGAGAGAAAAAATCCGCAACATGAAATCTACGATTGTGGATTACAAAGAAATTATCGACAGTTATGTCAAAATCGAAGACTGGCGTGTTAAGGAAAATGCCACTGTGACCTATTCCGTAGGTGGCCTGATCTTAAGTAATTCCGGTGCGGTGACAGCCAATTACTGGCTTTCGGAGATTTACGATGATGAGATTGCCAAAGCACATCGTAATGCCGACATCCATATCCATGACTTGTCCATGTTGACGGGCTATTGTGCCGGATGGTCTTTAAAACAGTTGATTACGGAAGGACTGGGGGGAATTGTGGGCAAGATCTCATCGGCTCCGGCCAAGCATTTGAGTGTGCTTTGCAACCAGATGGTCAATTTTCTGGGCATTATGCAGAATGAATGGGCCGGTGCGCAGGCGTTCTCCTCATTTGATACGTACCTTGCGCCCTTTGTTAAGGTTGACGAATTAAGTTATAGAGAAGTCAAGAAATGTATTGAAGCCTTTATCTATGGTGTGAATACACCCAGCCGCTGGGGAACACAGGCGCCTTTCTCCAATATTACGCTGGATTGGACCGTACCGCAGGATCTGGCCGAATTGCCTGCTATTGTAGGCGGCCGTGAGATGGCGTTCAAATACAAGGATTGTGCTGAAGAGATGGGGCTGATCAATCGTGCCTTTATCGAAACCATGCTGGAAGGTGATGCGCATGGGCGTGGATTCCAGTATCCCATCCCTACATACTCCATTACGTCAGATTTTGACTGGTCGGATACCCAGAACAACCGTCTGCTCTTTGAAATGACGGCCAAATACGGAACCCCCTATTTTTCGAATTATATCAACAGCGATATGGAGCCTTCGGATGTACGCAGTATGTGCTGCCGTCTGCGCCTGGATTTGCGGGAATTGCGCAAAAAAACGGGTGGCTTTTTCGGTTCCGGGGAAAGTACAGGTTCTGTCGGTGTCGTGACGATTAATCTGCCAAGAATTGCCTACAAGGCGAAAGATGTCTCGGAGTTCTATCAGCGACTGGATCATCTCATGGATGTATCCGCACGTTCCCTGCATACCAAGCGCCGGATCATTACCAAGCTGCTGGAGGAAGGGTTGTACCCCTATACAAAACGCTATCTGGGAAGCTTTGATAATCATTTTTCCACCATTGGCTTAATCGGAATGAATGAAGTCGGTCTGAATGCAGTATGGCTGCAGGAAGATATGACAAGTGAGAAGACACAGGAGTTTGCCAAAGAAGTCATCAATCACATGCGGGAGAAACTCTCAGACTACCAGGAGCAGTACGGAGAACTCTTCAATCTGGAAGCGACTCCGGCGGAATCCACAACCTATCGGCTGGCCAAGCATGACCGCAGCCAGTATCCCGCTATCCGTACGGCAGGTCAGGCTGGAGAAGTACCGTATTATACGAATAGCTCGCATCTGCCGGTTGATTATACCGCGGATATATTTGACGCACTGGATGTGCAGGATGAACTTCAGACACTCTATACATCAGGCACTGTATTCCATGGTTTCCTTGGGGAGAAGCTGCCGGATTGGCAGGCGGCCGCCTCACTGGTACGCACGATTGCTGAGAATTATAAATTACCGTACTATACAATTTCACCCACATACTCGGTCTGCAAGAACCATGGCTATCTAAGCGGTGAGCAGTTTACCTGCCCGCATTGCGGAGAACAGGCGGAAGTTTACAGCCGTATCACAGGCTATTACCGGCCGGTACGTAACTGGAACGATGGTAAGACGCAGGAGTACAAGAACCGTAAATTATATGATACAAAATTTGTATGGAAGACAACGGCGCATGCTGACGCAGAGCAGCCAGTAGCGCAGCCCTTGGAGGTGCAGGAAAGCCTGCAGCCGACACAAAAGGCAAGCAAGTATTTATTTACGACCAGCAGCTGCCCGAACTGCAGTGCCGCTAAAATCATGCTCCAACACGAGCAGTACGAGCTGATTGATGCGATGGCGGAGCCGGAGCTTGCAGAACGCTTCGGTATACGGCAGGCACCGACATTGGTGGTCATTGATGAAACAGGCGTACAGAAATTTGTTAATGCATCCAATATTCAGAAGTATGTGGACGAGCATACTGCCGCCCTTGTCTGAATGTAAAGTGGGTTCTACTAAAAAAAGACCAGAGCAAAATGCTTTGGTCTTTTTTAGAGCGGGAAATTCTAGATTCCCAGAAGTTTTCGTGCATTCTCAGAGAGAATCTGCTGCTCGATCTCCGGTGAAAAGCCCATTGACAAGAACGAGGATACGTCTGATTTCTGGCTGGTCCAAGGAGCATCAGAGGCGAACAGAATCTTGTCTGTTCCATGGTTCTTGCAGATACGGATAAACTGCTGCTTGTCCATATCCTGGATTGAAATAGCGGTATCCAGATATACGTCACTGCCGACAAGATACTTCTCTACCTCATCGTAATGCAGGTGATTTCCCATATGTGCCAGTACGAACTTAGGCGGTGCGACTTCTCGCAGTACATTGAGCAGTCCTTGTGTCGTACAGTGGACAAGCTCCGGTGAATATTCATCGAATCCGGTGTGGGTCAGGATGATCATATCCAGTTGTGCGGCTCGTTCGATAATGCGCAGATAGCGGATATCGTCGATGAAAGTATCCTGGTAATCCGGGTGCAGCTTGATTCCGATAAAGCCTCTGTCTTTTAACTCCTGCAGCTGTCCCTTATAATCCGGTGAATCCGGATGAATCCCGCCAAAGGAGAGAATATGTGGACCGCCGCTCTCATACGCATATTCGTTGACGCTGGCGGCAAAATCCGTAACGGAAGCAAAATGGGCCGGAGAAGTCATGGCGGGCAGGACAATGCTTAAATCTACATTGGCCTCTTTCATGGAGCCGACAAGCCCCTCAATCGTTCCATTCATACTGGGTGTGACTTCAATCAGACTCTGCAAATGTGACAAAGTTCTGGCGGCTATTTTTTCAGGAAAAATATGTGTGTGGAAATCAATAATCATAGGTTATAATCCTCTCTGTATGATACGTGCTCGTGCTTGAATTCATTATACACTATCTGATTAGGGGTTTCAATTAGGGAATAAAAATGGTACAATCAAAATACATAATTTTAAGGAGGAAGTACCATGATCTGGTCGCAGGAAGAAACCTATACAAGGGAAGAATTACAAGCAATTCAGCTTCGTAAGCTTAAGGAAGCTGTGGCTTACATCTATGAAAAAGTACCATCGTACAAAGCAAAAATGGACGCGGAGGGATTAAAGCCGGCAGATATCAATTCGTTGTCTGATCTGGCGAAGCTGCCCTTTACCAACAAGTCGGATTTCAGAGACAATTATCCGACGGGCTTGTTCGCAAGACCCAGAAAAGAGCTGGTTCGTGTGCATGCATCTTCAGGTACGACAGGCAAACCAACCATTGTAGGATATACGAAAAATGATATGTTTAACTGGACAAATAATGTATCTCGTATTGCATGTATGGGAGGAGCAACAGCAGAGGATATCGCACAGATTTCTTTTGGCTATGGTATGTTCACCGGAGCCCTCGGTCTGCATGCAGGCTTAGAGAATATTGGGGCTTCCGTACTGCCTGCTTCTGCGGGTAATACACAAAAGCAGATTATGTTCATGCAGGATATGGGGACGACGCTTCTGGTATCCACACCGTCCTACGCACTGCATCTGGGTGAAGCAATACGTGCCGAGGGGCTGGACCCGCAGGAAGATATCAAGGTCAAAATCGGGCTGTTCGGCGGCGAAGGCATGACAGAGCCGATGCGTGCTGAGATGCACCGTATCTGGGGGCCGGATATGCTGTGTACACAGAATTACGGCATGAGCGAGCTCTGCGGTCCGGGTGTATCCGGCGAGTGTCCGGAACTTAAGGGCATGCACATTAATGAGGACTGGTTCATACCCGAAATCATAGATTCTGTCACAGGCGAAGTACTGCCGCCGGGGGAAAAAGGAGAGCTGGTCATTACATGCCTGGGCAAAGAAGCACTGCCGCTGATTCGTTACAGAACCAAGGATGTCTCACGACTGTTCTATGAGCCCTGTGCCTGCGGACGTACCACAGTGCGTATGGAGAATATCTCCGGACGTGCAGACGACATGCTTGTCATACGTGGTGTCAATGTGTTCCCGACGCAGATCGAAGAGGTCATCGTAAACGTGGAAGAAATCGGACCACATTATGAAATCAAGGTGGAGCGCAAGAACAGACTGGATGTCATGCAGATTACGGTCGAGCTGATTGATGATCGTCTCCTGGATTCTTATAAAAAGTTAGAAGAGCTCAATACGAAGATCAGAAAGAAATTAAAAGCCCTGCTGGGACTTGATGCGACGATACAGATCATGGCACCGCAGAGCCTGCAGAGATTTGAGGGCAAGGCGAAACGTGTTACTGATTTAAGAGGAGAGGGATTATAAAGGAGGAACATATGCTGAAGCAATTGGCTATTTTTGTAGAGAACAGGCCCGGAAGTCTGAGAGAAATCACATCATCACTGCACGAGCAGGCAATTAATATATATGCATTTTCATCATTTGACACACCGGAATTCGGAATTCTGCGTATGGTAGTGGATAAACCGGATGAGGCAAAAGCGAAGCTGACACAGCAGGGATTCGTGACACGTGTCTCCGAAGTCATAGCGGTGGAGCTTGAGGATGAGCAAGGCGGTATGGATCATCTGCTGGGCGCACTGCAGGAGAGCAATATCAGTATTAACTATGCCTATTCATCCTTTGGAAGGATGAGTCATATACCGGCCATTATCGTTCATACGAACGAAATTGACGAGACCGAAGAGGTATTAATCAGCAAAGGATTTCAGTGTGTACATTCATTAAGTTGATGATGTTGGAGGATTACTATGATTTGGAATGAAGCAAAGGAATGTATGAGTCGTGACCAGATGTCGAATTTACAAGGTGCACGACTGGTTAAATTAGTTGATCGTGTATATCATAACGTTCCTTTTTATAGAAAAAAAATGCAGCAGATGGGGCTGGAGCCCGGGGATATCACATGCGTGGAGGACGTAGTTAAACTTCCGTTCACTACCAAAGATGATCTAAGGGACAACTACCCGTTCGGACTGGTGGCTGTACCGCAAAGTGAAGTAACGCGCGTACATGCCTCCTCCGGTACGACCGGCAAGGCGACGGTCGTAGCCTATACCCGCAAGGATATTTCGACTTGGTCGGAATGCGTCGCACGTGTCCTGGCTATGGCCGGTGCCACACGTGAGGACAGAATACACGTATCCTACGGCTACGGACTGTTCACCGGTGGTCTGGGACTGCATTATGGTGCGGAGCATCTGGGGGCAACCGTCATCCCGATGTCTTCCGGCAATACGAAAAAGCAGATTACCATGATGGAAGATTTCGGCTCCACAGTGCTTGCCTGTACTCCTTCGTACGCACTGCATCTGGCAGAAGCCTGCCAGGAAGCGGGAGTGACCGACAGATTGAAATTAAAAGCATGTATTCTGGGTGCAGAACCCTGGACAGACAACATGCGCCGCGAGCTGGAGAACAAGCTTCATGTCAATGCATTTGATATCTACGGACTCAGCGAAGTCATGGGTCCGGGTGTGGCTGCGGACTGCATCCACCACCAGGGATTGCATGTCTATGAAGACTATTTCCTGCCTGAAATCGTAAATCCTGAGACGTTACAGCCCTGTGCTCCGGGAGAAGTTGGTGAGCTGGTGTTTACGACACTGACCAAAGAGGCGCTGCCGTTGTTCAGATACAGAACCAAGGACCTGACAAGTATTTCTTATGAGCCTTGTGAATGCGGGCGGACGCTTGCCAGAATCTCCAGATTCAAAGGCCGTTCTGATGATATGCTCATCATACGCGGCGTCAATGTATTCCCCTCGCAGGTCGAAAGCGCACTGCTTGAAGTCGATGAAGTTTCACCGCACTACCTGTTGATTGTAGACCGTAACAACAATCTTGATGAATTAGAAGTGTGGGTCGAAGTCGAAGAGCGCTTCTTCTCAGATCAGATTCGCGAACTGGACAGACTGAGTAAAAAGATCACACACATCTTAAAGCAGGCGCTGGGACTGGCTGTCAAGGTGAAGCTGGTAGAACCTAAAACCATAGAGCGCAGTGAAGGCAAGGCAAAACGTGTCATCGATAAGAGAGTACTAGTGTAAGTAGGAAGGAGGCAACGAGAAGATGATCATTAAACAGTTATCAGTATTTTTGGAGAACCGTCCCGGCAGACTGCATCAGGTACTGTCCATCCTGGCAGAGCATGATGTGAACATTGTAGCACTTAGTCTGGCAGACTCTTCGGATTATGGAATGCTGCGGATGATGGTATCCGATCCTGAAAAAGCCAAGGATGCATTGAAGGAGAATGATTTTTCTGCCATGCTGACCGACGTAATCTGTATTGGTGTGGACCATGCGGTCGGCTCACTGCAAAATGCGATGGGAGTACTGGCAGCAGCGGGCATTGATGTGGAATACATGTATGCGTTTGCTAATGCGGATAAGGCGGCGGCCGTTTTAAAATGCTCTTCCTTGCAGGATGCGATTGAAGTACTGACGAAGAGCGGAGCGAAAATTTATCAGGAAAAAGATGTCTATCTAAAAGAGATGTAAGAGATTTCTTAAGGGAATTTTAGTGCCATCTACGTGTTAGAAGAAGGGCAGACAATCGCCTTGACTCATGGAGTCCGGGGGCGTGTCTGCCCTTCTTTTTTGTGAAAGTTGACTAAAAACTTCAAGGTTTCTCATTTTATAGACTATGGATTTCTATAAAAAAATATGCTATATTCGAGAAGATAAATTAAGAAATTGTGGTTTAAAATAGCTTTTTGTAAGAGGTACAGTGGTAAAGGTGGGGGATAATATGCTTAAAATAGTTGCAGTTGATGATGAGTTTTTGGTGATCGAAGGCCTTAAGCTGCTGGTCGAAGCATTGAATGTGGAATGCGAGATTCTGGGATATGCCAATGAAGGAATGACCGCATGGGAAATCATACAGAAGAACGAGCCTGATGTTTTGATTACAGATATCAAAATGCCGGGGATGAGTGGTCTGGAACTGATTAAAAAATGCCGGGAAAAGTATCCGAAGATACTGACAATTGTCATCAGCGGGTATCAGGAATTCGCGTATGCGCAAAAAGCGATCGGGCTTGGTGTCGTTAGTTATGTCGATAAGCCGATTACACTTGAGAAGCTGGAAGAGGCACTGCGGCGGGCTGAGGATATCTATTACAAAAGCGTGCGTAAAAGTACGGAAAATCCGTATATGATGCATCTGCTCGATGAATTAGTCAAGGCACAGTGCAGCAGAAAGCATAGAGAAATGGAAAAAATCTATCATGATATTAAAGTACAGATGAGTCATGAGGGGATGAAAATCGAAGACTACAAACGCTTCATGTACAACCTGATTACCTTCGTTGTAGGGGTGTATTACGACAATATAAAGCCCAATGCATCGGATAAGCATTTTCCCTCCTATCGCAACCTGTTTATTTTGCAGTCTTATGACGAAGTAGATCAATACGCAGACTATATTATTTTAAATATCATTAACAAGTTAAAGCTCGAAGAGCAAGGCGTGGTTCATGGGACAATCAAGGACTTGGTGCAATATATTCATGAGCATTATCACGAAGATATCAGTCTGAATGAGCTGGCGGAGCTGGCCAAAATGAGTCCGGTCTACTTAAGTACGCTCTTTAAAGATGAGCTGGGTATCAGTTATGTGAAATATCTGACGAATATCCGGCTGCAAAGTGCCAAGCAATTACTGGCAGACGGATTTTTGGTGACAGAGGTCAGCGAAAAAGTCGGGTATCACAATTATCGGTATTTCTGCGATTTGTTCAAACGACATACGGGTATGACACCGAACGAATATAAAGGAACCATCAGGAAGGGACGGTAGCAGCCATGGAGCATAGTTGGAACAGAAAAAGAAAGTTGAAATGGCAGATTGTCATTGCCATTATTATTATTTCATTTATTTCTGTAACGGTATCCGTACTGACCGTTTACAGTATCTCCAAACAAACAATACAGAACCAATATATTAAGCTGGCAGAGGATAATCTGTCGGCTTTTGATATTGTCGTCGACAACGAATTGGAAACTCTGATTAGTACAATCCGCAATTATATGCTGGATTCACAAGTGATTAATGTGATTAACACACCTCCTGAGAATCCGAACGGCCGGTATTACGATTCCGGAAGCCGGACAGCACTCTACAATCAGGTAACAAATATGTTCAATCAACTAAGTATGGCGGAGGGTGTGTTCTTATTCGACAATTACAATCGCTACTATATGGATCTGAAGAATGGGAAAAACACCTCTCCCTATCTTACGTACTACAAGGAAGAAGCGGAAAAGGAGAGTGCATGGTATCAGGCGGTACAAGAAACGAGGGGCAAGGAGATTTTCTGGAATGGAGATGTCCTCAATCCGGATAATACCGCATGCTTTTCAATCATTAAGAAACTAAATGATAAGACGAACTATCAGGAAGAAGGTATTATGATTGTGACTGTCAGGAAAACATTCCTGCAGGCGATATACAGCGAGTTAAATACACGTAATATTGTTATGCTGTTGGATGAATCGGATAATTACGTTACGCAGATCGGGCAAAATGAAGGAACAGACGATTTTTTCAATGCCTATCAAAATCGAACGGAAGATACCGAGGCAGAGAAGTTTTTGTATCTGGAACAGATGAATGAAACTACTGGCTGGAAATTTATTACGGGTATTGAAAAAAATGAGCTGTATGAAGAAAATGTGTTTATCAGCTCCTATATACGGATCTTGCTTCTGATTGTAATCGGAGCTATTTTTGTGATTTCCATTCTTGTTACCAATGGCATATACAAGCCACTGCGCAAGCTGGAGGAAGCCGTAGGGGAAATTAACAGGGGCAAGCGCCAGATTGAGACGGAATTCGACAAAAGTGAAATTGGAATTATCGGGGATACTATCAAACGAGTGGTGAATAATAACCTCTATCTGGAACGGCAGATTGTAGATGTTGAACTGAGCAAGAAAAAAGCCCAGTTTCTGCTTCTGCAGGCGCAGATTAATCCGCACTACCTGTATAATACACTGAATTCGATTTATATTCTGGCCTTGAAATATAAGGCGCAGGATATCGGACAGATGGTGCTTTCCCTGTCTGATATGTTCAAGCTGACCCTCAACGAGGGCAAGGGCTATATTCATGTACATGGTGAAATCACGTACGTGGAGAATTATATGCGGGTGATGAATTATCGCTTTAAGAACCGGTTCAAAGTGTATATGGATATAGATGATGACATTCTGGAATGCTACATGCTGAAATTCCTGCTCCAGCCATTTGTTGAAAATTCAATTATTCATGGATTAGAGCAAAAAGTAGGGGAGGGGAGCGTTATTATTTCAGGCAATAAGGTGGATGAGGATATCGAATTCAAAATTTTTGATGACGGTATCGGATTCGATGTGCAGGGAAAACAGACCGCTGGGTATGGAATACAAAACGTGATTGAGAGAATCCATCTCATCTACGGAGACGAATATGGTGTACAAATCACGAGTACCCTTGGAGAAGGTACGACCGTCGTCATCCGAATTCCTCTGCGAGATTTGGCGTTCTATATGCAGAGCGAACCTTGAAAAAATGAACATATTATTTTTTTTACAGACATAGTTGTAAAAAATCTGAAATTATATGACAAATTGTAAAAAATGACTCTCTGTCATTCTGTTTGTAAATAAGATATAACATAAGTATCAAGTTTTCGAAAACTTATGAAACAGGTCGTCACAAATCAGGTAGGAGGGTAATATGAAAAAGAAATTATTAGCGATACTTTTAAGTGTATCTATGATGGCAGTGATGCTGGCAGGATGTGGCGGTGGTTCCACCACAGAAGATACTTCAGATGATTCAGCGTCCAGAACAATCAAAATTCTGTCTATGTGGCCGGAGGATGATGCTGAAACCACTGCAAACGGAAGTATCATTACGGCAATGTGCGAAAAGTACAAAGAAGAAGTGGACCCTGATTTTACATGGGAATTTGAATATGTGGATTCAGACAACCTAAAAACAAAAGTGCAGACTTTGGCTGCCTCGGATAATCTGCCGGATATGTTTGCATATGACGCAGGTACACCATTAGTTGATTTGATTGATGCAGATCTTGTGCTGAATGTAACAGATGCGTTGACAGAGCTTGATGTTTACGATGAGCTGGATAATGCGGCAACAACATATCTGGCAGCGCTGACAGGAACAGAAGACCTCTACGATCTGCCGCTTGGACTTAACATCGAAGGCTTCTGGTACAACAAAGCACTTTTCGAGCAGGCAGGTGTTACATCGGCACCAACCACTTGGGATGAGATGCTTACAGCAGCTGACAAACTGCTGGCAGCAGGAATTCAGCCATTTGCAACAGGAGCAGGAGATTCCTGGCCGGCGACAAGACTGATTCATGCCTATGCGATTCGCCTGATGGGCAAGGATTGTATGCAGGAAGCAGCAGATGGAACACTCGCCTACAACAGTGAAGGATTTGTGGCTTCGGCACAGATGCTTCAGGATATGAACAGTGAAGGGTATTTTGGTGTCGGAGCAACGACAGTAGACCAGAATACGGCAGCCGACATGGTATTGTCCGGAGAAGCGGCAATGATCTATAACGGCAGCTGGTATACCTCTTCGCTAAATGCAGATACGAATCCTGCCGGAGCAGACGGAATCGGGTTCTTTAATATACCGACCGTAGATGGAGGAGAAGGCATAAGTACGGAATATGCAATGAATTGCGGAACGGTCCTTTGCCTGAACAAGAAGTCGTATGACGATACAATGGCAGATTTCCTTAAATACTTTGTGACAAACGTTGGTGACTATTCCATGACTGAATTTGGTGCACTCAAAGGATATGTGATTGAAGAGTATCCGGAAGATATGAGCGAATATACCAAACTGATTGCAGATGAAATGGAGAAAGTAACAGGAACAGCGAACTGGTTCGAGGCATTAATGAATGGAGAACTCTCTACGATTACTCAGGAAAATGTACAGTCTTTGATGAACGGTGATATGACTGCACAAGAGTACTGCGATTTGATACAGGCCGGCTACGAATCGACGAAATAAGACAACTGATAATCGTGAAACTGGAAAGAGACAGAGAGTTCTTAGTGCTGTCTCTTTCTATAAGCAGAAAGTATGATGCCGAGATAGAGAGGTGAACGGGGTGAAAAAAGTTTTAGGTAACAAATGGGCAATCGGTATCTATGTGATTCCGGGACTGCTGCTATACACAGGCTTCTTGATTGTTCCTGTTATATGGTCATTTTATTATACAGTGTTCGATGGTTCTCCGGGTATCAAATGGGAATTTTGCGGGCTGGATAACTATATTAAACTGTTTTCCGACACACAATTTTTCCAGTCACTCGTGGTCAACTGTAAATATATACTGATTGTCATGGCTGGACAGATTATACTGGGGCTGACATTGGCACTCATGTTTCATTTTTGGCTGAGACGCTGCAAATCACTGGTACGTACGATTGTATTTTTCCCTGTGGTACTGCCTGTTGTGGCTGTGGCACAGTTATTTACCAAGATTTATGAAGTACAGCCGCATTATGGTCTGCTCAATAGTATTTTGTCCAGTCTGGGGCTGGATCAGCTGGTGCAGGCATGGCTGGGGCAGCAGGGGACGGCACTTGGAGCTTTAAGCGTCATGGATATCTGGACCTCCATCGGATTTTACGCCATTATCTTCTATGGGGCACTCCTCGATGTCTCCAATGATGTTGTCGAAGCAGCACGTATTGACGGTGCAAAATCATTTCAGTTGTTTAGATATATCCTGCTTCCCCTGATTAGGCCGATCATGATCGTGTGCCTGGTATTCAGCTTTACGGGGACAGTGAAAATGTTCGAATCTGCACTTGCGCTGACAGGCGGAGGGCCGAGCGGAGCGACGAAATCTCTTTCTTTATACATGTATGACGTAGCCTTTACCTATAGTAAGGTGGGCTATGCGAGTGTTGTAGCGCTTGTCATCTTCTTGCTTTGCGTCATAGGTTCCTTTGTAATCAAGAAGTTTGACAAAGATGTAACGGCATAAGGAGGAGAGATTATGAACAGGAATACGTTTCTAAAAACAAAAAAGAAAACGAAACAATTCTTTATCACACTGATTATTCTAATCGTGGTACTAATTGATATTTACCCCTTGTTCTGGATGATTACCGCGTCCTTGAAGCAGCCTTCGGAATTTGTAACCAAGGCAGCCTATGCACTCAATGATGGATTTTACTTTCAAAACTATATTGATGCCTGGACCAAAGGAAATATGTCGTTATTCTTCAAGAACAGTCTGATTAATACTTGTGTTTCGATTTTCTTCATTACGCTTTTTACGGTTACCATGTCCTTCGCATTGGTTAAAATGGACTGGAAGTGGAAGAAAAAGGTAGATCAGTACGTGGCTTTTGGAATTATGGTTCCCTTTACCACCGCCCTGATTCCCTTGTTTCAGATTTTCAGCAAGATGAACTTAATAGATACGCGGACATGCCTGATCTTGATTTATATATCGACATCAATTTCTTTCTCCGTCTTCTTGACCAGCGGGTATATGCGCTCGCTATCGGATGAAATCCTGGAGGCTGCGGTCATTGATGGGTGCGGGATTCATGGGCTGCTGTTTAGAATCGTGATTCCGCTGATTAAAAATGCAATTATTACGAATATCGTAATTCAGTTCTTCTTCAAGTGGAACGATCTGCTCGCTGCCATGACATTTGTAAGCAGCAAGGAGCTTAAAACCGTACAGACAGGTTTGCTGTACTTCGCGGATGAATTCGGTACAAAAAACTGGGGCGCAATCTTCGCTTCCGTATCGATTTGTGTTATCCCGATGCTGATTATGTATCTGTTTTTGAATAAGAAAGTAATCGAAGGCATGACTGCCGGAGCGACGAAAGGATAAGAGTATGAGCTATCAGGAATATGAACAGGCAATTAGAAATTATGTGGTAAAAAACGTGGAAACGGTCTTAAAGGAACCCCATTCCTTTATTCAGTATCCCTTCATTGATCCGGGCTCGGTCTATGATGGAAATGTATGGGACTGGGATACGTACTGGTCGGTATTTGGTCTGCTTGGAATCATGGAAGAGTTCTCCGAAGAAATACAGGCCAGGATTGTAGTGCATGCCAAGGGGAATGTGCAGAACTTCTTCGATCATCAACTGGAAGATGGTTATATACCGATGATGATTGAAGCAGATAAATGGCCGGAGCCGTATCTGAATATGAAGCACAAAGAGGGTGTGCTTATGAATATGCACAAGCCATTCTTGTGCGGGCAAATCTGCATGATCAGTGAATATTGCAAGGACTATTCATGGGCGGCTGAGTTCGCGGAAGGGTTAAAACGTTATTTTGCGTATTACAAAAAGACGTATTTTCAAGAGAATTCCGGGCTATATGTGTGGTGCGACGATATCATGATCGGAATGGATAATGATCCGGCCAGCTTTGGAAGGCCGAAGTTCTCCACAGCCAATATTTATCTGAACAGCTTTATGGTGCATGAACTGCAATGCATGGCTGATTTCATGGAGCAGCTTGGAATAGAGGGCAAACAAGAATACCTTGACGAGGCACAAACACTTACAGAGTGTATACAGGCAGAGTGCTGGGATGAGAGGGACGGATTCTTCTATTCTGTGGATGTAGATATCAAGACCAGAAAGTTCGACTGGTTCCACCAAGGATTGGGTGTGTTCTGGAAGACTTTGCCAATCAAGATCAGGGTATGGTCGGGATTTATCCCGCTTTGGAGCGGATTTGCCACCGAGACGCAGGCCAAGCGTCTGGCAGAACATTTCTGGGACGAACGTACCTTTTACTCGGCCTATGGGATTGCCACACTGGCCAAAGATGAAAAAATGTTTAATTTGGAAGCAACGAATAATCCGTCGAACTGGCTGGGGGCAATCTGGCTGGTTGCCAACTATGTTGTATTTCATGGATTCCTGGAATATGGGTTCGTAGAAGAAGCCAGGACCCTGTGCCGGAACTCACTAAAGTTATTGGGGGAAGACCTTAAAAAAACGAATTCCATGCATGAATATTATGATCCATACACAGGAGAACCAGTTATGAATGGTGGATTTCTCAATTGGAATCTACTTGCCGTTACGATGGTACAAGAATTAAAGGACAAAGGGATTGCTATTGAGGACTAGAGGGGGACGAACATTAAAATGGTCGAAATTGCAAACATCATGGTCAATTATCAGGAAGCTCCGATAGGAGTCGAACAGATTTTCCAGCTCGGCTGGAAGATCGTCTCTGAGGAAACAGCTGTATGGCAGAAGGCATATCAATTCCAGCTGGCAGAGGATGCGGCATTTGAAGAAATTATATATGACAGCGGTGTTGTAGAATCGGAAGAGTCAGCGCATGTAACACCAGTACCCGACAGGGAACTCTTGCAGCCGGTACACAAATACTGGATTCGCGTGCGGATTCAGACAACCAGCGGGAGCGAGAGTCTCTGGAAGCAGAGCTGCTTTGTGACCGCTTATACGGCAGGGATGACATGGGATGCTGCTTTCATCACCCTCGAAACAGAGGAAAACAAGGACGAAAGCAAGGGGCACTATTTGAGAAAAACGGTGCAGGTAAAGAAGAAAGTCAAAGCAGCGTATGCCTGCACAACGGCACTCGGGCTATACCATTTTTATATCAATGGACAAAAGGTGGGAGAGGATGAATTCACACCGGGCTGGACTTCCTATAACAAGCATTTGCTCTATCAGATGTACGATGTGACCGCGTTCTTGCAGGAAGGCGAGAATACGCTTGGTGCGATGCTCGGCGCCGGATGGTACAAAGGTGTGATGGGATTTACACATGCGCGTAACAATTACGGAACGAGAACCGCCTTTTTGGCCAGACTCTTTGTGACCTATGAGGATGGCAGTACAGAAAGCTTTGTGTCAGATGAGAGTTGGCAGGGAGAGTGGAGTCCGATACTGTTCTCCGAAATCTACGATGGGGAAACCTATGATGCCAGGAAAGAGATTCGGGCTTGGAACACAGGGGACTGTACATACACAGACTGGAAGCCGGTACACA
The DNA here is from genome assembly GCA_047975025.1 of Lachnospiraceae bacterium. Lineage (GTDB taxonomy): Bacteria > Bacillota > Clostridia > Lachnospirales > Lachnospiraceae > JBKECY01. The sequence continues at coordinate 36,459 of JBKECY010000048.1, forward strand.
AGATCGCCTTCGACGTTTCTGTGCTATCGGCTCAAAGTGGAGCCAAAGTGCGGCAGATGACCAAAGTTCCGGCCCAAAAGCTCTTTGTTACACCGCAAGGTGATACGGTTATCGATTTTGGCCAGAATCTGACCGGCTGGGTAGAATTCCATGTGAAAGGAGCGCCCGGAGAGCAGGTGGTCCTACATTGCTTTGAAGTGCTGGATGCCAGTGGGAACGTCTATCTGGACAATCTGCGCAAAGCAAAACAGACGGTTACCTACCTATGTGGAGATGACCGGGAGGCTGTGTTTCATCCGAATTTTTCCTTTCAGGGATTTCAGTATGTGCGGGTAAAAGAGTATCCGGGCGAAGTGAACCTCGCTGATTTTACTGCATATGCAGTGCACTCGGAGATGGCGGAAACGGGAAGCTTTGTGTGTTCGAACCCAGACTTGAATCAATTGCATCATAATATTCAATGGGGAATGAAAGGCAACTTTCTGGATGTGCCGACAGATTGTCCGCAGCGTGATGAGCGTCTCGGCTGGACGGGAGATGCCCAGATTTTCTGCCGTACGGCCAGTTACCTCATGGATACGTATACGTTTTTTACCAAGTGGCTGACTGATGTTGCCGCCGACCAGACGCCGGACGGCGGCATACCGCATGTGATTCCGGATTTGATTGTCGGCAGAAGCGCAGGGGACTGGCTGACGAGTCAGGGAGAGCACTCGGCGGCGGCCTGGGCTGATGTTGCGGTTATTATGCCTTGGACATTGTACCTGATGTACGGGGATACGGCAGTCATCGAAACGCAGTATGACAGTATGAAAGCCTGGATTGAGTTTATGCGCAGACACGCAACAGACTATATATGGAACTACAAGCTGCAGTTTGGTGACTGGGTGGCACTTGATGCCGAAGAAGGCAGCTATTTTGGTGCCACACCGAATGATCTGACCTGCACAGCGTTTTATGCGTATTCGACCTGCCTGTTTGCAAAAATGGCAAAGGTCATTGGCAACGAGGCAGACGCGCAGGAATATGAGCAGTTGTATCAGAAAATCGTGAATGCCTATCAAAAGGCCTTCCTTCTTGCAGATGGGCATTTATCTGTACAGACACAGACGGCTCAGATTCTCTCACTTTATTTTAACCTGATTCCGGAAGATTGCAAGGATGCGGTGACAGCAGATTTGCTAAAACTGCTGGAACAAGAGAAGGGGCATCTTGTGACCGGATTTGTTGGCACACCCTATTTCTGCCATGCATTAAGCCAGAACGGACACACGAAAGAAGCCTATGAGCTGTTGCTAAAGGACGATTTCCCCTCTTGGCTCTATCAGGTAAAAGAAGGCGCCACGACCGTATGGGAGCACTGGGACGGTAAAAAGACAGACGGAACAATGTGGAGTGCTGATATGAATTCCTTCAATCACTACGCGTACGGTGCGATTGGGGAATGGATTTACAGAGTAGCCGCGGGCATTGAGTGCGACGAAGCTAAGCCGGGGTTCAAGCATACAATTATTATGCCGCATGCAGGGGGCGGACTCAGTTACATGAACACTTCTTACAACAGCATCTACGGAACCATTGTTTCCAATTGGAAACGAGAGGGGGCGCATATTGCACTGCATGTGGAGATTCCCTGCAATACGACCTGGGAAGTAAGACTCAAGGATGTCAGGGAACTTAAAGAGGCAGGCGGGCTGAGCTTTGAACGCAGCGGTACGGGTATGACGGCCAGAGGCGGCTCAGGAAGCTATGATATCGTATATGAGGAGTGCCTATGATGATAAAGAACCCAATTCTGCCCGGTTTTCATCCGGACCCGTCTATCATCCGCGTTGATGATACATATTATATTGCAAATTCTACATTTGAGTGGTTCCCGGGTGTGGCAATTCACCAATCCAAAAACCTCAGAGATTGGGAATTGCTCCCCTATCCCCTCGATACGGCCTCCATGCTGGACCTCAAAGGTGTGCCGAATGGCGGCGGTGTGTGGGCACCTTGCTTAAGCTTTCAGGACGGTATCTACTATCTTGTGTTCTCTATTGTGCGAACCAGTGAAGAGCGGATGCAGGACACTGCAAATTATATAACGAAAGCGGCAGATATCAGAGGCCCATGGAGCCCGCCGGTCTACCTGAACAGCGGTGGATTTGATGCTTCGCTGTTCCATGACCAGACGGATCAGACGGCATGGCTCTTGCAGATGAAGTGGGATTTCCAGCCAGGCCACAACCTGTTTCGCGGCATCTTTATGCGGCAGTTTGATAAGGCGGCGAACAAACTCGTGGGAGAGTCGATCTGTATTTTCAAAGGAACGGACAGGGGATTTACCGAAGGACCGCACCTGTATCAACAGGCAGGACGCTATTATCTGCTGACGGCCGAAGGGGGTACGAGGGATACGCATTGCAGCACCATGGCCAGAAGCGTGAGACGGGAAGGTCCTTATGAAGCTGACCCGGCAGGGCCGCTTCTGTCCGCCTATGAAGTGCCGGAGTGGCCCATTCAATACGCCGGCCACGCAGATGTGTTCGAGGCGCAAACTGGAGAATGGTTCATGGTGCATCTGGGAGTCAGAAGGCACCTTGCCGGAGGATTCAGTGTGATGGGACGGGAAACCTTTCTGCAGGCTGGGTATTGGACGGAGGATGGCTGGTTTCGCCTAAAGGGCGGTCCCCTGCCCCAGGAATACGTGGAACGCAAGGAAAAGGCGGGCATGCCGGTGTCCGCACAGGAGTTATCTGCCTCGACCCAAGAGGCGCGTCGTCTGGATTTTTACCGGACTTACACATTTGATACTCCGAATCCGGATCTGCATTTCTCGACACTGCGAATCCCCTTTGTCCAGATGGACGCCAGTCTGACAGAACGCCCCGGCTATTTGCGGCTGCGAGGAGCAGAGAGTATTCTGTCAAAGCATGCGCAGACCATGACCGGTGTCAGAATAGCGAACCTTAGCTTCGAGGCAGAAACACAAATCGACTTTTCGCCGATGAATTATCAGCAGATGGCGGGGGTCACGCTCTTCTATAACACAGCGAACTTTTATTACTGCTTCATCAGCTATGAAGAAGGAATCGGCAGGCATCTGCAGGTGATGATACGAGATGCAAAGCAAACGCGCTATCTGTGTAAAGAACCGGTGAGATTACAGCCGGACCGCCCGGTGCGCTTGCACATCCGGTTCACACCTGTCGGACTTCGGTTCTTCTATACGCAGCCTGCGGCAGATTCTGTAGACAAGGGAGATGCGCCCCCGGTCGCTTATACACCCATAGGTGATGCTGAGGAGCTGCTGCCCATCACGATTTTATCGGATGAATATGCAACCATAAGCGGTGAGCAGGGCTTTACGGGAGCATTTCTCGGCTTGTGCTGCCAGGACCTAAGTGGGGCACGAATCCCCGCAGATTATGCGTATTTGACAATTGAGCCTGTTGAGTAAGGAACGTGCCGGGACACGGCTTCCTTACTTCACAGCGGCGTTAGAGGTTTGGCTCCTCTGGTACTGTATTTGCGGTACCGGGGGAGTGTTTTTTTTTGCGTTTCTTTTGGTGTACGCAGACTGTGCGACTCGAAGCGGCCTGAGAGGGCATGGCAGATACCTCTTTACAAGAAACTCTCTTTAACAGGGAAAGAGCCCGCTTGCGCGAGCTCAGGAAGGAAAATTGAAAAAAAGTTTTATTAGTGTTTGTTGCTATTTGGTTGTAAGAATAGAATACTGTAATTCTGTGAGGAAACTGTGATAGAAATATAAAGAAACTATGAGGAAAAAGTAAATAAAAAAGTGAAATATCTATTTGACCCCTATTTGACCTTTTCGACACGTATTTCGATTGCAGGGGTGCTTTTTCTTTTGGTATGAAAAACACAAGAATCCCTAATCTACAAGGAAACATGCAAACACCGTATTCTATACAGAAAAGGATGAAGTTTAGAGAGAGAAAATCTGTTGTATAATCCGAATATAGACACTTCATAGTAAGTTTAAGCAAATTATATTTGGAGGTACATTCTACCATGGCAGAACAAAAAAAGAAAAAAGTAAAACATGCAAAGCAAGTAAAAAAGCGAATGATTCTAAAAAACAAACAGCTCTTCGCTGTCCTTCTGGCACTGGCGTTGCTCGTAGCAGCAATACCACTGCCGCACCAAGTGCAGGCCGCTCCTGTCAGCGATGAGCCCATACGCTGGCGGGTATTATCCACCGATAGTGAGGCCACAGGGTATGACAGCGGCGGTATGCTGTTAATGTCAGACACGGCATTAGATGTACAGCCCTTTGATAGGGATTTTACAACGAATCAGTGGGAGAACAGTTCCCTAAAACAGTGGCTGCGCGATATATTTCTGCCTACGGCTTTTTCTGCCGGCGAGCAAAGCGCGATTGCATCCTCAAGCAAGACGGAAACCGAAACAGAAGATCGAGTGTATAATTCAGGCCGCTCCTATTACTTAGGAGAAAGTTCCGTAGATGAAGAAAAGCTGTTTGTGCCTAGTGCCTCCGAAGTAACGAATCCAGGCTATGGATTTACTATGGATGACTTCGGGGGAGCGGATAGCAGCACAAGACAACTTACTGCCACTGGGTATGCAGTGGAACAAGGTAGAGTCGCTGGGGATGAAGCGGGAGTGGAAGACGGTTCTGCTACGGATGGCGGTATCGCCATCTGGTGGCTGCGTTCCCCCTCTTCTCGCCCTGGTAACCACGCAGGCATCGTGTACTACGGCGGCCACCTCACCAATTATTATTTAGAACGCCTCAGCGCGGCCGTCGTTCCCGCTTTCAATGTCGATTTGTCCTCTGTCATCTTCGCATCTGCTGCCTATGGCAGCAAATCAATATCTCTTACGGAGCCGGGTGACTATAGTGGAAGCGACTGGAGACTGACCATCGAAGATACTACACAAAGCGTTGAAGTCGGGGAAGGTGTTACCTTAAGCGAAGGAACGCTTACCATACCCTATACCTTTACGGAGGGAGTCGGGGGTGGATTTGCTGCGAAGCTGTCTGTTATGATTACGAACCGGAGAATCTATACAGCAGGTGCCGAGATATTATACTATGGACAGGTGCAGGATCTGGTATATACCGGAGTGGGAGAGGTACAAGTGACTGTACCAGAAGCGGTCAGAACTGGGGGAGGCTGTGTCTATATCTTCTCGGAGACGAATTACGGGGCTAAGATGACTGATTATGCATCAGCACCGGTACTCGCAAAGACATTTCCCGGACCTGGTGCTGAAGCATCAGGGGGTGTTAAGGATGTCATGCTGGGAATTCAGGGCATCCACAATCCGCAAGAGCCGAGCGACCATGATGCTCCTTGGGGAAATGGGGCAGGCAGCTATGTGTGGTTGGGTACATATGAGCAGGACAATGTTGAAAATCCCTTACCTAGTCCAATTCCAACGGAAAAACCAATTGCGACACCTAGTCCCATACCGACAGCAACTCCGATACCAAGTGCCACGGCAAGCCCAACCCCAAGTACGGCTGTCACACCTACTGTAAAGCCAACTCCAACCACGCCCCCCGCCAAGAAATTTACTGTGACATATCAGGCAAACGGCGGCAAGATTGGAATGGCTTCTAAAGTCACGAAGACGGTAACGTACGGTAAAAAATACGTAGTACCAGCGATTCCCAAACGCACCAACTATACATTTAAGGGCTGGTATACAGCGAAGACCGGCGGAACGAAGGTAACAAAAAACTCAACAGTGAAGCTGACCAAGAATCAGACTTTGTACGCACAATGGGTAGTTGGAACCGCTCCGGTCTTCTGCTTGTACAACCCAAACAGCGGAGAGCATTTCTATACGATTACGGCCAGTGAACGGGATGAGGTCGTAGCGGCAGGCTGGAAATACGAAGGGATTTCATGGATTGCTGCTTTAGATGGACATCCGGTATTCCGTGTATATAATACAGTGACAAGAGAGCATATCTTCTCGATGGATACGAGGGAGAGAGCGCGGTTGCTGGCACTTGGCTGGAAGGATGAAGGCATAGGATTTTATTCAGACGTGGAAAGGAAGAATGAGATTCTACGGTGCTATAATCCGAATGGAGAACCGGCAGCGCAGCATCATTATACGTTGAGTAAGTCAGAGAGAGATAATCTGGTGAAGGCGGGCTGGATTTATGAAGGGATGGCGTGGTTCGCAAAGTAGAAACAGAGTGGAGTCCCGCATAGGCATGTCCTTACAAGGAGCCGCTCGCCGAGTCGCAAGTCCGAAGCCCGCTTAAGGCGGCGAGGATTGCGATGTATAATCCAAGTATAGATACTGCAGTCTAAGCTTGCTCGCTAAATTACATTACGTTGGAGGTGTACAATATCATGAATGAACAGAAAAAAGCGAAACAGGTTGAGCACGTAAAAAAACGAAGGATCCAAAAAAGTAAGAAGATTTGTGTCGCCTTTATAGCAGTGGCCCTTCTTATAACAACGGTTTCCATGCCCCGACAGGCACAGGCATCCCCTGTCAGTAACGAGCCTATACGATGGCGGGTGTTGTCTACTCAAAGCGAAGACACAGGATATACCAGCGGTGGTATGCTGTTAATGTCGGATCAGGCCCTGGATTATAGGGATGGGCTGGAAGAGTGGACGAACATATCGTCATGGTTGCAGAATACGTTTCTGCCCACTGCTTTTTCAGCCAGTGAGCAGACGGCCATTGTAGCCTCAAATAAGAGCGAAGGTGATATGGATAGAGTATATGATTCAAGCGACTCGTATTACTTAGGGGAGTGCTCTTTAAATGCAGAAAAGCTGTTTTTACTAAGTGCTTCCGAGGTAACAAATCAAAGCTACGGTTTTACCAAGAATGACTTATATGGTGCTAACAGTAAAACAAGACAACTTTCAGTTACCGATTATGCTATGGCGCAAGGTGCATTGCATGGAGATGGCAACACCACCAACTGGGGATTGCGTTCGCATTATTCAGTGGGGCGTGGCGACATAGGGCTCGTGGACTGGGACGGTGCTTTATACACCCATGATGCGCTGGATTCGTTCTATGGTAATGCATCTGTCGTTGCCGCTTTTAATGTCAATCTGTCATCGGTTCTTTTTTCATCTGCCGCCGAAGGAAGCAAATCCACCTCTCTTACGGAACCGAGCGCTTATACCGGAAATGCTTGGCGTCTAACCATCGAAGATGACACGCAAAGTGTAGAGGTTGGTGAAGCGGTTACTTTCAATGCAGGAATGCTGACTATACCTTATACGTTTACAGAGAGTCTTGGAGGTGGTCTTGCTACGAAGCTATCTGTTATGATTACGAATCAGGAAATTAGAGAGGCGGATGCCGAGGTTTTATATTATGGACAGGTGAAAGAGCTGATGTCTGCCGGAGAGGGAGAGGTACAAGTAATTGTACCGGAAGCAGTCATCAATGACGGAGGCTGTGTCTATCTCTTCTCGGAGACGAATTACGGAGATAAAATGACAGATTATGCGTCAACACCTGTACTCGCAAAGACCTTTTCCGGAGATGGTGCAGAAGCATCAGGAACCATCAAGGATGTCATGCTGGGAATTCAGGGCATCCACAATCCGCAAGAGCCGGCTGACAATGATGCCCCTTGGGGAAATGGAGCAGGCAGCTATGTATGGTTCGGTACATATGAGCAGGACAACATCCCGAATCCATCACCGAGTCCAACCCCAAGCGCTACGGCAAGCCCAACCCCAAGTGCTACGACAAGCCCAACTCCAAGTGCTACGACAAGCCCGACCCCAAGTGCTACGGCAGGTCCAACCCCAAGTACGACTGTCACGCCTAGTGTAAAGCCAACTCCAACAACAATCTCCGCCAAGAAATTCACCGTGACGTATCAGGCGAACAGCGGCAAGATTGGAACGGCTTTTAAAGTCACGAAGACGGTAACGTACGGTAAAAAATACGTAGTACCAGCGAATCCCAGCCGTACCAACTTTACATTTCAAGGCTGGTACACAGCAAAGACCGGGGGGACGAAAGTAACAAAAAACACAACAGTGAAGCTGACCAAAAATCAGACTTTGTATGCACACTGGAAAGCCGAGAGTACAGTTGTGGCAGGGAAACAATTCACTGTGACCTACAACGCAGGTGCCGGTAAAATCGGCAAAGTACAAAAGGTAACTAAGAAAGTAACAAACAGCAAAAAATATGTGCTGCCCGCGAACCCAACCCGTGACTGCTATGTATTCCAGGGCTGGTACACTTCTGCTAATGGTGGCAAGAAGGTAACGAAGAGTACCACAGTACAATTAACGAAGAACCAGACACTCTATGCACGTTGGGCGGTTGGAACTGCACCTGTGTTCTGCTTGTACAACCCAAACAGCGGAGAGCATTTCTATACGATTACTGCCAGCGAACGGGATGAAGTCATAGCGGCAGGCTGGAAATATGAAGGGATTTCATGGATTGCTGCTTTAGATGGACATCCGGTCTTCCGTGTATATAATACAGTGACAGGAGAGCATATCTTCTCGATGGATACAAAGGAGAGAGACCGTCTGCTGGCACTCGGGTGGAAAGATGAAGGCATCGGATTCTATTCAGATGTAGAGAAAAAGCATGAGATTTTGCGGTGCTATAACCCGAATGGAGAACCGGCAGCGCAGCATCATTATACACTGAGTAAGGCAGAAAGAGATAATCTGGTGAAGGCGGGCTGGATTTATGAGGGACTGGCGTGGTTCGCAAAGTAGAGAAAGGCTGGCTTCCCGCGTAAGAATATTCTTAAAGAAGTGGATTCCCGCATAGGCATGCCCTTACAAGGAGCCACTCGCCGAGTCGCAAGTCCGAAGCGCACGTGTCTTCGGACTTTCTTTGTCTTGACCTCGCTGGCTCGTCTTGTAAGGGCATTGCCTATTGCTGGGTGATAGCAGCCTTCAGATGATAAAGAAAAAGCACTGCGGGAGGCATCGGAGACAATCGATTCCTCTCAAACAGTGCTATAAAAAACTATCGGGGCGTTTTATAGGCGCTCTGCCTTTGCCCTTCTCACAGACAGAGCCTCTTTGACAGGGAAAGAGCCCGCTTGCGCGAGCTCAGGAAGGAAAATTGAAAAAAAGTTTTATTAGTGTTTGTTGCTATTTGGTTGTAAGAATAGAATACTGCAATTCTGTGAGGAAACTGTGATAGAAATATAAAGAAACTATGAGAAAAAAGTGAATAAAAAAAGTCGAATTCAAACGATAAGTGGCGGTTTACGTCGGCTGTATTTTAAAGTCCGATTCTTTACAAAAACAATCCAATTTATGTGCAGACTTAGTTTTTTTTTCTGCAAAGAATGCAAGAATGCTGAACCTGCAAGGAAACGTGCAAGGAGCGTATTCTATACAGAAAAGGTTGAAGTTGGGGGGGTAAATTTAGGTGTATAATCTTTCCAAAACTATAAATCATTTATGAAACGAAAGGGATTGATTGCTTTATGAAGACAGGCATATACAAATGCTCTAGCAAAAAGATGTATCTAAAAAGAAGTCTGGTACTGCTGCTAAGTGCGGTACTAATCGGGGGTTCGGCGGCACCGTATACAGGTGCCACATCACTTCCTACTCCGGTGGTTGCGGCACAAGAGGCAGTGGAGAATCTACCAGAGGATATCTCGGAGGATATCTCGGAAGATATCCAAGAGAGCAGTCCAAAAGAAAGCACTGCTGAGGCCATACCAACCGAAGAAGTGCCGACGGTTACGGCAATACCTGAGGTGGCAGCAACAGAAGCTGTACCGGAGTTGACAGAACCGGCGGCTCTCCCGTCACCGGCAGCTACACCTACGGTATTGTCAGATGCACAAGATGCAGTTCCCTATATCGGTGTGGATGCAGACGGGATGCCGCTTGCAACACCGCAGACACAGGACGGTGTGGAAGTCTATACTGGCGGAGCAACGTTGGACAGTGGCTGGTATCTGGTAGAATCCGACGTAACCCAAAGTACACGCATAACGGTAAGCGGCACACATGCAGCTCCCAC
>JBKECY010000042.1:0-59880 GCA_047975025.1 Lachnospiraceae bacterium
GAATCTTTCCTTTTTTCAAAGGCCGATTCATGCGGAATTTTCGAGATCTATAAATTCATACATCGCATGAATTTACAGGTTCTTGTGTGTTTCACTCTTCGATTATCAAGGTACTGTTGCTGCCCTCTTTAGTAGGTCGCCCTCACGAGTCAGCTTGATAATATTACCATATGCCCATGAGACTGTCAACGCTTTTTTGAAAATATTTTTTTCATTTTTTTAACATGTCCATTTGCATGATTTTACACCCCGCTTATTGTGGAGTATTTATCTCCTAAAACTCTTCGTACACTGCAGGATTCTGGTTCGCGAGCCGCCCGTCTTCTCTGGAGAATTGCGCGATGGTTTCCATCTCTTCACTGCTCAGTACAAAGTCAAAGATATCGAGATTCTCTTGCTGCCGCTGCTGTGAAGTTGCCTTGGGAATCGGAATACTGCCAAGCTGCACATGCCATCTCAGCACAATTTGCGACAGAGACTTTTGATGCCGCTCGCCAATAGCTTTGATTGCTTCATTTTGAAAAAGTGCTTCGCTTTTGCGTCCGAGCGGGCTCCATGACTCTGTCTGCACATTATGTGTTTTGTGATAGGCCAGCTGTTCACTTTGCGAGAAAAAGGGATGCAGCTCAACCTGATTGATACTAGGAGCCACCTTTGTTTCTGCCACCAGTCGGTCAATGTGCTCAGGCAGGAAATTACACACACCTATGGAACGAATCAGTCCCCACCGCTGTGCATCAATCAAGGCCGTCCATGCCTGTACATATAATTCCCGATTCGGATTCGGCCAGTGAATCAGATAAAGATCATAATACTCCAGACCGGCACGAAGCAGAGATTCTTGTATTGTAACAATCGCCTCTTTATAGGAATGACGGCGTCCGGGAAGCTTAGAGGTGATTAAAAGCTGTTCTCTGGGAACACTGCTGCGGCGTACCGATTCCCCCACAGCGCCTTCATTTTCGTAATTAAATGCAGAATCCAGCAGACGATATCCTGTATCTATGGCACTTACCATAGCATTAATACCAGCGTATCCATTGAGCTTATAGGTTCCAAATCCAATAGCCGGGATAACAAGTCCATCTTGTAATGTGATTTGAGGTATGCGTTTTTCCATAAAGTAACCTTCCTTTCGCTTCAACAAAGCACAGGGGTATCCTGTGCGGTTCATATCAAATATACTACACCTTTACGCTCGAATTTTCAAGTCAACAGCGCTTATTACGAAAATTCTAATATTGAAAAAAACAGAGCTTTCTCAAAATGAGAGAGCTCTGTCTGTAAAAAATATCGTACGGAGAAGGAGGGATTTGAACCCTCGCGCCGCTATTAACGACCTACTCCCTTTCCAGGGGAGCCCCTTCGGCCAGCTTGGGTACTTCTCCAAACACAAGTGTTCCGAAAGCAATCATAATAAATATCGTACGATAAGTCAAGTATTTTTTCTATAAATTACCGTTCCTGGTATTTACTGTTTCTTTTTTTTACTTTTTGCCCGAAAAATAAGCTGGTGTGACTCACCAATCATGGTTTTAAGCAGCTCATCCGGCACAGCGCCATCCAGATAGACCGAACTCCAATGCACCTTGTTCATATAATATCCGGGGACGATATCCGGATACTGATCGCGAAGCATCTGCCCATAGGCGGGTTCAAGCTTTAGCGTAATGATGGCACGTCCGCTTTTATCAGTTCCGCACATTGCGAACATTTTTCCGTCAATCATGTAGCGGGTCGCTCCCCATTCCTCTTTATAATCCTGTACAGCCTCTTCCTGCGCAAGGCAGAATTCTTCTAACCATTCGTATTTCACTGCGCTTTCCTCCCTGTTATCCTATTTTAGGTAGAAAAAAAGTCTTGCGGATGCAAGACTTTAAAAACGGAGAGGGTGGGATTCGAACCCACGCGCCCTTGCGGACAAACGGTTTTCAAGACCGCCTCGTTATGACCACTTCGATACCTCTCCAGATGACGTAACGCAAGATGTATTGTATCATCAAACTACAATGATGTCAATTACTATTTTCAGCTTTTATCCGGCCTTTTACCAAACCGAATCAAATAGCATTTCAGCCGTTTTCATATCTTCGGGTGTTGTGATTTTAATATTCTGATATCCGCCGAATACAAGCTTCGTACGGGTTCCCAAAGTACGCTCAACAACCATCGTATCATCTGTAATATCTGTTTTGTCCATTGTTTGTAACAGCTCATAGGCCTCTTGAATCAGGTTCGTTGCAAACACTTGTGGTGTCTGGATGTTCCACAGCGACTCACGCACCGGTGTTTCCACGATAAATCCGGCATCATCAATACGCTTGATGGTGTCTTTTGCCGGGACCCCAAGGGCACAGGCCGCATGCTCCTCTACGGTATCCCGCAGCAAGAGAAGGCTTTCTTGTGCCAGCAGTGGTCTGGCCGCATCATGTATCATTACATAATCAGTATCTCCCATTGCACGCAGGGCAGCATATACCGAATCATACCGCTGCCTGCCGCCTGCTATGATTTTCGTAACTTTAGTCAGTTGCTGCGCCTCTACCATAGTTTCTCTGCAGTAATCGATCCAGGCCGCATCTGTCACAAGGATAATGTCATCGATAACAGCGCTTTCCTGAAAGCGCAGCAGCGAATACAGTACAATCGGCTTATTCCGCAGGAGCAGGAATTGCTTCTCAACCGCACTGTTCATCCGCTGCCCCTTGCCGGCAGCCAATACAATCGCCGTATATGTCTTTTTTTCCATCTTAACGTTCTCCCAGTTTCAGATTTGGAATTGCATTCAGATCCCATCCATGACGTGTGCCCTTTTGGAATTCATGATAGGCGGCCACACCAATCATGGCAGCGTTGTCCGTACAGTAGACCGGCGACGGGCAGTACAGTTCAAACCCTTGTTCCTCACACAGGCTCTGCATTTTACGTCGCAGCGCACTGTTCGATGCCACACCTCCGGCCATCGCCACCTGATGCAGCCCTAAATCCCGAGCCGCCTGCACTGTGTGCTCTGCCAATACATCTACCACTGCCTTTTGAAAGGAAGCCGCCAGATCCGCTTTAGAAATTTCCTGCTTCTGCATTTTGCTCTGATTTAAATAATTAAGTACCGCTGATTTGACACCGCTGAAACTAAAATCATAGGCGCTGTCGGAAATTTTGGCTTTGGGAAATACAATGGCATCTTCATTGCCCTGTTTGGCAATGGCATCAATCTTAGGTCCGCCCGGATATCCCAGACCAATCGCTCTCGCCACTTTATCAAATGCCTCTCCGGCTGCATCGTCCCTTGTCTGTGCGATGATTTTAAACGTATCATAGGAAAGCACGTGCACCAGATGGCTGTGTCCTCCAGAAGCGACCAGACAAAGAAACGGTGGCTTTAGCTGCGGGTGCTCAATATAATTGGCTGCAATATGCCCTTCTATATGATGTACCCCCACCAGCGGAATGCCGGAGGCATAGCTGATTGCCTTGGCTTCGGCTACTCCGACAAGCAGCGCACCTACCAGCCCCGGCCCATAGGTAACACCAATGGCATCCATATCTTCGAGCGCCAGCCCTGCCTCGGTCAGTGCCTGTGCGATGACATAGTTGATTTTCTCAATATGCTTTCTGGAGGCAATTTCAGGTACGACGCCCCCGTATAATTTATGAAGTTCAATCTGGGATGAAATGATATTCGATAAAATCTCACGACCATTTTTTACGACTGCCGCTGCCGTCTCATCACAGGAACTTTCAATTGCCAGTATCGTGATATCTTGTGTATTTTTCATTTATTCATCTTCCTCAAAGAGTAATTCTGTTGTCTTGCCATCTTTTCCCGGTATCGTATTCGGAAAAATCCGTCTGGTTTCTTTGATGAACTCTTCCGGATAGACAAGCGATGGGCTGTAATGTGTCAGCCACAGCTCTTGCACCTTGGCCTCTTTGGCAAGGGCAGCCGCCTCTGCAAACGTCATATGCTTGTATTCTCTTGCCTTATTGTCTTTGTCAGACTCTCCATACATGCCTTCGCAAATAAATAAATCTGATTCTGCCGCATGTTCTGCAATGGATTTGGTTGGCCTGGTATCGGTTGTATAGGTCACCTTAATGCCTTTTCTGCTCTCGCCAAGAACCAGATCCGGTGTAAGTGTGCGGCCTTCGTATTCCACAGAGTTCCCTTTTTGCAGAGGGTTCCAAAGTTGTCTGGGGATTCCCTGCGCTTCGGCACGTTCGACCGAGAACTTCCCTTGCCTGTGGATCTCGATTGTATAGCCGTAACAGACCACATTATGGTTCACCCGAAAGGCCGTGATGTGATAGCCGTTGATTTCCAGCGTTTCTTCAGGATTTGTCAATTCAATAAAGCGAATGGGAAAGGGGAGCTCCGGTGCAATTACACGAAGCGCCGTCACTACACGCTCCAGCCCTTTCGGTCCGACTAAAAGCAGCGGCTCTTTCCGCTCCGCATTTCCCATCGTCAGCAGCAGCCCGGGTAACCCGCTGATATGGTCGCCATGAAAGTGTGTAAAGCAGATTATATCGATAGGCTTAAAGCTCCAGCGCTTTTCCTTTAAAGCAATCTGCGTTCCCTCGCCGCAGTCAATCAGCAGACTGCTCCCGTTATAGCGAGTCATTAAGGCAGTGAGCCATCTTCTGGGCAGCGGCATCATGCCTCCGGTTCCCAATAAACAAACATCTAACATTTAAATTCCTCATTTTCTTTGATGATCAGCTGCATGGTACATGCATCTTCTACCGGTTCTTCGTAATATTCTTTCCGCAGCCCCACATGCTCAAACCCTTTGTGTTCGTATAATGCAATCGCTGCTGTGTTGCTCTGTCTTACCTCCAGATGCACTGTCCTGATCCGCCGCTCTCGCAATTCTCTCAGCAGTGTATCCAGCAGTACGGTTCCAATCCCTTGCTTTTGCTGTTCTTGGGACACCGCTACATTCGTGATATCTGCCTCATCCAACACAAGCAGCGCACCACAATATCCAACGATTGTACCGTCTTTTTCAGCCACCCAAAACGAGGTATCATCTCTTATAAGGAAAGAAAAGAATCCCATATGTGTCCATGGCGGGGTAAAAAGGCTCTCTTCGATAGGCATAATCTGCTCTAAGTCATCAATCTCCATCTTGCGAATCACAGGCTGCATACGCTGCAGCCGTTCGCGTTCCGCCTGCGGCACACGCAGATATTCCGGTGCGAATTCTTCTGCCGTACACACTTTACCGGCACGCAGCAGTTTCATTCCCAGCACGCCAATAGAAGAAGCTCTCTGGCGATTCAGGTGCGCGGGCGCTATTGCATATGGCACTTCCAGACTCTCTTGTAAGAGTTCACTAAGTACAGGAATGCCATCCCCCACAAAGGTCACCGTCTCGTGATATCCATTGATTTTTTCCACTAATTCTGCGGCCGGTATAGCCGTATCCTCTTCCACGGTAAGAAGTCCACCCTCCTGCCAGCGATACAGTCCGGTATACACTTGCCGGCGTCTGGCATCCATCACAGGGCACACCAGACCTTGTGTCTGATACAAGTTGCCTGCCAGTCCTGCCAGCGTGGACACTTTAAGCAACGGCTTTTGCAAGGCCAGACCCAGCCCCTTGGCTGTGGCAGCCCCGATCCTAAGGCCTGTAAAAGACCCCGGGCCTGCCGCTACGGCAATGGCATCGATCGTATTCATCTCAAGTTCTACCATGCCAACAATTTCATCCAGCATGGGAAGAAGCGTCTGCGAATGTGTCTTTTTATGATGTATGGTATATTCGGCAAGAAGCTGGTCCTCTTCTAAGATGGCTACTGAGGCCACCATTCCCGAACTGTCAATCGCAACTAGTTTCATAAGTCATCCCTTTCATTTCCTTCAACTGTAATTCTTCTATAATCAAATCCCTTGTCCAGGACTTTTTCAATCCGTATGATCGTTGTGTCTTCCGGCATGAGTTCCATCATAAGATCCGCCCACTCTACCAGGCAGACGCCTTCCCCATAGAAATATTCCTCATAACCGATTTCCTGCATTTCTTCGATATCTTCAATACGATATACATCAAAATGGTAAAACGGCAGCCTGCCCTCATCATATACCTGTACGATTGTAAATGTGGGGCTGTTCACGATTCCCGTAATCCCCAGACCTGCAGCTACTCCCTGCGACAATACTGTCTTGCCGGTTCCCAAATCACCGAGCAGGGCATATACCTGCCCCTTGCGTGCTGCCTCTCCAATCTGCCTGCCTATGGCAAATGTTTCTTGTGGTGTATATGTTTCAAATGTCTTCATTCCGTCACCTTTATCGTTTACTTTTATCTTTCGTGCATATTATTGCACAAATTACAAATTAGGTAAAGTCCCCCCTGCATGAAATCTCAGATTGATTCTCTGCATTGACAAAACAGACTATCCAATGTAATCTTATCTTTATAAAATAAAAAGGAGAAAAGTATGTCTAATCCAATTGTAACAATCACATTGGCTTCAGGAGATGTTATGAAAGCTGAGCTTTATCCTGAAATCGCCCCGAATACTGTCAATAATTTTATAAGTCTGGTCAATAAAAAATACTATGACGGCCTGACTTTTCACCGCATCATTAAAGGTTTTATGATTCAGGGAGGATGTCCTGACGGCACCGGTATGGGCGGCCCCGGTTACACAATCAAGGGCGAGTTTTCCCAGAATGGTTTCCAAAACGACTTAAAACATGAGCCTGGGGTTTTCTCTATGGCACGCACCATGGCTCCAAATACCGCCGGCTCACAGTTCTTCCTGATGCACGAGACTTCACCTCATCTGGATGGTGCCTATGCGGCATTCGGAAAAGTAATCGAAAGGCTGGATATCATTGATAAGGTGGCAAATGTCGCTACGGATTATAACGATAAGCCTATCGAGCCGCAAGTCATCACTTCAATGACAGTGGAGACGTTTGGCACAGACTATCCGGAACCGGAGACTGTATAGTTCTCCAAGCGGCACCGTCATCTTACGAATCAAATAGAATCGAATAAAATCGGGCCATTCTTAGAATCGGCATAATACAGCTCTCTTTCCTTCTCAATCTGTGCTCTGGCACCTGTGGCCTCAATCAGGTCTTCGGTGACCCCGGACACTTTCTGGCTGGGAACGAGAGCTTTTATGATAACATCCTGTGTATACACACTGTCTGTAATAGGAAGCTTTTTTTCTCCCAGTAAATACTGTATTTTTCCAACATCCTGATACTCCGTACGAATCGCAAGTATTGCGGCATGTACCTTCTCAATAACAACACTGTTCTGAATCCCCGCCTGCGCCGCTGCCGAATAGGCCCGCACCAGTCCTCCGGTTCCTAAAAGTGTGCCGCCAAAATATCTGGTAACTACGACAATCGTATCATATAAATCGGCATTTAAAATAATGTCCAGAATCGGCCGTCCCGCTGTGGACGAAGGTTCACCATCATCACTGCATCTGGTCAGCTCCTTATGCTCCCCGATAACATAGGCATAACAATTATGGCGGGCATCTGCATACCGCTTGCGCATCTCATTAATATAAGCAGTCGCTTCCTCCTGAGACTTTACGGTATCCACATTTGCAATAAATCTGGATTTCTTCTCAACAATCTCAGCGAGACCTCTCGTATATATCGTCTTGTACTTTTCTAACATATTTCACCCCGCCTTTATCTAAATCACCTGACTCTCTATACTATATCATCCCGGCTCATATTGTAACACTAATCTTCCGCAATTTGTGAAGTTTTTATAAGCTACTATCATTCAGCCTTGTTTTTTGGTATAATCTACCCGTAATGATTTTTTTATGCTTGAGTCATAGTCTTATATAGAAGCCCTTTTTCAACCGGAAGCACAGGCTTTGTTTTTTCATAAAAGACTATTAATCACAGCAAGGAGGCAATTTATGAACTATGGAAAAAGAGCAACTCGTAAAAAGCAGAAAGCCGTTACTACCCAGGCTAATAAGATGGGGAAAAAGGTTCATGTGTCTTTTGTGCGTTTTATGCTGCTGCTCATTATTGTACTTGGTATTATTGGATCATGCGCTGTCTTTGGAAGTGTCAAAGGCATCATTGATGATGCTCCGGCAGTCGAGGACATCAACATAAGCCCGCTTGGCGCTGCGACCTTTATATATGATGACGAAGGTGCTCAGCTGCAGAAACTGACCGCACCAAGTTCCAACCGTATGCCCGTCACTATTGATGCCATCCCCACACAGCTGCAAAATGCGGTCGTTGCAATCGAGGATGAGCGGTTTTATGAGCATAATGGTATTGATATCAAG
This sequence comes from Lachnospiraceae bacterium, assembly GCA_047975025.1. Classification (GTDB taxonomy): domain Bacteria; phylum Bacillota; class Clostridia; order Lachnospirales; family Lachnospiraceae; genus JBKECY01. The sequence goes on from JBKECY010000042.1 coordinate 8,293, forward strand.
GGTATTCTGCGTGCACTTGTTAAGAACATCACAAGCGGCGGTATTTCAGAGGGCGCCAGTACAATCACACAGCAGCTTCTGAAGAACAACGTCTTCACCGATTGGACCGAAGAATCTTCTCTGATTGACAGCTTTACGCGTAAGATTCAGGAACAGTATCTCGCTGTTGAAGTAGAAAAGACGATTAATGACAAGTCTGTTATTTTAGAAAATTATCTGAACACCATAAATTTAGGTGCGGGAACCTATGGAGTACAGGCGGCTGCACACAGATATTTCAACAAGGATGTCAGTGAACTCACACTTTCGGAATCGGCTACGATTGCCGGCATTACACAGAATCCGACCAGATACAATCCGATTACCCACCCTGAGGAAAATGCCAAACGCCGTAAGCTGGTACTTGATGCCATGCTGAAACAGGAATACATTACACAGGAAGAGTACGATACCGCACTGGCTGATGATGTGTATACGCGGATTCAGGAGGCTTCTACAATTACCGAAGCGGACACTACCTCCGTATACTCCTATTTCGTGGATGAACTGACCGACCAGGTCATTAATGATTTACAGACACAAAAAGGATACACTGAGACACAGGCCTACAATCTCCTTTACAGCGGCGGTCTGCAGATCTACACAACACAAGATCCGGACATTCAGCAGATTGTAGACGAAGAATATGCCAATGCGGAAAACTTCCCGGAAGATACACAGTATGCTCTGGAATATGCATTGACAGTAACCAATCCTGACGGAACCACGGCGAATCACAGCAAGGAAATGCTGTTACAGTATTTCCAGGCACAGGACCCATCCTTTGACCTGTTGTTTTCTTCTACCGAAGAAGCACAAAGCTATGCCGACCAATATAAAGCGGCTGCACTGTCCGACGGAAGTACCTTTGTTGCCGAGACGATTAACTTTACTCCGCAGCCACAGTCTTCTATGACAATTCAGGAACAGTCTACCGGCTATGTCAAGGCGATTATGGGCGGCAGAGGCGAGAAATCAGCCAGTCTTACACTGAACAGAGCCACGAATACGACCCGCCAGCCAGGATCAACTTTCAAAATTGTTTCTACATATGCTCCGGCACTCGACGGGAAAGATATGACACTCGCTACGACCTATATGGATGAGCCCTACAACTATTCGAATGGGCGCCCTGTCACGAATGCATCCAGAACCTATGGCGGCGAAACCACCATACGTGAGGCGATTCAGAACTCAGTCAATACAGTGGCTGTCCAGTGTCTGACAGAAATCACACCGGAGTATGCCTACGAATATCTGCTGAAATTCGGCTTTACAACCATATTAAACAATGAAGTACAGGAAAATGGAGAAGTCTGGTCTGATTTGTATCAGCCTATGGCATTAGGTGGTCTGACTCTCGGAGTTACAAACCTTGAGCTCAATGCTGCCTATGCTGCCATTGCGAACGGTGGACAATATATTAAGCCGATTTTCTACACCAAGATCCTGGATCAGGATGGTAATATCCTGATTGACAATACTTCAGCCTCAACCACGATTCTAAAAGAAAGCACCGCATGGCTTTTGACAAGTGCCATGGAAGATGTCGTAACCAAGGGAACCGGTACTGCTTTACAGCTTGACAATATGCCGGTAGCCGGTAAGACCGGAACCACTACGTCTTCGAAGGATCAGTGGTTCGCAGGTTATACACCTTATTACACCTGCACAGTATGGGCCGGATTCGATAATAATGAGACCGCTCCCGATACTTACATGCAGAAGAATTTCCAGAAAGTTCTATGGCAAAAAGTCATGTCACGTATCCATGCGGATCTGCCGTATAAGGACTTTGAGATGCCTGCAACCGTAACAGAAGCGACGGTATGTACTACGACCGGATTGCTTGCCCGGGCAAATTGTCCGTCGATTACAGAGTACTTTGATGTTAGCAATGTACCAACTACCAAATGTACACAGCACTCTGACTATACTGCTCCTTCACGTGATTATTCGACTACCACCACACCGACACCGACTGTCACAGGCGGGGCGGATACAACGGACGAAGAGACGGATGATACCGACACTGATACGGATACCGATACAACAACCGAGACCCCGATTCCTGAGGATACTCCGGCAGATACAGGAGGTGCTGAGCCTACGGACGCACCTGTTGATCCGGGAACGGAAGGCGATACGCCTGCCGAATAACGTTTCCCCAAAAAGCCCCGCAGCTCTTAAGTTTACTAACTCAAGAAGCTGCGGGGCTTGCTTTTTATCTATGTTTTATTCTGTTATAAGCAGATCATTTAATATAAGTTTGGCACCGCCATAGATCCCGGCATCATTCCCTAATTCAGTGACTTTGATTTCCGTATTTTTACAAGGTGTAAATGCATATTTTCTATAGTAGGAGCGCACAATGTCAATAAATTCCTCTCCTGCTTTCGAAACGCCTCCTCCGATTAAGATTGTCTCCGGATCAACAACACCTGCAACGGTTGCCAACGCGATTCCCAGATAGTTGGACACCTCATCCACAACTTCCGAAGCCAATATATCTTTATTTTTAAATGCATCAAATACATCCTTGGCCGTTACTTGTGTCTCCCGCAGAAGGCTGGGGAGTTCACTTGCCTGCAGTTTTCCACGTGCCATACGCATGATTCCTGTTGCAGAGGCCACCTGTTCCAGACAGCCGCGTTTCCCACAGTTGCACACTTCCTGTTCCTGTGGATTCACGAAATTATGACCGATTTCACCACCGGCTCCATGCGCTCCGGAAACCACATCACCATTTATAATCACGCCTCCGCCAATTCCGGTACCCAGAGTAATCAGAAATACTTCTTTCTTTCCTTTGGCCGCTCCCTGCCATGCCTCACCCAGCGCCGCCAGACTGGCATCATTCGCGACCACGGTTCTTAATGAACTTAACGCTGTCAGTTCCTCTGCCACCTGTGTTTTCCCCCAGTGCAGATTGACTGCGACTTCCACCTCTCCGTTTTTTTTCGCAGGACCGGGAATCCCGATTCCAATACCAAGTACCTGCTCCGAGGTCAGCTGCTTCTCAGTCATTTTGGCCAGCACAGTGGCCGCAATATCCGGAAGAATATGTGTCCCCTTCTCTTCCGTATTGGTCGGAATAGTCCATTTTTCCAGCAAGGTACCATCCGTTTCAAACAACCCACATTTTACAGACATACCACCTACATCAATTCCGAAACATACTTTATTCATTTTCCCCTCCAGCTATTATTTTAGAATGCATCTTAATCACGCTTCTTGTTCAGATTCGCCTGTACACGTTTGTACAGTTCTTCCGCAGCATTATAGCCCATCTTCTTCTGTCTGTGGTTCACTGCTGCAGCCTCAACAATAATAGCCAGATTTCTTCCCGGACGGATGGGAAGTGTATGGCAAACGACCTGATTTCCCAAAAACTCGGTATACTCCTGCGTCAGTCCCAGACGGTCATATTCGCGGTCTCTGTCCCATTCCGCAAGCTTAATGACCAAATCAACAGATTGCGTATTCTTAACACTTTCAACACCGAATAGGGTCTTAACATCAATAATTCCAATTCCCCGCAGCTCAATAAAGTGCCGCGTAATATCCGGCGCTGAACCGACCAATGTAATATCGCTCACCCTTCTAAGCTCAACGACATCATCACTTACCAGTCTGTGACCGCGCTTGATCAGCTCAAGTGCCGCCTCACTTTTTCCGATACCGCTTTCACCCATGATCAATACACCCTCGCCGTATACATCGACAAGTACTCCATGGATGGAAATGCAAGGGGCGAGCTGCACGCCCAGCCACCGTATAATCTCAGCCATAAAACTGGAGGTTGTCCGCTCCGTAGAAAATGTCGGAACACCATATTTAATCGCGAGATCCAGCATATCTTGTGTAGGTTTCGTCTGTGTGCTAAATACTACACAGGGAATCTTACTGGAGATAAACCTCTCATATGTAGCATGGGTTCTCTCTTCGGTCAGGTGCTCCAGATAGGTATACTCAACGTACCCTATAATTTGAACCCTGTCCGCAGCAAAATGATCCAGATAGCCTGCTAATTGCAAGGCCGGTCTGTTAATATCAGGCACCATGATCCGAATATCACTCATATCAATATCCGGTGTCAGGTTTACCAGTTTTAACTCTTTTACCAGTTTTGTCAGTTCAACGCCCTTCATCTTCAATCCTTAGCTCCTACTCTTCTAAATTATCAATTTCTTCTTGCATTTTATCATATTCGCGAAAAAAATCATATACTCCCTGCGCGCTTTTTTTATTCATTGATTCCACAGCCTCTAATTCCTGGGGTTCTGCCTCGCGAATAGCCTCGATTGATTGGAAATGCCGCATCAGTGCTTTTCTTCTGGACGGTCCGATTCCGGGGATATCGTCCAGTACAGAGTGAACCTGTTGTACACTTCTTAGGGAACGGTGATATTCAATTGCAAACCGGTGTGCCTCATCCTGAATTCTGGTAATCAGATGGAAGCCTTCGCTGTTCGTAGGAATTTTATATTCGACATTATTGTAATACAGGCCCCTTGTCCTGTGATTATCATCCTTAACCATACCGCATACCGGAATCTTCAGATTCAATTTTTCTAGAACACGCAGCGCTATATTTACCTGCCCCTTGCCGCCATCCATTAAGATCAGATCCGGTAAGATTGAAAAGCTGTCATAGTCCGTTCCTGACTGGTGTGTAAAACGACGGGTCAGAACCTCTTCCATACTGGCATAATCATTGGGACCCTCTACCTGCTTGATCTTAAACTTTCTATAATCACTTCTCTTCGGCTTGCCCTTTTCATAGACGATCATGGAACCAACGGAAGAGAATCCACTGATATTGGAAATATCATAGGCCTCGATTCTCTGAATCGCAGGTATATGAATCCATTGCTCCAACTCCCGCACGGCACCAATTGTACGCGCTTCTTCGCGCTTAATTCTCTCCCTGTCCTGTCCCAGAATCAGCCCGGCATTATTCGTGGCCAGCTCGACCAGTTTTTCTTTGTTTCCTTTCTTGGGCACACGTATATGCGCACGAAATCCTCGTTTGGCGGTAAGCCACTGTTCTAAGACTTCCTGACCCGCCACCTCTGTTGGAAGCATGATTTCTTTGGGAATAAACGGGGTTCCCGCATAAAACTGCTGGATAAAACTTTCCAGCACCTGGCTTTGGTCATCGCCTTGTGCCACCCTCAGATAAAAATGGTCTCTTCCGATCAGTTTACCGTCGCGCACAAAAAAGACCTGTGCCACAGCATCCTCTCCATGTATAGCAAGTCCAATAACATCTTTGTCTTCTTCGAGCTGACTCGTGATCTTCTGCCTTTCAGCAATCTTCTCCACACTTTGAATCAGATTTCTGTATTCGGCCGCATCTTCAAAGGCAAGCTTTTCAGCCGCACTTTCCATCTGAATGGTAAGGTTTCGGATGGTTTCCTTCGTATTCCCATTCAAAAAATCAATCACGTTATCTAACTTCCCTGCATACGCTTCCTGACTGATATATCCCTGACAGGGGGCATCACACTGCTTAATATGGTAATAGAGACATGGCCGCTCCCGGCCTATGTCTCTAGGAAGATTTCGATTACACGAACGAATCTTATATAGTTTTCGTATGAGCTCAATTGCGTCTTTTACTGCGCCCGCACTGGTGTACGGGCCATAGTATTTTGCTTTGTCCTTATGCATTCTTCTGGCGAAAAGTATACGGGGAAACGGCTCATTGAGCGTAACCTTTATAAATGGATAAGATTTGTCATCTTTGAGCATCGTATTATACTTAGGCCGATGCTCCTTAATCAGATTGCATTCCAGCACCAGCGCTTCAAGCTCTGAGTCAGTGACGATATATTCAAAGCGGGCGATCTGCGTTACCATGCGCTCAATTTTGACACCTTTGCCACGACTGCTTTGGAAATACTGCCGTACTCTGTTCTTCAGGCTAATCGCCTTACCCACGTAGATGATTGCATCCTTGCGGTCACGCATTATATAGATTCCGGGCTCCCCCGGAAGCTTTTTTAGTTCTTCTTGAATATCAAATATCGCATCTTCCATGTTTCACATACTTCCTATATTTCAGCATCGTCCTGCTGATTGTTCTCACTGATTCTGGAATCCGACTTGCTGTCAGTATCCGGCTCCCTGCCCGTTGACTCATAAAAGATATCCATAAATTCTTTACCGGTAATCGTTTCTTTTTCAATCAGGAATTCTGCAATTCTGTCTAAGGTTGGGCGATTCGCAGCAATCAGCCGTTTCGCTTCTTCATAGGATTTATGCAATAATTCCATCACTTCGTGATCGATTTCAGTTGCTGTGTCATCACCGCAGTTTAATACCATTCTTCCATCCAGATACTGGCTTTGCTGTGTTGCCAATCCCATAAGACCAAATTTCTTCGACATACCATATTGCGTAATCATAGCCCGGGCGATTTTGGTCGCCTGCTCAATATCATTGGCGGCTCCTGTAGTCACCGTATCAAACACAAGCTCTTCTGCGGCACGTCCTCCCAGATATCCTACCAGCATTGCTTCGAGTTCCTTCTGCGTATTGAGATATTTCTCCTCTTCCGGCACCTGCATAACGTATCCCAAGGCTCCCATCGTTCTCGGCACAATTGTGATTTTCTGAACAGGTTCCGAGTTCTTCTGCAGTGCACTTACCAGTGCATGTCCGACCTCATGATAGGAAACGATTTTGCGCTCTTCCTTGCTCAGGATTCGATCCTTCTTCTCTTTACCCACCAGTACGACTTCAACCGCTTCCAGCAGATCGCTTTGAGAAACGGCTCTGCGACCATGCTTGACTGCCAGAATCGCTGCTTCATTAATCATATTGGCCAGGTCTGAACCAACCGCACCCGAAGTAGATAACGCAATTGCGTCAAAGTCAACGGTTTCATCCATTGCCACATCTTTGGCATGGACTTTTAGTATCTCCACACGACCTTTTAAATCCGGACGGTCAACAATGATTCGTCTGTCAAAGCGGCCCGGACGAAGCAGTGCCGGATCTAACACTTCCGGCCGGTTCGTTGCTGCCAGAATAAGAAGTCCCTTGGAGGTATCAAAACCATCCATCTCTGCCAGCAGCTGATTTAACGTCTGCTCTCTTTCATCATTACCGCCGCCAAAATGAGAATCACGACTTTTACCAATTGCATCCACTTCATCAATGAAGATAATGCAGGGCGCATTTTTCTTGGCCTCTTCAAACAGATCACGGACTCTCGAAGCACCCACACCAACGAACATTTCCACAAAGTCAGAACCGGACAGTGAAAAGAATGGCACACTGGCCTCACCAGCTACCGCCTTCGCCAAAAGTGTTTTACCGGTTCCCGGAGGACCTACGAGCAAAGCACCCTTGGGCAATTTCGCACCAATGGCTGTGTATTTCGTTGGGTTATGAAGAAAGTCTACCACTTCCTGCAGGGATTCCTTAGCCTCGTCCTCACCTGCCACATCTTTAAATGTAATACCTGTCTTTTCTTTGACATATGCCTTGGCTGTGCTTTTGCCTACACCGCCCATGATACCGCCGCCTTTATTCATCCTGCGCATCAGGAACATCAGGGCAACCCATAGGATGATGCAGGGAATCAGTATGCTGAGTATCGTCGATAAAAATTCTGCTACCGCATTCGGCGGCTCCTGCTTAAACGTAATATCAGTGTTCTCAAGACGCTGCGTCAATGCAGTCCCATCTTCCAGAACCGTTGTGTAATACGTTGTTTCTCCCAGAACAGAGGTTGAACTCTCATCTTTCTTGCTATCCTTAGGAGTAATTGTCAGTGTGTTGGACTGCAGAACGACTTCATCGATTTTATCGTCCTCAATCATTTTAATGAACTCACTGTATGATATTTCTTTTTTTGTATCTTGTACCATATTTGTGAAGAAACTCACAAAGACCAGGGTAATTAATAAGCATACCAAAAAGGCTAAAATTGATTGCTTGTTTTTCTGATTATTATTCGGATTTCTATTTTGCTTGTTATTCTGATTATTATCCATACGGCCTCCTTTTTCATACTTTATTATAAAGATAGCTTGAAAATAAAGCAATACAAACAACTTGATATTCCCTTATATTTTTCTAAAACTTTTCTAAATACTAAATGCAATTGCATTTTTCACAAAACCACTATATTTTTTAGCCTGAATGGTGTATAATCAATGAATTGTTTAATTTCGCATAAAGTAGGAGGAAAGTATGGCGGTAAAATATGTGTTCGTGACAGGTGGTGTAGTATCAGGTTTGGGGAAAGGTATCACAGCAGCTTCGCTGGGACGTCTGTTAAAAGCACGTGGCTTTAAGGTAACAATACAAAAATTTGACCCTTACATCAATATTGATCCGGGCACAATGAACCCGGTACAGCATGGCGAAGTATTTGTTACCGAGGACGGCGCGGAAACCGATCTGGACCTGGGGCATTACGAGCGTTTTATTGATGAGAGCTTAGATAAAAACTCTAATGTGACTACCGGAAAAGTATATTGGTCTGTATTGCAAAAGGAGCGTCGCGGTGACTTCGGCGGCGGTACCGTACAGGTCATTCCGCATATCACGAATGATATTAAAAGCCGTTTTTACAGAGACTTTTCAAGTGACGATACCAGAATTGCCATTATCGAGGTGGGCGGCACCGTCGGTGATATTGAAAGCCAGCCATTTTTAGAAGCCATTCGTCAGTTCCAGCATGATATCGGACGGGAGAATGCAATCCTGATCCACGTAACACTGATTCCGTATCTGAAAGCATCGCAGGAGATGAAGACGAAACCCACGCAGGCCAGTGTTAAAGAGCTGCAGGGCATGGGAATCCAGCCGGATATTATCGTCTGCCGTTCCGAGCTTCCCTTAAACCAGCAGATCAAAGAAAAAATCGCCTTGTTCTGCAACGTACCCAGCAAGAATGTTCTGCAGAATCTGGACGTGGAATATTTATATGAAGCACCTCTGGCCATGGAAAAAGAGCGTCTGGCGCAAGTCGTATGTGAGACACTCCATCTGCCATGCCCGGAACCGGATCTGGTCGAATGGACTGCCATGGTCGAAGATTTAAAGCACCCCGCACACGAAGTTACGGTTGCCCTTGTCGGAAAATATATCCAGCTGCATGATGCTTATATCAGTGTTGTGGAAGCATTAAAACATGGCGGTATTGCAACAAAATCCACTGTGAATATCAAGTGGGTCGATTCCGAGACCGTTACACCGGAAAATGTGGCGTCTATCTTTGCCGATGTGCAGGCGATTATCGTTCCGGGCGGCTTCGGCGATCGCGGCATCGAAGGTAAGATCACAGCCATTAACTATGCCCGTACCAACCAGCTCCCATTCCTGGGACTCTGTCTCGGCATGCAGCTTGCGATCGTAGAATTCGCACGCAACGTGATTGGTTATTCGGATGCACACAGTATTGAGCTGGACCCTACAACAGTCCACCCTGTAATCGATTTGATGCCGGATCAGGAGAATATCGAAGATATCGGCGGTACGCTGCGTCTGGGCTCCTATCCTTGTGTTCTGGATGAAACAACCAAAGCCTACGAACTGTATGCCCAGAAGACGATATACGAGCGCCACAGACACCGCTATGAAGTCAACAACGATTATCGTAAGGTTCTGACAGACAATCATATGACTCTCTCAGGGATTTCACCGGATGGACGTATTGTCGAGATGATTGAATTGAAAGAACATCCTTTCTTCCTGGCTACGCAGGCGCACCCTGAATTAAAATCACGCCCGAACAGACCGCATCCGCTATTTAAAGGACTGGTCGCCGCAGCACTGGAACAGCAGTCAAAAGCAAAGAACTCATAATACATATAAAGAAGCACTATGTCCCTTTCGAGGGTACACAGTGCTTCTTTTGTATCTGCAAATGCTTTAATCAGCGATACCCGTCCGGATTGGCTGACTGCCATCTCCATGTATCCTGACACATTTCTTCAATTCCTTTTTCCGCTGTCCATCCCAGCTCTTTTTTGGCTTTAGCAGGATCGGCATAGCAGGTTGCGATATCTCCCGCTCTTCTGGGCTTAATCTCATATGCAATCTTTTTACCGCATGCTTTTTCGAACGCATGCACCACATCCAGCACACTGTAACCAATGCCGGTTCCAAGGTTATACACGTTAACCCCTTCCTCGGTCTCAAGCTTCTGAATTGCTTTGACATGTCCCTTGGCCAGATCTACTACATGGATATAATCTCTGACACCGGTTCCATCCGGAGTATCATAATCATCACCGAAGACACCCAGCTTCTCCAGCTTACCTACGGCGACCTGGGCAATATAAGGCACCAGGTTGTTCGGGATTCCCTTGGGATCTTCTCCCAACGTACCGGACTCGTGTGCACCAATCGGGTTAAAATATCTCAGCAGGCTGACCGTCCACTCCTTGTCACTCACGTAAAGGTCTGTTAAAATCTGCTCCAGCATTCCTTTGGTCTGTCCATAAGGGTTCGTGATTTCTCCCTTGGGGCACTCCTCCGTAATCGGAATAAATTTGGGATCACCATAGACTGTCGCCGAAGAACTAAACACAATATTTTTTACGTTATGCTTTCTCATCACATCGCACAGAAGCAATGTACCTGTGATGTTATTATAGTAGTATTCCAATGGCTTGGCCACAGATTCTCCTACGGCCTTTAACCCGGCAAAATGAATGACCGAATCAATCGACTCGTTGGCAAAGACCTCTTCCATGTCTTCTTTATTCAAAATATCACCTTTATAAAATGTGACCTTTTTACCTGTAATTTTTTCTACTCGTTTCAAAGCTTCTTCACTGGAATTATATAAATTATCCAATACCACAACTTCATAGCCTTGCTCCAGCAGTTCAACACATGTGTGACTCCCTATATATCCGGCACCACCTGTCACCAATATTGCCATTTTGTTCTCCTTTCAAATACGCACTCTTTTGTCTGTGTCTTGTCAGCTTTTCGGCAGGAATTTGTTGATTCTTCCTGCAAATTCACCGAAATTCTGCGTCTGCAAAACGACACGTCCCGGCCCGGTAAGTCTTGTCAGGAAGAGGCCTTCTCCTCCTAAGAACAGATTGACGCCGCCCTTTACCATCTGTATTTCATAGGAAACGGTCGGCTCAAATGCCACCAGATTACCGGTATCTACTAATAGTGATTCCCCACTTTGCAGTGTTTTCTCAATTCGATTTCCGTCAATTTCCAGAAAAGCCATTCCGCTTCCTGCCACTTCCTGCAGGATAAATCCCTCACCGCCGAACAAGCCGGCCGAAAGCTTTTTGGTAAATGCCACTTTCGTATGAACTGTCTGCTCTGCGCAGAGGAAAACACCCTTCTGACAAATCAGCGGACCACCGGAAGTCAGATCGACCGGCAGGATTTCTCCCGGGACAGTTGCGGAAAACCCAATGACTGAGTCATCAGAGCGGGCAGTGTATGTCGTCATAAAAAAAGACTCACCGGAAAACATGCGTCCCAGTCCTTTCATGACACCACCTCTTGCATTCGTCGTCATTTCCATATCCTGACTCATCCAAGCCATTCCCCCCGATTGTGTATACATGGAATCTCCGCGATTCATCACGATTTCAACTGCAGGCATGACCTCACCAATTAGTTTATACTTCATATGACCCTCCCTTGATTTCCCTGATTTTATAATAGTGATCTGTACAGCTCCATAATGTCTTCCTTGGTCGGCACTTTGGGATTTCCCGGTGTGCAGGCATCGGCCAGTGCTGAATCTGCAAGGAATGACAGATCTTCCTCTTTGGCAATTCCTTTTAAATCCTTGGGAATCGCAACATCTGCTGCCAGCTGGCGTACAGCGTCCACTGCGGCTTTCTGGTAATCAGCCTGCCACATATTGCTGACATTTTTCACTCCCATGGCTTCGGCGATATACTTATACTTTCCTCCGGTAACATCTGCATTGTATTCCATAACGGTCGGCAGCAAAATAGCATTCGCCACACCATGCGGCGTGTCATAGACCGCTCCCAGTGCATGCGCCATGGAATGCACGATTCCAAGTCCGGCATTAGAAAAACCAATCCCGGCAATATATTGAGCCAGCGCCATATCCCTGCGGCCAACCGCAGTATTCTCAACGGCTCCGCGCAGGCTTCTGGCAATAATTTCAATCGCTTTTAAGTTATACATGTCTGTCATTTCCCAGGCGGCCTGTGTAATATATCCCTCAATTGCGTGCGTCAGCGCATCCATTCCGGTAGCCGCCGTCAGCGCAGGCGGCATGGAGCTCATCATATCCGGGTCAACAATTGCCACAATCGGTACTGCTTCAGGGTTTGCACACACGAATTTTCTTTTTCTTTCTTTATCCGAAACTACGAAATTCACCGTTACTTCTGACGCCGTACCCGCCGTTGTGGCTACCGCAATAATAGGAACACTGGGGTTTCTCGTAATCACTTCGCCTTCCAGGCTTCGGACATCTTCATGTTCCGGATTCGCTACGATGATACCAATCCCCTTGGCCGTATCCATGGCCGAACCGCCGCCCACAGCTACAATACAGTCTGCCTGTGCAGCTTTATAGGCGCGCACACCGGAGAGTATATTCTCAATGGTGGGGTTGGGTTTAAAATCCATGAATACTTCATAGCTTAACTCCTGCACCTTTAAGTGCTCCTCAATAATTGCAATGGTGCCAGCCTCCTGCAGCTGGACTGTCGTACATAAAAGTGCTTTCTTGAAACCTCGGTCTTTCATTTCTGATGCTACGTGTGTTACCGCTCCTTTGCCATGAAAGGATTTGCTGTTGACTACAATTCTATGCTCCATTATGCCCTCTCTTTTTGTCTTGCTGCTTTCTCCTCAACTCGTTATATAAAACCTGCTTCCTAATCCACCTTAATACTGTTTAGGGCAGACAAATCAACATCCACCTGATAGGACTCCAAAACGTGATTGATTCCGTCACTGACTTCTTCACGTGAATAATCATGATCCTCCAGATAATCATTATCGTATTCATTCACACGATCATAAAAATCCAATGCCATCTCCAGATACACGTCGTCGCCATCCTCCATGTATTGATATAACAGATTCTCTGCCCCGTTAATATCACCTGCCTCCAGCATTTGCAGAACCTCTTTGTAATTCATTTCTTCCTGCATGGTCTCGTCTTCCTGAAAAATGTATTCCGGCTCGAATTTATTGAATAGAAGTCTCGAAATCATACGCCCCAAATCTTTTACGATTCGCATGTAATAATCCTGTTCAACCATAATACCCTACCTTCTTCTTTTGGATTCTCTACCTATGATACCCGTAATTCTCCAAAAACGCAACTGCATTTGCCCGCGCCCGCAAAAAAATTTTGTCGCTCCATGTAAAAAGGAATGACCCCTGCAGAGTCATTCCAGTTTCTTGCGCTTTATTTTATTGTCTGGTGTATTTTAGTCATGTATTTGCCATACTAAATGCTATACTATGGAAAATCCACCATCGACTACAATCTCCTGCCCCGAAACATACGCACTTCCTTCGGATGCAAAATACAGAAAAGTGGAGTTAAGTTCATCCTTCTTAGCGGGTCTTGCTGCTGGGCAAAGTGCATTGTACATGTTCAGAAATTCTGTCGCTTTGAATAAAGTGTCCTCTGTCATTTCTGATGGGAAGAGCCCCGGGCAGACCGCATTGGTCGTAATTCCGAACTGCGTATAGGAGGCTGCCATCCCCTTCGTCAGGCCAAGTACAGCGGCTTTCGTGGTATTGTAAGCATGGCGCCACAAGGACTGTGATTTATCTGCCAATAGTGCGTTAATAGATGCCACATTGATAATTCTGCCATAACCGGCTTCTTTCATAAGAGGTACCACATGCTTGGACACGCGGGCCACACCTTTCACATTGATATCAATAATATGATCCCACGCTTCATCGGTCAGTGTATCTACACCGCCTCCAATCGCAATGCCGGCATTATTGATCAGTACATCGACTTTTCCATACTTTTCTTTGACCTGCTGTACCATCGAGGCTACCTGCTCCTCGGACGCAACATCACACGCCAGCGCATACGCCTGTCCCTGTTCCTTCTGATTAATCTCCTGCTCTAAGGCCTCGAGCTTTTCTTTTCTTCTGGCGGCGAGCACAACAGAAGCCCCATGCTCTGCAAATGCGATGGCAGCCTGCGCGCCTAACCCACTGGAAGCACCTGTCACAATGACAACTCTTCCGGAAAAATCAAATAGATTCATAGCTAATTCCTCCTTTTTTCTATTTGTATTCAGCGTACGCTTTTTTAGGACAAAATGCAAGTGGGAACATGAGAGATTCTGTTCGATAAGAGGTAACGATATTAAGAATATAAAAAACCTCTCAGACAGTACGAACGTTGTTCATACCAACCGGAGAGGTTCCAAATATTTTTGATTTGTAAGAGATTTCCAAGAGAATACAGATTATCTCTTTGAGAACTGTGGCGCTCTACGAGCCGCTTTAAGACCGTATTTCTTTCTCTCTTTCATTCTTGGATCACGTGTCAGGTAACCCTCTTTTTTGAGGATCGGACGGAATTCGCTGTCCACCTGAAGCAACGCTCTGGCAATACCATGACGGATTGCACCAGCCTGACCTGTATAACCACCACCATGAACGTTCACGATTACGTCAAACTTGTCCGTTGTGCTGGTCGCTGTCAGAGGCTGACGAACGATAACTTTCAGTGTTTCTAATCCAAGATATTCATCTATGTCTCTTTTGTTAATTGTAACTTTGCCTGTACCAGGTAGAAGATATACTCTTGCAATTGATTTTTTTCTTCTGCCAGTTCCATAAAATTTATCAGTAGCCAATTGTCTATCCTCCTATTAGAATGTTAATACTTCCGGTTTCTGAGCCTCATGTTTGTGCTCTGCTCCAGCGTATACAAAAAGTTTCTTATGCATTGCTCTTCCTAAAGGACCTTTGGGAAGCATGCCTTTTACTGCTAATTCAAGTACTTTTTCCGGCTTCTTGTCCAACATTTCTTTCAGAGTCGTTTCTTTCATGCCACCGACATAGTCTGAGTGATGATAATAAATCTTCTGCTCAAGTTTCTTACCGGTTACTTTGATTTTTTCTGCATTTATGATAATGACATAATCGCCAGTGTCAACATAAGGTGTATATTCAGGTTTGTTTTTACCTCTGAGTACTTTCGCCACTTCAGAAGCCAAACGTCCTAATGTCTGGTCAGCTGCATCTACAACATACCATTTTCTTTCAACTTTTTCCGGACTAGCCATAAAGCTATTCATGGTGTTACCTCCTACTTATTTACTAGTTAAAAATAATTTATCTTTAACGTAAAACACCATTACCGGGGCATTGGCTGATGGTATTTCCACTACGTCACATTGAATTATTATATTATACCGCTGAACGAGTGTCAACTACTATTTACCTTTTTTTGTTACTTGCTGCTACTGATAGGAAATATTCATAAGCGTCAGCCCATGTGCCGGAGCCGTCGGCCCGGATTCCTGCCGGTTACAGGCTTGCAGAATCTCTTTGACATGTTCCGGAGGATAGGAGGATTTTCCTACTTCAAGTAATGTCCCCACAATAATCCGAACCATATTATAGAGGAAACCTTCGCCGGAGACTCTGATATAAATCATTTCCCCCTCTGTTTCAATGTCCAGAGCGGTCAGCACGCGCACTGTGGATTTGACCTGCGCATTCGCACCGCAAAAACTCGCAAAATCGTGGCGGCCTATGAGAAAAGAGGTCGCCTCTTTCATCTTTTCCACCTGCAGCGGATAATGATAGAAATAGGAATACAGCCGCTCCGTAGGCATAGGGAATTTCCTGTGCAGGATTCGGTATTCATATGTCTTGATACTATCCGCATATCTTGGATGAAACTCCTGTGGAAGCTCTTGAGATAACTGTATGCGAATGTCTTCCGGCAACTTCTGGTTCAACGCATAGGACAGTTTCTCTGCCGGAATTTTTGTGGCCGTATCGAACACCACTACGTTTCCGAGCGCATGCACCCCGGCATCTGTACGGCTCGCACCGATAGTTTCGATTTTCTCGCCGGTCAGATCGCAAAGTACATCCTCCAGGATTCCCTGTACCGTCGTCGCATTATTCTGTCTCTGCCAGCCAGCATACGCAGTTCCGTCGTACGCCACAATCAGGCCAATTCTCTTCATACTGCTTTCCCCTTATATTCCTGCAACCCTAAATACGATACTGACTGCCAGATACAGCACCAGGACTACGTACGCCAGCAGATCCTGGGTATGGTAGCTCAGTGGCTTCATCTGTGTCCTGCCTTCTCCGCCATGGTAACAGCGGGATTCCATCGCCAGTGCCAGATCATTGGCGCGGCGAAACGAAGAGACAAACAGCGGAATCAGAATCGGTGTCAGACTTTTAACGCGCTGTAAAATATTGCCGCCTTTAAAATCGGCCCCTCTGGCCGTCTGGGCTTTCATAATTTTATCCGTTTCTTCCAGAAGGATTGGGATAAACCGCAGTGCAATTGACATCATCATGGAAATCTCATGCACGGGAATCTTGATTTTTTCCAGCGGCTTCATAATCTTCTCTATTGCATCCGTCAGCTGTTTGGGTGTCGTTGTAAGCGTCATCAAGGAAGAACCGGTCACAAGAAACAACAGACGAATCCCCATTCGCCCTGCCAGCAGCAGCCCCTCCACCGTAATGCGGAAAATACCATACTGAAACAGGATTGTACCGGGTGTCAGAAAGATATTAAATGCCATCGTAATGATCAAGATTACGACAATCGGCTTTAAACCTTTGAATACAAATTTGGGCGGCACCTTAGACAGGGCAAGTACCGCTATCAGAAAAATCCCGGCCACCGCATATCCCAGATAGGTATGGAATAAGAAAATCGACACCAGATATATCATGGTTCCAATGAATTTGACTCTGGGGTCCAGTCGATGCAGAATCGAATCTGTCGGATAATATTGTCCCAATGTAATATCGCGTATCATGTGGTCACCTCGTTGTCCTGCTTCTTCTGCAAAGCCTTAAGGATACTTGTTCTTGCTTCATCAACCGTAATGGCTGTCGTGTCCACCTGCAGTCCACGCTCTGCCAGCTGATGCATAATATAGGTAATCTGAGGTGCACTCAGCCCCATTTTCTCGAGGGCGAGATAATGACCGAAGACTTCCCTTGGCGGTGCATTGAAAGCGATTTCACCTGCATTCATAACTACCAGCCGATCGGCATACGAAGCTACATCTTCCATGCTGTGGGAAACCAGAATAATTGTAATCCCGCGCTCCCGGCGCAGACGGGTAATCAAATCCAGAATCTGCTTTCTTCCCCGCGGGTCCAAACCGGCCGTTGGTTCATCCAGCACCAGTACCTGGGGGTTCATCGCCAGTACGCCTGCGATTGCCACACGCTTTTTCTGGCCTCCTGAAATCTCAAAAGGAGATTTGTTGTAGACAGATTCATCAATTCCTACATCTGCCAGCGCTTTTGCCGCCTGTACTTTCGCTTCTTCCTCGGAGAGTCCCTGATTTTTGGGGCCAAAACACACATCCGCCATCACACTCATGGCGAACAACTGATTCTCAGAGTATTGAAAGACCAGACCGACCTTACTTCTGAGTTCTTTAATTGGATATTTCTCAGCCCAGATATCTTCGCCCTCAAAACGGACGGTTCCGGCGGTCGGTTGCAGCAGTCCATTTAACAGCTGTATCAAAGTAGATTTGCCGCTGCCGGTATGGCCGATCAATCCGATAAATTCGCCTTGTTCAATCTGAAGTGAAACTTGCTTTAATGCATCCATTTCATAGACTGTTGCAGGACTGTATACATAATCAATACCACTTAATTCCATCAGCATAGTGCATCCACCAACTCTCCAACTGTCAGGATTCCCGGCGCAATGGGTATGCCTGCTTTTTGAAGTTCATAAGCAAGCAGGGTCACCTGAGGTACATCAAGTGCATATTCCTCCAGTTTCTCGACCTGTGAGAAGATTTCTCTTGGAGCGCCCTGCATGACAAGCTGACCATGATCCATTACAAACACTTTATCCGCTTGTACGACTTCTTCCATATAATGCGTGACTAATATCACCGTCACGCCTTCTGTTTGGTTAAGTTCATGCAGCGTTCGCAGCACTTCTTTTCTGCCGACCGGGTCTAGCATGGCCGTTGGCTCATCCAGCACAATACATTTTGGCAGCATGGCAATGACACCTGCAATCGCCACCTTCTGTTTCTGTCCGCCGGAAAGTTTATTCGGCGACTTTTCTTTGAATGCAGTCATCCCAACTGCCTGCAGGCTTTTTTCTACACGCTCCCAGATTTCTTTGGTCTCAACACCGATATTTTCCGGGCCGAATCCTACATCTTCTTCTACGACTGTCCCTATAATCTGATTGTCGGGATTTTGAAATACCATCCCCGCTTTCTGTCTAAGCTTCCAAAGCTTTTTCTCCGCAGCTGTGTTCTGTTCATCAATCCATACGGTACCTTCGGAAGGCATCAGCAGCGCATTTAAATGCTTCGCGAACGTAGATTTTCCGGACCCATTATGTCCCAAAATGGCAATAAAATCCCCCGCATCCACTGAGATTGACATATCATCAATGGCGCGGGTCACTTCTGCTACTTCGCCTGCCTCATCATAGGTCGCGTAGTCATAGGTTAGGTGCTCTGTTCGAATCATTTTCATACTTTACTCTTTTCCTGCCGTATCTGTCGATCCCCTACAAATAACTCTCCATCATCTTCCATACTTCCTCTCTGCCCTGTTTACTAGCCGAGGAAAATGGAATTACCGTAACTTCGCCGGAGAGGCCAAGTCCTTCTTTGACCATTTTTATATGTTTCTGCACCTGACTTCTCTTCAGCTTGTCTACCTTGGTCGCTATGATTACCGGTTCATACCCCTGCTCACAAATCCAGGAATACATCAGCTTATCATTGGCGGAAGGGTCATGGCGAATATCAATCAACAAAAAGACTGCTTTTAGCTGTTTGGAATGGTGCAGATATCGCTCGATCAGCTTGCCCCATTTCTCTTTTTCTGAGACAGACGCCTTCGCATAACCATACCCGGGAAGGTCTACCAGAAACATAGTATCATTGACATTATAGAAGTTAATGGTCTGTGTCTTGCCCGGCTGGCTGCTGGTACGTGCCAGCGACTTGCGATTCATCAGCACATTGATCAAGGAGGATTTACCCACATTCGATTTTCCGGCAAATGCAATCTCCGCAACTGCATTGTCCGGCAGCTTGCTGGTTACGCCGCATACAATATCTAATGACACATTTTTAATAATCATACTTCTCTCCGTCCGGATACCAAGGCTTCCTGTAAGACATCCTGCATTGATTCTACCGGCAGAATTGTCAGACCTTTCTTGATTTCATCCGAAATTTCATTCACATCTTTTTCATTGTCGGCCGGTACAAGAACAGTCTTGATTTTAGCATTCTTGGCCGCCAGTAATTTTTCTTTTAGTCCGCCAATTGGCAGGACTCTTCCCCGCAGTGTAATCTCTCCTGTCATGGCAAGCTTGGCATTGACCGGAACATTCGTAATCGCAGAAATAATAGCTGTTGCCATCGTAATTCCTGCCGAAGGTCCATCTTTGGGAACGGCTCCCTCGGGAATATGAATGTGCAGATCATGTGTGGAAAAATAATTGTCCGGAATTTTATACGATGCTGCCACAGATCTAATATAGCTGATTCCGATCTTGGCAGATTCTTTCATGACATCGCCCAGTTGACCGGTCAGCTGTATATCTCCTTTGCCCGGCATTGTGCTGACTTCGATCTGCAGGGTGTCACCACCGACGCTTGTCCATGCCAGTCCGCGGGCAATTCCCACTGCATTTTTTTTATTCGCCATGCGATAGCGGACACGGGCCTGTCCCAGATACTGTTCCAGATTTTCCGGTGTTACGACTACCTGCTCCACACCATCTTCGAGAATTTCCCTGGTCGCTTTTCTGCAGATCGACCCAATCTTTCTCTCTAAGTTACGGACGCCGGCTTCACGGGTATAGCCCCGTATAATCAGGCGCAGCGCTGCTGGTTTGATCTGCAGCTGACGGCTGGTAAGGCCATGTACAACCTTTTGTTTCGGAATCAGATGTCCGCGTGCGATATGTTCTTTTTCATTTTCCGTATAGCTTGTGATTTCTATGACTTCCATACGATCCAGCAATGGCTGTGGTATCGTCTGCGGATCATTCGCAGTCGCAATGAAGAGCACTTCACTTAAATCCACAGGGATTTCGACATAATGGTCTACAAAATGGCTGTTTTGCTCTGCATCCAGCACCTCTAGAAGTGCGGAAGCGGTATCGCCTCTGTAATCGGCGCTCACTTTATCAATCTCATCCAGCAGCATCAGCGGATTCTTGACCCCTGCCTGCTTGAGTGAATTAATAATACGTCCCGGAAATGCTCCTACATAGGTGCGGCGGTGTCCGCGTATTTCCGCTTCATCCCGCACACCACCCAGTGACAGGCGCGTATATTTTTTATCCAGTGCTCTGGCAATGGACTTACCGATTGAGGTCTTGCCTGTACCCGGAGGGCCGACAAGACACAGAATCGGTGCATTGCCCTTCTTCGTCAGGATACGTACGGCCAGATACTCCATGATTCTGGTCTTGACTTTTTCCAGCCCGTAATGATCCTGCTGGAGGATTTTCCAGGCACGCTTTAAGTCCGTTGAATCAGCCGAAACTTTCTCCCATGGCAGCGATAAGAGCGTATCAATATACCCTCTGGAGACAGAACTGTCCGGCGCCTGATTTCCCATGGATTTGTAACGTACGATTTCTTTCTTTATCTTGGCTTTCACATCCTCTGTCGCTTCAAGCTTTTCCAGTCTTTCCAGAAATACTTCCGATTCATAGACAGAGTCACCTTCGCCTAATTCTTCGCGAATCATCTTCATCTGTTCCCGAAGATAGTATTCTCTTTGATTTTTATCTACTTTTTCTTTGACCTTTTCCTGCAGTTCCAGACGGGCCTGAAAAACCGATATCTCTTGCGAGAGAATCGTCCCCAGCACCTCATAGCGCTGTGTCAGTGTCACTGCTTCAAGATATTGCTGGCGCTGTGTATACAGCAGCGGCAGCTGAATTCCGATCTGTGTAATCAGCTCCCGAATATCCTCGATTTCCAGAATCTGGGCCAGTAGTTCGCGGCCAATTTTTCCGCTTACCATACTGTATGCCTGGAACAGTTCGCGCAGTGAACGCAGCATAGCCTCTTGCATAGTATCTGTAATCTGCTCTGTATCTTCCACTGCAAATAGAGAGACGCGTCCCTGCAGAAATGGATCTTCCTGCTGCAGAGACATCAATTCTCCCTTTTCTATACCTTCTATTAACACCCGGATCAGGTTTTCAGACAGCTTGGCCACCTGTCTTACCACGCAGACGGTACCTACACTGTATAAATCAGTCATGGATGGTTTTTCCACCGTAAAGCTTTTTTGCGTCACTAAGAAGATTTTCTGGTCAGTGAGGATCGCCGCCTCGATTGCCTGAATTGTGATCTCCCTGCTTACATCAAGATGAACGATCATGTTCGGCAGCACAGTCGTCCGACGCAGTGCGACTACCGGTATTTGTTCTATTACACTCATTTAATATCTCCGCTCAAGAAGGAATTATGCCGTTACGGATTTTCCCTTCCGTTTTGTAGGTGCTTTCTTTCTAATGGGTACCTGGCTTTCACGCTCTCCCCGGACAATCAGCGGCTGGCTTTGTGACTCGATGGACTCTCTGGTAATGATACATTTGCATAATGTATCATCGGAAGGCGCATCGTACATCAGATCCATCATGGCATGCTCCAGAATCGAGCGCAGTCCTCTGGCACCGGTCTTTCTGTCCAGCGCTTTGGCCGCGATGGCCTCCAATGCATCGTCCTGAAACTCAAGCTCTACTCCGTCTAATTCAAACAGCTTGGAATACTGCTTTACCAGCGCGTTTTTTGGCTCTTTTAGGATACGCACCAGTGCATTTTTGTCCAAGGCATTTAAAGCTACTTCTACCGGTACACGACCGATAAATTCAGGAATCAGGCCGAATTTAATAAAATCTTCCGGCATGACCTGACGCAGGATTTCACCTGTGTTGATTTCTTCTGCCTTGTCCACCTGTGCACCAAAACCAATGGATTTGGTATCTCGTCTGGTATTGATGATCTTCTCAAGCCCCTCGAACGCACCACCGCAGATGAATAAAATATTCGTTGTATCAATCTGGATAAAGTCCTGGTGCGGATGCTTTCTGCCGCCCTGCGGAGGAACACTGGCAACCGTTCCTTCCAGGATTTTAAGAAGCGCCTGCTGCACACCTTCACCCGACACATCTCTGGTAATGGAAGCATTCTCGGATTTTCTGGTGATTTTATCGATTTCATCGATGTAGATAATTCCGAACTGGGCTCTGTCCACATCGTATTCTGCCGCCTGAATAATTTTAAGAAGGATGTTCTCCACATCTTCTCCGACATAACCGGCCTCGGTCAATGTCGTGGCATCCGCAATGGCGAACGGCACGTTAAGAATTTTGGCCAGTGTCTGCGCCAGCAGTGTCTTACCCGAACCGGTAGGTCCAAGCATCAATATATTACTTTTCTGAAGCTCCACATCCATTCCTTTGGATGCCAGAACTCTTTTGTAGTGGTTGTAAACAGCTACGGAAAGCACTTTTTTGGCTTCTTCCTGCCCAATGACATATTGGTCGAGCAGCTCATTTATCTCAACCGGTGTCAGCAGATTGATCTCGGAGGAAGATTCCGCTTCCTCGTAAGATGCGAACTCCTCTTCGATAATTTCCGAGCAGATCTCTATACATTCATCGCAGATGAAGACACCGCTTGGGCCGGCAATCAGCTTACGAACCTGGTCTTCCGGTTTATTACAAAAAGAGCATCTGATTCTGATATCTTTTTTCTTATCTGGCATGTTTGTCCTTTCATTTCTAGGTGTTAATCGTGTTTTTATATCAATACCGTATTTCGCACATAAGACCCCCACAGGCGTAGAGGTCTCAAAAAGTGTCTTTATCTATGTATCATGACTTCATCAATCAAACCATATGCTTTAGCTTCTTCTGCAGACATATAGTTATCGCGATCTGTATCCTTTTCAATCACTTCAATCGGTTGACCGGTATTTTCAGCAAGAATCCTGTTCAGGGTATGCTTTGTCTTGGCAATATGATCTGCCACGATCTGAATCTCGGTCGCCTGTCCCTGTGCACCGCCTGATGGCTGGTGAATCATAATGGTTGAGTTCGGCAGGGCAAATCTCTTGCCCTTGGTCCCTGCGGATAACAGGAAAGCACCCATGCTGGCAGCCATACCGATACAATTGGTAGATACATCACATTTGATATAATTCATTGTATCGTAGATTGCCATTCCGGCAGTCACACTGCCGCCCGGGCTGTTGATATACAGATTGATGTCTTTACCGGGGTCCTCAGACTCCAGAAAAAGCAACTGCGCCACAATCAGGCTGGCTGTCAGATCATTAACATCTTCTCCTAAGAAAATGATGCGGTCCTTCAGCAATCTTGAGTAGATGTCATAACTACGCTCCCCCCGGCTCGTCTGTTCAATAACATAAGGTACTAAGCTCATACGTATACTCCTCCTATCATGTGTGTTCCAGTTAAATTCTGTTCTATAATTTAGTCTTCTTTTGCAGCTTCGGCTTCTACTACCATTTCCACCTCATTAGCCGCATCAGAGATCAATGTAACCGCCTGCTGTACAGCAAGATCCTGTTTCAGCTGTTTGGTCTCATTTTCTCCCATAATTTCTTTGATTTTATCGATTTCCATCTTGTACATCTCAGCCATTTTAGTCAGCTCAGCATCTACATCTTCTTGTGATGGCTCGATCTTCTCTGCTTCAGCAATCTTCTCCAGAACCAATCTGCTCTGGATTCTCTTCTCTGCCTGCGGACGCATCTGCTCTTCTAATTTCTCAGGTGTCAGTCCACTGAACTGGAAGTACTGCTCTACGGAAAGGCCTTGTGACTGGACTCTTCTGGAGAAGTCCTCTACCAGCTGACGAATCTGCTGTTTGATCATAGGCTCCGGAATGTCAAATTTGGCATTCTCAATTGCTTTTTCAACTACGGCATCTTCTTTGGCTCTCTTAGCTGACTCTTCTTTGGTCTTTAGCAGATTGCCGCGGATGTCTTCTTTATATTCGGCAAGAGTGTCGAATTCTGATGCATCCTGTGCGAATTCATCATCTAATTCAGGCAGTTCTTTTTTCTCGATTTTGTGAATGATACATTTAAATACAGCGGCTTTTCCTGCCAACTCAGCTGCCTGATATTCTTCAGGGAACGATACATTGACATCTACCGGTGTCTCTAAAGCCACACCTACCAGCTGCTCTTCAAATCCAGGGATAAATGAATTGGAGCCAAGTGTCAGCGGATGGTTCTCGCCTTTTCCGCCTTCGAATGCCACATCATCAACAAAGCCTTCAAAGTCGATTGTTACTGTATCGCCGTCTTCTGCTGCACGATCCTCAACTGTAATGGTTCTGGAATTTTTCTCCTGCTCCTTCGCCAGTTCAAGTACGATTTCTTCTTCCGTTACTTCAACATCTGACTTTGGCACTTCAAGTCCTTTATACTCACCAAGCTCTACATCCGGCTTCAGCGCTACTTCCGCAGTGAACACAAAATTCTGTCCCGGCTCGAGTGTTGTCACATCAATTTCCGGCTGGGAAACGATTTCGAGTTCACTCTCGTCAGCTGCCGTTGCATAGGCCTGTGGGATGATGGCATTGGCTGCATCTTCCAGGAAGAATCCCTTGCCGTATAGCTTCTCTATCATCATTCTGGGCGCTTTTCCCTTTCTAAATCCGGGAATCGTGATTTGCTTTTTATTTTTATTATACGCCCCTTCAATTGCTTTTTCTAAATCCTGAGCAGACACCTCAATTGTCAGTACTGCCATATTATGCTCTTTCTTTTCAACCTGAAAACTCATGTGTAGTATTTCCTCCTTAATGGTGAAAGTCAGGGTGATTCTTGGCCCCTTACCTTCTTAATTATTGGCTAAGTATATCATAGCCATTCAAAAAACGCTAGCGCTTTTTTGTGTGTTTTCAACAAAAAACGAGTTTTTATTGTAATATCAATATTTTTAGTATTGTATTTGTTATAGAACAATCGCTCGGGGTGTCAAAATGCCTCTTTTTTTAAAAATTTTACTATCGTTTCAAGCGTAAAAAGTAGGCATTTTAATTTTTCTATGCTATACTATATCCATCTTTATGAATGAGGTGACCCTATCATGGAAATCGAGCGAAAATTTCTGGTTCACAATATCCCGTTCCCGCTTGCGGGGTATACCGCAGTACGGATCGAACAGGGCTATCTGTGCACCGAACCTGTGGTCCGCATCCGAAAGCAGGATGAGCAATATATTCTCACTTATAAATCGAAGGGATTTCTAAGCCGCGAGGAATACAATCTCCCGCTAGGAGCAGACGGGTATGCGCATCTGCGTACCAAGGTGGACGGCCATCTCATATCCAAGACGCGTTATATCATTCCGTTGGAAGAGGAGCTTTGCGTTGAACTGGACGTCTTCGACGGTCCTCATCAGGGTCTGATCCTGGCCGAAGTCGAATTTACTTCTGAGGCCCAGGCAAAAGCTTTTACTCCACTGCCATGGTTCGCAGAGGATGTGACCTATGAAACGCAGTATCAGAACAGTACACTCAGCCGCACTGCCGGCTGACGGCACACAGACATACATTACTTTAAGGAGGATTTTTATGGAATTCATTCACAGCGCAAATGAAATTATCATGTATAACGACAATGGTTCACTGGTGGCAGAGGTCACTTTTCCGGCCATGGACGCTTCTACGGTCAACATCAACCATACCTTTGTCGATGACTCGCTGCGCGGCCAGGGCATTGCGGGCAAGCTGATGGTCGAAGTCGCCGAGGTGCTTCGCAAAGAGAACAAAAAAGCAAAGCTCTCCTGCTCTTATGCCAGAGCATGGTTCCCAAAACATCCGGAATATCAGGATGTGGTCCTGTAAACAACGCACGAACTGTATATAAAAGACGAGCCGCTGTCTGTTGCACCGGCTCGTCTTTTAGTTTCTTTAAATGACTTCTTAATGTTTTTTTAATCAGAACACTTCTTTGCTGTATTTAGCGATTTCCTCACTTGTCACTTCGTACACATTCGGGAATGTACTCATCGCCAGCCCCTGCGAGGCACTTGGGATAAAGTAATGCTTTCCGTTCTCATCACATGCACGCTTGACTTCTCTGGCAATCACCTCTCTGGTCCAGCCTTCATAATCAATCTTGGCGCTGTCGATGCCGCCCATGAAGGAAATCTGACCGCCATACTGCTGAATCAGCTCCGGAATATGATTGGAGGTCATAACCCCCTGCCAGATATCAATTCCCATGTCAATCATATACGGCACCAGTGTTGCAGCATAGGAGTCACTGTGATGCACAATCAGCTCAACACCATTTTCCTTGTAGCATCCATAGATTGTCTTGTATGCGGGCAGGATAAACTCTTCAAACATGGCAGGTGACATAAACGTAGAGGTCTGACTGCCCCAGTCATCATGGTGGAAGATGGCATCCGGCTTAATATATTTGGTAATCTGCTCCGCTACTTTTACTTCGTATTCTGTCAGATATTTGATCAGATCATGTGTATGCTCGGGCTCTTCATAATAATTAATCAGCGCACGCTGCATCTCTCCAAGATGGTGGGTCTGCTCAAAAATACCCGGTGCTATAAAAGACGTCACAAAATATTCGTTACGGTCAATTTCTTCTGCCTGTTTGATAAACGGCTCCCAGGCAGCCTCCGGATAATCCGTTTTCGGCGCCCTTACATAATCCTGCCAGTGCGTAATATCCTGAATGACGATTTTATCCGGTGTATGTACCGGAAAGGAGCCCGGAGTACCTGCCGGCCAGTCATTCGTTACACCCCATGAATTTTTGACAGGTCCCTTGCCATACTCCGGCATAGGACTGGCCATCATGATCGGGTCGAACATCATGGCGATGAATTCATATTGATTCACGAAACGGTCAGGGCTTCCTCCCCGGATAGTCTCAAGTAAGTTCTCTCTGATTGTCAGCATTTTGCTTCCTCCTTAGGTATGTTTTATCCATTTATACGGGATGGGCCTGAGCATAGCTTCGTCCATAGGCATGCAGTTCATCCATCACAATACTGTTATTCCACTCTCTAAAACAGATGCCGTTAGGAATGGACGGATAAAACCGCCCTCCCGGACAATAGGTATCAATCGCTCTGCGTACCTCTTGGCGAATCTGCCCCTCTGTGATATTCTCAATATCTACTTTGGGACCGTCTATGCCACCGCACATTGCCAAGCGGCCGGCCGTCTCCTGCTGAATCTTCACGATATCATTTTGCGCTATGGTGCCCTGCCAGATATCGACACCAATCTCTACCATATCCGATACGATTGGCTCGCAGATACAGTCAGCATGGTGCATATACAACATGCCGCATGCATGAATCACATCCGCAATTTCCTTTTGCAGGGGCTTGATAATATCCCGCCAGACGCGCGGCGGCAGAAACAGATTCTGCTTCGAGCCCCAGTCATCATGATAAAAAATAATATCCGGGTGGAGTTCTTCCGCCACCATCTTAATATATTTGATCTTATAATCCGCAATCACGCGCAGCAGTGCCTTCATTTCATCCGGGTATTCCATATAATTAATCAGGGCATTTTCCATTCCCATCAGATGATGCGAGCGTTCGAACAGACCACCTGCAAACATAAAACCCAAAAACTTTTCGGTTCGGTCCGTCTCAGAAGCAACAGCCCGGGCAGCTGTCCAGTCCAGCTGCGCAAGCGAAGGCACTTTGACCTGCACTTCCCATGTCTCGATATCTTTAATGACTGCGTTCTGCTCAGTAACATGCGGATGCTGTCCGGGTGCTCCCGGTTTGCAGATCCAGGTCGTCCCCCAGCTGTCCAGATGCTCTTCGCCGTCTTGCGGCACCAGATCACCCAGCAGCACAGGGTCCGGCACCAATACGACGGCATCCATCAGATCTCCGTAAAATTCTGGCTGGCGCCTCTCAAAAATCGCCATGGCATTTTCTCTTAGATTCATTTTTACTACCTCTTAAAACATGATTTTCGACATTTCATCAATCGCTTCTGATACGGCCTCATACAGCCCCGGGAAAGTACTCTCCGGGCCGCCCATCGTCGTTCCCGGTATATAATACAGTTTTCCGTTGGCTTCACAGGCTTCCCTGACGGCCGCCATAACTTTTTCTTTGGTCCAGTCCGCACGATCAATCTTTCCGTTGTCAATACCGGCATGGAACGAAATCTGCCCTCCATACTGCTGAATCAGATCCGCCACATGATTCGTCGACATAACACCCTGCCAGATATCGATTCCGCTGTCAATCATGTGCGGCACCAGATTGGCTGCGTACGAATCACTGTGATGTACGATCAGCTCGACCCCGTTCTCTTTCCAAAATCCGTAAATTTTCTTATAGGCAGGCGCTATAAATTCTCCGAACATCTCAGGTGAGAGGAAGGAGGAAATCTGGCTTCCCCAATCATCATGATGGAACAGCGCATCCGGGTGAAGATGCGAAATAATCTCTCCCGCACAATGAATCTCATACTCCGTAAGATAGTCCACCAGTGCATGCATTGCTTCCGGCTCTTCATAAAGTGCAATCATCGCCTCTTCCATTCCAATCAGATAATGCAGCTTTTCAAAGATACCGGGAGCAATAAAGGGGGCGGCAAATGTCTCTTCTTTGTCCACTGCTTCGGCAGCAGCAACAAAGGGAGCCCAGGCTTCTTCCGGGAAAATATACTCTGGCGCTTTCACATAGTCCTGCCAGTTCGCAATGTCTTTTACGACCACCAGCTCCGGGCTTGTCACCGGGAACGGCCCCGGCACATACTCCGGGAATTCTATGGTAACACCCCAGCCATTTTTAGCCGTCGACCCTTTGGGGCAGCTGCCAAGGGATGCCAGTGTCGTCGGATCGAACAGCAGTGTCAGATATTCATATTGATTCACGAAACGGTCCGGATTTCCGCCGCGGATCGTCTCTCTTAAATTTTGCTTTTTTGTAAGCATCTCCAACCTTCTTTCCACAAACCGGTATCGCTAGTTCCTGTGATACAGCTTGTTATAATATTCCAGGGAATAATGATACAATTCGTCGCGGGCAATCACATCCTGCTCCGGGCGGCTCATATCCGTCATAATCCAAGGCATGCATCTTCCATTTTCACCATAGTGATCGACAAAATCACGTATACGGCTGCGGATTTGTGCTTCCTGCTCCTCCGGCTTGATTTCCAGGAAAAATGCAAATGTCATATCTTTGCCATAGGTACGGTGCAGATAGTCCGGATCATTAATCTCCTGCTGCGGCGTCCACATATCGATTCCCATCTGCAGCATCTCCGGAATATACTGGATATTCTTACCGCAAGAATGCAGCTCTATGAACTTGCCGCTATCCTTGATGAATTTGAGGAAGCGCGCTGTTGCCGGCATCAGCTGTGCCGCAAACATTTCATTCGAGAAGAATCCGGAACGCTGTGTTCCCCAGTCATCATGATACAAAACTCCGTCGATACGGCCATAATATTTGAAAATATTGGCTGTCGATTCAATTTTGTAATCTGCCATTTTCTGGAAGAACTCTTCTAATAGCTCCGGTTCCTCATAAAATGCCATCAACGCCTCATCGAATGGAATCAGCTCATGCAGCCGTTCAAAAATTCCTTCTACACATTCGTAGATATGAGGGCGGTCCGGGTCAAATGCCTGCTGGAGTTTCCTGCCGTCCGCTTCGAAATCCACGAGCGAAAGATCCGGCCACTGCAACTCTTCTTTCCAGTTGGCAAACTCCCCGATCGTTCTGGTTCCCGGCTTTGTAATCATTCCGCCGGCCACATCTACCATCTGCCAGTACACGCCCCACCAGTCGTATCCGTCGCGCTCCGGCACAGGGTGCTCTTCCATGGCATCCGGCCAGCATGTGTTACTCTCATAGAAATAGGCAGGCATCCAATAAGGCTGTTCTCCTCTGACGCAGCGTATATAATTGTCGCGTACACTGTACGGACGTCCCGTAATCGCTTCTTTGGGCTGCTGGAAAATCCAGGGAAAGGTTCCCGGATCCTGCCAGAACTTGGAATAATCCCGCTCGGCGGCTGTCTGAATAAATCTTGCTGTACTTATTGTATTCACTGCGCTACCTCCTGTATTTTTACTGATTACGCACTTTTCTTTTCCTTAAATGGGTTGTAAAATATAAATATAACTGCAATTGCCAAAAATACGACGACCTCTACCCAAATCGCACTTATAATGTTCTCCCCTGCTACCAGCGTTAAGAATTTGAGCCAGAAGGTACTTAAGAAACCGCCGACATTATTAAATGCCATCAAAAGTGAGATTGCAAAAGCTACCGTAGCCGGAGGAGTTACCAGACCTGCCCATGAGAAGAAGGTCGGCATAACAACGGAGAATCCAAACCCTACCAGAATCAGGCCAAGTGTCATCACAAGAGCCGTCTGCCCGGTCACTACCAGAAGAGCTCCCAGACCTGATAACGCATAACCCAATGTGCCGCACCAACGTTTGGCCACTTTAAAAATCATACCGAACAGGAACCCTGCAACGCATCCCGCCACTGTGAACAATGACAGTCCCGTCGCTGCTACTGTCGGTCCGCCTGCGTTGCGAATCGTAAACAATGTGGAGATGTTCAGCATAATCGGATAATTCAGCATATTATAAGTAAGGAACAAGATTGCAATCAGCCAGATGAGTTTGCCCAGCTTTTCTTTCGTAGGTTTCTCACCGGCCTGTACGGCAGGCATCTCCGGCTCAGGCAGGAAGAGCGCAAACACCAGTGAAATCACGAATAAGGCATGACCCCAGAACGTCAGCTGCCAGCTGTTGCTTGCCAGCGCGCCGCCCAGCATCTGCAGGAAGATACCGCCGCCGTTCATGAACAAGGTTCCGTAACCAAGCATAGACGCCTGCTTCTGTCCTTTGTACATACCAATAATCAATGCATTTCCCATCGGAGACATAAGCCCCATGCCCAGACCAAACAGTGCGCGGCAGACCAGTGTACCAATCAGGCTGTCGAACAGTGCCGGGGCACATCCGCCTACCAGACACAGAAGAGAAGCCAGAACAGCCAGGGTCTTGTACTTCATTTTTTTACCCATGACAGCGCCAGCGATAAAAGAACCGATTACGATAAACAGCGTCGGAAGTGTTGAAATCAGTACTGCATTAGGTCCAAAATGTTCCATCAGCACCGCCATCGCGGGAGTTACAACTGTAAACCCCATAGAAACAAGAAACAATGCAAAAATCGCGGCCGTATTCAGCGCGCTTATTTTGTTTTTTTCTACCATAATAGTAGATCCCCCTTTCACACAAATATGTGTATGTTTTTTGATATGCCCATTGTAGATGAAAAGGAAATTGGTTGCTATGTACAAACACTACAAAATAACACCGGTTAGGACGAGTTCATTTTGTATAAATAAAATGTTGTAAATTCGCCATAATTGGCTATAATTACATTATACTAGGGTGGTTTTGCGAAAAAGTATTGGCCGGACAGAATCGCCAGACGAGAGGTGTAAAGACATGAAACTGAGTATGTGGATGATTGCGAACAGATTGTCATCGCTGGAGATGGAAGTGCAGATTGCGGAGGATGCGCCTGCGATTCTTAATAGTGCCCGCAGAGCGTACGCCACAAATTGTGTGCACGTGTATCAAGATAAAGAAGATGTGATTTGCAACGGAGAGAATAACACCATTGTTCTTAAGAATATGGATGTCGTACAGGCGTTTGAAATTATACAAAGCGTCTTCGATTTTTATGAGGACTGGATTGAATGGATGATATGTCTGATTCGCAAAAAAGACTACCAGGAGTTGGTTAATCAGGCATGGCTTGGATTTCATAACCCGTTGATTTTATTTGACGGGAACAACAAGGTGCTGGGAATCAGCGAACAGTATGCACCGGATGATATTGATGATGAGTGGAGTTATCTGTGCCGTTATGGCTACTCCTCCCTGAATGCGGTACAGTACATGCGGTTTAACCAGAGCAGCATTGATTTCAGCAAGCCGGGGCTGCAGGCTTTTGCATTCGCCAAGAGTCCGCAGATGGCTTTTGGCGGCATTTCCTACCCTATGTTCTGCGATGAGATCACCTGCGGGCGTCTCAACATATTGGCCAAAGACCGTCCCTTGAATCTGGGTGACTATCAGCTGCTTGAAAAATTAATTTCAATTCTGGAGCCCAACCTCGGACAATTGTACTATGAAACATATCTGCGCAACAGCAATGTCTTTTACAATGTACTATTCGGCAAGGCATACGATGAACAAAAGCTGCAGGTACAAATGGAATACCAGCAGTGGTCAACGGAGGATCTCTTCCAGCTGGCGGTCGTTCAGGTCGCCGAACGCTGCGAGCGCAAAGAATGCGTATATGATATCAAGATACTGCTGCATACCATACAGCAGCAGCGGCCGGACTGTGTCGTCCTGAAAAAAGGAACCGATATCATGATTCTGTCCAATAAAATATTATCTGATGACAAAAACATACTGGTGCTTCTGCGCCAGCTGGCACGCAACAATCCGATACGTATCGGGTTCTCGCTGCCTGCCGATGACCTGCTGCAGGTTTCCTATCTGTACAATCAGGCGACCGCTGCCATCGAACTGGGCTGCCTCCGGCATCCACGTGAATTATGTCATGACTTCTTCAATTATGCTGCCGACTATATCATTGAAGCCGCTCCTCTGCTCAACTGTGTACATGCCTGTCACCCCTTGGTTCGTACGCTCTGGCAACAAAAAAGCGAACATAAAGACGATATGTTCGACACGCTGCAGGTATATCTGGAGAATGACTGCTCCGTCTCGCGTACGGCTGACCTTTTATTCATTCATCGCAATACCATTGTATACCGGACAAAGAAGCTGCATGAGTTGTTCAATGACACCTTACGGGATGTCTATGTACGTGACTATGTGCGCATCTCTATCCGGGTGATTAAATTATATGCCGCAAAATACGGCGAAGAAAGTCTGCTGTGAGTTTATAACTCCCGGGCTTTCTTAACACAGCCTTTGATGGCTTCTATAAGGGCACTTCTGAAACCCTTCTCCTCCAATATCCGCACTGCCTCAATCGTGGTTCCTCCCGGAGAGCAAACCATATCTTTGAGCTCGCCCGGATGCTTCTGCAGCTCGAGTACCATTTTGGCGCTTCCCAATACGGCCTGCGCCGCCATCGTATAGGCCTGCTGTCTCGGCAGCCCCTCAGATACGGCTGCATCCGCCATCGCTTCAATCATCATGAACACATACGCGGGCGAGCTTCCGCTGACCCCTACCACCGCATCGATCAGATGCTCACTTAACAACTCGGCTTTTCCGAAACTGTTGAAAATACGGCATACCTGCTCTAATTCCCCGGCGGTGACCAGAGCATTGTGACAGATGCCGGTAATCCCCTCTCCGACAAGCGCCGGCGTGTTTGGCATGGTTCTGACAATCTTCACTTCTTTGCCAAACTGTTCTGCCAGCCAGGCAAGTGTTTTGCCCGGTGCGATGGTAACGATGATCTGCTGCGGACGCACATCGCCGCGTATCTCCTGAATCACCGTCTGATAGAACTGAGGCTTGACCGACAGAACGAGGAGATCTGCTGTGCGGGCAACCTGCACGTTATCCTGCGTCGTTTCTATTCCAAAACTGTCCCTGCATTTGGCAAGTGCTGCCGGGGATGCATCCGATAAAATAATCTCTGCCGGGGATGCCACTTCGTACTTAAGAATTCCCGCAAGCATGGCGGATGCCATGTTGCCGCCTCCAATAAATCCAATCTTCATTTGTCTACCTCCGTCTGGTTTTCTGCTGTTACATATCTTAGCATATTAAAAACCGTTGTGCAATGCGAAACAGCCCTGTGCGGCAAGATGAGTACACATCCTGCCGCACAGGGCCAAATACATCTGGTGCGCTGCTGCTAGAATACTTTGGCGGCATAGCGCATAATTAATTCTTCCGTCGCTTCCGCACGGCTTACTTCACCGGTCACTTTTCCTTCATGCATAACGATAATTCTGTCACACAAAGCTAATAGTTCGGGCAACTCCGAAGATACCATGACGATGCCAATGCCTTCCTTGGCAATACTGCGCAGGATTTCATAGACCTCTGCCTTGGCACCTACATCAATGCCTCGCGTTGGCTCATCACACAACAGGATATCCGGCTGATTGGCAATCCAGCGTGCGATAATGACTTTCTGCTGGTTACCGCCGCTGAGCGTCATAATCGAATCATTCCTGTTGCCTGCTTTGATACTGTATTTCTTCATCATGTCTTCCATGACTGCTTTCGCCTTCTTCGCGTTAATAAAAGGTCCTTTTTGGAGTTTATCCATGATGACAATCTGCGCATTTTGCTGTACCGACATCTGGGCAATCAATGCGTCATCTCTGCGGTTCTCCGGAATCAGACTAATCTTGTGTCGTATGGCATCCAGCGGTTTTCTGATATCCACCTTCTGGCCTTTGATCTGAATTTCTCCGGAATCAGGCGTATTGGCACCAAATATTGACGTCAGAACTTCTGTACGTCCCGCCCCTACAAAACCTGCGATTCCCAGAATCTCTCCCTTTTTCAAATCAAACGATACATCCTGAAACTGCCGCTTTTTGCTTAACCCCTTGACGGACAGCAGCACCTCCTGCGTAGCATAACAATCTACTTCCTGTGAATTATCGATATCTCTGCCGACCATTTTTGTAATAATATCATCGACTGAAATATCGCACAGACAATCCGTACATACAAAGGCTCCGTCCCTGAAAATCGTTGTTCTGTCGCCTAACTCCATGACCTCTTCCATGCGGTGGCTGACATACATGACGGTTGTGCCGTTTTCTTTGACCAGTTTTCGTACGATTCTGTACATTGTTTCCCTCTGGTCATTGGTCAGCGCCGCTGTCGGCTCATCCAGAATCAGAATCTTCGGCTTAAAGTAGACAGCCTTCGCAATCTGAATGATGGACTGTTCCGCAATACTAAGGGTCTCCACCAGCTGTCCCGGGCTTAACTTCAGTCCGAACTCGTCGAGGAGCTCCTGCGTCTTTTGCTTCATGTATTTTTCATTGACGAACGGGCCTTTCATACTCTCTGCCGCTCCCAGAAAAATATTGTGCGCAATTGACATATTCAGGCAAAGCGGTACTTCCTGATGTACAACTGAGATGCCCAGCTTTTCAGAGGCTTTGACACTGTTAATCAGAACCGGTTTTCCGTCGATCAGGATCTCTCCTTTGGTAGGCAGAAAGACTCCGGCACACAGATTGATCAAGGTGGATTTGCCTGCGCCGTTCTCACCGCACAGACAATGAATCTCACCTTTTTTAATCTCAAAGGACACATCATTTAGAGCAACGGTCACACCGAACTGCTTCGTTATATTCCTAAATTGAATATATGAACTCATACACTGCCTCCTACTTCGTACTCTCTTTATGTCCTATCCATGTATCCAGCAGCACTGCCAGGATAATGATGATACCAATAAATCCTGTCTGCCAGAATACCGGCACACTTAGCAGTACCATTCCATTCTTTACTACACTCATGATGATTGCGCCGATAAACGTACCTAAGATTGTACCGCGTCCGCCGCTTAAGGCCGCACCGCCCAGAATAACGGCGGCGATAACATCCATTTCTCTGCCCTCACCGGCTGTTGTCGGTACGGACTGGAGATATGCGATACTGATCAGTCCGGCAAATGCACTCAGTGCGCCTGTCAGCATGAAATTCCTGATTTTAACTCTGTCTGTCTGCAGACCGGCAAGCTTAGCCGCTCTCTGATTTCCGCCGGTAGCGTAGATATCAAATCCGAACTTGGTCTTGCTCATCGCAATATGAGCTATCACGAACAGCAGAATCATGATGATGACCTGAATCGGGATTGGTCCGATAAATCCACCCATCTTGAATACCCAGCTGTTCTGCGCCGATTCCGGAAATACACTGATGCTTTGTCCGTTTGATATGGCATAGGCAATACTTCTGAAGATCTGCATGGTACCCAGTGTTGCGATAAAAGCAGGCATTTTAGCTTTCGCTACCAGGAAACCATTCAGGAAACCTATCGCAGCGCCTGCCAGCAGTACCAGGAAGAATACCAGTGTGGGGTTAACCCCGCTTTTAAAAAGCAGGGCTCCCATCATAGCTGTGCATCCGAAGACAGAACCGACGGACAGATCCATTTCTGCAGAAATGATCAGGAAAGTCATTCCAATGGCCATTATACCGATTTCTACGGTCTGACGAACCACATTAACCATATTGGTTGGATTTAAGAATACCGGTGAGACAATGGCAAGCGCTATAGCAATGATGATCAGCACCATCAGCACACCCATTTCTCTAAAATTTTTCAGCTTTTTAACACTCATAATGCTCAATCCTTTCCGTCCGTCTACTCTGGTGTTACTTCAGATACATTATCCGCCGTTACAAGCTGTGCCCCGGTGTTAATGTCAATAAATGCTGCATCGTTAGCCAGGTTGTTGTAAAGTTCAACGACTGAATAGTAGCCCTGTAAGAACGGGTTCTGTCCAACTGTCAGCTGCATATCGCCATTGGAAATGTGTTTTAAAGTTCCTTCTGTCAAGTCAAATCCGGCTGCTTTTACCGTATCCTGCAGTTTGTTGGATGCAATAAATGTACCGATTGCTTCACTAAATACGTCTACACCAAGGATGGCATCAATGTCAGGATTTGCAAGATATGCGTTCTCGATAACACCAACGGCTCCGGTAAGATCCGTACCAATATCAATGATATCTACAAATTCAATCCCCGGGAACTCTTCGGCAGCACGCTTGATACCATCCGCTCTTGCAATCAGTGCCGTATCAGCCGGTGCGCAGCTGGCAATCACATATTTGCCCTCTCCACCCATTACTTCTTCGAACATATACTTGCCTAACTGATATCCTGCGTCTTCATATTCCTGTCCTACGAAAGCAACAGAACCGCTGTCTTCTGCATTCATGTTGAATGCCAGTACCGGAATACCGGCATCAGATGCTTTTTGGATTACTGAATTAAAGCCTGAAGGATCCCATAATACAGTGGCAATTCCATCATATCCTGCTGTAATGCATGATTCCAGAAGTCCTACCTGCTCAGACAGGTTGCTTGCTGTGGTCGGTGACGTTACATCGACTGTTATTCCCAGATCTTCGCCGGCAGCCTTAGCGCCGTCTGACATCTTGGTATAAAACGAGCTGTTCATCGCGTGAAGTACCACCGAAATCTTGATATCTTTCGATGCCGTACTATCCGTACCTGAATCTGAACTTCCTTCGGTTGCCGTTGTTGTGGAGCTTGCTGTGTTACCGCATGCCATTACAGATACTGCCATTGCCATACATAATAAAATGGATAAAACTTTTCTTTTCATACTTCTTCTCCTTATAATATACTAATTTTATTACCTATTAATATTTGTGGAAATTATAAGTCCGGTAGAATTCTTATTCTTATTCCTCTTCCTCGTAATTCGCTCGCTCTTCGTAGTAATCCGGGATAATACATCCTTCTTTTTCAAACCATTTCGGTGCATCTATACCGGCCGCAAGCACGATATTTCCCCAAGGCTCAAATCCCCCTGTTCTGACTATGTACTTTGCCTGTGGAAGATAGGTGTCGAACAGTTCTCTATGCGGCATCGTCTCAACTTTGCAGCGTTTGCTTAATGCTTCCACCTGTCCGTAATGCACAGGGTTATATTTTTTCTGCTCCTCCGCAACGACTACCTTCTCATAGATCATCTCGTTCATAATCAGTCCCAGAATCGTCCGGATGCTCGGCAGATCCTGTGTGATTGCCAGATCAATACGCTGACGCTCCTGCGCAATCGGCACTCCGACATCCCCAATAATCATGATATCTTCGTGTCCCATATCAGCGATTGCTGTCATCAAATTCTTGTTTAGTATCCCATATGCTTTCATGTATTAGTTCCTTTCCAGTTGTCCGGCGAAGTTTTCAACTTCTGCAAGCGTCGGGATCGACTCTATAACTCCGTATTTTGTCACTGCCAGACCTGCCGCTGCATTCGCAAATCTGACGGCTTCCTGCTCACTTTTGTCTCTTGAGAGTGCTACACAAAATGCTGCACAAAATGTATCGCCTGCACCTGTGGTATCTACCACTTCTACTTTTTGTCCCGCTATTCTTTTTACCCCACTTTCATTCGCAATAAGCGCGCCTTCACCTCCCAACGTCATAATGACATTTTTAGCTCCTTTTTCTAAGATTTGTCTGGCCACCTCCTCATCTTCTATGCTATCATCTGTCTCCATTCCTAAAAGCAGTCTGGCTTCTGTCTGATTCGGAATCAGATAACTGCAATACTCCAGTAACCCGGGCTCCAAAGTGCTAAACGGTGCAGGATTCAAGACAAAATCAATACCGATCTCCTTGCATTTCTTAGCCGCATAAGCCACTGTATCCATACTGATTTCCAATTGCATCAACAGAAGTCTGCACTCCTTAAGATGCGGGATTAATTCATCAATATCACTTTTAGATACTTCGTTATTTGCTGCAAAATCAATGACAATTTCATTTTCTCCGGACTCGCTTACGTAGATCAGCCCCACGCCCGTTGACTGGCCTGTCCGGCTTCTCTTGATAAACGATGGATCGATCTGCTCTTGTTCATGCAGCGACACGCACATATCTCCGAAACTATCTTCTCCAACGCATCCTGCATAGAGCACATCGCCTCCCAGCCGTGCGACCGCCACCGCCTGATTGGATCCTTTTCCTCCATGTTTTACTTCAAAACCATGACCCGGAACTGTCTCTCCGGCAATCGGAAAATGCTCACACTGAATGGTCATTCCAATTGCGTAACTTCCTATAACTGCTATTTTAGACATTTTTCACCTCGTATAATGTTATGATATTCAACTTCGATAATATTCCGGAACGCCAAACTCTAAAGCCGTATCGAATAATGCAAGTATTTTTTCCGGTGAAATTCCGGCCTGTATGTTGTGAATCTGTGAGAATACAAAGCCGCCGCCCGGGGCATAGACTTTAATCATTTCCTTCGCTTCATTGACAATATCATCAATGCTGCCGTGGGTCAGTGTGGTCTGTGTGCTGCAGGCACCGCCCCAGATTGTCATCTTATCTCCAAATTCCTTCTTGATTTGTACGGGGTCCATATCATCACATTCCTTCTGAATTGGATTTAAGACGTCAAATCCTGATTCTATGATATCTCCGATGATAGGATAGATGCTTCCGCAGCAATGCAGCGAAATATGAATGTCCTTTTTCTTCTTGCGGATTGCCGCATTGATTCTGGCATGGCGCGGTTTGAAGAATTTGCGGTACAGATCCGGCGAAATCAACAT
This sequence comes from Lachnospiraceae bacterium, assembly GCA_047975025.1. Taxonomy (GTDB): domain Bacteria; phylum Bacillota; class Clostridia; order Lachnospirales; family Lachnospiraceae; genus JBKECY01. The sequence goes on from JBKECY010000042.1 coordinate 47,910, forward strand.
GGACTTCTGAGAACCGAAGTCGTCGTTGTTCTGTACAATCTGCACATAATCTCCGACAGCGTCCAGATAACGTTCCATCATCACGATATAGGCATCCGTCATCTTGTCCAGATAGTATTCGACCAATTCAGGCTCTGTATACAGGCACATAAGGAAGTTCTCATACCCCCAGTCCTTCCATGCCTTCTCGAACAGACTAAAGCTTGTGGCCCCTGAGATGGCAAAATCTGTCGTCTCGAAAATGTGTTTGGCATTTTTTCTCTGGTACTCCATCTCTGCATCTGTGATGTGCGGCATCGTCAGCTTATCGATTTCGGACTCATCTTCCGCATCCAGCAACGGATTGTACACCTCATCGAAATATAACCCCTGCTCCGGACGCTTTGCAATCAGATGTCCTTCCTTGTCAAATACACCAAGGGAACCATCTTCGAGCTTGACCGGGTTAAATTTTTCAGCCAGCATACATTCGCCGCCGCCAAGCGGAAGCTCACCTTTTTTATACGAGTCGATTGGAATTCCGAGGGACGGCTCCAATCTTGGCAGAATCACGACATCGCTTCCTACCCGGTGCAAAATTTCGTAATCCGGCAGCGCTAAAAGCTGCTTCACATCGAATAATATTGTGTCAGAGGTAACTCCCAGATGCTGTTTCAATTGATTGTACGCATTCGCATTGATTCCCGTTGATCTGGAAGAACCAAGGTCGATCGGTACTCTGTCCGTCTCCTCATGATTGAGTGCCATGAGCACCCTTTCTCTTGATGTAAGTCCCATTTTTTTCATCCTCCTTATATTTCTTTCACACTTTCACCGCTTCTTATGACCGGATCAAATACTGTGTCCGTACTTTTAATCTTCTTTCCTTCAATCATCTTATAGATATTTTCGGCCGCAGTTTTGCCCATATCGTAACCATGTACCACAACCGTATCAAGCGACGGCTGATACATGTCCGCCAGCATTGTACCATCCAGGCCCATGACAGACACATCATCCGGTACTTTGCGCTTCGCTTCCCGCAATGCCTTGCAGGCTCCTACGGCCATCAGGTCATTGGAAGCAATCACTGCGGTAAACTCTTCTTTTGCCGCTATTTTTTTAATCGCCTTATAACCGGAAAGCATCTGATAATCTCCTGCAAGCACCAGTGCTTCATTGAAAGGCAAGCCTACGGCAGCAAGCCCTTCCAGATAGCCCTGATAGCGGAGCCGGGCATTGGCCGCTCCATGAGGCCCCTGGATAAAAGCGATTTTTCTGTGGCCCTTGTTGTAGAGCTCCTCCACAGCAATGCGCATGGCTTTAATATTGTCGAACATGATCTTGGGCACATTTTTCAGATTCTCCCCGTACCGCTCTACTACGAGTACCGGGAATTTGTTATTATGAAGTTCGAGTATCTTGCTGTTATCCTCCAGCATATTGCTGGTAGAAATAATAATACCGTCCACCACACCTTTACTTAATGTATCCAGAAACTGGTTCTCTTTATTGATCTTCCCATCCGTATTGCACAGAATCAGCTGATACCCCTTATTCGTCAGGTAATCCTCGGCGCCTCGGAACAGCTCCTGGAAAAACTGGTTATAAACATCCGTCAGAATCACTCCGACCAGATTGGTTCTTCTGGTGACCAGCGAACGTGCCACAGGATTCGGTCTGTAATTCGTCCTGTCTACCACCTCCATGATTTTGTCCTTGGTTTCCTGTGTACAGGCACCCTCTACATGGTTCAGTACCCTCGAAACTGTTGTAATTGAGACACCGCATTCTCTGGCAATATCCTTAATCGTCACTTTGTTCTGCATAGCCGCCCCTCTAGGTTTAACCTTTTACGAAAACGTTTTACTAATTTCGCTCATTATACATCCCAGCTGAGATTAGGTCAATATCCCTTTGTGCATTTCGCCGTCTTGCATACTATTAGGCATCTGTTTTTATACACTGTGCACTAAAAAAGCACCGATTGCGTTCCGCCAGATGCGAAAATTAAATCGATGCTTCTTACTGTAAGCTTGTAATGGGACTTCTATTTGTTGACCAGGATAATACCTGCTATACAGAGCACAACGCCTATAAGCTGACGGGCACTTAAGTGCTCCTTATAGAAGAGTACGCCGATCAGAAGCAGTACTGCTGCCAGACACAGATTCGCCACCAGTGAGCCGATCCCCACCTTCCATCCGGAACGGTATACATAAATATACCCAAATTCCAGTGCCACCAGGGAAATCCCAAAAGCGATGCTCGTCCAGTTCGTTTTGTGAACTGCCGTAAGAAAGTTCTTCTGCGGGCTTGTAACCAGAAACAACACAAAGGACACTGCACTTGATGTCAGATACGTCACAGTCAGCGCCGCAAACGGCTGTACATCCGCGGGTGTTGACTTCGCCATCAGATGGTAAACGGTATTTGCCAATACAACGATTGCGATTGGCCAGATATAATTCCACATGCTATTTTTCCTGCCTTTTCCTTTTTTCTCTGTGAGATAGTATATCACAAAACGCTGCCTTTTTTCGTTATTATGTCAAAAAGTATCCTTTTTATTTGTGAGGTTACCCTCTGTTTTCTCCCCGACTCATCCTTTATACTGTAACCAAGAACAAAAACAGCAGTGAATTTAAATTTTGGAGGTACTTTATGGCAAGTCTATCATTAACAAACATTAACAAAAAATATCCTAACGGTTTTGAAGCTGTTAAGGATTTCAATCTGGAAATCGCAGATAAAGAATTTATCATCTTCGTAGGTCCGTCAGGCTGTGGTAAATCCACAACACTTCGTATGATCGCCGGACTCGAAGAAATCTCAGGCGGTACACTTAAGATCGGTGACAAGGTCATGAATGACGTTGAGCCTAAGGACAGAGATATTGCCATGGTCTTCCAGAACTATGCTCTGTATCCGCATATGACCGTATACGATAACATGGCATTCGGACTTAAGCTTCGTAAGCTGCCAAAAGATGAAATCAATAAAAAAGTTATGGACGCTGCTAAGATCCTTGATCTGGAGTCTTTGCTGAAACGTAAACCGAAAGCTTTATCCGGTGGACAAAGACAGCGTGTTGCTATGGGACGTGCCATCGTACGTGAGCCCAAAGTCTTCCTCATGGATGAGCCGCTTTCTAACCTGGATGCAAAACTTAGAGTACAGATGCGTCTGGAGATTTCCAATCTGCACCAGAGACTGGGCGCAACCATCATCTATGTAACCCATGATCAGACAGAAGCTATGACGCTGGGAACCAGAATCGTAGTTATGAAAGACGGCGTTGTACAGCAGGTGGATACACCGGAAAGACTGTACCAGCATCCTGTCAATAAATTCGTAGCAGGCTTTATCGGATCACCGCAGATGAACTTCTTAGATGCAGATGTATCTGAAAAAGGCAGCGATGTCATCCTTCAGATTGGTTCACATGCACTGGTCGCACCGGCTAAGAGTGCTACCGCACTTAAGAAAAACGGCTATATCGGAAAATCAGTTACTGTGGGTATCCGTCCTGAGAATATCAATGATTCCGAAATGTTCATCGAAGCATCTCCGGGCAGTGTTATCACTTCTACTGTCAATGTATATGAGCTGCTTGGTGCTGAAGTATTCCTGTATTTCGATGTGGAAGGTTTCCCTGTGACAGCACGTGTGGATCCCCGTACAACAGCAAGAACCGGAGACACCATCAAATTCGCACTGGATATGGAAAAAATCCATTTGTTCGACAAAGAAACAGACCTGTTGATTCCAGTTCAATAATCCACAGGCAATACGTGAGGCAGGGGCTTACCAACAAGCTCCTGTCTTTTGTTTTGTACCGGTTTATGATATGATATGGATACAGTGGAATCGTAAAGTACGGGAAAGGAGTCCCCTATTGAACTTACAGCAACTGTTATTAAATGCATTGGAAGAATGGAGCCGGATCAGCGGTCTTGCGTTTACGCTGCTTGCCGCGGATGGCACGCCAGTAACTCCCGGTGACAGCCACAAGCTGCCAACCGCAGAAAAACTCGAGGCTTTTCTGCAAAGTGAAGCACTCTGCCTGGGCAGTTCCAGCCGGCAGCTGTACAAAATCATCCACAACGAAGTGCTGGAATATCTCCTGCTTGTCTGGGGCGGTGATGCGGCAGCCCGAACCATCGGAGAGCTGGCCGTATATCAGCTGTGCAGTATTCTTGCCTCCGGCAAGGAGAAACTCAACAAGAATTCCTATATGCAGAATATCCTGCAAAACCGCTATTCGGCGGCCGAAATCTATACCAATGCCAAGAAGCTTCGCATCGAGCATGCCGCCGAGCGTGCCGTACTGCTGATTGAGTCAACACCGCGAACGGAAGCAGATTCCATTAAGGCAGTCAAAAGCCTGCTGTCCTCCAGAACCGGCGACTATGTCACCTCGTTCGAGGATGGGTATATTGTTGTCGTGCGCGAGCTTCAGACTCCGAACACCTACGAAGATCTGGCCAACACGGCTCAGATTCTGGTAGAGCTGCTCAATACGGAGGTCATGGTCACAGCCCGCGTGGCATATAGTGCTGTCAGCAAAGAACTTTCTGATTTGCCGACCGCCTATGTGCAGGCTCGAACCGCTCTGGAAGTCGGCGCTATTTTCTATCCGGATCAGAACACCTTTGGTTTTCAGAATCTGGGGATCGGCCACCTGATTTATCAGCTGCCTCCGGAGACCTGCCAGCGCTTTCTGGCTGAGACTTTCAAGGATGCCTCTCTCGATAGTCTTGATGCCGAGATGCTTACGACCATACGGATTTTCTTCCAGAATAACCTGAATCTCTCTGAAACCTCCCGGCAGTTATATGTACACCGTAACACGCTGGTATACCGTTTCGAAAAAATACAAAAAAAATTCGGCCTGGATATCCGCACCTTTTCGGATGCCCTGACGTTCCAGATCGCATTAATGGTCTCCTCGTATATCAAATTCAAACAAGACAAATAGCGGCCTACTGGCCGCTGTTTTTGTTCTGATAGTAGAACACTGCCAGCTGGGTTCTGTCACGCAGCTGCAGCTTATCCAAGATAATACTCAGATAGTTGCGTATCGTACCCTCACTTAAGAACATTTTTTCTGCAATTTCATGGTTGTTCAGGCCTTGTGACACATACTCTATGATTTCCCACTCACGACTTTGAATCCCAACGGCACCATAGTCGAATCCCGGCGTATTCTGTAACAACTGAGGTATGCGCGAGCTGATCTCGCCTCCAAATACGCTTTGGCCTCCCAGAGCCGCATGCAGTGCCGGTATAATATGCTCAAATCTCTGCTTGAGCAGGTACCCTCTGACTCCCATCCGCAAAGCTTCTACAATATACTCATCATCTGAAAAGGTCGTCAGGAACAAGATAATCGCTTCCGGATACTGCTGCAGGATTGTTTTGGCTGCTTCCACACCGCTGACCTGCTTCATCTGAATATCCATCAGCAGAAGATCCGGCTGCAAGCGGCTGTACAATTCGATGGCCTCACTGCCGTCGTAGCCCTCTGCTAAAACCTCAATCTCCGGATCTGCCTCCAGTATAATCTTTAACGAGGCGGCGACCAGTCTGTCGTCATCAATGATTACTACTTTCATCTGTTATACTTCCCCCCTGTGGCTTCTTTTGAATCGAAATAAATATTTTAAATCCCTCGTCCTGTTGTATGAGCACTGTGCCATGCAGTGCTTTGACACGTTCCCTGATATTGTCCAGGCCCATGCCATCCTCAGAGGGCGCGGCGCTCAGCGTGCCATTATCCCGGAACAGCAGCTGGTAAAAGCCACTGAACTCCTTTAAGTAAATGTCGATTCGATCCGCATTACTATGCTTTACGACGTTAGAAAGTGCCTCCCGGATTACCCCCAGAAAGCAATACTTTATGGGATTTTCAAGCTGCTCAGAGAGCTCATAACGAAAATCAATGGTATATTGACTGTAATCCTTCAAGAATTGCCGGACTGCAATCTGCAACTCCAAGGAATCATCCCGAAGATCATGTACTGACTTTCGGATGCTGTCCATCCCCATATTCAAAGTGTCTGAGAGCGCCTGCAAAGGCTGTCCCAGGTTCTCCTGTGTACAGATGGCCTGAACCGCCCCCATCTGCAGAATCGAGCGCGTCAGCAAATGGCCGACATTATCGTGGATCTCACGTGCAATCCGGTTTCTCTCTTTGAGTGTTGCCACGTGAATCTCATAATCCTGACGATCGTTTAGATTCTTGTTCTTGTCCTGCAGCAAAAGCTCCAGCTCGCGCGCTGCATCAATCTGCTTCTTGTATTCTTGTACCAGTGCCAGATGTCTGGCTGTCCACCAGGCGAACAGGAACGAAAGCAGCAGCATAAATACCAGAATACTCAGCGGCAAAGCGCCCTGCCTGTGGAACGCGAAGATAGAAATCCCTGCCAGAAAACTTGCAAATACCCATTGCCTGCGAAAGAAGAGTTCATATAAAATAACCGGCATATAGACCGCAAACACTGGAAATACTATGGATAAGAGCCCATATACCCCGGCAAGCCCTATACAAATCTTATCACTTTTAATATATTCCTGCAGACTAATCAGCACGATGCAGCCCAGCATCGCGCACAATGCCGGTATATCCGCCTGATTAAAATATGTAAAAAAAAGCCCTCCTATAAACAGCAGGATCTTGTCCCGAATCCGCTCCATAAAACCGCAACCACCTTTATCAGATTTTCTCTTACTTTTATAATTATAATATAGATTGCTCCTGCTGGCTATCCCCTGTCCAAAATGACATTTGTCACATTGGATTATGACAGACTTCACTAGGAATGCCTCGCACACTGTACTATACTGAATCTATCATAAAAAACCATGAGCTGAAAGGAGCTATGTATGAGCGAAACAATCGTACAGATTAACAACCTTGTAAAAAGATACGGCAATCTGCTGGCCTTAGACCATTTCAACCTGACCATCCAGGAGGGAGAAATCTTTGGTCTGCTCGGTCCAAACGGTTCCGGCAAAACGACTGCCATCAATTGCCTGCTGTCCTTGTTAAGCTATGACAAAGGCACGATACAGATTTTTGGCAAACCTATGCTGCCGGATTCCTATGAAAGCAAACGCAACATAGGTGTCATTTTCCAGAATGTTGCCGTATTCGAGGAGCTGACCGTATTTGAGAATATCAACTATTTTTGTTCACTTTATATTGCTGATAAAAAGAAATGCCGCGAAATGACCGAGGAAGCCATAGCTTTTGTAGGGTTAGAAGAATTCACCCGTTTCTATCCCAAGAAACTCTCCGGCGGACTCCTGCGCAGACTGAATATCGCCTGCGGCATTGCCCACAAACCACGTCTGATCATCATGGACGAACCCACAGTTGCCGTCGATCCGCAAAGCCGCAACAAGATTCTGGAGGGCATCATCAAGCTGAACCAGCAAGGCTCAACTATTATTTACACCTCGCACTATATGGAAGAAGTCGAGCAGATCTGCAGCCGCATCTCGATTATTGATAATGGCCGTAATGTAGCCATCGGAACAAAAGAAGAGCTAAAAGCCATGATTGGCACCGGTGAAAAAATCTCTATCGAAACACTGGATATTCCCGAGCAGACTTTACAGGAACTGCGTGGTCTGCGCCATGTGGTACGAACAGATTATGAGAATCCGAAGCTGCGCATCTATTGTGAAAACGGCAGCAATAATTTGAGCAGGATTCTCCACTTTCTGGACGGACGCGGTGTTGCCTATTCCAAAGTTTATTCCGAAGCACCGTCCTTAAACGATGTATTTCTGGAGATTACCGGCAAGCAATTGCGGGATACACAGTAGAGCACATACCACAGGAGACGAACTATGATGATCAAACAATATTATTATCAACTTAAAAATATGCTGCGTATACCCAGCCTGTATTTCTGGAGTATTATCTTTCCCTTTATTCTGGGAACCTTATTCGTTCTTGCCTTTGGCAAGTATCTAAATCCGGAGGAGGCACGCTTTACCTCGATTCCGGTCGCTGTGATTACTGAAGATACCGCAGCCCCTAACGAATTTTTTGCGGACTTTATCGATGCCATCAGCACCGCCGATACAGACAGCAGCACTGATGAGCCGCTGCTGCAGGTACTAAGTAAAGATTCTGACACTGCCAAGGAGCTGTTGGCGGACAACAAAATTGATGCCATTATTACTGTCGATGATTCCATCACCATGACCATAGCCGAAAACGGCATCAATCAGACAATTGTAAAGACTCTGCTGGACAATTATCTGAAAAAAGAAGAAATCATTGCCTCAGTGGCTGCCAGCAATCCTGAAAAACTGACCGACCTGTTGACAGAGATCAGCAACACGGCTACCTACACGACCGAGCTGTCTCTAAGTGATGCGCCCTCCAACGACCTGATTCAGTATTTCTATGCTCTGATTGCCATGACTGTGCTGAATCACTCGTTCTTCGGAATTACGATTGCACAGAACCTTCAGGCTAATTTATCCGTCCTGGCCGCCAGACGCGGCGTATCCCCCACCCGAAAAATGCGGGCTGTGCTGCTCGATTATCTGGGTGCTGTCACTATTTCATTTTCATCCCTGCTCCTACTATTCCTGTACCTGTATATACTAGGAGTAAATTTCGGCAGTTCCATCGGACCAATCCTGCTAATTTCATTCGTCGGTTCCCTGTTCTCCATCGCTCTGGGGCTGTTCATTGGCGGCATCACGAACAAATCAATTTCTATCAAGATTCCGCTGACACTGACCCTGACACTGACAATGTCATTTCTGGCAGGACTGATGATGAACCGTATGCCAGCCATGATTGAGGATACCGTTCCAATCGTCAACCGCCTCAATCCGGCAACCATTTTGACAAAGACGTTCTACAGTCTGGCATACTACGACACGTACCAGATTTACTGGCGCAACATGCTTTTACTTCTCGCCTATACCGTCGTACTATCTGTTGCCAGTATTTTGATTCTTAGGAGGAAACGTTATGACAGTATTTAAATTATTCTTGAAAATCCTGCGTTCCCGCCTCGTTGCTATTCTGCTTTATACCGTTGTATTCATGATTCTTGCCATCCTGTTCAGTCAGGTGGGACAAAAGCAGAACCCTACTTCCTTTACACAGACCGAACTTTCCATCGCTGTCATAGATCGTGATGAAAGCCGTTTAAGTGCATCTCTGACTTCCTATCTGGGGCAGCTGCATACACTTAAAGAAGTGCAGGATACCAAGACAGCCATGCTTGACGCCTTATACAATGTTAAGGTCAATGCGATTTTAATTATACCGGAGGGATTCGGGGATGCATTTATGACTGCGGCACCGCTTTCCATCGAATCCGTCAAAACACTGGAGGAGATCAACAGCACACTGCTAAACTCTCAGGCTAACGAATATCTGCAAAATATGCGACTGTATATGCAGTCCGGTCTGGACATAGAAAGTGCTGCCCAAAAAACCGTCGAGCTTTCAGATATTTCTGTGACTTCCCAATTCCTGGACGGCACGACGGACAGTTCCTCCAAACCCGGATTATTCTACTTCTTACAGTATCTTCCCTACATATTTTTAAATATTATGATTGTAGGATTGACACCGGTCTTTTCCATTACCCGAAGAGACGATATACATAAGCGCAATGTCGTATCCTCCTTAAAGCTTCGAAAATATAACATCCAGCTAAGCATTGTAGCAGTATTATATGCGGTATTCATATGGGCACTGTTCATGCTTGCCTCACTGCTTCTATATAGCAGCAGCTGGCGCGCCCTGCACTCCCCGGCTTTCCTACTGAACACATTCGCCTTTGTACTGGTCGGAATGAGCCTCTCTGTTATGTGCGGGTTTATTGTAAAATCCGAAAATGCCATTGCAGGTATCGCCAATGTACTGTCACTGTTCATGAGCTTTCTGGGCGGTATCTTCGTTCCGCTCGATATGCTGGGTGACACGATTAAGGTCGCCGCACGCTTTATCCCGACCTATTGGTATACAACGGTGAACAATCTGCTGTTTTCGGGCCGTACTTTTACCGGCGCAGATGAGCAGCTGCTCTATACCGGAATCGGAATTCAGTTGGGATTCGCCTGCGCTTTCCTTGCGATTGGGCTTCTCATCAATAAACTGCAGAGGAATCAAAGGAAGTAATATCCTAGTCAAAAAGGGGCGTCTGACATGCCCCCTCAGGCCGCTTCGAGTCGCGCAGCCCGCTTACAACTAGTGAGACAGCAGGGAAACGTCCCTGCTGTCTCACTTGCGGTCTTTGCGCCGTCTCCCGCTAAAGCCTGAGAAGGGCAAAGGCAGAGCGCCTATTCCTATGCGGGAATTCACTCTATTTCTACTTCGCGAACCACGCCAGTCCTTCATAAATCCAGCCCGCCTTCACCAGATTATCTCTCTCTGCTTTATTCAGCGTATAATGGTGCTGTGCGGCTGGTTCTCCATTCGGGTTATAGCATCTAAGAATCTCATCTTTCCTTTCCGGGTCTGAATAAAATCCAATCCCTTCATCCCGCCAGCCTAAGGCCAGCAGCCGGTCTCTTTCCCTCGTATCCATCGTAAATACGTGTTCTCCCGTCTTCTTATTATAGACGCGCAGAACCGGAATTCCATCCAGTGCAGCAATCCATGAGATTCCCTCATACTTCCATCCTGCCGCTACGACCTCATCACGCTCACTGACGGTAATCGTATAGAAATGCTCTCCGCTGTTTGGGTTGTACAGGCAGAAGACCGGAGCGATTCCAACCACCCATTGTGCGTACAATGTCTGATTTTTCGTCAATTGTACAGTGGTACTTTTTGTTGTTTTTTTGCCGCCGCTTACAGATGTATACCAGCCTTGGAATACGTAGCGGTCACGCGTTGGATTTGCTGGCAGTACATATTTCTTGCCGTTTGTTACCTTTTTATCTATTTCTTGAACTTTACCAATTTTACCTGCACCAGCGTTATAGGTCACAGTAAACTTTGCCCCTGCCACGACGGTGCTCTTAGCTTTCCAGTGTGCGTAGAGTGTCTGGTTCTTGGTCAGCTTCACTGTTGTGTTTTTTGTTACTTTTGTTCCTCCGGTCTTCGCTGTGTACCAGCCCTGGAATGTATAGTTGGTGCGTTTTGGATTCGCCGGTACTGCATATTTCTTGCCATACGTTACCGTCTTCGTGACTTTAGAAGCCGTTCCAATCTTGCCGCCGTTTGCCTGATATGTCACAGTAAATTTCTTGGCAGGAGTCGTGGTGGGCGTCGGTTTCACACTCGGAGTGACAGTCGTACTCGGGGTAGGCTGTACTGTTGGTGTCGCCGTTGGCGTACTAAGTATCATAATCTCCAGTGGATTATCATTATCGTCAGCCTGTATTGCTTCCTGTACTTTGCTGTCTGTGCCAACATCTGTCTTAGAACCAATAAACGTATATTTCTCACCTGCCGGCAGCCAAAGACCTGCTTGCGCATTATAGTCGGTCGCACCACTGTTATATAGCGGAACGCTGGGGACACTCTCAAAGCGCGGCACTGTACTAAATATAGTATCGGCAAAAACCGGTGCAAAGAGTGTGTGACCCCATGTTGCTGCCAGATAGTCATAGGCGACAGCTCCACTGTCAACTGTGACTGTTACATCGGCCTCTTCCAGTGGCACCAGCATTGAAGAATTGCGCCCATCCACCACTTTTACCGGTACGTAGTACACAGTGTCACCGTTGTTATTGATTGGTTGGGGATTAGGCGTACTTATGGTGTCATCTACAGCTAACGGAATCACACTGCCGCTGGAAATATTGATGTAGCTGTCGGCAAGCGTATTCGCTCTGACGGAGCCAATCCCGATCCCTGTGGCCTTCCTTGCCTGTGCAAACACCATGCCACTGCTAATATCTATCTGTACAAGGCTGTCCTGGTTCGTCTCTCCGGTGCCTATGGCAGCGGCATCAGCACTGCCGCCTACAGCTACAATCCGCGGATTATCTCCAAGAT